>NZ_JBHSFO010000009.1:0-337138 GCF_042654025.1 Rhodococcus kronopolitis | reverse complement strand
GGTTGCCTTCCTTGTCGACGAAGACCGCGGTGACTTGGGCGTCGCAGGACAGGCGTGCGGCGATGGCGGCGGAGACGGGTCCGGCCCAGGGCATGCTGGCGTGCCGGACTCTGCGGTAGTGCCGCGGGGGTCGGATGTCTGAGCAGCTATCGCCGGGTGTGGATCTGGTTGCGCCGACGGGTCCGGTTGCGTTGGGGGAGTGGTAGTCCCACCCGTTCTTCGTCCAGGCCCCTGTCGCCGGGGTGGGCGCGGTCCTGGCGACGGCTTCCTTGAGGGCGTCGAGGTCGATGGTGACGGTGACGTGCGGTTGTTCGCCGCCCTCGACCGGTCCTCGGGCGTTGTCGAGGTGCCCGCGGATGATCTGCTCCAACGCATCGGCGCGGCGCTTGGCGGCGGACCGCGGGTCGCGGATGGGGTTGCCGTCGTCGTCTGTGCTCGGGTGCGGCTTGGACAGGCCAGACAGTGCGGTGTTCAACGCCTCACCGACCTCGGCGTCGAACGATCCCTTCACGTGCACGCGCCCGCCGAGTGTGGCGGAGGCGTGGAACTCGTTGAGTTCGGGGTTCTCTCCGTCGGGTGGGACGGTCCCGTCTAGCTGCAGCAGCAGTTCCAGGGCGCGGGCGCGCCGTCGCAGGACGGTGGCGTTCTCGAGTTGGGCGGCGATGAGCAGGTAGGCCTGGCAGTCGTCCGGGCGCCCGGTTTCTGGGTCGGGGTGGTTCCAGTCCGTCTCCACCGGCGGGCCAGGCTGGCCGACGGTGAGTCGTTCGAGTCGGGCGAGGAAGTCGACGATCACCTGCACGTGCCCGAGTTCGATCCGTCCGGCGTCCAATGCGGCGGCCATTCGCGGGTGCAACGGCAGTTCCCGTCCCAGTCGGACGATCTTGCCGGCGTGGCCTGCGGTCATGTGTGTGGTGTCGGAGAGCCAGGAGGTGGTGTCGGCGGCGCCGAGGTCGTTGGGGACGCATCTCTGGTCGGCCTCGTGGACCAACCGGACCCGTAGGGCCTCCAGCTCGAGGATCTTCGATGACAGTTCCGGGACGGTGCTCGCGAGTTCGGTTTCGTCGAGTCGCCATGCCTCGACCCCGGTGGGGTCGGCGAGCATCTCGACGAGTTCCATGCATCAGACAATACTTGCACACATATTCGATAGCAATGATGTTTCGCCTGGTAAACGTCCTGTGGCCCACGGCTACTGTTGGTCCCTGTTGGCGCCAGAAATGCGCACAGGCGCCGAGGCGCTCGCACGAATTCCTTGCCAGTCGCTCAGAAACACAGTGGGCTGGGCCGCAGGAGTCGAGGGAGATCCTCTGCCTCCGTTCGGATCGAAGACGCCGGATCCGGGAGCTGAGCACGGGCACACCGACAGGCGAAGCGCTGCAGTGTCGCTGCATCGCCGGATGCACTTGCCTGGCACGATCACGCGGCATGGGGGAACAGAGGGAACGACTCGACCGCGGAGTTTGGTATCTCGATGATCCGGAGCTTGCCGACCTCCGGCGCCGGTGTTGGCGCATGCTGGACAGATTCAACGGCGCCGGGGCAGACGACGACGAGTCGAGGGCGCAGGTCCTGCAGGAGATGTTGGCGCAGGTCGGCGAGCGGGTGGTGGTGATGCCGCGATTCCAGTGCAGCTACGGCCACAACATCCGTCTGGGCGACGGGGTCTTCGTGAACGTCAATGCGTTCTTCATGGACGACGCGCCGATCACGATCGGAAGCGACTCGCGGATCGGCCCGGGAGCTCAGTTGATGACGGCGCTGCACCCGATCGAGGACCACCAGAAGCGCCGGGACGGATGGGAGCGAGCCGCCCCGATCGCCCTCGGGGAGAACGTCTGGCTCGGTGCCGCGGTCACGGTCGGTCCGGGAGTTTGCATCGGGGACAACACCGTTGTCGGCGCGGGCAGCGTTGTCCTGCACGACATTCCCGACCATGCCGTCGCCGTGGGAAGTCCCGCCCGGGTTGTCCGGCGAACCTTCGGTGAGAGGTGACGTCGGCTCACAGCCGCATCGCCGACGCCATCCGCGCCATCGACAGTGCCTCCCCGGCCCGCGTCACCACCACCTGCCGGGACTCGTCGATGTGCTGGCGCAGCGCGTCGTAGGCGATGTCCAGCCGGCCGTCGAGCACCAGTTCGGCCAGGTGTACGTGCTCGTCGACGGTGGCCGCCATCCGGTCCGGAGTCAGGTAGTCGAACATCCGCACCGGGCGGACCTTCGCGTTGACGGCGACGAGGGCGTTCGCGAGCGCCTCGTTGCCTGCCGACTCCAGTAGCACCGTGTGGAACTGCTCGTCCAGGCCGACGAACCCGGCGTCCGGCTCCGGCATCCGGGCGCGCAGCGCGTACCACCGGTCCAGTTCGGGGCCCAGCACGTCCGGGTCGTGCCGACGGCCGGGGCCGTCCAGGACCCGCGAGATGCCCTGCAGCTCCAGGACTGTCCGCAGCTCGTAGAGGCCGGCGAGTTCGTCGAGTCGTGGCCGGTACGGAAACAGTCCGCCCTCGTCCCGCTGAATCAGGCCGTCGGCCAGCAGCCGGGCCAGGGCCTCGCGGACCGGCGTGCGCGAGACCCCGTACTGCCCGGCCAGGCGTTCCTCGCCGAGCCGGTCGCCGGGCGCGATCCGCCCACACATCAGGTCCGACCGCAGCGACAGGTAGACGCGATCGCTCAGCGACGGCGGGGCGCTCATCAGATCGCCATCGCGGATCGGACCTCCGACAGCGCCTTGTCGACGTCGGTGCCTGCGGCCGCGCCGCCGGGACCGGACGAGACGATGCGGCCGGACGCGAGTACGTGGCACTGCCGCGCGGCGTTCAGGGCGAACCCGATGTGCTGCTCGACCAGCAGCACGCCGAGGTCGCCGCGGCCCGTGAGTTCGATGATGGTGCGCTCGATCTCGGCCACCACCGACGGCTGGATGCCCTCGGTCGGCTCGTCGAGGATCAGCATCTTGGGCTCGGTGATCAGGGCCCGGGCGATGGCCAGCTGCTGGCGCTGGCCGCCGGAGAGCAGTCCGGCCCGCCGATCCAGCAGCCCCGTCAGCGCCGGGAACAGGTCCAGGGCCTCGGCCATCAACGCCCGGCCCCGACGCCTCCCGTCCGCGACCACCTGCAGGTTCTCTGCGGTGGTCAGCTGGCCGAACGACTGCTGGCCCTGCGGCACGTAGGCGAGGCCCCGCGCCACCCGGGCGCTGGGCCGCAGTGCGGTGACGTCCTCACCGTCGAACCGCACGCTGCCGGAGCGGACCGGCAGCAGGCCCACCGCGGCACGCAGCAGGGTGGTCTTGCCTGCGCCGTTGTGTCCGAGGACCGCGGCGACGCCGTCGGGCGGCACCTCGAGGGACACCCCGTGGATCACCTCGGAACGGCCGTATCCGGTTCGTACGTCAACGAGTTCGAGCATCGTCGGCCTCCTCGTCAGTGATGCTGGCTGCTGCGGCGGTGCCCAGGTAGACCTCCTGGACGCGAGGGTCGGCCTGTACCTGTTCGACGGTGCCCTCGCTCAGTACCCGGCCTGCGGCCAGCACGGTCACCGAGGTGGCGAACGCCCTCATGAAGTCCATGTCGTGCTCGACGACCACGACGGTGCGGCCACCGCCGATGCGCCGCAACAGGTTTCCGGTCTCCTCGCGCTCCTCGTGGCTCATCCCGGCGACCGGCTCGTCGAGCAGCAGGACGTCCGCGTTCTGCACCAGCAGCATGCCGATCTCGAGCCATTGCTTCTGTCCGTGCGCCAGGATCCCGGCCGGGGTGTCGCGCAGTCCGGTGAGGCCGATGGTCTCGAGCGCCTCCTCGATTCGTGGCTCCACCGTGCGGCGGCGGCGGAGCATGGTCAGGGGGCCGCGACCCGCGCCTGCCGCGATGTCCAGGTTCTGCAGGACCGAGAGCTCCTCGAAGACGCTGGCCGTCTGGAAGGTCCGGCCCACGCCGAGCCGGGCGATCTGGTGAACCTTCTTGCCCACCAGTTCGACTCCGGACTTGGCCACCGACCCGGTGGCGGGGACCAGGCCGGTGATCGCGTCGACCAGGGTGGTCTTCCCGGCCCCGTTGGGACCGATCAGGAATCGCAGGTCGCCCTGCAGCAGCGTCAGGTTCACGCCGTCGACCGCCGTGAACCCGTCGAAGGTCACCCGCAGGTCGCGCACCTCGAGGTACTCGCTGGACATGCCCGCGTTGCCGCCGAACGCGGGTTCCGGAGCCGCCTGTGCGGCGGTGCTGGTCTCGGTCATCGAGCGAACTCCATTTCCGTTTCCACGGCGGGCGGTGCCGCCGTCGTTGTGTCAGTGGGCCGGCGCCGACGGCGCAGCGCGAACAGTCCCGCCACCCCGGCCGGGAAGAAGCCCACCACGACGATGAACAGCAGGCCCTGGGCGTAGATCCAGCCGGACGGGAAGGTCTCGGAGAACGCGCTCTGCGCCCACGCCACGCCGATCGCGCCGAGCACCGGGCCGAGCAGGGTGGCCCGGCCGCCGATCGCCACGCCGATCAGGAACGCGATGGACGGCACGATCCCCACGTCGGCGGGGGAGATGATGCCCACGATCGGGACGAACAGGGCCCCCGCGATGCCGGCGAAGAAGGCCGCGGTCACGTACGCGACGAGCTTGACGTTCGCGGGGTCGTAGCCCAGGAATCGGACCCGCTCCTCCTGGTCGCGGACCGCGACCAGGAGTTCGCCGTAGCGACTGTTCATCAACTGGCGGGTCGCCGCGACCACCGCGAGCAGTACCCCCGCCGCGATGAAGAACAGCATCCGCTTGTTCGCCGGATCGGCCAGGCTGAATCCGAAGAAGGTCCGGAACCTGTTGAGCCCGTTGCTTCCACCGGTGCTCTGCTGGCCGATCAGCAGGATCGCGAACGCCGCCGCCAGCGCCTGGCTGAGGATTGCGAAGTACGCACCCTTGACCCGACGCTTGAACACGCCCAGTCCGAGCAGGAACGCCACCAGTGCCGGCAGCAGCGCGATCGCCAGGATCGTCACCACCGGAGAGGCGAACGGCGCCCAGTAGCCCGGCAGCGTCCGGATCCCCGCGATCTGCATGAAGTCCGGGACCTCGGAGCCCTTGAGTTCGGCGTCGGCGATCTTCAGGTGCATGGCCATCACGTAGGCGCCGATGCCGAAGAACACGCCCTGACCGAGTGTCAGCATGCCGCCGCGTCCCCAGGCCAGCCCGATGCCGACCGCGACGATGGCGAAGCACAGGAACTTGGCCAGCAGGCTCAGTCGGAAGTCGCTGAGGACGGCGGGCGCGAGTCCGAACAGCACGGCGGCGGCCAGCGCGAAGCCCGCCCAGGTGCGGCCAGGGCCGCGGGTCAGGATGCTCATACGAGGCTCCTCGTCTTGACTGCGAACAGTCCTTGCGGACGGACTTGGAGGAACACGACGATCACCACGAACACGATGACCTTGGCGATGGACGCGGTCGTCGAGTACTCGACGAAGGAGTTCAGCAGGCCCAGGGCGAAGGCCGCGATCACGGCGCCCCGCAGCTGCCCCAGCCCGCCGACCACCACGACCAGGAAGGCGTCGATCAGGTAGGACTGCCCGAGCGTCGGGCTCGTCGACCCGATCAGGGTGAGGGCGACGCCGGCCACACCCGCCAGGCCCGAACCGATGAAGAAGGTGGTGACATCGGTTCGGCGGCTGGAGATCCCGCTGGTCTCGGCCAGGTCGCGGTTCTGCACGACCGCCCGGATGCGGCGGCCCATCGGCGAGCGGGTGAGCGCCACCGACAGGGCCGCCACCGCGACGATCGCGAGTACCAGGATGAAGATGCGGGTCTTGGGTACCACCGCCCCGAGGATCTCGACGCCGCCGGACAGCCAGCCCGGCGCGACGACGTTGACGGCGGGGGCGCCGAAGATGTCGCGGGCCAACTGCTGGAGCACCAGGCCCACACCGAAGGTGACCAGCAGCGTGTCGAGCGGCCGGTGGTACATGCGGCGCACCAGCGTCATCTCCAGCGCGACGCCGAGCGCGCCGCCGACCAGGAAACCCACCACCAGGGAGATCAGCAGCGATCCGGTGGAGCTGGAGACCACCTGCTGCACCACGTAGGCGGTGTACGAGCCGGCCATGATGAACTCGCCGTGGGCCATGTTGATCACGCCCATCTGACCGAAGGTCAGCGAGAGCCCGAGCGCGGCCAGCAGCAGGATCGAGCCGATGCTCAGACCGGTGAACAGCTGTCCGACAACGACGTCCATTGACGTCCTCCTGAAGGTGGTGGGGGTGTGGTCGTCGGGTCAGCCGCCGAGGCCGGCAGCCCAGGGGTAGGAGGTCAGGTACGGGTCGGGCTGGACCGGGGAGCCGGAGTCCCACACGGTGTAGATCAGGCCGTCGGGCCGGACCTCGCCGATCCGGGCGGTCTTGGTGACGTGGTGGTTCGAGCCGTCGATGGTGACCAGGCCCTCCGGCGCGTCGAAGGTGACCCCGTCGGCGTTGTCCTGAATGTCCTTGGTGGCGAAGGAGTTCGCCTTCTCGACGGTGTTCTTCCAGAGGTAGACCGAGGTGTACGCCGCCTCCATGGGATCGGAGGTGGGCTTGGTGGCGCCGTACTTCGCCTGGTAGGCGTCGACGAAGGCCTTGTTGGTGGGGGAGTCCACCGTCTCGTAGTAGTTCCACGCGGTCAGCTGGCCGGCGATGTTCTGCGCGCCGATGCCGCCGACCTCCTCCTCGGCGATCGAGACCGAGACCACCGGCATGTCGGCGGCCTTGAGGCCGACGTTGGCGTACTCGCGGAAGAACGCGACATTGGAGTCGCCGTTGAGGGTGTTGAACACCGCGTCGGCGTCGGCGGCGCGGACCTTGTTGACGATGGTGGAGAAGTCGGTGGACCCGAGGGGGGTGTAGTCCTCGCCCTTGATCTCCATGCCGTTGGCCGCCGCGTACGCCTTGATGATCCGGTTCGCGGTCTGCGGGAACACGTAGTCGCTGCCCACCAGGTAGAGGGACTTGACGCCCTTCTGCTTGAGGTAGTCGAGCGCAGGCACGATCTGCTGGTTGGTGGTGGCGCCGGTGTAGAAGATGTTCTTCGAGTCCTCGAGGCCCTCGTACTGGACGGGGTAGTACAGCAGGGAGTTTCGGTCCTCGAAGACCGGCAGCATCGCCTTGCGACTGGAGGAGGTCCAGCCGCCGAAGACGGCCGCGACGCAGTCGCTGCTGATCAGCTTGTCGGCCTTCTCCGCGAACACGGTCGGCTCGGAGGCGCCGTCCTCGGAGACGACCTCGATCTTCTTGCCCAGTACCCCGCCGTCGTTGTTGATCTGTTCGACCGCGAGCGCGATCGAGTCCCGGACGGTGACCTCGCTGATGGCCATGGTGCCGGAGAGCGAGTTGAGGGAGCCGACCTTGACGGTGTCGCCCGACGTGTCGACGCAGGACTCGGCGGTGGCGGCGGTGGCCGTGTCGGAGGCCTTGCTGCCGCAGCCGGTCAGGACCAGGCCGACGGCCGCGAGCGCGGCAGGGGCGACCAGGGTCCGCTTCGAGAAGGTGCGCATGTACAGGCCTTTCGGTCGAGGGCAGCGGTCGTGGAGGAGCTGGTGGGACCGGCGGGAGGGGGTGCCCGGCTGATGACGGTGCGTTGTATACGGCTGTTGTGTACCGAGCTGTATTCGAAGGACAGTAGGCGGAAGTTGTTGCGGCCGAATGTCTGTCGGTGACGAGTTGGTGACCCCGATTGCGTCCGTGTGAACAAGACTTCACCGTCCCCCACGGGCGGCAGCGCGTAGTCTGCGGCCGGCTCGAGGGGTCGTGACCGATCCGCGGATACGCGAGATTCGGTGGTGCCGATTCGTGTACGCTCCCAAACGATCAAGCAAGCGTTCGATCGGCGGCGTCGGACGGAACGGTGTCGCTTGGCGAGACGCCCGACCGCGGCGGCGCCACGAGGGGAACCGATGAGCACCGCCCGCCGCGACGAGATCCTCCTTCACGCCGCGCAGCTGTTCTGCGAGCGCGGGGTCGCCGGCACCACGGTCCGGGACATTGCCGATGCGGTCGGCATCCTGTCCGGGAGCCTCTACCACTACTTCGGTTCCAAGGACGCGATCGCGCTCGAGATCGTGGTGACCTTCCTCGACGACCTCAACGAGCGCTACGAGACGACGGCCGACCCGGCGCTGTCCGCGCGGGAACGGCTCTCCCAGATGGTCGCCCAGTCGTTCGCGGCCGCGTCGGACCATCCGTTCGCCACCGAGATTTACCAGAACGAGGGCTGGCTTTCCACGCAGCCCGCCGAGAGCCGGATCGCCACCGCGGTCGTCCGGGCCCACGGGTTCTGGCGCTCCGCGATCGGTCTCGGCGTGGCCGAGGGGGAGCTGCGCGACGACATCGACCCCGAGCACTTCCACCGGATGATCCGCGAGTCGGTGTGGTCGACGGTGCGGCTGTCGCGTCCGACCCTGCGGGAGTCGGCCGAGCAGATGCGGCACGAGCTCATCGCGGTGTTCCTGGACGGGTTCGCCAGCCCGGGTGGCCGTACGCCGGTCGCGCCGAGCCGGGTCGCCGCGCCCGCGGTGGTGCCGGACGAGGTGGTGGACGCGGCGAGTGCCGAGCATGCCGACTCGGACGAGCTCGCCGAGCTCCGGCGCGACCTGCGCGAGCTCAAGGATGCCGTCAGCGCGCTCCAGCGCGGCAACCAGGGCTGAGGCCCGGCCCGACCGCCGGGCCTGCCATTCCGCTCGATCGTCCGGCGGACGGTCGAGCCCCGCTCGCGTCGGGCGTTCTCGCCGGTAGGGCAGGCTTTTGACTTCCCGTGTGACCCACGGCATACTCGCCGTCACCAAGCGTTCAATCAAGCGCTTGTTTGATTCGCCTAACGGGTGAAGGTTCGTGGCGACGACAGGAGTCGACTTTGAGGATCGGAAAGGCTGCGCCGCTGCTGGTGGCAGCGGCTCTGGGGTTGACCGGCTGCGCGTCGGTGACCGCGATGTCGCCGGAGACGATCGTGATCGGGCTCGACGAGGACTCGACCGGGCCGGGCGCGTCGTACAGCACCATCGCCGGGCAGACCGTCCGGTTCGCGGTGGACATGCTCAACGAGCGGGGCGGGATCGACGGCAAGCGCGTCGAACTCGTCGTGGAGAACGACGAGAGCAGCCCGACCAAGACGCCGTCGATCATCCGCAAGCTCGTCGACCAGGGCGCGAGCGCGGTGCTGCTCGCCACCGGCAGTGGTTCGGTGCTGCAGGCCAAGTCGGTGCTCACGCAGTCGCAGATCCCGGCCATCGCGCCGGTGGTGCTCAGCGACGCCTTCGCGTCCGCGCCGGGCAACGACTTCTCCTTCATGATCCCGAACTCGCTCAAGCAGTACGCCGAGGTGTACTGCGGGGCATTCGAGAAGCTCGGCTACAGCAAGCTCGGCATCCTCGGTGACGCCAGTGCCTCGATCGACGGCATCGTCAAGACGCTGCGCCCGGCGCTGGAGAAGTGCGCGACCGTGACCGCCGTCGAGAAGGCCCCGGTCGACGCCGCGGACCTCACCGCGCAGGCCTCCCGGGTGGTCGGAAGCGACCCCGACGTGATCCTGGTGGCCAGCATCGGCGGGCACTTCGAGATCCTCGCGCACAACACCCTCGCCAAGATCGCCCCGGACACCCAGCGGCTCTCGCTCGCCTCGATCGGCAACCAGCCCAAGTCCTGGGCGCTCGCCGACCCCGGCGCGCTGGACGGCATGGTCTACATGGGCAGCCTCAGTTCGGGCAACCCGCGCACCGTCGAGCTCACCGAGAAGCTGCGCGCGGTCAAGGGCCCCGACTACGAGCTCACCGCCTACGACGCCCAGGCCTACGACGCGGTGATGATGCTGGCCCGTGCCATCGAGATCGCCGGCGACCACACCGACCGCGTCAAGGTGCGCGACGCGCTGCAGCAGGTCTCGGACCTGCCCGCGTCCTTCGGCCAGGACCGGCTGACCCTCTCGTTCAGCCCCGGGGACCACCTGGCGCCGGACAGCCTGTGCGGCCTGGTCCTGGTCGGCTTCGGCCCGGACAACCGACCCAGCGGCCCCTGGGATTCCTACCAACCGCCGTGCAGCTGACGAAGGAGTCCCACCGATGACTGACGCACAACTCTGGCTCGCCGCCGTCGAGATCGGCGCCTTCTTCTCCCTGATCGCCCTGGGCATGTACCTGGTCGTCGTGGGAGCGGACTTCTTCAACTTCGCGATGGGGCCGTACGCGATGGCCGCGGCCATGGCCTGCAGCACCGTGGTGATCAGCTACGGCGTGCCGCTGTGGCTTGCGCTCGTGCTCGGTGTGGCCGTGGGCGTGCTGCTGTCGGTGGCGACCGACCTGCTGGTGGTCCAGCAGGTCCAGAAACGCTCCGGCCGAGGCGAACTCCCGGCGCTGGTCGCGGTGACTGCGGTGCTGTTCGCGGTGCAGCAGCTCTCCGGCACGATCTTCGGGCGAACCCCGCTGCCGGGACAGAAGCTCTTCGAGGCCGAGCCGTTCACCGTCGCAGGCGCCACCGTCGACACCGCCTCCGTCACCCTGATCGGCGGCACGCTGCTGGTGTTCGTGGTGGTGGGCATCTGGCTGCAGGTCTCGCAGACGGGCCGGCTGCTGCGCGCGGTCGGCGACAACCCCGACGCCGCGCGGGTGCTCGGGCTGCCCGTGGCCCGGATCCGGCTGGTGGCCTTCACCGCGGCGGGCGCCATCGTCGCCGTCGCGGGGCTGCTGTTCGCACCCAAGGCGGGCGTGCAGTTCACCAGCGGGCTCTCCTGGACGCTGACTGCGTTCCTGGCGCTGGTGATCGGCGGAACCGGTCGTAGCTGGGCGCCGCTGATCGGCGGCATGCTGCTCGGCTTCGTCCAGGTGTTCGCGCCGTTCTACTTCGGTGCGAGCGCGGCGCAGACGGCGATTCTCGTTCTCGCGCTGGTCTTTTTCGCCTTCCGGCCGGAGGGCGTGTTCTCGAGGAAGGTGCGCGTCTGATGACCGTCACAACACGCTTCTCCGGCGCAGACGGCAGTCCCGGTGCGGCGAGCCCTCCCGGTGCCGCGGACACCGCCGCGCCGCAGGCGCGCCGGCGGATGCTGTCCGGCATCGCGGTCGAGACCGCGATCACCCTCACCGTGGTGGCCGTCGTGCTGGCCTGGATGGGTCCGAGCCTCTACCGGCAGGACCTGGTGTTCCTGGCAGCCACCTACTCCCTGATCGCCCTCGGCATGTACATCCCGTTCGTGATGGCGGGCTCGCTGTCGATGGCCTACAGCGCGTACGCCGCCATCGGCGCCTACGGGGTGGCACTGATCTCGGTGCGCACCGGGCTGTCGATGTGGTGGGGCTGGATCCTCGGTGCGCTGGTCGCGGCGGTGGTCGCGGTGGTGCTGAGCCTGGCCACCCAGAAGCTGTCCGGCTTCTACCTCGCCGCCGTGACCCTGCTGTTCGGCATGGCCTTCGAGCACTGGCTGATCGACGGTCCCGCCTTCACCGGCGGTTCCGCGGGGATCTCCGGTGTCGAGGCACTGACGCTGTTCGGCTGGCAGCCGCCGCGGTACACGCTGGTGGTCCTGGCGATCCTGTTCGTGTGTCTGATCGCGGTGGTGGTCGACCGGCTGCGTAAGTCGGTGTGGGGCCTGACGTTGCGGGCCTCGCGGGACAACAAGAACCTCGCCCGCTCCTCGGGCGTCAACCCGGCACACCTGACGGTCGTCGCCCTCGCGATCGGCGCCGCCATCGCGTCCACCGGCGGCTCGTTGTTCACGGTGTCCGTGCAGGCCGTCACGCCCGAGACCTTCACCCTGAGCATCGTCTTCCTGGCCATCTTCATGCCGATCATCGGCGGTCGGAACTCGGCCTGGGGCGCTCCGCTGGGCGCGGTGATCGTGGTGGTGGTGACGCTGAACATGCCCGGCTACCAGGGCAGCGGCGAACTGCTGCTGGCCATCGCGGTGCTGGTGATCCTGATCGCGGCCCCGGGCGGGGTCATCGGCTGGGCCGGGTCGGCACTGACGCGGCTGATGCCGCGATCGAACAAGGACGGAAGGGATCAGCTGTGAGTCAGAGCAACGAGACCGCGCTGCTCGAGGTCCGGGGACTGACCAAGTCCTACGGCGGACTTCGCGCCGTCGACGACGTCACCTTCAGCGTCGCGCCGGGCGAGGTGATTGGTCTGGTCGGGCCCAACGGTGCCGGCAAGACCACCCTGGTCGACTGCATCTTCGGCACCCAGCAGGCCGACGCGGGCACCGTGCGGCTGGCCGGGCGCACCCTGACAGGCGGCAGCGACAGGCGCGCCCGCCAGGGACTCTCGCGCACCTTCCAGCATCCGCAGCTGGCGCTGGAACTGAGCGCGGTGGAGAACATCGTGCCCGGCATCTACGGGCACCGGATGCGCTCGCCGCTGCACTCGCTGTGGTGGGCGCTCAAGGGGCCCTTCGAGGACCCGTCCGTCGCGGACCGGCGGGCGCGGGCCGTCGCGGCCGAGTACGCGATCACCGACACCACCAGCAACTGCGGTGACCTGAGCCTGGGTGGGCAGCGGCTGGTGGAGGTGGCGCGGGCGATGGCGACCGACCCGCAGGTGCTGCTGCTCGACGAGCCGTTCGCCGGTGCCGACCACAACGGCATCGCGGCAATCGCCGGTGCGGTGCGGCAGATCCAGCAGCAGGGGCGCGGGGTGGTGCTCGTCGACCACAACGTCGACCTGATCGCGGAGCTCGCCACCACCGTGGTCCTGCTCAACTTCGGTGGGGTGGCATTCCACGGCAGTCCCGCGGAATGCCTGGCGAGCGACGCCATGCGTGAGGTGTACTTCGGTGCCGGAGAGGAGATCTCATGACAACGCTCGAGGTGCGCGACATCTGCGTGCGCTACGGCTCGGCGGTCGCCGTGGACGGGGCGACCTTCACGGCGCCGTCCGGCACCGTCACCGCGGTGGTCGGCCCCAACGGCGCGGGCAAGTCCAGCCTGTTCGGGGCGATCTACGGCTCCACCCGCGCCACCGGCTCGGTCACCGTCGACGGCCTGCGGGTGGACAACCTGTCCGCCGCCCGTCGGGCGCGGGAGGGCTTCGCCTACGTGCCGCAGGGCCGGCAGCTGTTCATGAAGATGTCGGTGCTCGAGAACCTGCGGGTGGGCGCGGACCTGGTCGGGCTCGGCAAGGACTCCGTCGACTCCGCCTTCGACCGGTTCCCGGTG
This sequence comes from Rhodococcus kronopolitis, assembly GCF_042654025.1. Lineage (NCBI taxonomy): Bacteria > Bacillati > Actinomycetota > Actinomycetes > Mycobacteriales > Nocardiaceae > Rhodococcus > Rhodococcus kronopolitis. Next base: position 323,999 of record NZ_JBHSFO010000009.1, on the reverse strand, counting down.
CTGCGTGAGCGCGCGCATTCCTACGCGGGCGTGCTCAGCGGCGGCGAGCAGCAGATGCTCGTGCTCGGCCGGGCGCTGCTGGCGACGCCGAAGGTGCTGCTGCTCGACGAGATGACGACCGGCCTCGCACCGAAGATCGTGGGGCAACTGCGGACCCTGGTCGCGGACCTCGCGACGGAGGGCGTGACCGTGCTGATCGCGGAGCCGTCGCTCGCCGCGCTGGCGCCGATCGTCGCGCGCGGCTACGTGATGCAGCGGGGCGAGATCATCGTCGCCTGCGACGACGCCGCCGCGCTGGACACCGCATACAAGCAGTCGATGGGCGTCGTCGACGCCACAAGGGGGAACTGACCTGATGGACCAGCAGACGACGACCACCACCGGCATCGAGGTCGGTGAGTTCACGTCCGCCCCGGAGAAGTTCCTGGGCGTGAGCATCAGTGAGATGGTGCGGCACTGGGCGCTGACCACTCCCGACGCGGTGGCATTCGTGAGCCCCGACTCGCGCGTGACGTGGGCCGAGTACGACGCCGCGGCGGACCGCGTCGCGTCGGCGCTGGCGGCGCTCCCGGACGTGCACGCGCCGGTGGCGCTGTACCTGCCGGACACCATGGTCTTCCACGCGGCGCTGTGCGGCGCCTACCGGGCCGGTCGCATCGCCGTGGGCATCGGATCACGTTCGGGCATCAAGGAACTCGCCCACCTGATGGATCGGTCGGGTTGCCGGACGCTGATCACCACCGAGACCCTGCGGGGCCAGGACAACACCGCACTGATCGACGAGTTGTGCTCCCGGGCAGGCATTCCGGACAACGTCGTGTTCCTCGACGAGCGCGGCGACGTGGACGTTCAGGTGGTCGACGGACCCGGCGCCCGGCGTTCGGTGCCGGTGTCCGCGCGGCGGTTCGCCGCCACCAGCCCGCAGTTCTGCATCTCCGACGTCTCGATGCTCAACTCCACCTCCGGCACCACCGGACTGCCGAAGTTGGTCACCCAGACCGAGGAACGCTGGATCGCCTTCTCCCGGGTGGCGGCCGCGGCCGGGCGGATCGGCCGGGGCGACGTGTTCTTCGGGGCGGTGCCTGCGCCCTTCGGCTTCGGGCTGTGGACCTCGCACTTCCTGCCCGCGTTGCTCGGCGCACCCAACGTGGTGATGGAGCGCTTCCACGTCGACACCATGATCGACCTGCTGGTCAGCGAGCGGGTGACAGTGCTCAACTGCGTCAGCACCCAGTTCAAGATGCTGCTGCGCTCCGAGCACGGGCGCACCGCGGACCTCGGTGCGCTGCGGGCGATGTTCACCGGCGGCGAGGCGGTGCCGTACTCCGAGGCGCTCGCGTTCGAGGAGCGGACCGGGGCCGCGGTGCTGCAGTTCTACGGGTCCAACGAGACCGGCGCGGTGAGCGTCACCACGGTCGACGACGACCCCGAGACCCGGCTGCGCACCTGCGGACACGTCATCGACAACATGCGGGTGCGGGTGTTCGACGATGCAGGCGCCGAGGTTCACGGAGACCTGCGTCGCGGCCAGCCCGGCGTCAACGGACCGCTGATGTGCCACGGCTACTGGGACGACGACGACGCCAACAGCGAGCTCTACACCGACGACGGCTGGATGCTGCTCGGCGACATCGTCGAGATCGACCGGGACAACCGGGTGCGGGTGGTCGGACGCAAGGCGGACATCATCATTCGGGGTGGCAAGAACATCTCGGCCGTCGAGGTGGAGGAGTTCGTGCGCGCACACCCGGCCGTCGTGCTGGTCTCCGTCGTCGGCGTCGAGGACGAGCTGTTCGGGGAGAAGGTCTGTGCGGTCGTGGTCACCGAGGACGGCTCGGACCTGCCTGCCGCGGAGCTGTCCGGCTGGCTGGCCACGAACGGCGTCACCCGCGAGTACATCCCGGAGCACGTGGTCACCCTGGAACAGCTGCCGATGGCGCCAGGCGGCAAGGTCGCCAAGGGCGAGGTGAAGGCGCTGGCCGCGGCCCGGCTCGCGGCGCCGGTGTAGTACGTCGAGTGTGCAGTTGTCGTCGTCCCACCCGGGCGATGCGCAGGCAACTGCACACCCGACCGCGGTCGGGGTGGCGCGGCTCAGTGGATGAGGTACGGCGAGACCGAGCTGCGGTGCTCGTTGATGTCGATGGCCTTGCCGAGCGGTGGGAAGGCCCGCTGCGGGCAGTTCATTCGCTCGCACACCCGGCAGCCGGCGCCGATCGGGGTGGCGATCTCGCTGTTGTCGAGGTCCAGCGCGTCGCCGTAGACGCTGCGGCCGGCGTGTCGCAGCTCGCAGCCAAGGCCGATGGCGAAGGTCTTGCCCGGCTGGCCGTACCGGGTCGCGCGACGCTCGACGGTGCGGGCGACCCACAGGTAGCTGCGCCCGTCCGGCATCTGCGCGATCTGGGTCATGATCTTGCCCGGGTACGCGAACGACTCGTACACGTTCCACAGCGGACAGGTTCCGCCGCTGGACGAGAAGTGGAATCCGGTGGCGGACTGCCGTTTCGACATGTTCCCGGCGCGGTCGACGCGGACGAAGGAGAACGGGATGCCGCGTTGTCTGGGCCGCTGCAGCGTCGAGAGCCGGTGGCAGATGGTCTCGTAGCTCTGGCCGAAGAAGGCGGACAGCCGCTCGACGTCGTAGCGGAACTCCTCGGCCACGTCGTGGAACTGGCCGTACGGCAGGACGGTGGCCGCGGCGAAGTAGTTGGCCAGGCCCAGTCGCGCCAGCGAGCGGGCGGCGTCGGAGGTGAAGGATCCCTCGTCCACGAGCTTGTCCAGCAGGTCGCCGCACTCGAGGAAGGCGAGTTCGGCGGCGAACTTGAACACCTTCTGCCCGCCGGACAGGTGCGGGGAGATCTCCAGCACCCGTCGGACCGGGTCGTACCGGTGCAGGACGCCCTCGCCGAGGTCGATGCGCTGGACGATCTGCACGTCGTGCATCGTCTCGAGGCGGCGGGCGATCTCGCCGGCCACGTCGCCGCGGTGGAAACGCATTCGCGCGGTCAGTTCCTCGGCGGCGGTGTCCAGCTCGTGCAGGTAGTTCTGCCGCTGGTAGAAGTAGTCGCGCACCTCTTCGTGCGGCATGGTGATCGACCCGCTGCCGCTGCCGTCGCTGAACCGGTCCTCGGTGGCGGCGGCGAGCTGCATGGTGGTGTTGCGGTAGCGCCGGTGCATGTTGACCATCGCCTTGGCCAGCGACGGGTGGGCGGAGACCATCGCGGCGATCTCGTGGGCGTCGGCGTCGATGCCCATCTCCTGGTCGAGCGCGACCTCCCGCAGCTCGGCGATCAGGCGGGTGTCGTCCTGCGAGGCGAAGAAGCTGGTGTCGACGCCGAACACCTCGGTGATGCGCAGCAGTACCGGCACCGTCAACGGGCGCACGTCGTGCTCGATCTGGTTCAGGTAACTCGCCGAGATCTCCAGGGTCTGGGCGAGCGCGGCCTGGCTCATTCCACGTTCGCCGCGCAGTTGGCGCAGTCGCGCACCCACGAAGGTCTTGGCCATTTCACCAGGCTACGAGCGGTTCAAAAACTTGGCAACCTTGGGTTCGCAGACTTAACGGCACCGGCCGGTCGCCCGAGTCGCGCTGCGACGGGGTCCACTGCGGTCGGGCCTTCGGCGCCGGTCACCACGGGGTCTCGGGTGCTCGTTCGCCTGAGCCTTCCGAATTACTGGCGTAGCGTCAGGCGCGTTGAATGCGGGGCTCGATCCAGGAGTCGGCGTTGCCAGTGGGGCTGGTGCCAGGCGGATCCGGCGAGTCCGTTCGTCCGGCGCGCAGTGAACATGATCGAACTCTTCGGAGGATGGTCGTCAAATGTTGGCAGCAGCAACGATCAACAGCGGAGACACCGCGTGGGTCCTGCTCTGCGCGGCACTGGTCCTGTTCATGGTCCCCGGCCTGGCCTTCTTCTACGCGGGCCTCGTCCGCGGCAGCAACGCCCTGGTGATGCTGCAGCAGAACCTGCTCCCGCTCGGGCTGGTGACCGTCACCTGGGTCGTGATCGGCTACAGCATCGCCTTCAGCAACGACCTCGGTGGCGGCTTCATGGGCGACCTGACGCTGTTCGGGCTGCGGAACCTCGACAGCGCGCCGGATCCAGCCCTGCACGTGGTGGTGTCGGGAGTCGCGATCCCGACGCTCGCCTTCGTGGCGTACCAGATGATGTTCGCCGTCATCACCCCCGCGCTGATCACCGGCGCCACCGCGAATCGGCTCAAGCCGCTGGGCTGGGCGGTGCTGCTGGTGCTGTGGTCGATCGTCGTCTACCCGCCGATCGCACACTGGCTGTTCAACCCGTCGGGATGGCTCGCGCAGCGCGGCGCCCAGGACTGGGCCGGCGGGATGGTGGTGCACACGTCCGCGGGGGCGGCCGCGCTGGCGATCCTGCTGGTGGTCGGCAAACGGCCGGGCTGGCCGAGGACGGAGACCGTTCCGCACTCGCTGCCGCTGGCACTGGTCGGCGGCGGCATCCTGTGGTTCGGCTGGTTCGGGTTCAACGCCGGAGACGGTCTGCAGGCCAACGGTGTTGCCGCGCAGGCACTGATCAACACGCACGTCGCCGCGGCCGCGGGCATGTGCGTGTGGCTGTTGATCGAGCGGCTGACCGAGCAGCACTCCACCGCGATCGGGGGCATCACCGGGGCCGTCGCGGGACTGGCGACCGTCACCCCCTGTGCCGGCTACGTGAGTACCTTCTCGGCGCTGGCCATCGGTGCGCTTGCCGGTCTGGTGTGTCACTGGGCGCTGGGGCTCAAGACGTTGTTCCACTTCGACGACGCCCTCGACGTGATCGCCGTCCACTTCGTCGGCGGTGCGCTGGGCTCGCTCCTGGTCGGGTTCTTCGGTGAGCAGGCCGTCAACTCGATCGGCCACGACGGGCTGCTGTTCGGTGGGGGACTGACCCTGCTCGGCGAGCAGTGCCTGGCCCTGGTCTCGGTGATCGCCTTCTCGTTCTCGTTGACCTGGTTGATCGCGATGGGGATCGAGAAGACCGTCGGCCTGCGGCTGGCGCCCGAGGACCAGGTAGACCTCGACCGGAAGCAGCAGGGCATGGACGCGTACCACCTCAGTCCGGCCTTCGTGGTGGGCGGCGAATCGGCTCGGGTGGTGGCCGCGGCCCCGTCGCGGGGCGACCTCGCGACGGACTCCGCCGCGGTGGGGCACCGGCTCGTCACGGTCATCCTGGAGACCGTCGACCCGGGCCGGCTGCGGGAGGCGCTGCTGGCCGCCGGGGCGGTCTCGATCGTGGTGTCCGAGGCGCACGCGTCCGACGACGACACCGGGTCGCTGCAGTTCCGCGGGCAGCGTCGCGATGTCGCGTTCTCGGAACGGCTGCGGGTCGAGGTGCTGGTTCCGGCGGACCGGGTCGATGCCGCGATCGCCGCGTTCAACCAGTTCTCGTCCGGCCACCGGGTCGGGTACCTGCTGCAGACCGTGCAGCCGCTGGGTGCGGCGCCGCCGCCGGCCGCGTGAGCGTTCGCAGTCACGAAAAGGACACGAGTGAAAGGAGATCGGAATGCACCTGACGCCACGCGAACTCGACAAACTGACGATTCTCATGCTTGCCGAGGTGGCCCTGAAGCGAAAGGCCAAGGGGCTCAAACTCAATCATCCCGAGTCCGTGGCGGTGATTTCCGCTGCCGCGCTGGAGGGTGCTCGCGAGGGCAAGACCCTGGAACAGGTGATGGCCGATGCCTCACACACGCTGACCGTGGACGACGTCATGGAGGGTGTGGCCGACATGATCCCGAGGGTGCAGGTCGAGGCGGTGTTCACCGACGGGAGCCGTCTGGTGACCGTGCACTCACCGATCCAGTAGCGCGACCGACGAAGGGAAGCGACGTCATGGCGAAGTCCGGCAAGTCCGCCGACAAGTCCACGAGCGACACAGCAAACGTTCCGGTCGGCGGCTACGTCCTGCTCGACGAGGAGATCGAGATCAACGGAGGCCGCCCGAGACAGACGATCACGGTTCGCAACACCGGGGATCGTCCGATCCAGGTGGGATCGCACTTCCATTTCATGGAGGCCAATCGGGCCCTGGCCTTCGACAGGGAAGCAGCTTTCGGCTGGCGGCTCGACATTCCGGCCGGAACCGCGGTGCGATTCGAGCCGGGTGACGAGCGCGAGGTCACGCTGGTGCCGTTCGGAGGCAAGCAGCGCATCCACGGCTTCAACGGTCTGGTGGGCGGCTGGGGCCCGACGCATGCGGCGTACCGGCCGCGGTTTGCGGTCGCGGTGGCGAAGGCGAAGGAAGACGGCTTCACGTTCGAATGATCGATGCACCGTTCGAGTGAGGAAGAGGCATACGCACATGACCAAGATCTCGCGGCAGGAATACTCCGGGCTCTTCGGTGCCACTACGGGTGACAAGATCCGCCTCGGCAACACCGATCTCCTCATCGAGGTCGAGAAGGATCTTCGGGTGATCGGCGACGAGTCGATCTACGGCGGCGGCAAGACCCTGCGCGACGGCATGGGACAGGACCCCACCTCGTGCAGCATCGACGGGGCCCTCGACCTGGTGATCACCAACGTGGTGGTCGTCGATGCGCTGCTCGGTGTGGTCAAGGCCGACGTCGGCATCAAGGACGGCAAGATCGTCGGCGTCGGGAAGGCAGGCCACTCCGGGACCATGGAGGGCGTCACCCCGGGCCTGACTGCTGGCCCGGCCACCGACGCCATCTCCGGTGAGCAGCTGATCCTCACCGCCGCGGGCATCGACCCGCACGTGCACCTGATCGCCCCCCAACAGGCGTACCACGCCCTCAGCAACGGCGTCACGACGTTGGTCGGCGGCGGCATCGGTCCCTCCGACGGCACCAACGGCACCACCATCACCTCCGGTGTCTGGAACATGGAGATGATGCTCAGGGCCAACGAGGGTCTGCCGGTCAACACCCTGATGTGCGGAAAGGGGAACTCGTCCGTCCACAACTCGTTGGCGGAGCAGATCCGTGCCGGGGCCGCGGGAATGAAGGTGCACGAGGACTGGGGTTCGACGCCCGCCGCGATCCGCATGGCGCTCGAGGTGGCCGACGAGTTCGACGTCCAGGTGGCCATTCACACCGACACCCTGAACGAGGCGGGCTACGTCGAGGACACCATCGCCGCCTTCGAGGGCCGCACCATCCACACCTATCACAGCGAGGGTGCGGGCGGCGGGCACGCTCCCGACATCCTGAAGGTCACCGGTGAGGACAACGTGCTGCCGTCCTCGACCAACCCGACGCTGCCGTACGGCATCAACACCCAGGCCGAGCTCTTCGACATGATCATGGTGTGCCACAACCTGAATCCGAAGGTGCCCTCGGACGTCTCGTTCGCCGAGAGTCGGGTGCGCACGGAGACGATCGGCGCCGAGAACGTGCTCCAGGACATGGGTGTGATCTCGATGATCTCGAGCGACTCCCAGGCGATGGGACGGGTCGGTGAGAACTGGCTCCGGTGCATCCAGACCGCGGACTGCATGAAGAAGGCGCGTGGAAAGCTGCCGGAGGACGCGCCGGGCAACGACAACTTCCGAGTGCTGCGCTACGTGGCCAAGGTGACCATCAACCCGGCCCTGACCTGGGGTATCTCCAAGTCTCTCGGGTCCGTTGCGCCGGGCAAGATGGCTGACCTGGTGCTCTGGGAGCCGGCCTTCTTCGGCGCCAAGCCCAAGATGGTGATCAAGGGCGGCGCGATCCACTGGCACGCCATGGGCGACCCCAACGCCTCGCTCCCGACGCCGCAGCCGGTGATCTACCGGCCGATGTTCGGGGCGTTCGGCAAGGCGCTGCAGCAGACCTCGGTGTCCTTCGTCTCCCGCGCCGCCGCCGACGCCGGGATCAAGGATCGTCTCGGGCTCGACCGTGAAGTGGTCGCCGTCGAAGGCACGCGGACCATCACCAAGCGGGACCTGGTGCGCAACAGCGTCACTCCGAAGATCGAGGTGGACCCGGAGACCTTCGCGGTCACCGCGGACGGCGTGCACGCGTACGTCGAACCGGCCGAAACCGTCAGCATGAATCAAACCCACTTCTTCAGTTAGGGGACACCCGTGTCGGAGAGGCTCACGCCAGCGCAGGGACAGCTCATGCGGGTCAACACCGTTCTCGGCAACCTGGAGGACCCCGGGTGGGCCTCCCGTCAGGCGAACGCGAAGGTCGACTACCTCGTCCTCGACCAGTGGGAGGCGCAGAAGAGCCGGATTCGCCGCACCACCGAGGACGGGGTGGAGGTCGCGCTCTCTCTCGACCGGGGGGTGCAGTTGCGCGACGGCGACGTCCTGGCCTGGGACGAGGACGCGGGCACGCTGGTGGCGGCCCGGATCAACCTCAAGGACGTGATGGAGATCGAACTCGCGGGCCTGCTCGGGTCCGCGCCCGAGACCGTGATCGCGACCTGCCTCGAACTCGGCCACGCCGTGGGCAATCAGCACTGGCCGGCCGTGGTGAAGGGCACCCGGGTCTACGTCCCGCTCACCGTCGACAAGGCGGTGATGGGATCGGTGATGAAGACCCACGCCTTCGAGGGGATCGAGTACGGCTTCCGGCCCGGCGCGGAAGTGATCCCGTACCTGGCCCCGCACGAGGCGCGGCGGTTGTTCGGCGCGGCCGCGCGGGAGGGCGAGGGGCACACCCATGCCGTCCCGCAGGGCTGAGCAGATGCCACCCCTCGGGGCTGAGGCTGCCGCAGCCGACATCACCCGCGCGATGCGGGTGATCCAGTTCGCCGACTCGATGTTCCCGGTCGGTTCGTTCTCCTTCTCCAACGGCCTCGAGTCCGCCGTCTCGGAGTCGGTGGTGACCGATGCCGCCACGCTCCGCGAGTTCGTGCTCACCGTCACCCGCCAGGCCGCCACCTGCGACGGCGTCGCCGTCCTGGAGGCACACCGCGGTGCGGTCGGCGGGGACTTCGTCCGGGTGTTGTCCGCGGACCACGCGGTGCTCTGCCGCAAGCTCAACGAGGAAGCCCGCACGATGTCGACGAGGATGGGCAAGAAGCTCGCCGAGCTCGGCGTCCGGCTGGGTCACGGCGTGGTGCTGGGCAAGTGGCTGGCGGCGGTTCAGGCGGGGGAGACGCCGGGAACCTACCCGGTGGGCATGGGAATTGCCTTCGCGGAGATGGGTTCTCCGGAACAGGACGCCTTCGCCGCGCACCAGTACGGCGCCGCGATGACAGTCCTCGGCGCCGCGCTGCGGCTGCTCCGGGTGGACCACGTCGCCACCCAGGAGATCCTCTTCGAGGTCAACGAGAATGCCGCCCGCGAGTACGCGGCGGTGGCGGATCGCGGGCTCGCCGACATGGCCACCTTTGCGCCGATGGCCGACATCCTGGCCGCGGTGCACGTGCGTTCACACGTCCGAATGTTCATGACCTAGTGCCGGATGCTCATGACCGAAGAGGGAGAACGATGAAGAAGACAACTCGCATCGGGATCGGTGGTCCCGTGGGCTCGGGCAAGACGGCGCTCATCGAGGCGATCACGCCGGAGTTCGTCAGCCGGGGCACCAGCGTCCTGGTGGTCACCAACGACGTGGTCACCACCGAGGACGCCAAGCACGTGCGCCGGGCCCTCAAGGGCGTCCTCATCGAGGAGCGGATCGTGGGCGTGGAGACCGGTGCCTGCCCGCACACTGCGGTCCGCGAGGACCCGAGCATGAACCTCGCCGCGGTCGAGGACATGGAGCGGATGTTTCCGGGCACGGACGTGGTGTTCATCGAGAGCGGCGGCGACAACCTCACCCTCACCTTCAGCCCGGCTCTGGTGGACTACTTCATCTACGTCATCGACGTCGCCGCCGGCGACAAGATCCCGCGCAAGAACGGCCCCGGCATCTCCCAGTCGGACATCCTGGTCATCAACAAGACCGACCTCGCGCCGTACGTCCACGCGGATCTCGATGTGATGGCGCACGATTCGGCACTGATGCGGGGCGGGAAGCCGTTCATCTTCACCAACTGCATGACCGGTGAGGGCATCGAGGACGTGGTGAACGAGATCGTGCACGGCGTCCTGTTCGACAGTCCCGAGGAGGCCGAGGCGGCCGCGACGTGAATCCGCTCGCGGTCCCGGAGCTGGCGCCCTACCAGGACGAGCCGAGGCAGGCGCCGTCCGGTGGGGTGGGCAAGACCGGGATCCTCGAGATGCGGTTCGAGGACCGGGGTGAGCGGTCGATCCTGGCGCACCTCTACCGGAAGACCCCGCTGCTGGTTCAGCAGGCGCTCTACTGGGACGAGGCGACGCGCGGGATGCCGTGTGTCTTCATGATCTCCACCTCGGGCTGTGTGCTGCAGGGCGACCGGCTCTACGTCGACATCACGATGGCGCCCGGGTCGATGGCGCACGTGACGACGCAGTCGGCGACCAAGGTGCACGAGATGGACGCGAACTTCGCCTCCCAGGTGCAGACACTGGTGCTGGCGGAGAACTCGTACCTGGAGCTGATGCCGGGCACCACGATCCCGCACCGGCACGCCCGGTACTTCGTGCGCACCGACGTCACCGTCGACCCGACCGCGACCCTGCTGTTCTCCGAGGTGGTGATGCCGGGCCGCAAGTACCACCGCGGCGGGGAGCTGTTCGAGTACGACGTGTACTCGGCGCTGGTCAACGCGACACGGCCGGACGGGACGGATCTGTTCACCGAGAAGCTGCTGATCGAACCGGCGCGCTGGCCGGTGCGCCTGGCCGGCGCCATGGGTGGCCACGACGTCTTCGGCAACGTCGTGCTGCTCACCCCGAAGCGGCACGCGGACGCGATCCTCGACCAGGTGACGGCAGGCAGGCGCGAGGGCGAGCAGACGGTGGCCGGCGCGAGCCGGCTGCCGAACGACGCCGGACTGATCTACAAGGTGCTCGGGCCCGAGAGCGCGCCGGTGCACGCGAAGGTGCGCGAGTTCTGGGCGCTGGTACGCCGGACGGTGCGGGGAGAACCCATTCCCGACGTACCGCTGTGGGGTTGAACGGCGATGAGCGCACTGACCGCGCCCTGGGACCGGGCGGCCGAACGCAGCGCGGCGGCGCGGTTCGTCGACACCGTCCTCAAGGGCGCCGGGCAGGTGATGTTCCAGGGGAACCCGCTCACCGGGCTGCTGTTCCTGGTCGGGATCTGCTGGGGCGCGGTCGCCGCGGACACCGCCTCGGTGGCGGTCGGCGCCGTCGTCGGGCTGGTGGTCGCCACGGTGACCGCGCTGCTGCTGAACCCGGACCCGGAGTCCCTGCGTTCCGGGCTGTACGGCTTCAACGGGATCCTGGTCGGTGCCGCGCTGCCCACCTTCCTCGCAGGCGGGGCGGCGTTGTGGGTGTACCTGGTGCTGGGCGCGGCGACGTCGACAGTGGTGTTCATGGCCGTCGCCAACGTCTTCCAGACCTGGCAGGTGCCCGCGCTGACCTTCCCGTTCAACCTGGTGAACTGGCTGCTGCTGCTGGCCGCGTTCCAGTTCCTCCGGCTGGAGACATCGCCCTTGGCGGCCGGCCAGTTCCCGCAGAACATCGGCGCCGCGGCGGCGCACGCCGACCTCACCGCCGGCTACCTGTGGCACACGCTCTTCCGAAACGTGTCCCAGATCTTCCTGATCGACAACACCGTCACCGGGGTGATCTTCGTGCTCGCCCTGCTGGTGGCCTCGCGGTGGGCGGCGCTGTTCGCACTGACCGGGTCGGCGGTCGCTACCGCCACGGTGCTCGCGTTGGGCGCCAACTCGGTCGACGTCGGAAACGGGCTGTACGGGCTGAGCGCGGTGCTCACGGCCATCGCCCTCGGCTCGGTCTTCTACGACCCGTCGTGGCGGGTGCTGGTGTACACGGTCTTCGGGGTGCTGGTGACCGTGATGATCCACGGCGCGCTGGTCTCGGCGTTCGCGCCGATCTCGCTGCCTGCGGGCACCGGGCCCTTCGTCTTCGCGACGTGGCTGTTCCTGCTCCCGAAGAAGCAGTTCGCCCCGGTCCAGCACGGCACCCTCGCCGGCGGGTCCGCGGAGTCGCGGGCGTCCGGGTAGGGCGGTGGCACGCCCATGTCCGTCTTGCGCACCGGACTCCCGCCCGGTCGACGGTGATTGCCCTCACAGCCGGGTCGGTCCCCGGTGATCCACGGACCTACTCGCCGGTAGCAAACCGGGACACGGGCCCGCCTGCCCCGCACGCCCGCTGCCTGCCGGTTTGTTCTACCGGCCGGTAACTTTCCGCCACCCAAGCAGGCGATTGGGCGCAATGAAAGTTTGCAAAGTTAGCAAATGCGGATGAGAAAGTAGCCAAGATTGGCATTAGTAACAGGTAGACGGGTGTTTTCGGTTGTGCCACTCTTTCTAAGTACACCCGAAGGGACTGGCAAGGATGTGAAGCAGTACATCCGTACCGGACCAGCAGATACAAGAGAGTGGAGCCTCGATGTCGACCACCGGCACCCCGAAGACCGCAGCTGAGATCCAGAACGATTGGGACACCAATCCTCGCTGGAAGGGCGTCACCCGCAACTACACCGCCGAGCAGGTCGTCAAGCTGCAGGGCAGCGTTGTCGAGGAGGCCACCCTCGCTCGCCGTGGCTCGGAGATCCTGTGGGACCTCGTGAACAACGAGGACTACATCAACTCCCTCGGTGCCCTCACCGGCAACCAGGCCGTGCAGCAGGTCCGCGCAGGCCTCAAGGCCATCTACCTCTCCGGCTGGCAGGTCGCCGGTGACGCGAACCTCTCGGGTCACACCTACCCGGACCAGAGCCTGTACCCGGCCAACTCGGTCCCGCAGGTCGTCCGTCGCATCAACAACGCGCTGCTGCGCGCCGACGAGATCGCCAAGGTCGAGGGTGACACCTCGGTCGAGAACTGGCTCGCCCCGATCGTCGCGGACGGCGAGGCCGGCTTCGGCGGCGCGCTCAACGTCTACGAGCTGCAGAAGGCCATGATCGCGTCCGGCGTCGCCGGCTCGCACTGGGAGGACCAGCTCGCGTCGGAGAAGAAGTGCGGCCACCTCGGTGGCAAGGTGCTCATCCCCACCCAGCAGCACATCCGCACCCTGACCTCGGCGCGTCTCGCGGCCGACGTCGCGGACGTCCCCACCGTCGTCATCGCGCGCACCGACGCCGAGGCCGCCACCCTGCTCACCTCCGACGTGGACGAGCGTGACCGCCCGTTCCTCGACGGCACCCGCACGGCCGAGGGCTTCTACGGCATCAAGAACGGCATCGAGCCCTGCATCGCTCGCGCCAAGGCCTACGCGCCGTACTCCGACCTCATCTGGATGGAGACCGGCGTGCCGGACCTCGAGGTCGCCAAGAAGTTCTCCGAGGCCGTCCGCAGCGAGTTCCCGGACCAGCTGCTGGCCTACAACTGCTCCCCGTCCTTCAACTGGAAGCAGCACCTGGACGACGCGACCATCGCGAAGTTCCAGAAGGAGCTCGGCGCGATGGGCTTCAAGTTCCAGTTCATCACCCTGGCCGGCTTCCACTCGCTCAACTACGGCATGTTCGACCTGGCGCACGGCTACGCCCGCGAGGGCATGACCGCCTTCGTCGACCTGCAGGAGCGCGAGTTCAAGGCCGCCGAGGAGCGTGGCTTCACCGCCATCAAGCACCAGCGTGAGGTCGGCGCCGGCTACTTCGACAAGATCGCCACCACGGTCGACCCCAACACGTCCACCGCGGCGCTGAAGGGTTCCACCGAAGAGGGCCAGTTCCACTAGGAGCTGAGCCGCCTCTCCTGATTTCGGCGTACTGGATCGGCGGCCCGCGATTTGCGTTGCGGGCCGCCGGTTTCCGAAGTTCGAGGCTTTTGGACGTACCCGGTGAGTTACCCATGTACTCGCCAAATCTGTTGTCACCGAAGCGCAGTCAAGGTTGAGGAGATCCGACGTGACTAGTGAGAAGATTCAGCGCGTCGGCGTGATCGGCGCCGGGATCATGGGTTCCGGTATCGCCGAGGTGTGCGCACGAGCCCACGTCGACGTCCTGGTGTTCGAGCAGACCCGTGAGCTCGCGGCCGCCGGTCGCTCCCGCATCCTGCGCTCGCTCGACCGCGGCGTCAGCAGCGGCAAGATCACCGAACGCGAGCGCGAGCAGGCCGCCTGGCGGCTGCGCTTCACCTCCGATCTCGGGGACTTCGCGGACCGCCAGCTCGTCGTGGAGGCCGTCGTCGAGGACGAGAAGATCAAGAGCGACATCTTCGCCGAGCTCGACTCGATCGTGACCGACCCGGACGCGGTGCTCGCCTCCAACACGTCGTCGATTCCGATCATGAAGCTGGGCATCACGACCAAGCGCCCCGAGCGGGTCATCGGCATGCACTTCTTCAACCCCGTCCCGGTGCTCCCGCTCGTCGAGTTGGTGACCACCCTCAAGACCAGCGCGGCGGTCACCGCCCGCGCCGAGGCCTTCGCAGGCGAGGTCCTGGGCAAGCAGGTCGTCCGGTCGGCCGACCGTTCCGGCTTCGTCGTCAACGCGCTGCTGGTGCCGTACCTGCTCTCCGCGATCCGCATGGTGGAGTCCGGTTTCGCCACCAAGGAAGACATCGACAAGGCGACGGTCCTGGGCCTGGCGCACCCGATGGGTCCACTGGCGCTGACCGACCTGGTGGGTCTCGACACCGTCAAGTCGATCGCCGATTCGATGTACGAGGAGTTCAAGGAGCCGCTCTACTCGGCGCCCCCGCTGCTGCTGCGCATGGTCGAGGCGGGACTGACCGGGAAGAAGTCGGGTGCCGGCTTCTACGAGTACGGCGACAACGGCCGTTCCGGCAAGCAGGCCAGCTAGTCAGGTAGGGATCCGCCGGACATGCCCGCGCGCCCGTGCGCCTCTTCACCGCTGTGACAGTGAAGATGGTGCACGGGCGCGCAGCGCATCTCGGCAGTGACCATGGCCGGCAGTGACAGATCGACGGCAGTGAACATCACGGAGAGGTCGACACGATGAGCAGCAGCGCCGCCACCTACGGCTCCAGCATCCTGGGATACCCGCGGATCGGACCCCGCCGCGAACTCAAGCGCGCACTCGAGGCCTACTGGCACGGACAGGGCACTCAGGCCGAGCTCGTCGCCGTCGGCCGCGAACTGCAGGACGAGACCTGGCGTGAACTCGCCGCCACGGGCCTGTCGCAGGTGCCCGGCAACACCTTCTCCTTCTACGACCACGTGCTCGACAACGCGCTGCTCTTCGGCGCCGTCCCGACCCGGTTCGCGCCGTTGCAGGGCCAGCTGAACGAGCTCGACTTCTACTTCACCATGGCCCGCGGACGCCCGGACTTCCCGCCGCTCGAGCTGGTCCGGTACATCGACACCAACTACTACTACCGTCAGCCCGAGCTGGACCAGGGCACGGAGTTCTCGCTGCACGCCGACGCACTGATGGACGAGTTCGCCCGGGCCAAGGCGAGCGGCATCGAGCTGCGTCCCGTCGTGCTCGGACCGGTCTCGTTGCTGCTGCTCTCGAAGGTCGCCGCCGACGCGGACGAGGGCTTCTCGACCCTCGACCTGCTCGAGCCGCTGCTGGCGCAGTACGCGGCGCTGTTCGAGAAGCTTGCCAAGGCCGGCGCCACCTGCATCCAGCTCGACGAGCCGGCGTTCACCCAGGACCGGACCGCGGACGAGCTGGACGCCCTGCGCCGCGCGTACACCACGCTCTCGCACGCGCCGCTGCGACCGCGACTGCTGGTCACCGGCCCGTACGGCAACCTCGGTGAGGCGTTGCCGATCCTGGCCGCCACCAAGGTCGAGGCGCTGGGCCTGGACCTGGTCTACGGCAAGGTCAGCGCCGACAGACTGGCCGAGATCCCGGGGCTCAAGCGCAAGCGGATCTACGCGGGCGTGGTCAACGGGCGCAACGTCTGGCGCAGCGACAACGTCAGCAAGCTGGCCTACCTGTCGTCCCTGCGGGACGTGATCCCGGACCTGGTCGTCTCCACCTCGTGCTCGCTCATGCACGTCCCGTACGACGTGCTCGCCGAGTGGGACCTCGACGGCGACGTCGCGGACCGGCTGGCCTTCGCCAAGCAGAAGGTCGGCGAGGTGGTCTCGCTGGCCAAGGCGCTCAGCGAGGGGCCGTCGGAGCGCTGGCGCAAGAAGCCGACGTCGGTGCACTTCAAGCAGAAGCACGAGGTGCGCCAGCGGGTCAACAACATCAAGGAGGCCGACCGGGTCCGCGCGCCCTACGAGGAGCGTCGGGTCGCCCAGCAGCAGAAGCTGAACCTGCCGAAGGTGCCCGCGACCACGCTCGGTTCGTTCCCGCAGTCCGACGCGGCCCGCAGCGCGCGGTACGAACTCGTCGAGGGCCGGCTCGACCGGGACGAGTACGTCAAGCGCATCCAGGACGAGATCGAGCGGACCATCCGCCTGCAGGAGGACATCGGCCTCGACGTCCTGGTGCACGGTGAGCACGAGCGCAACGACATGATCCAGTACTTCGCTGAGCTGATGGACGGGTTCGCGTTCACGCACAACGGCTGGGTGCAGGCCTACGGCAGCCGCTGCGTGCGTCCGCCGGTGCTCTACGGGGACGTCCTGCGCCGCGGCCCGATGACCGTGGAGTGGATCAGCTACGCGCAGTCGCTGACGGACCGGCCGGTCAAGGGCATGCTCACCGGCCCGATCACCATGCTGGCCCGCTCCTTCGTCCGGCAGGACCAGCCGCTGCACGAGACGGCCGACCAGCTGGCGCTGGCGATCCGGGACGAGATCGCGGACCTCGAGGCCGCGGGCATCTCGATCATCCAGGTCGACGAGCCGGCGATCCGCGAGCTGCTGCCGCTGCGCGCGGGCGGGCGGACCGAGTACCTGGACTGGGCCGTCGACGCCTTCCGACTGGCGACCGGCGGCGCCAAGCCGGGGACGCAGATCCACACCCACCTGGCCTACACCAGTCAGGCGTCGGTGGTCGACGCCATCGAGCGGATGGACTGCGACGTCACGGCGATCGTGGCGACCCGGTCGATCTCCTGGGTGCTCGAGGCGATCAAGGAGCGCAAGCTCACCCACGGTGTCGGGCCCGGTGTGTACGAGAGCCGCTCCGCGCGGATCCCGGACATCGACGAGCTCGACGAGTTGCTCAGCGAGGCAGCGAAGTCGGTGGAACTGGACCGGCTGTGGGCGAACCCGGACGGTGGCCTCAAGACCCGTCACTACTGGCAGCTCGAGCCCGCGCTGCGCAACATGGTGGCGGCGGCCCGGCGGCTGCGTCGCCGCGGTGAGCAGGCGAACGTCGCGTCGTAGGCGGATGCGCCGACAGGAGGGGCCCGGACCGAGTGATCGGTCCGGGCCCCTCCATCGTCGTACGGGTGCGGTGTGCGTGCCGTTACGAGCCCGAACTACCCGAACTACCCGAACTGCCCGAGGAGCCGGCAGAGCTCGAGTCTCCCTCGCCGGCAGGCAGTTCCGCGCCGGCAGAACCGGGCCGGTTGACCTTGACGGTGACCGGGCCGGTGCCGTCGGCAGTGACGGTGACGAGACGGGCGCCCGGCGCCGAGGTGATCGTGCCGCCGTCGGCTGCGGCCACGTAGCCGTTGGGGTATGACAGGTCGGAGACGTAGATCTCGGTTGGCTTGGTCGAGGCTTTCGGGGTGTACCGGTAGATGAAGTCGCCGTTGTCGGGGTTGTAGGTCATCGCCCTGGGAACACCCGCGGTGGCCTGCGGGTAGGTCCGTACCAGCTGCGGGCCGATCGGCCCGAGGAACGGGTCGGTGCCGCCGTCGGGCCCGAAGATGCTGTTGTAGTGCCAGAACTGCCAGCCGATGAATCGCCGGTCGGCGTGCTCGAGGGTGTTGGCCAGGACGGTCGGGTCGTTGTTGCCGAACTCGGTCACCACGGTCGGGATGTTCACGCGCTCGGTGAACGAGTCGATGTTCCCCCACGTCTTGTCCTGCTGCAGGCCGCACAGGGCGCGAAGTTCCGGCGGGAGACCGAGGTAGATGGCCAGCTCGGCGGGAATGCAGTAGTCGTGCGGCGCGAGGACGATGTCGTCGTCGGTGATGGCCGGCGTCGTCGGCGGGTTGGCGAGGTTCGAGGGCATCGTCTCGTTCCAGGTGACGTTCGGCTCCCAGTACACCGGGACCGTCGGATTCTCGGCGCGCACGGCGTCGGTGAGCTTCTGCATCGCCGCCTGGTACTTCCGATCGAAGTCCGGGCAGCCGTTCGGGAAGCAGGTGAGGAAGGGCGAGCCGGGCCACGGCTCGTTCATCAGCTCGATGCCCTGCACGCCCGGCTTGCCCTCCACCCTGGCGGCCAGCGCGCCGAGCGCCTGACCGAGGTGGTCGAGGACTCCGTGGGTGTTGTTCCAGACCTCGTCCCAGGCACGGTTCATGCTCGGCATGAGGTAGAACAACGGGAATCCGGGGTTGGGTTCGGCGGGGGAGGGCCTGGACTCGAGGGACCACGACGGAAAGCCGTTGCCTCCCCAGGGTTGGCCGAGTCCGTCCTGGTGGTTGTCGAGCAGGACGTGGATGCCCCGGGCCGAGAGCACGTCGACGGTGTCGGCGACCCGGTCCAGGTACGCATGGTCGACCTGGCCTCGCTCGGGCATCAACGCATCGAAGGACACCCCGAGCCGGACGGTGTTGAAGCCGTGCCGGGCGAGCAGGTCCGCGTCCTGCGCGTTGACGTTGAGGCCGTCGCCGGGGTTCATGAACGGCGCAAACTTGTCGACGTTGTTGACCCCGTGCAGGAGCACCGTCCGGCCGAATTCGTCGACCAGCGCGGTGCCCTCGGCGTGGAGCCTGCCGGCGGGCGCGAGGGCAAGGTCCTGGGCGCCTGCGACGAGTGGCGTCGCGGCGATGAGACCGACCAGCACCGCAGCGGCGATTCCTGACGAAAGTAACCTGTGCATCTTTTTCCTCGGGGTTTGTGTCCAGTGAGGACTACTCGGGTGTGTCGGCACGACACGGTGTATCGACGCGGCACGAAGGGCCCGCAGTTCGTCGAAAAGTGCGGGCCCTTCGGTTTGTGGCATGGGGCTTACGAGCCCGAGCTACCCGAGCTGCCCGAGGATCCGGCGGAGAGCAGGCCGTCACCGCCGGGCAGTTCGGCGCCGGGGGACCCGGGCCGGTTGACCTTGACGGTGACCGGGCCGACCCCGTTGGCCTGGACGGTGACCAGGCGGGCGCCCGGCGCCGAGGTGATCGTGCCGCCGTCCACCGTGGCCGCGTAGCCGTCCGGATAGTGCAGGTCGGAGACGTAGATCTCGGTGGGCTTGGTCGAGGCCTTCGGGATGTACCGGTAGACGAAGTCACCGTTGTCGGGGTTGAACTTCATCTTGTCGGGAACCCCCGCGGTGGCCTGCGGGTAGGTGCGTACCAGCTGCGGTCCGATCGCCCCGAGGAACGGGTCGGTTCCGCCCTGCGGGCCGAAGATGCTGCTGTAGTGCCAGTACTGCCAGCCGATGAAGCGTTCGTCGGCGCGCGCGAGGGTGTTGGCCAGCACCGTCGGGTCGCCGTCACCGAACTCGGTCACCACGGTGGGGATGTCGGCGCGCTCGGTGACCGCGTCGATGTTGGCCCAGGTGTTGTTCTGCGTCGTGGTGCACAGGGCCTTGAGCCCCTCCGGCAGGCCGAGGTAGATCGCGAGCTGGCTGGGAATGCAGTAGTCGTGCGGGGCGAAGACGATGTTCGGGTCGTTGATGGCCGGCGTCTTCGGCGGGTTGGCCAGGTTGGAGGGCATCAGCTGGTTCCAGGTGACGTTGGGCTCCCAGTACACCGGGACCGTCGGGTCCGCGGCGCGGACGGCGTCGGTGAGTTTCTGCATCGCCGCCTGGTACTTGCGGTCGAAGTCCGGGCAGCCGCCGGGGAAGCAGGTGAGGAACGGCGTGCCGGGCCACGGCTCGTTCAGCAGCTCGATGCCCATCACGCCCGGCTTGCCCTTCACCTCGGTGGCGAGCGCGGCGAGCGCGTCGCCGAGGTAGTCGAGGGCGCCGTGGGTGTTGTTCCAGACCTCGTCCCAGCCCTTGTTCGCACTGGGCATCAGGTAGTAGAGCGGGAATCCGGGGTTCGGCTCGCCTTCAGCGGGCCTGGCCTCGATCGCCCAGGCGGGGAAGCCGTTGCCGGTCCACGGCGAGGAGAGGCCGTCCTGGTGGTTGTCGAGCAGGACGTGGATGCCCCGGGCGGCGAGCATGTCGACGGTGCCGGCCACTCGGCCGAGGTAGGCGTCGTCGATCCGGCCCCGCTCCGGCATTATCGCGTCGAACGAGACCCCGAGCCGGACGGTGTTGAACCCGTGCCGGGCGAGCAGGTCGGCGTCCTGTGGCGTGACCGTGAGGCCGTCGCCGGCATTGAGGTACGGCGCCTCCTTGTCGACGTTGTTGACGCCGTGCAGCAGGACGGTGCGACCGAACTCGTCGACCAGCGCGCTGCCCTCGGAACGGAGCTTGCTGGCGGGTGTCGGAGCAGGACCCTGGGCGCCGGCGACGATGGGCGCCGCGGAGATGAAGCCGCCGATCACTGCTGCTGCGATTCCTAGCGAAAGTAACCTGCGCATCTGTCTCCTCGGGTTCAGCCGGTGGGGTCGGGCGACGATCGAGTTGGACGTTTGTCTAGTTCGCGACAGCGTAGCGGGAAAATGCTGTGGCGTAAGTCACTCTGACAATGTGTCGTGATCCTGATCACAGCTAATGGTTTGCGTGATTGGGTGGCTCGCCCGGGTGAGGGGTAGGGATGTACGCATGCTTACCGCTTCCGCCTACGCGGCGACCTCGGCCGATGCGCCGCTCCAGAAGACCGCAGTCCGGCGCCGTGACCTCGGTCCGCTCGACGTGCTCATCGAGATCAAGTACGCCGGCATCTGCCATTCCGACATCCACACCGCGCGCAACGAGTGGGGCGGCACGCACTATCCCGTCGTGCCGGGTCACGAGATCGCCGGGATCGTTGCGGCCGTCGGAGGCGAGGTGACCAGGCACGACGTCGGCGACCGCGTCGGTGTCGGCTGCTTCGTGGACTCCTGCGGCACCTGCGAGGCGTGTGTGTCGGGCGACGAGCAGTACTGCGTCGCGCGGGTGGTCCAGACCTACAACTCCCGGACCGCGGACGGGGAGTACACGATGGGCGGCTACTCCTCCCACATCGTTGTCACCGAGGCCTTCGTGCTGTCCGTGCCGGACGGCCTGGCCCTCGACGTCGCGGCGCCGCTGCTGTGCGCGGGAATCACGCTCTACTCGCCGCTGCGCCACTGGGGCGCGGGTCCCGGCAAACGGGTCGCGATCATCGGGATGGGCGGACTCGGGCACGTCGGGGTGAAGATCGCACACGCGCTCGGCGCCGAGGTGACGGTGCTCAGTCAGACGCTGAGCAAGCAGGAGGACGGGCTGAAGTTCGGCGCCAGCCACTACTACGCCACCAGCGACCCCGCGACGTTCAAGGAGCTCCGTTCGCGGTTCGACCTGATCCTGAACACGGTCTCGGTGAACCTCGACATGGACGCCTACATGTCGCTGCTCGCGATCAACGGTGCGCTCGTCGAGCTCGGGTTGCCGGAGCAGCCGATCGAGGTGCGCGGGTTCTCCCTGGCGTCCAACCGCCGCAGCCTCGCGGGCTCGATGGTCGGCGGGATCGCCGAGACCCAGGAGATGCTGGACTTCTGCGCCGAGCACGGCATCGTCGCGGAGATCGAGGTGATCGCCGCGGACGAGATCAACGACGCCTTCGACCGGGTGGTGCGCAGCGACGTCCGCTACCGCTTCGTGATCGACGCGGGGACATTCTGAGCGGCGCCGCCGCGGGGACATTCTGAGCGGAACCGCCACCCGGACCGCCGCCGCGATTCGGGGCGGCCCCCCGCCGTGATTTGGGGCGGCCCCGCCGCCGTGACCCCTTTTGGCGGTGCGGCAGCGGGGCCATACTGAATCGGGTGGGCGAAGGAGTCTGGGATGGCCGGGCAACTCGAAGGTCGCCGGGTGGCGGTGCTCGCCGTCGACGGCGTCGAGCAGGACGAGCTGATGGAACCGCGTCGTGCGGTGGAGTTTGCCGGCGGGACCACGGCGTTGCTGTCCGTGGCGGCGGGCGAGATCCAGGCGTACCGCGCGGACGTGATCACCGCGGACAGGATCCCGGTCGACGCACTCGTCTCCCGGGCCGTCGCGGACGACTACGACGGGTTGATCCTGCCGGGCGGGATGCTGAACGTGGACCGCCTGCGACTCGACGAGCACGCGACGGCGTTCGTGCGGCACTTCGTGCACGTCGGCAAGACCGTCGGCGCGATCGGGCACGCGCCCTGGCTGCTGATCGAGGCGGCCGCGGTGGACGGTCGCACCCTGACGGCCGCGCCGAGCCTGCGCACGGACATCGTCAACGCCGGCGGCGTCCACGTGGACGAGGTCGTGGTGGTGGACCGGAACCTGGTGACCAGCCGGGGTACCGCGGACCTGCACCACTTCTGCGCCGCGCTGGTCGGCAAGCTCACCCAGCACCCGCTACGGGTGGATCGGCTCTGACGTCGCAGGTAGGCCGCGTATGAAGGCACTGTTGCAGATCACTGCCCGGGCGTAGCGTCGAGGACAACTACCGGCCCTCGAATTGGGGAGGCACGAGCCATGAAGCTCCAACTGTTTGCCGAATGGACGAGCTACGCGCTTGGTCTGTTTGCCCTGGTGACCTTCGCCCTGACCCTGCTCGCGGCCGGGTCGGGCTTCACGGGCTGGGCCCTCGTGTCGGGCGGCCTCTGTCTGGCCGCACTCGTGGTCGCCGCGAGCATCGTCGGCGGCACCGTGCGCCACGATCACCACGTCCACCGCCACACGCCACGCTTCCCGCTGCCCGGCGGCGACGCCTGGCCCGAGCGCGGCTGACCGAGTCCGTCGAACACTCAGCGCGAGGGGTAGACGATGAAACTGAACATCTTTGCGACCTGGACGGGTTTCATGCTCGGACTCCTCGCGGTGGCGACGCTGGGGCTCTTCCTGGTCGCTGCCGGTTCGGGGTACGGAGGCTTCGCCGTCATCGCCGGTGTGACGTGCCTGGTGGCGATCGCCTCGGCCGTCGGAGTGGTCGGCGGGACGATCCACCACGACCACAAGCTGAACCTGCAGACGCCGCACTTCCCCTGACTCCGGCGACCGCCCGCGGCAGCGCCCGGGCCGGGGTCAGGACGCGGCCAGCCGGGCCTTCTCGACCTCGACGTCGAAGTCGGCCGGCGGCCAGTGCAGGTCGAGCCGCTCCAACGCGTCGATGAGCAGCTCGGTGACAGCGAGGCGGCTGTACCACTTGCGGTCGCAGGGCACCACGTGCCACGGGGCGTGCTCGGTCGAGGTGCGGTCGAGCATGTCCTGGTAGGCCTGCTGGTACTGCGGCCAGTAGCCGCGTTCGGTGACGTCACCCGGGTTGTACTTCCAGTACTTGTCGGGCCGGTCGAGTCGTTCCGCGAGGCGCTTCTTCTGCTCGTCGAGCGAGACGAACATCGCCACCTTGATCAGCGTGGTCCCGGACTCGACCAGTTCCTTTTCGAAGTGGTTGATCTCGTCGTAGCGCGGTTCCCACTGCTCGGGCGGCACCAGGTTGTGCACCCGCACCACCAGGACGTCCTCGTAGTGCGACCGGTCGAAGACGCCGACCTGCCCGTTGCGGGGCAGTGCCTTGCGGATCCGCCACAGGTAGTGGTGGCGCTTCTCCTCCTCGGTGGGCACCCCGAACGCCGCGTGGTCGACGCCCTGCGGGTCCATGTGGCCGATCACGTTTCGGACCATCCCGCCCTTGCCCGCGGTGTCCATGCCCTGCAGGATCAGCAGCACCGACCGGTTCTCGTCGGTGGCGCGGCCGTTCGCGTACAGCTTCTCCTGCAACGCCGACAGATGGGCGCCGCGCTCTTCGAGCAGCCGCTCGCCGAGTGCCTTGTCGCCGTCGAATCCGGGGGTTCCGTTGCGGTCCAGGTCGGCAACCCGGGTGCTCGGGGTGACTCGTACGGCGTCGACGGCGGGGACGGACCAGCCCTCGTGGGATTTGTTGGACATGGGGACGAGGGTGTCACGTCGGCGCCGGATATGCCGGGCGCCGCACCGTGTTTCGGGGCGAAGTCGGATTTCCGGGGAGGTGTCGACGGTGCCGGGTGCGGCGGGCGTTGACAGTGGTGGGGGTCCGGCGAACACTCGATGCCGAGCCGGATACATCGCCGAGTCGGCAGGGAGACGGGCATGGTGAGCGCGGCCGGTGGGGGCGCCGAAGGCACCCGGGTCCACCGGACCCGGGTGCTGATCATCGGCACGGGCTTCTCCGGGCTGGGCATGGCGATCGAGCTCGTGCGGGCCGGTCGTCGGGACTTCCTGGTGCTGGAGAAGGCCGACGCGGTCGGGGGCACCTGGCGCGAGAACACCTACCCGGGCTGCGCCTGCGACGTGCCCTCGCACATGTACTCGTTCTCGTTCGAGCCGAACCCGAACTGGTCCCGGATGTGGTCGGCGCAGCCCGAGATCCTCGCGTACCTCCGCGGACTGGCCGACAAGTACGACCTGTACCGCAACATCCACTTCGGCCGGTCGAGCTCGGGCGGCCGCTGGGACGAGACCGAGCGCCGCTGGCACGTCCGCACCGCCGACGGCACCGAGTACGTCGCGCAGTTCCTGGTCTCGGCGGTCGGCGCGCTGCACGTCCCGAACGTCCCGGCGCTGCCCGGCGCGCAGACCTTCGGCGGCACGGTGTTCCACTCGGCCCGGTGGGACCACGGCTGCGGCCTCACCGGTAGGCGGGTGGCCGTGATCGGCACCGGAGCCAGCGCGGTCCAGGTCGTGCCCGAGATCGTGGACCGGGTCGCCGGGCTGCAGCTCTACCAGCGCACCCCCGCCTGGGTGGTACCCCGAACGAACTTCGCCATTCCCCCGGGCGTGCGACGAGCCTTCCGGAGGGTTCCGTTGCTGCGCAGGACCTTCCGATACGGGATCTACTGGACGATGGAGGCGTTGGGGCTCGGGCTCAACGGACACGCGAACCTGATGGCGCCGATCGAACGGTCCGCGCGGGCCAACATCGCCAAATCCGTCGACGACCCCGACCTGCGCCGGCGGCTGACTCCGAGCTACCGGATCGGCTGCAAGCGGATCCTCGGTTCCGACGACTACTACCCGGCGCTGGCCCGGCCGAACGTGGAGGTGGTCACCGATCCGATCGAGCGGGTCACCGCGACCGGCATCGTCACCGCCGACGGTGTCGAGCGGGACGTGGATGTGATCATCTACGCCACCGGGTTTCACGTGACCGACGGATTCGAGAACGTGAACCTCGTCGGGGCCGACGGCCGCGACCTGGTCTCGCGGTGGAACCAGGACGGCATCGCGACGCACCTCGGGATCACCGCGGCGGGATACCCCAATGCCTTCTTCCTGCTCGGGCCGAACACCGGGCTCGGGCACAACTCGGTCGTGTTCATGATCGAACAACAGATCCGGTACGCGTGCGCCGCGATGGCGCTGGTCGACGACCGCGGGGCCGACGCGATCTCGGTCCGCGCCACGGTGCAGGACCGGTTCAACGTGGACATCCAGCGCAGGCTCTCGCGAGGGGTCTGGTCCACCGGCGGCTGCGTCAGCTGGTACCTGGACGCGAGGGGGGTCAACCGCACCATCTGGCCCGGGTTCACCTGGCAGTACTGGCTGCGGACCCGGGTGGTCGACCCCGACGACTTCGAACTGGCTACGGGCCCAACGGCTTCCGTTGGCGGCGGGGCAGGCGCGAATTCCGGACCTCCGTGCCGGGGGAGCCCGCGTGGTGCGCCCGGCAGCAACCTGGTCTGACGCTAGTCGAGCTCGTGCTGGGGCCGTGCGCCGAAGGGCCGCCCGGACACGGACCGGACCAGGTGGCTGCCCCACAGGTCGACGGCCGTCACCCGCGCGGTACCGGTGCCCTCGGGTGTCTCGATCTCGAGTTCGGTGCCGGGTGCAGGCGGGTCCGCGGCGCCGAGCGCCTCCGTCAGTCCGCGGACCCGGCC
Organism: Rhodococcus kronopolitis; assembly: GCF_042654025.1. Classification (NCBI taxonomy): domain Bacteria; kingdom Bacillati; phylum Actinomycetota; class Actinomycetes; order Mycobacteriales; family Nocardiaceae; genus Rhodococcus; species Rhodococcus kronopolitis. Next base: position 298,134 of record NZ_JBHSFO010000009.1, on the reverse strand, counting down.
CTGCCACCGGTAGCGCCCGCTGATCGGCTCGAAGTGGCCGGCCAGCTGCACCTCCAGTGCGAGGACGGGACCGTCGCCGACGGTGACCAGCGCCGGTCCGGTGTAGCCGTCGGGCCGGTCGGGTTCGCCGCCGGTGGCGGTGGGGGACTCGCGCACCGTCAGCTGCCCTCGACGGGCTCCGGGATCAGCGGGTGCGGGACGGTCTTGAAGCGGGCAGGCGAGCCCGCGACCGCGGCGATTCCGGTGATCCCACCCCAGGTCATCATCGTCAGGTAGTCGATCAGGTCGGCGGCCGTCATGGACTTGTTGGAGATCCACCAGTGGGTGGCCAGCTGCACGGCGCCGACGATGCCGTAGGCCCAGGGCAGCGCGCCACCCGAGTCCATCTCCATCTGGCGCAGTCGCTCGCCCAGCACCGCGGAGAGCAGGTCGGCGATCATCCGCTCGGACTCGGCGACCACGTCGCGGTTCGGGCCGGAACTGTTCGCCATCACGTACAGGTACACCTCGGGGTCCGAGGCCACCGTCTCGACGTAGGCGGTGATGGCTACCCGGGTCAGCTCGTACTCGTCCATGTCGCCGCCGATGGCCGAGTACATCCGCGGCGCCAGGATGGTCTCGACGTAGCGCATCATGGTCGCGCTGGTCAGGTCGTTCTTGTCGGTGAAGTACCGGTACAGGACGGTCTTCGACACGCCGATCTCCGAGGCGATGTCGTCCATGCCGATGTCCCGGCCGCGAGCGCGGATCGCGGCGATCGTGCCGTCGACGAGCTCCTCGCGCCGCGCGATCTTGTGGTTGCGCCACCGGCGCTTGCGGCCGTCGGGCTTGTCTTCCTTCGCGTCCGCGGCATCCGAGGTCACGGCGGGTGTCGCGGCGTCGGCCGGGTCGGCCTCGGGGTGACCGAGGTCCGATGGTGTGGGAGCTGTCTTCTTCGGCACTGGGTTTGCCACATCCGTTCAGATCTTGATCTCCGGACCAGCTTAGTGGTGCGGATTGTGTGCGGGCGCCCGTCCCCGTGGTGTCGTGGACAAATTCCCCTGCCGCCGATTTCGGCACAATGGCGGTGTGACGAAATTGATGGAGACGGACGACGCCGCCAAGCGGCGTGACCTTCGCAGGATGAAGCTGCTCGCCACTTCGTTCCTGGCGTTCGCGACCGTCGTCTACCTGTTCTGTCGTTGGCAGGAGACGCGGGGAGCGGGCGAGTGGGTCGGCTACGTGCGCGCGGCGTCGGAGGCAGGCATGGTCGGCGCGCTCGCCGACTGGTTCGCGGTCACCGCGCTGTTCCGGCACCCGTTGGGCCTGCCGATCCCGCACACCGCGATCATCAAGAAGAAGAAGGACCAACTCGGCAGCAGCCTCGGCAGCTTCGTCGGGGAGAACTTCCTGGCGCCCGACGTGGTGTCGGAGAAGTTGCACGCGGCGCAGATTCCGGTGCGCGTCGGCACCTGGATGGCCGAGCCCGACCATGCCGCGCGGGTGGCCGCCGAGACGGCGACGATCCTGCGTGGGTTCGTCAGCGTGCTCCGCGACGAGGACGTCCAGCAGATCATCGACAACACCATCGTGCGACGGCTCGCGGAGCCCGCGTGGGGGCCGCCGATCGGCAAGGTGCTGACCGAGCTGATCAACGAGAACCGGCAGCTGCCGCTGCTCGACCTGCTCGCCGAACGGGCCCATCAGTGGGCGCTGGCCAGTCAACCGACCATCGAGCGGGTGATCGACCGGGACAGCCCGGCCTGGTCGCCGAAGTTCGTCGACGCCATGCTCGGCGAGAAGATCTACCGGGAACTGGTCGAGTTCACCTGGAAGGTCCGGTCCAACCCGAACCACGAGGTGCGCCTGGCCGCGAACAAGTTCCTCGTCGACTTCGCCGACGACCTGCAGCACGACCCCGCCACGATGGCCAAGGCGGAGAAGGTCAAGGCGGAGATCATGGGCCGTGCCGAGGTGACCACCGCGGCCGAGGCGGCGTGGAAGGTGGCCAAGCGGATGATCCTCGAGTCGGTCGACGACCCGGAGAGCACGCTGCGGGCCCGGACCCGGGACACCGTGATGCGGCTCGGCGTTCGCCTGCGCGACGAACCGGAGCTCGGCGCCAAGGTCGAGGGCTGGCTGGACAGCGGCGCGCGCTACGTCAGTGCGAACTACACGGCCGAGATCACCGGCGTCATCACCGACACGGTGGCCCGCTGGGACGCGGAGGAGGCGAGCCGCAAGATCGAACTGCAGGTGGGTCGCGACCTGCAGTTCATCCGGATCAACGGCACCGTCGTCGGTGCGCTGGCGGGACTGGGCATCTACGCGCTCTCGCAACTGATGTTCGGCTGATCGACTGTTCACCGGATCGACACCGGCCGCTAACAAGGGTGCTTGCAATAGCTAGCACCCTGCCGTAGCGTGGATTTCACCCACCAGTGAGGGAGTGCAATGCCCGACGAGCCCAAGCCGGCCGGCGACAGTGCGTCCGACGTGGCGGCGCGGGTGGTCAGCTCGGCGGCGCAGGACATCGGCAGCTTCATCAAGTCGCAGCGCGAGGCCGCACAGGTCTCGTTGCGTCAGCTGTCGAAGTTGGCCGGCGTGAGCAATCCCTACCTGAGCCAGATCGAACGTGGGTTGCGTAAGCCCTCGGCCGAGGTGCTCGGCCAGATCGCGAAGGGCCTCCGGATGTCGTCGGAGGTGCTGTACATGCAGGCCGGATTCCTCGAACAGCGCGCGGCCAGTCCGGTGCGCGACGCCCTGCTCACCGACGTGGCCATCACGGAACGTCAGAAGCAGGTGCTCCTCGAGATCTACGAGTCGTTCTGCCGTGAGAACAACCCCCGTCCCGATTCCTCATCCGTTGAACAGGAGAACATCAATGACTGACCTCAACTTCGACAGCGTGAAGACCCCCCTGTACGCCGCGGTCGGCGCGGGCGACCTGGTCGTCCAGGCCGTCGCGGACGTCGTCGCCCAGGTGCGCCAGCGTGCCGACGAGGGTGTCGACGCCGGCGCCACCGTGGACGGTGCCCGTGAGCGCTTCGCCAGCCTCGCCGACGACCTCAACGAGGGTGTCGAGGCGCTGCGCGAGCGCCTCGCCGGGCTGCCGTCCGAGCTGCCCGAGGAGCTCGCCGAGCTGCGCGAGAAGTTCACCGCCGACGAGCTGCGCAAGGTCGCCGAGGCGTACCTCAAGGTCGCGTCCGATCTCTACACCTCGCTCGCGGAGCGCGGCGAGGAGGCCGTCGACCGGCTGCGTCACCAGCCGGCCGTCGAAGAGGGCATCGAGCGCGCCGAGTCGGTGCTTGGCGACGCCGCCACCCTGACCGAGGAGGCGCTCGGCACCGTCGCGCGTCAGACCCGGGTCGTCGGCGAGCAGGCCGCCAAGCTCGCCGGTCGCGCCGCGGAGAAGATCAGCGACGTCGCCGACGAGGTCAGCGACGCGGTGACCGACGCAGGCGAGAACGTCGCGAACCGCTTCGTCGGCGTCGGCGAGAAGGCCGAGTCGACCTCCGAGACCGCCGCCACGAAGGTGGCCGCCGCGGCCACCCCGGTCAAGGCCGCCGTCGCGAAGGCGACCCCGGCCAAGACCGTTGCGAAGCCGGCCCCGGCCAAGGCCGCTGCGAAGCCGGCCCCGGCCAAGCCTGCGCCGGCCAAGCCCGCCGCGAAGGCGCCGGCCAAGAAGGCTCCGGCCAAGAAGGCCACGGACGCCTGATTTCCGTAGTCCCGAGGTTCGGCATGCCGGACCCGCCGTCGACTCCCGCGCAGCACGCTGCGCGGGAGTCGCGACCGTAGAATGGATCCCGTGCTTACTACCGTTAACGGCCTCATGGGTTTGATCATGGAGGCGCTCCGACTGCTCACCCTCGGTGCCGGAGCCTTTGCCATCTTCCATGCGGTCCGGCAGCGGACCGACGCCTTCACGGCCGTCGACAAGCTCAGCAAGCCGATCTGGCTGGGCATCCTGATCGCTTCGCTGCTGGTGGTGCTGGTCCTGCCCACCATGTTCTTCTGGATCATCGCGGTGGTCGCCATCTGCGTCTACCTCGTCGACGTCCGCCCGCGCGTGGACGAAGTTCAGCGTGGTCCGCGCTGGTAGAGCGCGTCCCGCCGGGTTCGTCGCGATAGATGCGAACTCGAGTCACAGACACCCATTGACAACGGGTGTCCGGTCGACGCATGGTGGAGTCAACAGGGCGAACCGGGCCCACTCGACTCTCCACTAGGAGCGACAATGTCGACCGTCCACGATCACGACGTGTCCTCGAACGGGTCCGGATCGCAGCTGCCCCGGATCGGAGATCGCCAGGAGACCGCGGCCAGGCTGCTCGCCTCCGCGGCCCGCAAGTCCTACGACCCGCTCGTCGAGGTGGACTGGACAGCGCCCGTCCCGGACGACCTGCACGGCATGACCCCGGAGTGGTGCAGCCTCTACGGCACGGACCTGTGGGAGACCATGACCGAGCGACAGCGGATCACCCTGACCATGCACGAGTGCGCCAGCGTGGCGGGCACCGGCATCTGGTTCGAGATGATCCTGATGCAGATGCTGCTGCGCGACATCTACCGCCACGACCCGGCGACGCCGCACGTGCAGTTCGCGCTCACCGAGATCGCCGACGAGTGTCGGCACTCCACCATGTTCGCCATGGCTGCACAGCGGTTCGGGGTGCCGTCGTACCAGCCGAAGACCTGGATCCGGCAGTCCGCCCGGCTGTTCAAGGCCACCGCGTCCGGTTCTCTCGCCTACGGCGGAACGCTGTTCGCCGAGGAGATTCTCGACATGATGCAGCGCGACTTCGTCCGGGACGAGCGGGTGCAGCCGATCACCAGGACGGTGAGCCGGATCCACGTACTCGAGGAGGCCCGCCACATCAAGTTCGCCCGCGAGGAGACCGTGCGGCGTTCGCGGCACCTGTCCCGCTTCGCGCGGGCCCGGGTCCGGTTGCTGCTGGGCGTGACCGCGTACTTCGTGGTCACCAGCCTGGTCAACCCCAGGGTCTACGCGGCCGCCGGGCTGGACCCCGCGCAGGCCCGGGCGGCGGCCAAGGCCAACCGGCACTACCACGACAAGATTCGCGAGGGCAGCGCCAAGACCGTCGAGTTCCTCTCGGACGTCGGGTTGGTCGGCGGCCCGTCGACGCTGCTCATGCGGCGCGCACACATCATCTGATCCGGCGGGCCCGGCGCGGCCGGGACCGCCGTCCGGACGCCGGTTGCAGGTGTTCCGGCCGAACATTCACTCACATCACGGAGGTATGACAGGTGGCGGCACAGTCACGCGGTACGACGCGACGGATCCTTGTCGGCGCGTCGGCCGGAGCAGCGCTGATCGGCGCGGGCGCGCTCTGGCGTTCGAAGCGGTCCGCCGCGTCGCGAGCCGTCGGGGCGGCGTCGAACCCGTATCTCGGCGATCCGGTCGCGGCGCCGGAGGTGTTCGAGGTGACCTCGGCCGACGGCACCGCGATCAATGTGCACGCCTACGGGGACCCGTCGGCGCAGCCCGTCGTGCTCAGCCACGGCTGGACCTGCTCGACGGTGTTCTGGCATCCGCAGGTGAACGGGCTGGCGGGGGACTTCCGGGTGATCACCTACGACCAGCGCGGCCACGGCCGAAGCGCGCGCGGCGCGAATCCGCTGACCGTCGACGTGCTGGCCGACGACCTGTCCGCCGTGCTGGCGGCCACGGTGCCCGCAGGCCGTCGGGCTGTGCTGGTCGGCCACAGCATGGGCGGAATGAGTGTCACCTCCCTGGCGGCCCGGTACCCGGAGCAGGTCGGGGAGCAGGTCGGCGCGGTGCTGCTGGCCAGCACCGCCACCGACCACCTGGTCGACGAGTCCACGCTGGTCCCGCTGTTGCGCAAGCTCAAGACGGTCCCGGACCCGGTCGGCCGCGCCATCCTCGGGTCCACCGTGCCGATGGCCCGGCCGCTGGCCGGCACCGCCGCGACCCGGCGGATGATCCAGTACGCGGCGATGGCGCCCGGGTCGACGGCGGACGAGGTCGAGTTCTGCACCCGCATCGTCGCCGAGTGTTCCGGCCGTACGCGGGGCGGCTGGGGCGCGGCCATGCACGGGCTCGACCTCCGGGCCGGCCTGGCCAACCTGTCCGTGCCCACGACGGTGCTCGTCGGCACCGCGGACCGGCTCACCCCGCCCGGGCACTCGGTGCGGATCGCCGGAGCCCTCGACAGCCTCGGTCACCTGGAGCGGCTGATCCGGCTGCCCGGCATCGGTCACATGAGCACGGTCGAGGCCCCGGACGAGGTGAACGCGGAGATCCGCCGCCTGGCTACGCGCATCTCCGCCTGAACACAACCCGGTCTGACCGCAACTCCGCCTGAACGCTCGTTCGGCACGCCCTCCGCCCGGCCACCTCGCCGCCCGCATGAACGGTTCCGTTCATTCGATCCAATCGAATGAACGGAACCGTTCAGTCGGTGTGGGCGGTGTGCGTGGGGTGGGGCGGTGTTGGGGTCAGCTGAACACGACGGTCTTGCGGCCGTGCACCAGGATCCGGTCCTCGAGGTGCCAGCGCAGGCCGCGGGAGAGCACCAGCTTCTCGATGTCGCGTCCCTGCCGGACCATGTCCCGGACCTCGTAGGAGTGGTCCACCCGGATCACGTCCTGCTCGATGATGGGTCCGGCGTCGAGCTCGGCGGTCACGTAGTGGCAGGTCGCGCCGATCAGCTTCACGCCGCGGGCGAAGGCCTGGTGGTAGGGGCGGGCGCCGACGAACGACGGCAGGAAGCTGTGGTGGATGTTGATCGCGCGGCCGGCCCAGTGCGCGCACAACTCCTCGGGCAGCACCTGCATGAACCGGGCCAGGACGACGGCGTGCGGGTCGTGGGCGTCGACGAGCTTGCGGACCTGCTCGAAGGCCGGGCCGCGCTCGGCCGGGTCCTTCGGGAACGACACGTAGTGGAAGTCGATCCCGTGCGCGCGGGTCACGTCCGCGAGGTCGGGATGGTTGCCGATGACGGCGCAGATCTCGGCGGGCAGCTCGCCGCCTGCGGCCCGGCCGAGCAGGTCGTGCAGGCAGTGCGCCTCCTTGCTCACCAGCAGCACCACCCGCTTGCGCTCGCCCGAGTCCGCGAGCGTCCACTCGGTCTCCGGTCCCAGCTCGGCGGCGACCTCGGCGAACCGTTCGCGCAGCTCGCCCAGGCTGAGCGAGACCGACGACGCCCGCACGGCCTGTCGGGTGAAGAACCAGCCGGAGTCCGGGTCTGCGTGGTACGCGGCTTCGACGATGGATCCACCCACCTCGGCGAGGAAGGTCGAGATGCGGGCGACGATGCCGGTGCGGTCGGGGGTGCCGAGGCTGAGCACGTAGCGACGGTCGTCGGCGGGCGCGGGGTTACTCATGGTCCCAGTCTCTCAGGTGGGCCGCGATCGGACGGGCAGCACCGGTCAACCGGTCACCACGGCCGTGCCGACCAGGGTGGTGGCGTCGAGGGTCTCGACGTCCCGCTCGGTGAGCAGCGACAGGAAGTCGCGCCGGATCGACTCGACGGTGTCGTCGTCGAGGCCAAGCAGCGGTGCCCGCATCGCGCCGCCGAGGATCAGGTCCCAGGCCAGCTGCGGTGTCGCGGGCAGCAGGTTGGACAGCTCGGTGACCTCGACCGAGTGCGCGCCGAATCCGGTCAGCCAGTCGGTCAGGGCGGCGGCAGTGTCGAAGCGTGACAGCGGCGACGCGTCGGTCCGGCTCGGCGCGGGTCCGGTCAGGTGGCGGGCCAGCACGTCGGCGTAGGCGCGGGCGAAGTCCGTGAGGGCGCCGCGCCGCCACACGGTGACGCCGATCCGGCCGCCCGGGCGCAGCAACCGGACCAGCCGGTTCACCGACTGGTCGGTGTCCGGGAGGAAGAAGATGCCGTACGAACAGGCCAGGGCGTCGTAGCCGGCGGCGGGCACGGTGCTCGGCGGTTCCCACTCGGTGGCGTCGGCCCGGACGAAGTCGACGTTGTGCAGCGCCCGGTCGGACGCGACCAGGCGGCCCATCTCGAGCAGGTCGTCGGCGACGTCGACGGCATGCACCAGGCCGGTCGGGCCGACGGCCGCGGCGGCGGGCAGCGCCGAGGCGCCGGCGCCGCTGCACACGTCGAGCACGGCGTCGCCGGGGCGCAGCCGGAGCTGGGTGATCAGCGACTGCCCGGCCGGACCCCAGACCTGCGGGGTGAGGCGGTCGAACTCACGGATGCCGGCGTTGAACACGGCCGCCAGCTGGTCGTTGCTCATGCCCGCCACGGTAGTCCGGGCCGATGGTCAGAGCTCGTAGAACGCGGGCGCGTACCGGAACTCGCCGGTCATCCCGGGCGTGTACGCGTCGAGGGTGCGCACCTGGAAGTGCGAGACCCAGTCCGGGACGCCGGGGTCGATCGACAGCGTCGAGCCGAGGACGAATCCGAACTTCGGGTAGTACTCCAGGTGTCCGAGCAGCGCGACCAGCGGCTCGCCGAGCGCGTCCGCGGCGCCGAGGCTCGCGTGCATCAGCGCGGCACCGACGCCGCCGTGCTGGTACGCGGGCGGCACCCCGATCGGACCGAGCGCCAGGACCGGCCTGCCGTCGAGGGTGGCCCGGGTCAGGCAGATGTGCCCGCGCACCTCGCCGTCGACGTCGGCGACCAGCGACAGTGCGGGCACCCAGGCGTCCGAGGCCCGCAGCGCGGCGACCAGGGGGACCTCCACCGGTTCGCCGCCGTCGGGGGCCTGGTCGGCGAAGGCCGCCCGGTGCACGGCGGCGATCGCGTCGATGTCGGACGGGCGCTCGCGTCGGATCAGCATGAGGCCATGGTGTCCGCAGACCGGCGCCGACGCAACCGGATTTCGGCGCTGCCCGGTGCGGCGACGGTGCTGTGCCAAGCTCTTGGGCATGCCTGCCGCACCCACCCGCGCCCGCGTCGCCGCGATGGTTGACCACACCCTGCTCAAGCCCGAGGCGACCGGTGCCGACGTCGCCGCGCTGATCGAGGAGGGCCGCGCGCTGGCGGTGTACTCGGTGTGCGTGTCGCCGTCGATGCTGCCGGTGCGGGCCGAGGGCCTGCGGGTCGCCGCGGTCGCGGGCTTCCCGTCGGGCAAGCACCACTCGCTGGTCAAGGGTGCCGAGGCGCGGCTCGCCGTGCAGCAGGGCGCGCACGAGATCGACATGGTCATCGACGTCGGTGCGGCGGTGGCGGGTGACTACAACGCGGTCCTCGCGGACATCCTCACGGTGCGCGAGGGCATCGACGACGAGACGGTGCTCAAGGTGATCCTGGAGACCGCCGCGTTGACCGACGAGGCGATCGTCGAGTGCTGCCGGGCGGCCGAGCGGGCGGGCGCGCAGTTCGTGAAGACCTCCACCGGATTCCACCCCGCCGGGGGTGCGTCGGTCGCGGCGGTCCGGCTGATGGCCGAGACGGTCGGCGGCAGGCTCGGGGTCAAGGCCAGCGGCGGCATCCGCGACGCGGACACCGCGCGGGCGATGATCGAGGCCGGCGCGACCCGGTTGGGATTGTCCGGGACCCGCGCCGTCCTCGACGGGTTCGCCGACTGAGCGGCCCGCTCGCCGCCTACGTCAGCAGTGCGCAGCTGCTCGGCACGTCCACCTGCGCGGCGTTCGGATCGGCCACCGGCATCGTGTAGGCGTCGCCGGACAGCGTCATCTGCAGTCCCGTGTCGGTCATGGTCAGCGAGTCGGCGGTCATGCCCAACGGGAAGGTCTGCAGGGTGCTGGTCAGGACGTCCACCACGCCGCTCACCAGGTCGGTGGGGATGCCGAGACCCAGCAGTTCGGCGCCGACCGCCTCGACGGTGATGGCGCCGCCGCTGGCCTGCGGCCGGACGGTCAGTTCGGCCAGACCCAGGATCTGGAACTGCAGCGTGCCTGCGGTGGCGTCGGAGGTGACGCCGGTGATCAGGCGGCCGAAGGGCTGCGCCTGGAGGGTGGCCAGGATCCCGGCGGTGGACCAGTCGACCTCCGCGGTGGAACTGCCGACCGTCGCGCCGGTGGTGCCTGCGTTGGTCAGGTCGACGTCGTTGACCCGCGCCTTGACGTGCATGTCCTGCGCGGGACCGAAGCTGGAGTCGTCGCTGGTGACCTCGATGTACGGCACGCTCTTGTCGAGGACCTGCAGCAGCATCGGCTTGGCGCTGAGGTCGACGGCCACCTTGGAGCCGAGTTCGCTCTGGAACTGGTCGGCCATGCACTGCTTGACGCTGTGCCGGACGTAGAGCTCGGCGCCGACCAGGGCTGCGACCAGCGCGACGATCACCGCAAGGATGATCAGCAGGGTGCGGTTTCGCTTCGGCGGTGACGTCGCCGGACGGGGCTGGGCGTTCGCGGTGGTGGCCATTGCACGGATTCTTCCCGACTTTTCTGTGTTGTCTCTGAGAACTCGCGATTGTGTCGGCTTCACAAATCCTGATGTGACGTAGAACACAGTTGGACGTACTGTGTCGACATGGACGACAACGCAGGGAACCGGCACCGGCAACAGGACCGCGACCTCTACGTGCAGGCCCGGGAACAGGACGGCTACTTCACCGCATCGCAGGCGCGGGCCGTCGGCTTCTCCGTCGCGGACATCGGCGCCGCGATCGTCGCGGGGTCCTGGGTGCCGGTGGAGCCCGGCCTGTACCGGCTCACCCAGTGGCGTTCGACCGACCTCGAGGAGGTGGCCCGGTGCTGTGTCTGGTTCGACGACGCGGTGGTCTCGCACCAGAGCGCCGCCGAACTGCACGGACTCGGCAGCCTGCACCCGCAGTTCCTGCACGTGACAGCGCTCACCGAGATGTACCACCGGATGGACCGGGTGGCGGTGCACCGCAGCGTGCTGGCGTTCAGCGACTGCGAGCACACCGGCAGCTTCCGGATCACCACGCCGCTGCGCACGGTGCTCGACCTGGCCGAGGGCGGAGTCTCGCAGTGGGTGCTCGACGAGGTGGTGGGCGACGGATTCGCCATCGGCCGGCTCGACCGCGGTGCGCTCGAGGCGGCGCTGGCGGGCTGCTCGGCGCACGTGAACCAGCGGATCGGGCGGGCGCTGCGCACCGCCTTCTGAATCCGTGGACCGCGCGCCCCCGTTCAGCCGCCCGGCGCCACCTGCGACCAGGGCACGGTGAGCACGCAGTCGCGCATCCGGCGCCGCGGCACCTCCACCGGCAGCCCCTGCGCGCGTAACGACTCCAGCGCCACCCGCCAGCGCACCCGAGGACCGAACGGGGCGTGCGGCGCCGCGTTCGCCCAGGCCCGGTCCGCGTCGGCCAACAGGTCGTGGATGCCCTCGCCCGCGACGTTGCGGTGGATCAGCGCCTTCGGCAACCGCTCGGCAACGTCGCCGGGGCGGTCGATGTCGAAGGGATCCCAGGCCAGGGTCAGCGTCAGCGGCCGATCCTTGTCGAGCAGGACCCAGGCACAGCGCCGACCCAGTTCGTCACAGGTTCCGTCGATCAGCAGCCCGCCCGGGGCGAGCCCGGACTGCAGTTTCGACCAGGCGCCCGCGACCGCCTCCTCCGGGTACTGGCGCAGCACGTTGAACGCGCGGACCAGGGTCGGGCGCAGGCCGGCGAGCTCGAAGCCGCCGCGCGCGAAGCTGACGCCGTCACGGCCCTCGACGACGCGGTCGGGATCGATCTCGAGACCGACGACCCGCAGGTCGCCGCGGAGGGTGCGCAGCCTCGACGCGAGCTCGAAGGTGGTGTCCGGCCGGGCGCCGTAGCCGAGGTCGACGACGAGCGGGTCCGGCGCCTGCCGCAGCGCGCGGGCGACCTCCGGGCGGTGCACCAGCCAGCGGTCGCTGCGTCGCAGCCGGTTGATCCCGGTGGTGCCGCGGGTGATTACGCCGTCCGGTCTGGGCCGGCCGGTCGCGGCGCGGGGCATCGGACTACTGCTTGGCGAGCCAGTCGGCGGTGACCTCGGCCTCGGTGCGGAACAGGTCGACGAGGTTGACGAGCATCACCTGTTCGAGCTTGCCGCCCACGAACGGGATGAACACCTTGGCCTCGGACGAGGTGCGCAGGGTGCAGCCGGTGTCGGTGCTGAACAGTGACATGGTGCCGGTCAGGCTGCCCGGGCCTGCCGGGATGGAGGCCTGGTAGGTGCCGGTGACCGGTTCACCGAAGGGGCTGTAGTGCTCCCGACGGGTGATCACCATGTCCTTCTTCATCACCGTCTGCGCGAGGTCCGGCAGGCCGTCGCGGGGGATGATGTGGTGCAGGACGAGGTCGATGCCGTCGTCGCCGATCTCGAGGCTCTCGACGCGGTTGTCCGAGTACTTGCGGAGCTCCTCGATACGCGCCTCCCAGTAGTCCCGGTTGGTCAGCGCGGCGTACACCTGCTCGGTGGAGTGGGTGTAGCGGGCGGAGTAGTCGATGCGACGAGCCATGACGGGCAGGGTACCGGCTCGGTGACGAAGTCAGGTACACCCGCCCGGTCGGGCGGGTGTACCTGAGGTTGACGGTTCGTCGGTCAGGCGTTGGCCGCGACCCACTCCTCCACGACTTCCTGGTCGCGACCGAGGATTCCGAGGATCTGCTCGGCGACCATGCCCTCGATGGTGCCGCCGATCAGCTTGATGTCGACATCGACCTCGCCCGTGACGGTCACAGTGCAGCCGCCGTCGGACTCGGCGAGCACGGCGGTGCCGTTCACCGTGACCGGCATGCCGGTGGTCACCGCGGTGAAGGAGCCGTCGGCGCGGCCGTCGGCCAGCGGGCCCCACACCTCGCCGCGGACGATGGACAGGTCGCCCTTGATGATCTTGCCGATCATGCTGGGCATCTTGTCCTTGTCGAACGACTGGGCCAGGCCCACGTCGATGGTGCCCTCGCCCGCGGTGAGGTGGTCGAGCGTCAGCCCGTACTCGGCGCCCTTCTCGACGCGGCGAAGCCAGAAGTTCTCGTCGGTGAGGGTCCGGTGGACGGCCTCGACGGGCAGCGAGTAGGTGGTGGTCAATTCGATTTTGCGCGACATTGAAGGGAGGTTACCCGGTCGCCCCGGCGCGTGTCACGGTGTGCCACATACATTGTCGTGGTATGCGAGGTGCGTTCGTCGTCAGGTGTGCGAGCCGAGCCACTCGGCGGTGAAGCGGTCCTCGTTCTCGAGCAGTTCGGTCACCTGGTCGGCGATGACGCCCTCGATCTTTCCGCCGATCAACGGCAGCTTCACCTCGACCTGTCCGTCGAGCGCGACGGTGGAGCCGGTGCCGTCCGCGGACAGCGTCAGGGCGCCGGACAGTGTCGCCGGGACCCCCTCGACGCGGGCGGTGAAAGTGCCGCGCGCGCGGTCGCCGTCGAGCGGGCCCCAGGTCTCGGTGCGGGTGATGACGAGGTCGCCGGGCCGGATCTTGGTGACGATCGACGGCAGGTGCTCGGCGGGGATCGCCTGGGCGACCTCGACGTCGACGGTGCCGTCGGCCACGGTGAGGTGCCCGAACGAGGCGCCAGGACCGCCGACCTCGGCGAGGCGGTCGCGCCAGTACTGCTCGCTCGTGAGCGCGCGGTGCACCTCGGCCACGGACTGCGGGTACGAGGACGAATGCGGAATGTGGCGGGCCATGGCCGGCACGCTACCGTTTCCTATCGTGCTGGCCTTACAAGACATGGCGACGGAATTCGGGGCCGAACTGGAGACGGACGTGCCGCTGTCGCGGTACACCACGCTGCGCCTCGGCGGACCCGCCCGCGCGATGCTCACCTGTCGCACCACCGACACCCTGGTTGCGGTGGTGCGGGCGCTCGACGCGTCGGGTATCCCGGTGCTGGTCCTCGGTGGCGGCTCGAACCTGCTGATCGCGGACGAGGGCGTGGACGCGATCGTGGTCCGGGTGGCCAACGCGACCACCAGGCTCGGTGCCGACCACGTGTACGCCGAGGCAGGCGCGGTGTGGGATGACGTCGTCGCCGAGTCCGTCGCGGCTGGGCTCGGCGGCCTCGAGTGCCTGTCCGGGATCCCCGGGTCCGCGGGCGCGACGCCGGTGCAGAACGTCGGCGCCTACGGCGTCGAGGTCGGGTCGCTGCTGCGCCGCGTCCAGTTGCTGGACCGGGCCGCAGGCGAGGTGCGCTGGGTGACGCCCGACGAACTCGGCCTCGGCTACCGGACCAGCGTGCTCAAGCACTCGGACGCCGCGCTGGTTCTGGCCGTGGAGTTCGCCACCCGGCCCGACGGGCTGAGCGAGCCGCTGCGATACCGCGAACTGGCCACCGCGCTGGGTGCCGAGGAGGGCGAACGCCGGTCGGCGGCCAAGGTCCGCGAGGTGGTCCTCGGGCTGCGGGCAGGCAAGGGGATGGTCCTCGACGCCACCGACCACGACACCTGGAGCGCAGGCTCCTTCTTCACCAACCCGGTGGTCCCGGACGGCCGGCTGGCCGAGGTGCTGGCCGCGATCGCGGCCCGGCTCGGCGACGAGGTGCGGGTGCCACAGTTCCCCGGTGACGGTGGGACAAAGCTGTCGGCGGGCTGGCTGATCGAGCGGGCCGGTTACGGCAAGGGCTACCCGGGGTCGGACGCCGCGGCGCGACTGTCGACCAAGCACACCCTCGCCCTGACCAACCGCGGGGCGGCGTCGACGCGGGACCTGCTGGCGCTGGCCAGGGACGTCCGGGACGGCGTCCAGGACACCTTCGGGGTGCGGCTCGAGCCGGAACCGGTGGCGGTCGGCTGCACGGTCTGAGCCGACCCGGTCACATCGGCGGGAGGTCACTCCGTGCCGCAGGTACCTTGGTTTACGTGCGTAACCAGGGTAGATGGACAAAACGGGCCCGGGTCGGGCCACTGATCGTGCTGCTGCTGGCGGCTGTTGTCGCGCTGCTGGCGGGCTGCGCGGGCGGCGGCTCGCAGGACCCTGCCGACCGGCAACCGGTGGCCGAGCTGACGCAGATTCCGGCTGCCGGTGCGACCGGGGTGAACCCGACGGCCCCCGCCTCGGTGACCGTCGCCCACGGCACGCTGGCGGACGTAGCCCTCGTGACCGAGACCGGAAAAGTGGTGGCGGGCACGCTCACCCCGGACCGGACGGCCTTCCACGTCACCGAGCCGCTCGGCTACGGCGGCACCTACACCTGGTCCGGGACCGCGACCGGGACCGACGGCCGGACGGTGCCCGTGCAGGGCGGTTTCGCGACCGTCGCGCCGAGGTCGGTGATCTCGGCGAACACCAACATCGGGGACGGCCAGGAGGTGGGCATCGCGGCGCCGGTCATCCTCGAGTTCAGCGACCACGTCGCGGACCGGGCCGCGGTGGAGAAGGCGTTGACCGTCACCACCGACCCGCCGACCCCCGGCTCGTGGGCCTGGCTGCCCGACGACGGCGGCTCCCGCGTCCACTGGCGCCCGCAGAACTACTGGGCGCCCGGCACCACGGTGAACCTGGTGGCCAAGCTGTACGGCGTCGACTACGGCGACGGCGCGTACGGGGCCGAGGACCTGAGCGTCGACTTCACCGTCGGCCGCAGCCAGATCGTCAAGGCGGACGCCCCGAGTCACCGGATGCAGGTGGTCCGCGACGGCGCCACGGTGATGGACATCCCGGTCAGCTACGGCGAGGGCGACGAGGACCGCAATGTGACCCGCAGCGGCATCCACATGGTCACGGAGAAGTACGAAGACTTCCTGATGTCGAATCCGCCGTTCTACGAGAACGTCCGCGAGCACTGGGCGGTGCGGATCTCCAACAACGGCGAGTTCATCCACGCCAACCCGGAGACCACGGGCGTGCAGGGCTCGGCGAACGTCACCAACGGCTGCATCAACCTGTCCCTGTCCGACGCGCAGGCCTACTTCGGCACCGCGATGTACGGCGACCCGGTGGAGGTGACCGGGACCCGGATCGAGCTGTCCGCCGCGGACGGCGACGTCTACGACTGGGCGATCGACTGGCCGACCTGGCAGTCGATGTCGGCGCTGCCCACGGGGGCCGTTCCGGCAATCTGAGTTCCACCACCGCCCGTCGTCCGGCCGGGTGGAACCGAACCCGCCCCGTGCCGCGTCCATACGGGTGACGGGCCGACACTGGTGCCCGGCCGAGCCTGCGGGGGACGCGTGAGAAATTCGGTGGAGCAGGGGGAGTTGCGGGCCCGCAACGAGGCGCTGCGGGTGCAGGTCGACGGCATGCTCGAGGAGCTGCACCGGCGCTCGGACCGGCTGACGCGGGTCCAGGCCGAGGTGACGGCGCTGCGGATCGAGGAGTCGACGCCGGACGGGCTGGCCCGGGTGACCGTCGACGCAGGCGGGGCGGTCGTCGGGATCGACCTGGCGCCCGAGTCCTTCGCCACGAGCACACCGCGGCGGCTCGGCGCGGCACTGGCCGCGGCCGCACAGGCCGCCGCGGCCACCGCACGCGCCCGGGCCCGGGAGCTGGCGGTGCCGAGTGGCGACGCCGGCCTCCCGGACCTGCCCGACCTGATTCCCGGCGCGCCGAGCCTGCGCGACCTGATGCCGACCGTGAACGCCTCGGCTCCGCCGGTGGACCCGGCACCGGAGGCCGCGGACTGGACGCCCGGCGGGTCGGTCCTGCGTGGAGCCGAGCGGTGACCGGCGTCGTCCGGGTGGACACGGGCGGACTGCGGGGCGCCGCGCCCCGCTTCGAGGCGGTCGCCGACGCACTCGAGCGCGTCCGGGTCGAGCTGGCGGGTGCCCTGGATGCCGAGGGCACCGCGTGGGGTTCGGACGAGACCGGCAGCGCGTTCGGTCTGGCCTACGTGCCGGGTTCGGACGCCGCCGTCGACGGACTGCGGCGGGTGACCGAGGCGCTGCGCGCGGTCGCGGCGACGGCAACCGGCACCGCCGTCGCGTTCGACGCGGCGGACCACGGGTTCGCGGGCCGCCTCGGGGGTCCTTCCTGATGGGCCTCGAGATACCGGACGGCCTGCGCGGTGTCGCCTCGGTGGTGGTCGGGACGGACTGGCCGGAGGCGGACGAGGCCGCGCTCCGCCGGCTGGCCGCCGCGTGGGACTCCGCGTCGGCGGCGGTGGGTGGGATCTCCCGTGACGGTGACGCCGCGATGGCGGAGGCACTCGGCGCGGTGGTCGGCGACGTCGACGCGGCGATGCGGCGGTACTGGGCGGGCCTCGACGGCAGCGACGGCGCGTTCGCGGCACTGGTCGGTCTGTGTGATCGGCTGGCGCAGTCGTGTGATCGCGCCGCGACCGACATCGAGCACACCAAGCTGACCGTCATCGCGGCGCTGGTGCTGCTGGCCGCGGAGTTGGCGTCGCTGGCGGCGGCCGCGATTCCGACGTTGGGTGCCTCCACCGCGGCGATGCCCGCGGCCCAGGTCGCCACCGGTGTCGCGGTGCGGATCGCGGTGCGCGAGTTGCTCCTGCGGTTGTTGGCGGACGCCGCCCGGAGCACCGCCCGGAACGCGATGCAGGACGGGGCAGTTCAGGTCCTGCAGATCCTGCAGGGGCACCGGCGGTCGATCGACACCGACGGACTGGTCTCCGGGGCGATCGAGGGCTTCGTCGACGACGTGGTGTCCGTCGGGGTGAACACACTCGGGTCCGGTGCGACCTCGACGATCGGGCGGCTCGGTGTCGAGTCCGTCGCCGGTGCGGCCGGCTCGGTCGCCGGCGCGGTGGCATCGGGCGAGGACGCGACCTGGCAGGACCTGACCTCGGGCGGGCTCGGTGGCGCGCTCGGTGCCCTGGAGGCGCCGGTGGAACCGCGGCGGACCGCGCCGCGTCCAACCGGGTGAACCGGTGTGGACCGGGCCGGTGGGGAAGCCGGCGGTGGCCGGTGCGGCAGCTGCGGAGGGGGCAGCTGCCGCACCGGGTACCTCGACACCCGACGTCGGTGCCCGCGCGGCGCGCGCCCGGGACCTTCCGGCGAGGTTCGAGCATGACGAGGGGGATCCGAGATGGCGCTGCCCAGCCTGCAGGACCTGAGCGATGCGCTCGGGACACTGGCGTCGAGTGCGCTCGACGACTACGTCGAGCTGGCGAGGGACCCCGCCAACAAGGTCATCGACGTCGTGTCCGCGTTCGACTTCGCCGAACGGGGTCGGGTGCGCGACGAACTGGACGCGGGCAACTCGGCGCGCTCGGACCTGTACGGAGAGCAGGACCGTCTCCGCGGCCGGTTCGGTGGCGAGTACGACGCGCCGTCGCTCGGCAGTGACGAGTGCTTCGATGCGATGTCCCACGAGGACATCAAGTCCGCCGTGGACGCGATGGACGCCGAGCCCATCCGGGCCAGTGCGGAGGGCTGGGCGAGGATCGGCTCCGCGCTCGCCGAGGGCCTCTCCGGATTCAGCGCCGCGCTCGCCACGGAGATCGGCGAAGGCTGGGAGGGCGTCGCCGCGGACCGGGCACGTTCGGCCACCACGGAATACGTCGCCGCCTCCGAACGGCTGGCAGCGGCCGGACGACTCGTCGGGACCAAGATCGACGAGGCCGCAATCGGGGTCAGCCAGGTGAAGGCAACCGTGCCGGCCGTCGAGGGCACCGAGCCGCTCGAGTGGGTCTTCAACACCGCACTGCCCGGGGTCGGGTTGGTCAAGGGGTGGGTGCACGGCGCGGACGAGGCGCACCAGCAGGCGATCGGGATCATGAAGTCCGTCTACCTGCCGGTGATGCGGCGCGCCGACACCTTCGTCCCGGTCCTGCCCCGCCCGCGCGACGTCGCAGGCCCGCCCGGTGGGTCCGGCCCGTTCACGCCTCCCGCGGGAACCGAGATCGCAGGCGGCGCGGACGGATTCGGCTCGGCGGTCGCCGGCGCATCGGGTGCCGACCTGGCGGCGGGCGCGGGTGCGGGCGCACCTCCGTCGCCGGGAGCCGTCGCGCCGACCGGTCCGGGCGGTGCCGATCCGTCGGGCAGGCCGGGCGGTGTCGAGGCCCCGGGTCTCGATCTCCCGCGGCCCGGTGTGGCGGATCCGGGAGCCTTGGTGGATGCGCCTGTGACGAATTCACCATCGGTGCCGGAGGCATCGTCAGATGCGTGGACCGCGCCGGCATCGGCCGACGGTGCCGGCGGGGTGGGCGCAGGCAGCGGCGCCGGGACGAGCGTCGGCACTGGGACGAGCGTCGGCACCGGGGGCCCGGGCCCGGTCGGCGAGCGGGGCGGTCCCGGTCCGGGGCCGGCTGCGGGCGGCTCGTACGCGACCGGCGCCGGCGGGAACGGGGTCGCCGGCGGTGGCGGGCCGGTCGGCGCGGGAATCGGCGGGTCGGCCGGCGCGGACGCGGTCGCGAACCGCGCACCCCGGGGGCCCGGACCGCTCGGGTCGCCGACCGGCGGCGGGATCGGTTCGGCTCCCGGAACCGGGGGAGCCGCCGGCGCGGGTGCGACGGGACGGCCGGGCGCGGCGGGTGCGGGGATGATGCCCGGTGGTGCCCGCGCGGCAGGCGAGGACGACCGGGAACACCCGACACCCGGCTACCTCGTCAACGTCGACAACGGCAACACCCTGGTGGGCAGGCTCCCGCTGGTCGCGCCGTCGGTGATCGGCGGATGAGCCGCGGCAGCTGGCAGCTGAGTGCGCTCGAGTTCGCCGTGCTGTGGGAGCGCCTCGGCCGGGACCGGTTGCCGTACCCGTTCCGGTTTCGTGGCACCGCCGGGACCCTGGCCCAGTTCCAGGCCCAGCGCGCCGAGGCCGCCCGGCGGGTGCTGGCCCGGATCGACGAGCCGATGTACGAGGCGCTCACCGCACTGGCCGAGCCCGCCGTGCGGATCGAACTGTGCGGCCTGCACGGCGACCGGTTCGAGTCGATGGTCAGGGTGCACGCCGGAATCCGGTGCGGGTGGGCCACCGTCGCGGTCCAGCAGCCCGGATCCGACCCGCACGCGGGCGCCGACGTCCGGCTGACGGTGGTGCCTGCCTGCGACGTCGGTACGGCGGTGGTCCGGGCCGTCCCGCCGGTGTCGCCCGGTCGGCATCCCGCGGTGTCGGTGCCGCGCGTGCCGTCGCTTGCGCGCCGCGGCACCGTCATGTCGCCCGCCGCGCGTCGACCGGGCGGTGACCGGCGGGAAGAGTTCTTCACCCGTCCGCGAACCGGACTCGGCGAGGTGACCGTCTTCGCGGGGCCGGCCTACGACAACCGTCCGGGCGGTGACGGCGACGGCTTCCACTGGATCGACCTCGCCGAGGACGGCCGCTACCTGGTGCACGGCGCCGAGACCGTCCACGCCCGGCCCGCGGGCCACGCGGACCTCGCGGCGCAGCTGCTTCCGCTCGTCGCCGCGGCCGAGGCGGCGCGGCTGTCACACTGAACGGCGTGTATCGAGAGCGGGCGGCGACGATTCCCGGCGCCGTGCTGTGGACGAGCGAACCCGTGGCGGACGCGGCACACCGGATCCTGCCCGACGGCAGCATGGACCTGATCTGGCTCGCGGGCCGGTTGGTGGTGGCCGGGCCCGACACCGCCGCGCACGTGTCGACGTCGGCGGAGACCACGCGCATCGTGGGGCTGCGGTTCGCCCCCGGCCAGGGGCCCGCCGCGCTGGGTGTGCCCGCCGACGGGCTGGTGGACACGCGGGTCCCGCTCGCCGAGCTGTGGAACCCCGCGCTGGTCCGGCGGTGGGAGTCGCGGCTGTCGGGGGCGTCCGCACCCGGCCTGCTGCTCGAGCAGTTGGGCGGGGAGCGGCTCGACGAGGCCGACCCGGACCTCCGGCTGCTCGCGACAGCGACCGGGCTGCTGCGGGCGGGCGTGCCCGTCGCGGCCGTCGGTGCCCGGGTGGGACTGAGCGAACGGCAGCTGCGCCGCCGGTCCGTGCGGGCCTACGGCTACGGACCCAAGACCCTGAGCCGGATCCTGCGGTTCACTCGGGCGGTGGAGCTGGTGCGCGCGGGTACGCCCCCGGCGGTGGTGGCCGCCCGGCTGGAGTACGCCGACCAGGCCCACCTCGCCCGCGAGGTGCGGCAACTGGCAGGCGTCCCGCTGGGCGCACTCGGCTGAACGGGCCGGATCGGCCGCCGCGAGGCGTCAGGAGAGCGCGGCGAACAGGTCCACCGAATTGCCGTCGGGATCGTGGATCGTCGCGTACCGCTGTCCCCAGAACGCATCCCAGGGCGCCAGCTTCCCCTCGTATCCCGCGGCGACCAGTTCGGCGTAGCAGGAGTCGACCTCGGCGGGGTCCGCGCAGGCGAACGCCAGGCTCAGCCGCTGGCCGCCGGACCCCGGCGTCCAGTCCGGGTCGAAGGACCGGATGGTGGCCTCGGTGTCCCAGGCCACCCGCAGGCCCTGCCCCAGCACGGCCTCCACGTGGGGTTCGGTGTCCGCGGCGGCGGGCAGGTCGAAACCCAGCCGCCGGTAGAAGGCCAGCGAGCGGGCCATGTCGGCGACGACGATTCCCACGAGATCCAGGCGAGGTGTCATGGGACAACCCTACGAACCCCGGCCCGCGCCGTCTTGAACAAATCGGACGCCTCCGCCGCTACCAGCGGTTGCGGACCTGCTCGGCGAACCCCAGCAGGTCCCGGACCTCGCGCCGGGTGCCGTCGTCGAGCACGACGTGGCCGGTGTAGCGCCCGAACACCTGGTGCTGGACGGAGCCGAGCACCACGAGGTCGGTGCGGGCGGCCCGGTCGAGGACCGGCTCGAAGGTCATCTCGAACCGGCCGTCGTTGCTGGTGAAGGTCCACGGTGCGCTGTCGTACGAGGCCGGGGCGCCGTCGGGCAGGTGGAAGGTGACCTCGTCCAGCTTGTGCGCGCGGCCGTCGACGAACACCATGTTCTCGGTGCCCGCCGAGGTGTCGCCGAAGCCGTGGCCGATGTTGAAGCCGAACGGCCTGCCGTCGAGCAGGCCCGACGCCGAACCCCAGTACCAGGTGTTGTCGTAGGTCCACACGCCGCGACCCCAGTCGAGGACGCCGAAGGCGCTCGCCGGATCGAAGGCGAACGAGGTGCCGCCGACCACCACCTCGCCGCTCGCGGGCAGACAGTTGATCTTCTGGTTGTAGTAGAACGCCTTGGGGGCGTTGGGGAACGGCGTGGCGACGACCATCCGGTCCATCTCGGGCTGGTCGAGCAGCAGTTCGCCGCGCAGGCCGCGGCCACCGTCGAATCCCGGGTGGTCGACGGTGAGCAGCCGGCCGCCGTCGGTGTGCCGGAACTCGATCCGCAGCTCGCGTCCCCGGCCGGTCCGTCGGGCGACCACCACGTCGCCGGCATCCGCGCTGGCGGGCAGTCCCATCGAACCCAGCGGGAACGGCAGCATCACGTTCTCGGTCACCTCGGTGCGGGCGGTGAGATCCAGCCAGGACACCCCGAGCAGGCCCATGTACCCGTTGTCGGCCACGGTCAGCGCGATCCCGACCTCCGCGGTGAGCACGCAGTAGTAGTCCCACTCCTTGACCCGCAGCTTCGACGCGGCGACGGCGGGGCGGTCGTAGCGTCGCAGTTCCGCTGTGGCCCAGCCGGACTCGGCCAGGCGACCGCGCCCGTCGAGCAGGTCGCCGGGGGTGAGGCGGTGCCGCATCAGTCCTGCTTGCGGGAGAACCGGCCCGGGCCCGCCTGGTCGCGGGGCTTGATGATGATCTGGTCGAGGTTCACGTGCGAGGGCCGGGACGCGACGAAACCGATCACCTCCGCGACGTCGGCGGCCACCAGCGGGCTGATGCCCTCGTACACCTTGGCTGCGCGCTCCTCGTCGCCGTCGAAGCGCACCAGGGAGAACTCGGTCTCCACCGCGCCCGGTGCGATCTCGGTGAGCCGGACGGGCAGCCCGAGCAGTTCGCCGCGCAGGGTCCGGTGCAGCACGGCCTGCGCGTGCTTGGCGCTGGTGTAGCCCGAGCCGTTGTCGTAGGCCTCGAACGCGGCCACCGAGGTGATCGTGACGATCAGGC
The DNA here is from genome assembly GCF_042654025.1 of Rhodococcus kronopolitis. Classification (NCBI taxonomy): domain Bacteria; kingdom Bacillati; phylum Actinomycetota; class Actinomycetes; order Mycobacteriales; family Nocardiaceae; genus Rhodococcus; species Rhodococcus kronopolitis. Next base: position 275,398 of record NZ_JBHSFO010000009.1, on the reverse strand, counting down.
CGTTGCCCGATGCGATCAGCTTGGGCAGCAGGGCCTTGGTCACCCGCAGCGTGCCGAGGACGTTCGTCTCCCACATCCAGCGCCAGTCGTCCAGGTCGGCCTCCAGCACCGGTGCCAGGCCCTTGGCCCCGCCGGCGTTGTTCACCAGCACGTCGACCCGTGGCAACACCGCGGCGAAGGCGTCCACCGAGTCCTCGTCGGTCACGTCGAGCTCCAGGGCGGTGCCGCCGATGTCGCGGGCCAACTGCTCGAGCCGGTCCAGTCGACGGGCACCGACCACCACGTGGAAGCCCTGCGCGGCGAGCGTCCGTGCGGTGGCCTCGCCGATGCCGGAGCTTGCTCCGGTGACGACGGCAATGTGTTCATCAGGCGAGATGGTCATGGCTATCAGCCTAGGCGCAGCGGTCTGGGAGGCGGCGGTGTTGGAGGCGAGGAATGGGTCCGCCCCCGGCCGCAGCGGCCGGGGGCGGACCCGTCATGGCGGGTCGGTTGTCAGGAGCCGAAGAGCGATCCGAGGCTGCCGTTTCCACCTGCGGCCGCTGCGACGGTCACCGACTCCTGCACGGAGGACGCGGTGACGGTGCCGTTGCCCGAGTACTCGGCGGTGACGGTGCGCTGTCCCTCGGTCGCCGGGGTCCACTCGGTCGTGGCGGTGCCGTCGGCCCCGACCGGCGAGGTGCCGATGACGACGTCGCCGTCCTTGAAGGTCACGGTGCCGCCTGCGCCTGCCGGGCTCACCGTGGCCGTGATGGCGCCTGCCTTGCCGACCTGGGCATCGGTGACCGGGGCCAGCGCGATCGTGGACGGGACGATCCGCTCGGCGACCTGCACCGGGATCGTCGACGACTGGGAGGCCGCGGCAAATCCGGTGCCGAGGAAGTGCGCGGTGACGGTGCGGTTGCCTGCGACGGTGGGGATCCAGGCGAGGGTCGCCTTGCCTGCGGCGTCGAGCGCGGCCTCGCCGACCCTGGTTCCGGAGTCACGGAACTCGACGGTGTTGCCTGGCTCGGCGCCGGTGACGTAGGCGGTCAGGGTGCTCGGCACGCCGACGCGGGCGCCGGTGACGGCGGCGATGGAGGTGGCGGTGCCGGTCTTGCTCATGGTGATGGACGGGCCGCGGAGGGAGTTGGTGCCGCCGAGTGATCCGCCGTACTCCATGCCGGTGAGCAGGGCGGTGTCGCGGGCACAGTTCTTGCCCGCCCGGTAGCTGACGCTGAACACGGGGGTCTGGACGAAGCCGGGGCGATTCTGGACGACCCAGTCGGTGACGCCCCAGGCGGCGCGGACGTAGCCTCGCCCGTTGCCCTCGTCGACGACGACCTCGGGGCTGGCGACGGGCCGGTCGCCGCCGTTGCCGGTCATCTTCGCCGAGCCGGGGATGTAGGTCAGGCAGGACGGATGCCGGTCCTTGACGTTGTAGACGAACTCGTCGATCCAGCTGGTCCGGTCGAACTTCGTTGTCACGGTGACTGTTTCGCCGACCGCTGGAGTGGTGTTGCTGACGATCCGGGTGAAACGGGCGGCGCCTTCGTCCCAGGTGACCGTGCCCGGGGCCGCGCCGGCGATACCGCCGCCGAGGAGGGCGAGCGCGCCGACGGCGAGGGTGGTGGCCGCGCCTGCGGCGATGCCGCGTGCCATCGCATTTCGTGTCATGGTGCTCCTTGTTCGCTGTGGTGCGACCTCTCGACGTCGAGGCCGCAGGGTGAGCCCGACGGCCACTTCAGTCACCGGAGTTGACGAACCAACGGGTGCTGCTCGCGAGCCGGTCGTGGCGATACGCGGATAGTGTTCGACTGCAGCAACATCGCCTTCGCCGACGAGTGGCCGTCCCTCGATGGGGTCGAGGGACGGCCACTCGTCGGCGGACAGTGCAACGCCGTTCTTCCGGTATTCATTGCGGGAGAAAGGGTCTGCTGAACTGAGAGGTTCCGTTGTGGGTAATTACTATCACGCAGACCCGGCACCGTGGACGCAAAATTCGAAAACCCGGCGGCCAGCTCCAGTGGCACGGTCGGGAGCTGAATTGTGTATGACGAAAAGGATATTCGAATTGTGAGCGCCCGGCGATCGGGGCGGCTTGCGAGCCATTTCCATGACCATGTATTCGGCCGTCGGCCGCCCCGGTTCGGCTGCACGTCACCGCGTTCGTGTGCTCGTCGTCTCTCGCCCTCCCGTCACGTGTCGGATCCTGATGTGTCGCATGTGATTACGTGCACATTGGCAAACTCGATGGCTCCATGGCCCCGGGTGAGGCATTTCGGACTGCGAGACCCTGGTGGCCCGGCCGTGCGGCGTCGGAGTCGTCAGCTCGCGACCCGGCCGGGCTCGTCGATGGGCGAGTAGTGCGAGGCGTCGCCCGTCACGATGCGGCTGTGCTCGCCGTGGACGCCGACGGGGACGTCGCCGGCCAGCGTCACCCGGGTCAGGCGGCGGCGCTGACCGTCGTAGTCGTCGACGCCGTAGTGCTGGGTGGCGCGGTTGTCCCAGATGGCGACGTCGCCGTCGGCCCAGTTCCACCGGGTGGTGTGCTCGAGCTTCGTCACCCGCGCCTGCAGCAGGTTCAGCAGTGCGTGCGACTCGCTGGTGCTCAGGCCCACGAAGCCCTTGACGAAGTGGCCGAGCAGCAGTGCGCGTTCCCCGGTCTCGGGATGCACCCTCACGACGGGGTGCTCGGTCTCGTAGTGCGTGGACTGGAACTCCCTCCGGTAGTCCGCCGCGCCGGCGTCGACGGCGTTGGCGTCGAGGTGCGAAGTGCTGTTCGCCGCGTAGTCGTAGAGGTTGGTGTGGGTGGCCCACAGGTTCTCCACCAGTGACTTCAGTGGAGTGGGCAGCGAGTCGTAGGCGGCGACCGTCGACGCCCAGGCGGTGGAGCCGCCGTAGCTGGGCAGCACCTCGGCGCGCAGGATCGACGCCTTGGGGATCCGGTCGACGAAGCTGACGTCGGTGTGCCAGCTGTTCGCCCGGCCGAACTCGGAGTCGATCGGCAGGATGTGTTCCCCGCGGGAGGTGACGGTCGGGTGCGCGGTCGTGGGTTCGCCCAGCAACTGGGCGAACGCGAACTGGGCGGCCTCGTCGAGGTGTTGCTGGTCGCGGAAGAAGATCACCTTGTGCTCGAGCAGGGCCCGGCGGATCAGGCTGACGGTCGCCGGGGCGAGGTCCCCGCCGAGGGCGACGCCGTCGATCCGGGCGCCGATGTGCGAACCGAGCCGGACGACTGCGGGTGTCGTGGCGGCCGTCGCGGCGACGGGTGCGGAGGCGAAATCGATGGACATGGCGGGCCTTTCGTCGGTTTCGTGCCGATCTGATGCGACTGAGATTCCCACCGGCGGTGTGGCCGGCCAAGGGTTTCCGTCACCGTGATCGCAAGGGCCGGCGGAACGGGTTCGATTGGACAAATGCTCGGGAGGTGCTAGCTTTCTGGCCATGTCTTCCGGCCGGATCCCCGCACTGCGGGTCACCTACGTGACCGTCGCACTGGGATCCCGGCTGCCCCTGGCGCGCGAACTCTGTTGTTCGCCTCGCGGTATCTCTCACTGACCCGCGCCGCTCCCTCCTGCACGTCCAACCTCGCTCCGACCGGGCTCCATGCCCGTGTCGTTGGCTGACGGATCGACGTCTGTGCAGGCGAGCGCGCTTCCACTCGCCGCAACGGCGTGTCCCGCCAGGGACGAAGTGCAAGGAATCCACGTGCTCACCTCAGCTCCGCCGATCCCGGCCGGCCGGACCAGGTCATCCCTGAGTCCGGCGCACCGTCCCAGTCCGGCAAACCGTCCCGGCGCCCTCGGCCGAGGCGGGACGCCGATCCGACCGGTACCCCGCTCCCACGTCCGGGCAGTACCCCCCGACCTGCGAATAGCCGACACCCCGGTCGCCGCCGTGCTCCGCGTCGCCTGCGAGCGCGGGCCGCTCGCCCGGGACGAGGCCGCGAAGGCCACCGGTCTGAGCGTCGCCACGGTGAACCGACAGGTCACCGCGCTGCTTGGCGAGGGCCTGCTGCGCGAGCGTGCCGACCTGACCTCGTCCGGCGCGGTGGGCCGACCCCGGATCCCATTCGAGGTCAACCACGAGCCGTACCTCACCGTCGGCATCCACATCGGTGCGCTGGTCACCGGGATCGTCGCCGTCGACCTCCGCGGCAGGGTGCTTGGCGCGGTGGAGATCCCGACCCCGACGTCCGGTCAGGACGAGGCCCTGACGCAGATCGCGCGGAGTGCTCGGCAGTTCGCTGCGCGCTGGCGCGGCCGGCAGGCGCTGTGGGTCGGTGTGGCCCTCGGCGGACGGGTCGACGCCGCAACCGGTCGCGCGGACCACCCGCGACTCGGGTGGCACGAGGCGCCGGTCGCCGAGATCGTCGGGGCGGGACTCGGGCTCCCGGTCTCGGTCGCCGACCACGTCGAGGCCATGGCGGCCTCCGAGTTGCTGCTCGCCTCGCAGCGCCCCGGCGCCGCAGGCACCGCCGGGTCCAGCCTGTACTTCTACGCCAGGGAGACAGCCGGCGTCGCGGTCACCATCGACGGCCGGGTGCACACCCCGTCGGGGGGACCCGGCTCGATCGTGCACCTGCCCACCGGCTCGTCGGCGCGCTGCTCCTGCGGCGCGACCGGATGCCTCGAGGCCACCGTCAGCGATCGCGCGGTGGTCGCTGCCGCCGTGGCGGCGGGCATCCTCACCGGGGCCGGGACCCGGCCCACCGTCGCCGACGTGTATCGGGCCGCGCAGGCGGGATCAATTCCGGCACACGAGATCCTGGTCGAGCGCGCGCGGATTCTCGGCCGGACCGTGGCCGTGCTCCGGGACCTGTTCAACCCGGACCGGGTGATCCTGGGCGGCCAGGCGTTCACCGAGTACCCGGCCGGCATCCCGCACGTCGCGGACGCCTTTGCCCAGGCCTCGGCGCTCGCGCGCAAGGACATCCGGATCACCGGGTTCGGCAACAGGGTCCAGGAGCACGCCGCCGCGGTGGTCTCGCTCAGTGCCCTCTACTCCGACCCGCTCGCCTCCATCCGCAGGGCAACCCTCCGATGAGCCCTCCGCTGTCGTCGGCCTCGACCGCCTGACGTCCTACCGGGGTGCGGGTCTGACCGTCGCGCTGGTCCTCCGGGACCCGGCGGCGCGACCTCGGAAATCCGGGGTGCTGGGGGTCTGTCGCCGGCCGCTGCGGTCGGCGACAGACCCCCACACTGTGTCGGCTGTCAGCTGCTGGAACCGAATCCGTCGAGGCTGCCGGTGCCGCCGGTGCCGCCGTCGGCGGGTGCGACGATCACCGATTCCTGGTCGGAGGACGCGTTGACGGTGCCGTTGCCCGAGTACTCGGCGGTGACGGTGCTCTGGCCCGCGGTTGCCGGGGTCCACTCGGTGGTGGCGGTGCCGTCGGCTCCGACGGGTGCGGTGCCGATGACGGTGCCGCCGTTCTTGAAGGTGACGGTCCCGCCTGCGTCGGCGGGGTCGACCTTCGCCGTCAGGGGGGTGGCCTTGCCGACGGTGGCGCCGCCGACGGGGTTGAGGGTGGTGGTCGAGTCGGTGCTGGAGGCGGGCGCCTCGGCGACGGTGATCTGTCCGGTGGTGGTCGATCCGGTGACGCCGTCCCGGCCGGAGAAGGTGGCGGTGAGGGTGTGCGCGCCTGCCGCGGCGGGCACCCACTGGTAGGCGACCTTCCCGTCGGCGCCGACCGGCAGCGTCGCCAGTGCGGTGGTGCCGTCGCGGAGTTCGACGGTGCCGCCTGCCGCGGTCGGGCTGACCGTGGCGGTGACCGTGGAGGCGCGGCCGACCTGTGCGCCGGTGACCGGCGTGAGCGCGATCGTCGAGGTGATGTTCTGCTCGGCGACCTGCACGGTCACCGGCGTCGACTGGGACGCGGTGGCGAACGCGGTGTCGGCGAAGTACGCGGCGAGGGCGTGGCTGCCCCGGATGGTGGGTGTCCAGGCGAGGGTCGCGGTGCCGCCGGCGTCGAGGGGTGCGTGGCCGATAGTGGTTGCGGCGTCGCGGAACTCGATGGTGTCGCCCGGTGCGCCGCCGGTCACGGTGGCGGTCAGGGTGCTCGGCACGCCGACGCGGGCGTCGGTGACGGGAGCGAGTGTGGTCGTGGTGCCGGTCTTGGCCATCGTGATCGACGGGCCCTTGGTGCCGTAGTTGCCACTGCCGAGGGACCCGCCGTAGTCCATGCCGGTGGCCAGCGCGGTGCCGCGCGCGCAGCTCGGGCCGACCTTGTAGTCGACGCTGAACGTGGGCGAGGCATGGAAGCCCGGGCGATTCTGGACCACCCAGGAGGTGACGCCCCAGGAGGCGCGGACGTAGCCGGTCCCGTTGCCCTCGTCGGCCTTGACCTCGTCGGTGTTGGTCGGGGAGCCGCCCATCTTGGCCGAGCCAGGGACGTAGGTCAGGCAGGACGGGTGGCGGTCCTTGACGTTGTAGATGAACTCGTCGACCCAGCTGGTCCGGTCGAACTTCGTTGTCACGGTGACGGTGTCGCCGACCGAGGGCGTGGTGTTGCTGACGGTCCGGGTGAAGCGGGAGCTGCCGTCGTCCCAGGTGATCGATCCGGGCGCGGCGCCGGCGACGCCTGCGCCGAAGGCGGCAAGTACGCCGAGGGTCAGTGTCGTCGCCGCGCCGGCGGCGATCCCGCGGGTCATCGCTCGTGAGGTCATCGTCTTCCTTAGGTCGCTGGTGTGCGACATCGAGGTCGCAGCGTTGGGGTGTGCAGGACCGGGGCTCGGCGCCGCGGTGGTCGCGGCGCCGAGCTCCGGGGCCGGGCGTCTAGCTGCCGTAGTTCTCGAGGACTCGGGTGATGGTGTCGCCGAGGACATCGCTGACCGAGCCGGTGGAGCTCAGCTGGCCTTCGGCGGACCCGAGTCCGGCGCCGTCGAGGCTGCCGAGCGCGGCCTCGCCCGCGCTCTTGGCCCGCGCGGTGAAGCACGAGGTGAGGCCGGACATGTTGGTCCCGACGCCGACGGTGCCGCTGACGTCGATGCCACCGCTGGTGACGCGCGTGCCGGGCGCGATGTTGCCGGGCACCCGGTAGGTGAACTCGGCGGTCACCGGGTTGCCGGAGTTGACGAACCACCCGGTGCTGCTCACGCGCCAGCCGCCGTCCCCGTTCGGGACCGGGGTGACGTCGTCGGTGACCTGCCCCTGAGCCAAGTGGTAGGCGGTGACCGTTGCCGAGACGGGGGCGCCGAACCCTGCGGGGGCGTAGTCGCGGATGGTGTTGACGTACGGGTTTCCGATGCCGGTGGTGCCGACGACGATCTTGTAGGTGACATTGGTTCCGCCTGCGGCCTCGGCCACCGAGACGGTCTTGTCGTAGGTGTGGGTCACCCACACCGTGCTCCAGTCGTTCTTGGTGTCGTGGCTGGACTGGACGCACGCCGGGTCGGCGGCGTTCGCGACGCCGGCTCCGACCCCGGCGACGAGCAGGCCGGCAGGAAGAGCAGCTACCGCCGCGAGAGCGGCGATACGGCGGACTGTGTTCGAAGACATGTGTTCCCTAACTTCTCGCTGGTGCGGTCACGCCGAAGTGCTGACCGCGTACTCGTCACGTGACAGGGTCGGATCGCCTGCCCGCGTTCAACCTGTCGCCCGCCTCTTCTGGGCGGTGACATCGATGGGCGACAAACCGTTTGCCGAACGGCGCCGAGCCGGTGTGGGCCCCGCTGCGCACCGGCCCGGACCCGTCCGCTGAGGGGTGCGGCAACTTCGCCGCGGAGCGGACCTCCCCGGCAGGTCCCGAGGACCGAAGTTGGGGTCGACGGCGTGGCCATTGTTTCTCCTTGAATCCTTCTCGGGGGAAATTGGTCCGCAGGGATCGGAGGTTCGGTTGGGCGGGTAATTAATATCACGGAAACTGGGCTCCGTGGACGCGAAATTCGAAACCTGGAACGCGGCCCAGAGGGATCGTTGCGGATCGTAATGTAATGGATGAAATTGAATTCGGATCGCGTTCATCTGGAATTCAGAATCGCCCCGCGGGCAGGGCCGCTTTTCCGACTGGTTGCCCGCTCTCGGGGTCAATCCGGCCTCGGTGGATGCGGGTGAGCGTCGCCGGCGAGGGGTCGTCCGCCGGAATTCGCATTTCGGGTTGAATTGCGTGCCGTGCCGGGCGGCGTGAACAGTTCTTCGGTCAGGTTTGTGGGTCAATTCGGCCGGGAAGGAATGGCCGTCGGTCGACTCGATGTCGTATTCGGTGAGCATTCCCGTTGTCGGTCGCCGAACTCGGTGCCGGTCGCGCGGGCGGGTCGGCGCTTCGTGCGCCGGCACATGCGTTGCCACGGGCGGCCGCTTGCAGAGACTCGTGCGGGTCAGCGCGCGACGCTCGGCGCTCGGTCGGGTGGACCGGCGCATTCATCGACCCGGGTCGTCGGTTCCGGACCCGGGTATTCCTTGAGTCAGACCCTATGGTGGGGCGCCTCGGAACAGAAACACTTGTTCCACACGGATTGACAAGATTCCGTTGTCAGTAGGGGATCAACGGGGGTATCCGACGGTCGCCGAAGTCCGGTTCCTGCAGCTTCTTCACCAGCTCCGGCTGCGCGTCGCGCACGCGCCGGGCGACGTCGACGAACGAGCGCACCAACGCCGAGTCGTTGTCGCGGTGCCAGGCCACCGCGACCTCGTTCGGTGCGTCGCCGACAATCGGCACCAGCGTCACTCCCGGATAGGGGATCCAGCGGGCGCACGCGGCCGTCACCACGATGCCCACGCCCGCCGCCACCTTCTGGTACTCCTCGAGCACCGTGGTCGAGCGGGACGCCACCTGCACCGGCGGCCCTCCGCCGCGATGGGCGTCGAGCTCCCAGTACGCATTCCACACCGGGTCGGTGCACGCCGCCCCGAGAATCGGCTCCTCGATCAGCTCGGCCACGTCGACGGAGGCGCGGTCGGCGAGCGGATGGTCGGCGCGCAGCATCACCACGCGGGGCTCGGCGAACAGCGGCGCGAAATCGACTCCGTCGGTCGTGAGCGGACGACGCAGGAACGCCACGTCCACCGAGCGGTCGGTCATTCCGGCGGACGGATCGTCGTAGTTGAACTGGCGCATCTCCACCGTCACGCCGGGATGGTGATCGCGGAAGGCGGACAGGATCGGCTCGGTCAGCATCAGGGCCGCGCCCTCGAGGAATCCCAGCACCAGTCGCTCGTGTTCGCTGCGTTGCATCGACCGGGCGCGCTCGGCGGCGTCGTCGAGAGCCACCAGTAGCGCGCCGATGTCCTCGAGGAATGCGGCACCGGCAGCGGTCAGGGTCACGCTGCGCGTGGTTCGGGTCAGCAGTACCACGCCGAGGGTCTGCTCGAGTTGCTTGACCTGCGCGCTCAGGGCCTGCTGCGCGATGTGCAGTCGCTGTGCGGCGCGGGTGAAGCTCAACTCCTCGGCGACGGCGACGAAGTAGCGAAGCTGACGTGTCTGGAGCTCCATGGCGCGAGTGTATGCAGAATCGACGGTCGCGGGGCGGGGTCGGCGGGTTGCCGGTCCGGGCCGCCCGGCCGAAGGGAGACCCGGTCAGCGCGGTACGGGCGGGGCGTCGGTGGCATCGGCCGGTGCCCCACGCCGGACGGCCTCGGCGCGGGATCGCTCCAGCCCGCCGTGCTCGAGCGCGGCGAGCGTGGACTGTCCCGACCAGACCTCTCGGCCGCGTCGGCGCACCGTGACGCGCATCCGGGCACCGAGGTGCTCGATCGCGCCCGCGACGTTGCGGCGCTCGGCGGGCAGCGGCACCGGCAGCACGTGCGCATCGTCGAGGGGGCCGTGGCCCTCGATGTCCACGCTCCAGTTCGGGCTGCGCCCGTGCAGGATCCAGTGCTCGTCGGTGACGTCGGCGCGGACCGGGGAGAGCACCGGGTGGACGAGCCGCAGCAGCCGGCCGTCCGGCAGGCGCACCACCACGGCGGTGGCCTCGGTGCGCAGCGGTCCGGCGCTGACCTGCCCGCCAGCGAACGCCACGCAGGCGCCGGGTTCGGCGAAGTCCTGCGCCTGGCCCCACCACCACGAGTCCGGGAATCCGCCTCGGCCCCAGTTCTTCTCGGCGTACACCCGCGCGCCGTCCAGGTCCCACTCCTGGCCACCCAGCACGGCGTGACCCTCGGCCAGGCCGCCGAGCAGCCAGGGATGCCAGTACTGGTTGAGCCCGGGAACCGACTGGAAGACACCGGAACCGCCGAACCCTCGACGCGGCCAGGGCGTCGGATTCGTGATCCGCACGTCGAGTCGGGCATCGGGCCCGAGGTCCACCCGGAGGCTGTCTCGATCGCCGCGGAACGCATCGCCGGCGTGCGCGCCGAGACGGTGCGGATCGGCCCGGCCGGTCGGGTGGGCGGCGGTGCGCAGGAAGCCGTTCGGGTGACCGGCCAGTCCGAGCGTCGCCCAGTGCCCGTCGGCCGCGCGGTTGACCCCGCACAGCGCGATCACCACCCGGCCGGTCTCGGGGAGGGTGAACCGCCAGAAGTAGCCCTCCATGGCGACGCCGTGGGCGGGCAGCAGGTCTCCGAACGGCAGGTCGGCGCCGGTGGCGCGGTAGCGGTCGAGCAGACGCGACATCGACTCACGGTAGCCCGCGGCGCCCGGTTCGGCAGGGCGAGTGTGCGCCGAACGATCCGGCCCGGCGGGTTCCCGACGTCCCCGTCAGTCTCCCGGTGTCGCAGCGATTCCCGACGTCACGCGATTCCTGATGTCACAGGGGCGATGCGGCGAGCACGGCCTGCGACTGGGTGACCTGGGCTACCAGGCGATCCTCGTCGTCGCGTACCTCGACGAGGATCGCGACGGTGCTGCGACCGACGTGCAACGGCCTGGCGGTCGCGGTGGCGGTGCCCTTGCGGATGCCGCGGGTGAAGACGGTGTTCGAGCTCGTGGTGGACGTTGCCGATCCCGCCGGGATGTTGAGGAAGGCGCAGACCGCGCCGACGGTGTCCGCGAGGGTCATCAGCGCGCCGCCGTGCATGGCGGGCCCGGCGGTGGTGCGCTGCTGACTCCAGTCCAGGTGGCCGACGGTCGCGGCGGGAGTGGCCGCGGTCAACCGGATTCCGGTGTGCACGGCGAACGGCATCGTGGCAAGCAACTCGTCGGGTGTCATGCGTGCAGGCTACGTCGGATGGCGGTGCAGCACAGTTGCTTACGCCCGGAGGTTCCGAGGGGCTTCGGCTCAGGGTCCGAGTTCGCCGAGTACGGCATGGGACTGCGTCACCTGCGAGACCAGCCGGCCTTCGTCGTCGGTGATGTCGATCGAGACCAGCACCGTCTTGCGGCCGACATGGAGCGGGCGCGCGGTGGCGGTGACTGCCCCGCGGCGCACCTGGCGGGCGAAGACGGCGTTGGACGCCGTCGTCACCCGGGACGCGCCCGACGGGATGTTGAGGTACGCCGAGACCGCGCCGACGGTGTCGGCCAGGGTGGTCAGGGCGCCGCCGTGCATGATCTGGCCCGTCGTGGTGACGTCCTCGCTCCAGGCGAGGTTGCCGACGACCTCGGCGGTGTTTGCAGAGAGAAGTTTGATGCCGGATTTCACGGCGAACGGCATGGTGGCCAACATCTCGTGCAGGTCCATGAATCGATGCTAGTCCGGCTCGCGCCGGACCCCCGGCAATAGGCTTGTCGCCGTGAGTCGTATGTCGCAGGAGACAGACCGTTGGATCGTCCCGCACCTCGACCGGTCGGCGCTGCTGGTGATCGACACCCAGCGTGACTTCGCCGACGGCGGGGCGAGTCCGATCGCCGGGACCAGCGCGGTCCTGCCCGCGATCGCCCGGTTGGTGTCGGCCTACCGCGCCGCGTCGCGGCCGATCGTCCACGTGGTGCGCCTGTACGCGGGCGAGGACGTGGACCTGGTCCGGCGTACCGCGCTGGCGGCGGGTGCCGGGATCGCCCGACCCGGTGCAGCGGGGTCGCAGGTGGTGCCGGCGTTGACGGTGCCGGACCTGGATCCCGACCTGCTCCTCGCCGGTGGCCGGCAAGTGGTCTCGCCGACCGAGTCGGTGCTGTTCAAGCCTCGGTGGAGTGCCTTCCACCGGACCCGGCTCGAGGGGCACCTCGCCGGACTCGGGGTCGACACGGTGGTGGTCGCAGGCTGCAACTACCCGAACTGTCCGCGGGCGACGATCTTCGGGGCGAGCGAGCGTGACCTGCGGGTGTTGATCGCGGCCGACGCCGTCTCCGGCATCGACGACCGGCACCTCGAGGAGGCCGGGCGGATCGGGGCGGTGCACGCCGACGTGGACGAGATCGTCGCCGCGCTCGGCTGAGATCCACGCCGTAGGCGCGCCCCGATCATCGCGCCCGCCAGCCCTTCCCGCCGAGCCTGCGCCGGGCTATCGTGCACTCGTGATGACCGGTCAGGCCTCGAGCCGCACACAGACGGGCGAACCGGTCGATCCCTGACTGCGCCATCGGCGCGGCACCGCCGGCCCCGGGCACCTCCGAAGCGCGTGGATTTCCCTCCGTCCACTGCTCACCATCTTTGGAGACCCCATGCCTGCACGTTTCAACCACACGATCATCGCGGCCAAGAACGCATCCGAGTCGGCCGCCTACTACAAGGACCTGCTCGAGGCCGCCGACGCGCCCTCCTGGGGAGTGTTCACGAACCTGACCATCGCCGACGGCGTGCTGCTTCAGTTCGCCGAACCGCCGATCGACTTCCCGCCGCAGCACTACGCGTTCCTCGTGACGGGCCGCCATTTCGCCGAGGCGCGGCAGCGGCTCGTGGACGCCGATCGGGACTACTGGGCGGACCCCCAGCGCACCAGGGTCAACGAGATCAGCGACGAGGACGGCGGCCAGCGGCTCTACACGCTCGATCCCGCCGGCCATTTCCTGGAGCTGCTCACCGAGCCCTACCTGTGACGGTCCTTCCGCGGGACGCCGCACCGGCGGGTCTCGCATCGGTGATCGGCCGGGGCCCCCGGTGTCCGATGTGCGACGAATCTGCCCGGCGTGCGTGCCGCAGGCGAAGTTGACCAACCGACCCTCGTAGGGTGCAACGCATGAGCATCCGTGAGGCAGTGAGCATCGACGGCACGTCCATCGTCTACCGGGTCACGGGCGCGCCGGGGGCCCGGCCGCTCGTCCTGCTGCACGGCTGGGCGCAGTCACTGGACTGCTGGGGCGAGTCGGTCCTCGACGCGCTCGCCGAGCGGTACCGGGTGATCGCCGTCGACCTCCGCGGTCACGGCTACTCGGGTGCACCGGCAACCGGGTACGACGACTCGAAGGTGTGGGCCGGCGACGTCGCCGCCGTGCTGGAGTCCGAGTCGATCGAGTCCGGTGCGGTGCTGCTCGGCTGGTCGTACGGCGGCCTGGTGGTGTGCGACTACCTCGCCGAGTGCGGGGTCGACGCCGTGGCCGCGGTGGTCCTGGTCGGCGCCATCACCAGCATCGGTCCCGGTCAGAAGGGTGGCCGCGTCGGGTCCGCGATGCGGGAGGCGATCCCGGCGGCGATGTCGGAGGACGCAGGCGAGGCGATCCGCGCGCTGGGCGGCTTCGGCAGCGCGCTCACCGGTCAGGCCGACGGCAAGGGCGCGCAGGCGCAGGCGTTGTTCGGCGAGAGCCTGTCCACCCGGCCCCGGGTGCGCGCCGCGCTGTTCGCGCGGGCGATCGGCCACGACGACCTGCTGGCCGGTCTCGACCTCCCCGTCCTGGTGCTGCACGGCACCTCGGACACGGTGGTCGACGTGTCCGCCGCCCGCCACGCGGTGGACCTGTTGCCCAATGCCACCGCCTCGTACTGGGAAGGCTGCAACCACGGCCCGTTCGTCGAGGACCCCGAGCGGTTCGTCGCCGAGGTGAGCGAGTTCGTCGACGCGCTGGGCTGATCCGCACCCCGGGTACCGCGTCGCACCCGCAGCCGCCGGTGCGACGCGGGCAACCCGGGTGTGGCGGGCGCCCTCAGCGGGTCAGTGGTCGTGACTGCGCCACCCCGGTCAGCTTGTCGGGGTTGCGCACCAGGTAGATCCCCGAGACCAGGGCGTCGGTGACCTCGAACATGGCCACGGTGTCCAGGTGCTCGCCCGAGTAGATCAGCACCGACGGCAGGGAGTTGAACAGCCCCACCTCGAACCTCAGGTCGGCAGGCCCGGTCCGGGCGAGTCCGGCCATGAAGCGGGCCACCCGCTCCCGGCCCACGACGGGCCTGCGTGCGGCGTTGACCTTGCCGCCGCCGTCCGAGATCTCGACGACGTCGGGCGCCATCAGGTCCATCAGGGCCTGGATGTCGCCGGTGACCGCGGCGGAGAGGAACTGGCCGGCCAGCTCCTGCGCCGCCGCGGAACTCGGCTCGAATCGCCTGCGCCTGGAAAGGACGTGCGACCGGGCGCGGTGCGAGGTCTGCCGCACCGCCGCCTCCGACTTGCCGACCGCCTCGGCCACCTCGCGATGACTGAACCCGAACACCTCCCGCAGCACGAACACCGCGCGTTCGTCGGGGCTGAGCGTCTCGAGCACCAGCAGCATCGCCATCGACACCGACTCGGCGAGGAGCGCGTCCTCGGAGGCGTCGGGCCCGGTGCGGATCGGTTCGGGCAGCCAGCTCCCCACGTAGTCCTCGCGCCTGCGTCCGGCCGACCGCAGCTGGTTCAGGGCCTGCCGGGTGACGACCTGCGCCAGGTAGGCGCGGGGATTGTCGATGCAGGCCGGATCCGCCTCCGACCACCGGAGGTAGCTGTCCTGCAGCGCATCCTCCGCGTCCGCGGCGCTGCCGAGGATCTCGTAGGCGATGGTGAACAGCAGCGGCCGGTACTCGGTGAACACCTCTGCGGGGCTCACGCCGACGTGCCCTGAGGCTGCCCGGCCGGCGTGGGACCGGAGACCGGCCACCGGACGGCGGACCCGCGGGTGCCCACTCCCCAGCGGGCGGACCGGCAGATCAGTTCCTTGACCACCGCCGCGGTGCGGCCGCCGAGCGCGACGCTGCGGGGGCTGTCGTCGGCGTGGACGAGCTGGACCACGCCCGCCCGCCGGCCCAGGCTGATGCACTGCGACGCGAAACCCATCGACAGCGGCCGCGGCGCCTGCCCGCCGAGCAGGGCGAGCGCCGTGTCGGCGCCGTGCGCGCCGAGCGGGATCGCGGCCTGGCAGCTCATCCGGATGTGCCCGGCGACCCGCGCGGGCGGCGCGACGGCGTCGCCGACGCCGATCACGTTCGGGTGCCCGAGGCACACCAGGTTCTCGTCGGTCCGCAACCGGCCGGCATCGTCGACCGGCAGGCTGCTGCGCCGGGCCAGGTCCGGCACCCCGAAGGCGCCCGCCCAGATCGTGCAGTCGCTGGCCAGGTCGGTGCCGTCCGCCAGCACGACGCGACCGGGCTCGGCGCGGAGCATCCGACTGCCCGCGTGCACCTCGACGCCGAGGCGGGCGAGCGTGCGGGTGACGCCGCGGCGGCCGCGGTCGGACAGGCCCTCGGCCACCGGACCGGAGGACACCAGTCGCACCGTCAGGCCCGGGAACCGTTCGGCGATCTCGGCGGAGGTCTCGACGCCGGTCAGCCCGCCGCCCACGACCACCACGCTCGAGCCGGCGGTCAGCTCCCGCAGCCGGGACCGGAGCCGGTTGGCGTCCTCGAGGTCGCCGACCGTGTGCGTGTGCTCGGCGCCGACCCCGCGGACGGACCGGCTGCCCACCGCGTAGACGAGGACGTCGAAGTCGAGGGATCCGCCGTCGTCGAGGACCACCGCGGCGTCGGTGATCTCCTCGACGCTCGCGATCCGGAGACGCACGGCGGGGTCCAGGATTCCGGACAGCGCATGGGTGGCGCCCGTCCCGTCCGTCGCGTGCTGGTGCAGCCGGACGCGCTCGACGAACTCGGACCGCGGGTTGACCACGGTGACGGTGACGCCGGGGCGGCGCGCGGCCTGGATCCGGTTCGCCGCGATCACCCCCGCGTAGCCCGCACCGACCACCACGACCTGCCTGGACGAGACTTCGCTGGATCGGGTTCCGTGTGAACTGGATCGATTTCCGTGTGACGCAGTCATGGCGCTTCCTCCCTCGACGAGTGGGTCTTCACCATCTAGACACCGCGGCGACCTGGAATGTGACAGCCCCGGGGGAGAGCTGGGTCACAGTCGTTCGCCCGGTAGCACCGCACCCCCGCGCGCGGCCGTGCGGTGCTGGGTGTGGCGGCCCCGCCCGCAGGGGGCAAGATGGGGTCGTGACGCCAGCGCATAACCATCGGTTGCGGAGGGTGGCCGTTCTGTCGGTCCACACCTCCCCATTGGCTCAACCGGGGACCGGGGACGCGGGCGGGATGAACGTCTACGTCCTGCAGAGCGCCCTGCGACTCGCCGAGCGCGGCGTCGAGGTGGAAATCTTCACCCGGGCCACCTCCTCCGCGGACGCCCCGGTGGTCGAGGCCGCGCCCGGCGTCCTGGTCCGCAACGTGGTCGCCGGACCGTTCGAGGGCCTCGACAAGCACGACCTGCCCACGCAGCTGTGCGCGTTCACGGCCGGGGTGCTGCGCGAGGAGGCGCACCACCCGCCGGGCTACTACGACCTGGTGCACTCGCACTACTGGCTCTCCGGGCAGGTGGGCTGGCTGGCCCGCGACCGGTGGGGAGTGCCGTTGGTGCACACCGCGCACACCCTGGCCGCGGTCAAGAACGCGGCGCTCGCCGAGGGTGACACCCCGGAACCGGCCGCCCGGCAGATCGGCGAGCAGCAGGTGGTCGCGGAGGCCGACCGGCTGATCACCAACACCGCGGACGAGGCAGGCAAGCTGGTCGAGGTCTACGGCGCCGACCCCGGCCGGATCGACGTGGTGGCGCCCGGCGCCGACCTCTCGCGCTACCGCCCGGGCGACCGCGCCGCCGCCCGCGCCGAGATCGGCCTGGACCCGGACGAGTTGATCGTCACCTTCGTCGGTCGCATCCAGCCGCTCAAGGCCCCCGACGTGCTGCTGCGCGCCGCCGCCGAACTGATGGCCCGCCAGCCCGGGCTGCCGGTGCGGGTGGTGGTGGTCGGCGGGCCGTCGGGCACCGGGCTCGACCGGCCCGACTCGCTGATCGAACTCGCCGCCGCCCTCGGCATCGCGGACCGGGTGACCTTCCTGCCGCCGCAGCCGCCCGACCGGCTCGCGCAGGTCTACCGGGCCTCGGACCTCGTCGCGGTGCCCAGCTACTCGGAGTCCTTCGGACTGGTGGCGCTAGAGGCCCAGGCCTGCGGCACCCCGGTGGTCGCGGCCGACGTCGGCGGGCTCGGGGTCGCGGTCCGCGGCGGGGAGACCGGCCTGTTGGTGGACGGACACCGCACCGACGACTGGGCCGATGCGCTGCAGGCACTGCTCAACGACCGCGGTCGGCTGGCGGAGATGGCGCGCCGGGCGCCGCTGCACGCCGCGAACTTCTCCTGGGAGCACACCGCGGACGGGCTGCTGCAGAGCTACCGACGGGCCGTCGCGGGCTACCGCCCGCAGGCGGACCTCGCGCAGCGCCGCGGCCGCGGACTGTGGAAGCTGCGACGACTGGGAGTGCGCACGTGAACGAGACCGTCACGCTGATCGACGCCGCATTGGCCGAACGGGGCCTGGACTACTCCAGGCCGGACGAGCACCAGTTCGTCGTCGAGCTGCCGGGGGAGCGCAAGCTCAAGACCTCCTGCCTGCTCAGCGTCGGCAACCACGGGGTGCGGGTCGAGGCGTTCGTCTGCCGCAACCCCGACGAGAACTTCGAGGGCGTCTACCGCTACCTGCTGCGCCGCAACCGTCGGCTCTACGGCGTGCACTACACGATCGACCGGGCCGGCGACATCTACCTGGTCGGCCGGATCTCCACGCACGCCGTCACCGGCGACGAGCTGGACCGGGTGCTCGGTCAGGTGCTCGAGGCCGCGGACGGCGACTTCAACCTGCTGCTCGAGCTCGGTTTCGCCGGTTCGATCCGGCGCGAGTGGGCGTGGCGGGTCTCCCGCGGGGAGTCGTTGGCGAACCTCGAGGCCTTCGAGCACCTGATCGACGAGGGAGCCCGGCCCGACGGCGCACCCGCAGCCGACGGCGCGCCCGACGGCGCGCCCGACCGCGTGCCCGGGGCCGTTCCCGGCCTCGACTGACTGCCTACCTCGCCACGCCGCGGCCGGACGCCCGGTCAACCGGCGTCGGGCGGCGTCATGTCGAGTCGCACGCCCAGCAGCCGGACCTCGCGGTCGTGGTCGAGCCGCTCGGTCAGTGCGGCGGCGGCGTCCGCGATCACCGTCGGGTCCAGCGTCGGCTCCGCCAACGGGCGGCCGGTGGTGTGCGTCTCGAACGGCGCGTACCGGACCTTCAGCGTCACCCGCACCGCCGCCCGTCCCTCGGCCAGCAGGTCCTCGGTGACCCGCCGGGCCAGCGAGCGCACCTCGGCCGTCACCCGGCCGGGGTCGGTGAGGTTGTGCTGAAAGGTGGTCTCCCGGCCGTGGCCGCGCGCCACCCACGCCGCGTCGCTCACCTCGGTCTCGCCGATCCCGCGGCCGAGCCGGTGCAGCCACGGCCCGATGGTGGGGCCGAGTGCGTCGGCCAGCGCGCCGTCGGTGGCGTCGGCCAGGTCCCGGACGGTGCGGATGCCCAGCGCGGCAAGCTTCTTCGCGGTCTTGGCGCCGACGCCCCAGAGCGCCGCGGTGTCCCGTGCGCCCATCACCTCGAACCAGTTCTCGGCGGTCAACCGGAACACCCCGCGCGGCTTCCCGAATCCCGTCGCGATCTTCGCCCGCAGCGTGTTGTCGCCGATCCCCACCGAGCAGTGCAGCGCGGTGGCCGCGAGCACCGCGGCCTGTGCCCGCCGCGCGAAGGTCTCCGGGTCGCCGGTCCGCACGCCGAGGAAGGCCTCGTCCCAGCCCAGCACCTCGACCACAGCGTCGAGTCCGCGCAGCGTCGCCATCACCGACCCCGAGGCGGCGGTGTAGGCCTCGCCGTCGACGGGTAGGAACACCGCATCGGTGATGCCGCGGGTGGCGAGCCTGCGGGCGGCGACCCGCAGCGGCATCCCCGACCTGATCCCGAACTCGCGTGCCTCGTAGGACGCCGTCGAGACCACGCCGCGTTCGGTGGGGTCGCCGCGGCCGCCGACGATCACCGGGCGGCCGCGCAGTTCGGGGCGGCGCAGCACCTCGACCGCGGCGACGAACTGGTCGAGGTCGACGTGCAGCACCCAGCGGTCGCGCGGCGAGGCACCCATCCACCCAGTGTGCGGTGCGGGATGGTCGCCGGCCAGCAGGGCGACTCTCCCCGCCTGCCGGCAGCCCGCCCGGCGTCTAGTGCGCCGCGGCGTCGAGGGCGGCGAGATATCCGTAGACGATCGCGGGACCGATGGTCGCTCCGGGGCCGGCGTAGGTGTGGCCCATGACCGGTGAGCTGGTGTTGCCCGCGGCGTACAGACCGGCGATGACGGTGCCGTCCGCACGCAACGCCCGACCCGTGCTGTCGGTGTCGACTCCGCCCTTGGTGCCGAGGTCGCCGGGAACCATCTGCGCGGCATAGAACGGCGCCTTGGTGAGTTCGCCGAGGCTGGGGTTGGGCTTGTTCGAGATGTCCCCGTAGTAGTGCTCGTACCTGCTCTCGCCACGGTGAAAGTCGGGGTCGGTGCCGGCGCGCGCGTGCGCGTTGAACCGTTCGACGGTGGCGGTGAGGGAGTCGGCCGGAACGCCGATCCGCTCGGCGAGTTCGGCGACTGTCCCGGCGGACGTGATGGCCCCGGATCGCATCCAGGAACGGGGGAGCGGCCGGCGGGCGGTGACACCGGCGAACAGGTAGCGGTCGCGGTAGGTCTGGTCGAAGATCAGCCACGCGGGGACGTTCTCGGCAGGGCCCTCGCCCTGCCCGTGCGGGCCGCCGAGCATGCGGTGGGTCGCCTCGACGTACGGGAGCGACTCGTTCATGAAGCGGACCCCGCGGTCGTTGACCATCACGCTGCGGGGCAGCGAGCGTTCGGCGAGGGCGAACCACGGGCCCTTGGGCAGGGGGATGGACGGAGCCCACCAGGCGTCGTCCATGTAGGAGACGGTGGCCCCGACGCGCTGTGCTGCGGTGATCCCGTCGCCGGTGTTGGTCGGGGCGCCGAGGGTCCACGACGCCGAGACCGGCTCGCGCTGGTACTTCTGCCGCATCTCGGGGTTGCTCTCGAATCCGCCGCAGGCCAGCACCACGCCGCGGCGGGCGCGGAGGGTGGTTCGGGTTCCGCCACTTTCGAGGACCACACCGACCACCCGGTCGCCCTCGGTGACCAGGTCGGTCATCGCGGTGCCCAGCCGGACCGGGACCCCGGCGGCGCGCACGCCGAGCATCAGCTCGGCCATCAGCGCGGAGCCCAGTCCGATCAGCTTCTTGCCGCGGACCTTGCCGGCCATGGTCCGTGCGCCGACCCGCAGCATTCGGACCGGGCCGCGCCAGGTCCGCAGACCGGTGCTCAGCCACCGGTAGTCGGACTGCTTGACGACCACGCCGAGCGGGGCCTTCGTGTAGGACGGGTGCAGGGTCGAGAGGTCGTCTCCCAGCGCGCGGGCGTCGAACGGCAGCGGCTCGACCGATCGTCCGGTCGCCCGCCCCCCGGGAGCCTCCGGGAAGTAGTCCGAGTAACCCTTCACCCACTCCAGCTTCAACGGCGAGTTCTCGATCAGGAAGTCCAGGGCCTCGGGGCCGCGGTCGATGTAGGCGTCGATCCGTTCGGCATCGGCGTCCTCGCCGACGATGCTGGTGAGATAGGTTCTCGCGGCCTCGATGTCGTCAGCGGGCGCTTGCCGCCGCAGCACCGAGTTCCCGGGGATCCACACCCCTCCGCCGGAGCGGGCGGACGACCCGCCCCAGTACTGCGACTTCTCGACGATGACGGCGGTCAGGCCGTTCCTGGCGGCGGTGATGGCGGCTGCCATCCCGGCGGCGCCGGATCCGACCACGACCAGATCGACGGTCTCGTCGGATCCGCTGGGGTGCTGTGTCACTTCTCGAACCTCCGTGTTGTTCTCGGTCGTCGACTGGTGTCGTGCGGTCGGTCAGTCTCGGTATTTCGGCTCGGCCGTGTGGGCGCGCCAGCGGTCGTGGAGGACCGCGCTGACGGCGCCTTCGACGCAGACGGGGAGCGAGCCACCCCGGTTCTGCGAGCCGCGCAGCCACTGCCGGTAGCCGAACTCGGCGGCGGCGAGCATCAGGTGCACCAGCAGCCCCGGGTTGCTGTCGGTGTCGGGATCACACGCCATGCGTAGCGCGACGAGTTCGATCAGCCTGGACCGGTGTTCCGGCGTGATCAGCGCGACGCGGTCCATCAGGTGCGGCGCGGTGCAGAACGCGGTGCGCCACTGCTCGGTCTCGGTGGCCGCGAGCGTGGTGGAACGCTCGAGGATCGCCCGCGCGAGCGCCACGTCGGCCGGTTCCGACACCGGCCGCTCCTCGACCAGCGCGACGATGCCCGCGCCGCCCTCGCGCACCGGATCCAGCAGCAGGTCGTCCTTGCTGCGCACGTGCCGGAAGTACGTGCTCGGCGAGATGCCCGCGGCGTCCGCGATCTGCTCCGTCGTCACCGCGTCGTAGCCGTCGCGGGCGAACAGGGTGAAGGCGGCGCGCTGAATGTCCGCGCGGACCTGACGTCGTTGCCGTTCGCGAAGGGACATCCCGGGCTCCTCCCGATGGTGTGGGTCTGCGACGACGGATGCGCCGCGATCTCTCCACACGATTTAGTGAGAGTATCTCCATGCTTGATAGTCACTGTCAATATTCGAGTTAATGTCACCTTCGGTCCGCAGACTCTGGTCGGCGGTTCGGACAGTGCGTCAGGTCGGCTCTGGCCGACGCTCGTCGCAGGGGCGTCGGCGGGCGTGTCAGGATTGACCGCATGAGTACCGGAACCCTTGTGCTGCTCCGCCACGGCGAGAGCGAATGGAATGCGCTGAACCTGTTCACCGGCTGGGTGGACGTCCACCTCACCGACAAGGGCATCGGGGAGGGCAAGCGGGCGGGCGAGCTCCTCAAGGAGCACGACCTGCTGCCCGACGTGCTGTACACCTCGCTGCTGCGCCGCGCGATCAACACCGCCAACCTGGCCCTCGACGCCGCCGACCGGCACTGGATCCCGGTCGTGCGCGACTGGCGTCTGAACGAGCGGCACTACGGCGCCCTGCAAGGCAAGAACAAGGCCCAGACCAAGGCCGAGTACGGCGACGACCAGTTCATGCTCTGGCGTCGCAGCTACGACACCCCGCCGCCTGCCATCGAGGCGGGCAGCGAGTACAGCCAGGACACCGACCCGCAGTACGCCGACATCGGCGAGGTCCCGCTGACCGAGTGCCTGCTCGACGTGGTCAAGCGGCTCATCCCGTACTGGGAGGACACCATCTCCCAGGACCTGAAGGCAGGCAAGACCGTCCTCGTCACCGCACACGGCAACTCGCTGCGCGCGCTGGTCAAGCACCTCGACGGCATCTCCGACGAGGACATCGCCGGCGTGAACATCCCCACCGGGATCCCGCTGCGCTACGACCTCGACGAGAACCTGAAGCCGATCAACAGGGGCGGCACCTACCTCGACCCCGCGGCCGCCGCCGCCGGTGCCGCGGCCGTCGCCAACCAGGGCGCGAAGTAGCAACACGATGTTCCGGTCCCGGGCCCTCGCAGACACCGCGCGGGGCCCGGGCGAACGTCGGGTGAACGACAGGGAAACGGGGTTCGGCGCCCCCGTGACGTGCAGAGAAATGCCCGAACCCGCCTTCGGTAGGGGTTCGTCGAACCGTACGATTCAATTGTGAACATCGTTCAGGCCGTGTCGTTGGCCGTGGTCGCCGCGCTGGCCGGCTACCTCGTGGGCGCGGTGCTGATCCCGCGGCTGCGACGCCGCTACGCCCGACGCGAGGCGCAGCGGGCCGGCCTGACCATGTCCCAGGTGCTCGACCTGATCGTGCTCGCCTCGCACTCCGGGATCGCGGTCGTCGACAGTTTCCAGGACGTGGTCCTGTTCAATCCCCGCGCCGAGGAGCTCGGACTGGTCCGCAACCGGATGGTCGACCAGCGGGCCTGGGTGGCCGCCGCGCGGGTCCTCGACACCGGCGAGACCGTCGAGATCGACCTGAGCCTGAACAGCCCGGGCCGGGGACGCAACCGGATCGCGGTCCGGGGGGTGGCGCGACTGCTCAGCGAGGAGGACCGCCGCTTCGTCGTGCTGTTCGCCGACGACGACTCCGAGCAGGTCCGGATGGAGGCCACCCGCCGCGACTTCGTCGCCAACGTCAGCCACGAACTCAAGACCCCGGTCGGTGCGATGGGCCTGTTGGCCGAGGCGCTGCTCGAGTCCGCCGACGACCCGGAGTCGGTCCGGCACTTCGGCGAGCGGGTGCTGGGTGAGTCGAAGCGCCTCGGCAACATGGTCAGCGAGCTGATCGCGCTCTCCCGCCTGCAGGGTGCGGAGAAGCTGCCCGACCTCGAGGTCGTCGACGTCGACGAGCTGATCGAGGAGGCGCTGCGCCGCTCGCGGGTGACGGCGGAGGCGGCCGGCATCACGGTGACCGCGGATCGGCCGAGCGGGCTCGAGATGCTCGGCGACCGCACCCTTCTGGTCACCGCGCTGTCGAACCTCGTGGAGAACGCGATCGCGTACTCGCCGGCGGGTTCGCCGGTCTCGGTCAGCCGCAGCCGCCGCGGCGATCAGGTGGCCATCGCCGTCACCGACCGCGGCATCGGCATCGACAAGGCCGACCAGGAGCGGGTCTTCGAACGCTTCTTCCGGGTGGACAAGGCGCGGGCCCGCGCGACGGGCGGCACCGGGCTGGGGCTGGCGATCGCCAAGCACGTCGCGGCCAACCACAACGGCTCGATCACGCTGTGGAGCAAGCCGGGCACCGGTTCCACCTTCACCCTGTTCGTGCCCGGGCACCAGGAGGCCGACGTCGACGACGAGCTGCTCGTCGACGGCGAGGCCCCGGCCCGGACCGTCACCCCCGAACCCACCGCTGCACCGGACAAGACCGAATCGACTGACCACGCAACGCGGCCGCGAGCCGCGACGAACCTGGAGGCCAACCGATGACGAATGTGCTGATCGTGGAGGACGAGGAGTCGCTGGCCGACCCCCTGGCGTTCCTGCTCCGCAAGGAAGGCTTTGAGGTGACGATCGCAGGCGACGGCCCGTCCGCGCTGGCCGAGTTCGACCGGGCCGGCGCCGACATCGTGCTGCTCGACGTGATGCTGCCGGGGATGAGCGGCACCGACGTGTGCAAGCAGTTGCGGGCCCGGTCGGGGGTGCCGGTGATCATGGTGACCGCCCGAGACAGCGAGATCGACAAGGTGGTCGGGCTGGAACTGGGGGCCGACGACTACGTCACCAAGCCGTACTCGGCGCGTGAGCTGATCGCCCGGATCCGCGCGGTCCTGCGCCGCGGCGTCGACAGCGAGGTCGACGGGGACTCGGCCGACGACGTGCTCGCGGCCGGGCCGGTGCGGATGGACGTGGACCGGCACACCGTGCTGGTCAACGGCGATGTGGTCCAGTTGCCGCTCAAGGAGTTCGACCTGCTCGAGTACCTGCTGCGCAACTCCGGTCGGGTGCTCACCCGCGGTCAGCTGATCGACCGGGTCTGGGGTGCGGACTACGTCGGGGACACCAAGACCCTCGACGTGCACGTCAAGAGGCTTCGCTCGAAGATCGAGGCCGACCCGGCGAAGCCCGCGCACCTGGTCACCGTCCGAGGCCTGGGGTACAAGCTCGAGGGCTGAGCGCGACCGGTACAGACGCGGCGCCGGGCCCGTCCCGAACTCCGGTCGGCGGAGTCCGGGACGGGCCCGGCGCGTCGCCGACTAGCGGCCGCGGGCCTCGCGGGCCGCGGTGGTCGCGGGGTGCACCGCGATCAGCCCGAGCCCGGCCCGGCGGCGGCAGTGGGTCGCCAGTTCCTGGTACGCCTCGGCGCCCAGCAGTTCGGTCAGTTCCGGGGCGTAGGACTGCCACACCGGCTTCGCGCCGACGTGGGCGTCCGGCGAACCGGAGCAGTACCAGCTCAGCTCCTCGCCGCCCTCGCCCCAGCCGCGACGGTCGTACTCGGTGATCGTGGTCTTGAGGACCTGCTCGCCGTTCGGCCGGTCCACCCACTCCTGGGTGCGCCGGATCGGCAGCTGCCAGCACACGTCGGGCTTGACCTCGAGCGGCTCGATGCCCTTGCGCAGCGCCATCGAGTGCAGCGCGCAGCCGATGCCGCCCTCGAAACCGGGCCGGTTGAGGAAGATGCAGGCGCCCTTGTACCGCCGGGTCCGCAGGGCGGGCTCGTCCTCGAGGTCGTCCTCCTCGACGTAGCCCTTCTTGCCGAGCCCCTTGTCCATGAACTGCCAGTCCTGCGCGGTGAGCAATTTCACCGACTCGTCGAGCTTGTCCCGATCCTCGGCGTCGGAGAGGAAGGCGCCGTGCGAGCAGCAGCCGTCGTCCGGGCGGTCGGCCACCGTGCCCTGGCAGGCGGGAGTGCCGAACACGCAGGTCCAACGGGAAAGCAGCCAGGTCAGGTCGGCGACGACGACGTGCTCGGGGTTCGAGGGGTCGACAAATTCGATCCACTCGCGGGGGAAGTCGAGGTCCACTTCGGGGGTCGGCACCATCTTGTCCGTGGGCCCGGTATTGCCTGCTGTCACAGTGCCCGACGGTAGACCCAGTACCGTGGTGACGTGCGTTTAGGGGTGCTCGACGTCGGAAGCAACACAGTTCATCTGCTCGTGGTGGATGCCCACAGGGGCGCCCATCCCACACCGATGAGCTCAACAAAGTCCACGCTGCGGCTCGCGGAGAACACCGACGAGCACGGCGACATCACCGTCGCCGGTGCGGATCGGCTGGTCGCCGCGGTCGGCGACTTCGCCAGCATCGCCGCCACCTCCGGGTGCGGCGAGCTGATGGCGTTCGCCACCTCGGCGGTGCGGGACGCCAACAACTCGGAGGCCGTGCTGGCCCGGGTCCGGGAAGAGACGGGTGTGGGGCTGGAGGTGCTCTCCGGCGTCGACGAGGCCCGGCTCACCTTCCTCGCGGTCCGCCGCTGGTACGGCTGGAGCGCCGGCCGCATCCTGAACCTGGACATCGGCGGCGGTTCGCTCGAGCTCACCGCGGGCAACGACGAGGACCCGGACGTGGCGTACTCGTTGCAGTTGGGCGCGGGCAGGTTGACCAGGGACTGGCTGCAGGCCGACCCGCCCGGCAAGCGTCGGATCGCCGTGCTGCGGGACTGGCTGGACGCGGAGTTGGCCGAGCCGGCCAAGGCGCTGCGCGCCGCGGGGGCACCGGATCGCATCGTCGGCACCTCGAAGACCTTCCGGTCGCTCGCCCGACTCACCGGTGCCGCGCCTTCCGCCGCGGGCCCGCGTGCACGTAGGACACTGACTGCGAGCGGTCTTCGTCAGCTGATTGCGTTCATCTCGAGGATGACGACGGCGGACCGCGCGGAACTCGAGGGTGTGAGCGCCGACCGGTCCCAACAGATCGTGGCCGGCGCGCTGATTGCGGAGGCGAGCATGCGAGCTCTGTCGGTGGACGAGTTGGAGATTTGTCCGTGGGCGCTGCGCGAGGGACTGATTCTGCGCAAACTTGACACTGAGATGGGCGGCGAACTGGTGGTGACACGATGAGCGAGGGTGGCGCGAACACGGGGCAGGTTTCCGTCGCGGAACTGCTGGCCCGCAACGGTCAGCAGGTCGAGTCCCGGGGCGGTCGACGCCGACGCGGGGTGCCGGGCGGCATCAGCGTCGCCGAACTGACCGGCGAGATCCCGGTGGTCCGCGACCGAGCCCCGGAACCCGAGCCTGCCCCGAAGGTCGAGGCGCCGGACCCGAGTCCGGAGCTGCCGGCGTTCATGACCATCCCGGAGGTGCCCTCGTCGGTGACCCCGTCGGTCGCGCCGTCGTTGACGATCCCGGAGGTGACCCCGTCGGTCGCGCCGTCGGTGACGATCCCGGAGGTGCCGTCGTCGTTGACGATTCCGGAGGTGCCGTCGGTGACTCCGGCAACCCCGGTCCTCGCGCCGTCGGTGACGATTCCGGAGGTGCCCTCGTCGGTGACCCCGTCGGTCGCGGTGTCGGTGACGACCGCGAAGGCGGAGGCGGATCCCGCGTCCGCCCCACAGATGCGGACCGTGTCCGCCCCCGCCGCGGCCGAACCGGCTGCGGCCGCGGCGCCTGCGGGCGAAGAGCACACCCAGATGATCCCGGCGATCGACAAGGCGATCCTGGCCCAGGCCGACGCGCGCAAGTCCAGCATCGGCAAGCCCCGGTCGACCAAGGCGCGGGCGTCTGCGGCGGCGGGCAAGTCGGACCCGGACACGGCGCGTTCGGCCGGTGCCTTCCGGCCGTACTCGGGTTCCGAGCCCGCGCTGCTGTCCGGGGCCGCGCCCCAGGACGACTCGACCGGACAGACCCAGGTCGTGCGCAGTGTCCGCGAGGAGTCGCTCGACGAGGCGCGCGCACAGGTCCACACGACGGGCGAGGTGCCCCGGGTCACCGACACCCCGCCGCGGTCGCGGCGACGCAGGTCCGACGCCGACAGCGACGCGGCCGACAGTTCGGCGGCGGAGGACGCGACGACCGACGACGGCGCGGCGGGCAGCCCGGCTCGACAGTGGGCGGTGCTGATCGGGCAGGCCGTGGTGGCGATCGTGGCAGGCGGCCTGCTGTTCAAGGGCTTCGAGACGCTGTGGGAGATGCTGCCGTGGGTGGCGCTGGTGCTCGCGGTGCTGGTGATCGCCGGCCTCGTCGCGGTGGTCCGGATCCTGCGTCAGACCGACGACATGGTGAGCCTGTTGATCGCGATCGTCGTCGGGGTGTTCGTGACGATCGGACCGTTGGCATTCGTACTCAGCACTAGTTGAGCGGGGGTAGACATGGCGACAGACGGTGCGCGGTCCGGTGGCAGCCGGATCCTGGTGGGACTGTCGACGGCGTCTGTCTACCCGCAGAACACCGAGGCGGCGTTCGAGTTCGCCGCCGAACTCGGCTACGACGGCGTCGAGTTGATGGTGTGGGCGGAGTCCGTCAGCCAGGACATGAACGCGGTCAAGCGGCTGGTCCGTGAGTACGCGGTTCCGGTCCAGGCGATCCACGCGCCGTGCCTGCTGATCTCGCAGCGGGTGTGGGGCGCGGACCCGGTCGTCAAGCTGGAGCGGTCGGTGCGGGCGGCGGAGTCGCTCGGCGCCCGGACGGTGGTGGTGCACCCGCCGTTCCGCTGGCAGCGGCGCTACGCGGACGGCTTCGCGGACCAGGTGGCCGACCTCGAGGAACGCAGCGACGTGGTCGTCGCGGTTGAGAACATGTTCCCGATGCGGGCCGACAGCTTCTGGGGCACCAAGGCCGCATCGGCCCAGCGCCTCGAGAAGCGCGGCGGCCCGGGGCGCGGGGTCTCGGTGTTCGCCCCGTCCTACGACCCGACCGACGTCGGTCACGCCCACTACACGCTGGACCTCTCGCACACCGCCACCGCGGGAATGGACGCGCTGGAACTGGCGCGACGGATGGGCGGCGGTCTCAAGCACCTGCACCTGGCGGACGGGCGTGGTGCGTCGGCGGACGAGCACCTGATCCCCGGCCACGGCAGCCAGCCGTGCGCGCAGGTCTGCCGGCACCTGGCCGAGAGCGGCTTCGACGGGCAGGCGGTGCTCGAGGTCAACACCCAGAACGCGCGGACCCGCGCGGAGCGGTCGTCGATGCTCGCGCAGTCGCTGGCCTTCGCCCGCGAGCACCTGACGGCAGGCACGCGGTCCTGACGGCCGTCACGCGGTCCTGACGGCGGCGGTCAGAGCGCGCCGACGCCCGCGCTGATCACTGCGATCCCGGCCACGACCAACCCGGCGACGAGTGCCCCGAACCCGATCCACACCGATCGGATCCAGGCGTTCGGGCGTTGCGGATCCGCGCCGAGCACGGACACGAAGAACCCGAGCGGCACGAAGATCGCCGACGAGAGCACGAGGATAGAACCGGCGGCCGACCATCCCGGCGAGACGCCCGCGGACTCGGTGAGGAGCGCGACCACCAGTCCGAGGGTCACCAGGACCCCGGCGTGCGCGTGCCCGGCGCGGAACATCGTCTTCTGCAGGGCGTTGGCGCCCTGCTTCCCGCCGACGATCCGGAGCATGAACGTGCCCCCGAACGCGATGCCGACGACGGTGAGGAGGGTGACGCCGACAACGATCGTGAGGATGGGGTCCACAGCGGTCTCCTGGGGTTCGGGTATTCTCGGAACCGGATGGATAGTCCTACTATCCAATTGATTGGATAGTAGAAGTATCCAGTCTTCTCGTCAACGGGGCCGATCCGTCAGTCGAGTCGATCCGTCAACCAGGGAGGGCCGATGCGCGTCTCCGAGCTCGTCGAGCGGTCGGGGCTTCCGCTGGCGACCATCAAGTACTACCTGCGCGAGGGCATCCTGATGCCGGGCGAGCCCACCAGCGCGACCCAGTCCAGCTACGGTCCGCAACACCTGCGTCGTCTGGCGCTGATCAAGGCGCTGGCGGGGGCGGGGCTGCCGATCCCCAGGATCCGCGCGATCGTCCGCCTGACCGACGAGCCCGTCGACCGGCTCTACGACACGCTGGGGCGCGCGGTGGCCAACCTGCCGCCCTACCTGGACGGCCGCGACGACTGCCCGGAAGCCGACCATCCGCGCGCGCGCCGGGTGCTCGAACGGCTGGGGCAGGTCTACGAGCCCGCCTTTCCGGCGGTCGGCCAGCTCGAGCGGGCGCTGAAGGCGGTGGAGGACATCGGCCTCCCGATGACCGTCGACCGGCTCGACACCTACGGCAGGCACATCCAGGCGATCGCGGAGTTCGACATCGCGCACCTGCCGGTCGGGTCCACGGAGGCGGCCGTCGAGTACGCGGTGCTCGGCACCGCGGTCTACGAGCCTGTGCTCGCCGCGCTGCGCCGCCTCGCCCACCAGGACATCGCGTCCCGGACGCTGCCCGAGCCGGGTGACCGGCCGGCACCGGACGCCTGACCGCGCCACCCGATCCCGCGGCCGCCGTCGCACACCCAGCACCCCCGGCGAGCACGCCGCCCCTCCGAGAGGACACACCATGAGCACGCCCCCTTCCCTCACCTCGACCCGACCGTTCGCGGATCTGGCCGAGCTCACCGACCTCGGTGACGGCAGCTTCGCCGCCACGATCGATCCGATCTGGACCATCGGTCCGAAGGTGCACGGCGGCACCCTGATGGCCGTGTGCGCGGCCGCGGCCCGCGACGCGATCCTCGGATCGGGCGGCGACGCCGGTGCCATGGCGCCGGTCTCGGTCAGCGCCAGCTACGTCAGTGCCCCCGACCCGGGCGAGGTCCGGCTGGTGACCACCGTCCGCAAGCGGGGCCGGCAGGTCTGCCTGGTCGACGTCGACCTCTTCCAGGGGGGCAGGCTCGCGGTCTCGACCGCCGTGACCCTCGGCGTTCCGGACATCGGCGCGCCGCGGCACCAGGAGCCGCTGGCGCTCGCCGCGCTGCCCGCGACGCCGCCCGCCGACGCGGTGCTCATCACCCCCGATCACCCGATGGGCCAGATCGTGCACGTCGCCAAGGGTTGCGACCTGAGGGTGGACCCGACCGCCGCGCGATTCCTCGCCGGTGAGCAGGGCGACCCCGTCAACCGGATGTGGGTCAGGCCGTTCGCCGAGGACGAGGCCGATCCCGACGTCGCGCTGCTCTTCGCGCTGATGACCGGCGACCTCAGCGCGCCGGTCACGATGAACCGCGGCATGTTCGGGTGGGCGCCGACGGTCCAGCTCACCACTTACGTGCGTCGGCGCCCGGCGCCCGGGTGGCTGCGGGTGATGGCCAGCGCGACCGTCCTCGGCGACACCTGGTTCGAGGAGGACCACGTGGTGCTGGACGAGTCCGGCGAGGTCGTCGTGCAGAGCCGCCAGCTCGCGATGATCCCGAAGGGCTGAACGGACGGACCTGCGTTCGGGGGTGCGGGGTCGGGCTGGCAGGCTGAGAGCCATGACGAGAATTGCAGTGATCGGTGGCGGCCGGATCGGCGAGGCGCTGATCTCGGGGCTGTTGAAGTCGGGACGCGCGGCTCGGGACCTGGTGATCGCGGAGTCGTTCCCGGCCCGCGCCGAGGAGCTCTCGGAGCGGTTCGGCATTCGGGTGACGACGGTCGCGGACGCGTGCGAGGGCGCCGACGTGGTGGTCATCGCGGTCAAGCCCGGTGACGTGGACGGCGTGGTGGCCGAGCTGGCCGCCGTCGACCTCGACGGCGACCGTGAGCAGCTGCTGGTGACGCTGGCGGCCGGGCTGCCGACCACGCGCTACGAGAACAAGCTGCCCGCGGGGTTCCCGGTGGTCCGGGTCATGCCGAACACCCCGATGCTGGTGGGCGAGGGCGTCAGCGCGATCGCCGCCGGCCGGTTCGCGAAGGCCGAGCATCTCGAGACGGTGCACGAGCTGCTGGGCGCGGTGGGCAAGGTGGTCACCGTGACGGAGTCGCAGCTCGACGCGGTCACCGCGGTCTCGGGCTCCGGTCCGGCGTACTTCTTCCTGGTCGCGGAGGCGATGATCGACGCGGGCGTGAGCCTCGGACTCGCCCGCACGACGGCCGCCGACCTGGTCGTGCAGACCATGATCGGCTCCGCGGCCATGCTGGCGGAGTCCGGCGAGTCCGCGACCGAGCTGCGGGCGGCCGTCACCTCGCCCGGCGGCACCACCGCCGCCGCGGTGCGTGAACTCGAGCGCGGAGGCCTGAGGACCGCGTTCTACGACGCGCTCTCGGCGGCGAAGGCGAGGTCCGCGACGATGGGCGCCCCGGCCGAGAAGACCCTCGGCATCTCGGCCGAGTAGGCCGCGGCGCCGGGAATTGTGCCCCCGGCGGGTCGGAGTGTGGCGGGCCGGGAAACGGCAGGTCCGGGTGCGTCGAGTCCGGGAATTGTGCCCCGTTTCGCTCACACCCGTCGCATTAACACCATCCGTCCCGGTAAACTCCAGGTAGCACGTGCGTGTCTGTACCGCCGGAGGGGAAGCCGGCGGCGCGGTACGTGCCGGAGGTATACAACTCGATGGTGTCTACAAGTAAGTCGAAGGGATCGGACGGCGAGATTCAGCCGGTGCTCGGAGGAACGCAGTTTCTCACGGTCGCAGAGGTGGCGACCCTGATGCGGGTTTCGAAAATGACGGTGTATAGGTTGGTGCACAGCGGCGAACTGCCTGCGGTTCGGGTCGGTCGCTCGTTTCGAGTACATGCGAAGGCAGTGCACGACTACCTGCAAACGTCGTACTTCGACGCGGGCTGAAGTCTCGACAACCACGCTCGGTTTCGGCGGAGCAGGCGGCACCGGTACGATGAGTAATCGTCGTGCCAGCCGGTGTCGTCAGGCGCTGGGCTAGTGGATAGTGGCTACAGCGCCAGATTCGTAACGCACGCGTACGTAACCGGCGTGCGCAGGAACGCTAGAGAAGAACGTGAGGGACACCCGCCATGGGTTCAGTTATCAAGAAGCGACGCAAGCGTATGTCGAAGAAGAAGCACCGCAAGCTGCTTCGTAGGACGCGCGTGCAGCGTAGGAAGCTCGGTAAGTAAGCTCCGAAACGAGCTGCAGGCACGCCACAGGCGTGTGGGCCTCGCGCCCCGACGATGCCCGTCACCGACAGGTGGCGGGCATCGCTGTATCCGTGGCACGGTGTCGGGAGGCGCCGCCGTCGAGGATGCAGGTGCCGGCCGGGTCGCTCGCGGTCCGTCGCCGGGCGCCACGATTGTCGCAATCGTCCGCAATCGCCGTATTCACTGGACTTCGCGGCGCGCCGGCCCGGTGAACGGGTGGCTCGATGCAGTAAAACTGCTGGTGGACGGCGTGTTTCGGTGGCGTTAATCTTTCTCGGACCCGGCGCGGCGGGGGTTAGGCTCGCAGGGGAGTCGGGTTACGGGCGTTTCGATCACGGACGGGGTGTGGGGAACGGTGACAGACGGCGATCGGCGTGTGCAGCCCCCCGGGGTGGTGCTGGTGACCGGGGCGAGCAGGTTCTTCGGCGGCTACCTGGTGGCCCGGCTTGCGCAGGACCCGAGCATCGAGCGGGTCATCGCGGTCGACGCGGTCTCCCCGAGCAAGGACATGCTCCGCCGGATGGGCCGCGCCGAGTTCGTCCGCGCGGACATCCGCAACCCGCTGATCGGCAAGGTGATCCGTGGCGCCCGGGTGGACACCGTGGTGCACGCGGCCACGATCGACCGGGCACCCAAGTCGGGCAGCCGCACCGCCATGAAGGACATGAACGTGCTCGGCGCCATGCAGCTGTTCGCGGTCTGCCAGAAGTCGCCGGACGTCCGCCGGGTGGTGGTGCGGTCCTCGAGCGCGGTCTACGGCTGCAGCGCGAAGGACCCCGCGAAGTTCACCGAGGAGATGAGCGCCCGCACGCCGCCGCGCGGCGACTTCGCGCGGGACAGCATCGAGATCGAGGGCTACGCCCGCGGACTTGCGCGCAGGCGCCCGGACATCGCGGTGTCGCTGCTGCGGATGGCGCCGCTGGTCGGACCGCGGCTGCACGGCGCGGTCTCCCGGTACCTCAACTCGCCCGTCGTGCCGACCGTGGTGGGCCGGGACGCCCGGATGCAGCTGCTGCACGAGGAGGACGCCCTCGCCGCTCTCGAACGCGCGACGGTGGCCGGTCCGGCAGGCACCTTCAACGTCGCCGCGGACGGAGTGGTGATGCTCTCCCAGGCGATCCGGCGGGCCGGGGGCGTTCCGGTCCCGGTGCCGTACCCGCTCTTCCGAACCCTGGGCGGGGCGCTGATGGGTTCGGCGATGCGGGAGTTCACCAGCGAGCAGCTCGACTACTACCACTTCGGCTGCGGCCTCGACACCCACCGGATGCGCACCGAACTGGGTTTCGAACCGCGCTGGACGTCGATGCAGGCACTCGACGACACCATCAGGGGCGCGGGCTTCAGCCCGGTCATCAGCAGGGACTGGCTGCGCGCGGTGGAATCCGGCGTGAGCAGGCTGGTCGGGGCGTCGGGGGCGGGACGATGAACGAGTCGATGAACGAGTCGGTCAACCAGACGGTCGGGTCGGGCGAGGGGGCGAAGGTGATCCCGCTGCACGGCGAGTCCGGGCCGCGTCGCCTGCGTCCCCGTCGGACCGTCGGGCCGGTGACCCCGTCGCCGCCGACCGAACTGTTCGGCGGTCCGCCGCCTGCGGCGGGGGAGTCGCCGGACCTGGCAGGTGCGCTGCTGGACGCGGTGCGCGAGAGGGTCGCCGACCAGGTGGTCGCGACGGCGGAGTTCGTCCGGCGGCGGTTGACCGGCGACTACCAGGTCGACGAGTTCGGTTTCGACCCGCATTTCACCGAGAACGTGTGGCTGCCGTTGCTGCGGCCGCTCTTCGACTCGTGGTTCCGGGTCGAGGTGCGCGGCATCGAGAACGTGCCGGCCGAGGGCGGCGCGCTGGTGGTCGCGAACCATGCCGGCGTGCTGCCGATCGACGGCCTGATGACCTCGGTGGCGATGTTCGATCACCACCCGGCGCACCGTCCGCTGCGAATGCTGGCCGCGGACATGGCATTCGAGACGCCTGTGGTGGGCAACATCGCCCGCAAGGCAGGCCACACCCTGGCCTGCAACCCGGACGCCGAACGACTGCTCCGCGGCGGCGAGGTCGCGGCGGTGTTCCCGGAGGGCTTCAAGGGCATCGGCAAGCCGTTCAGCGAGCGGTACAAGCTGCAGCGCTTCGGTCGCGGCGGGTTCGTCTGCGCCGCAATCAACACCGGCGCGCCGATCATCCCCTGCTCGATCGTCGGGTCCGAGGAGATCTACCCGAAGATCGGCGACCTGAAGTCGCTGGCCCGGCTGCTGGGGCTGCCGTACTTCCCGGTGACGCCGTTCTTCCCGGCCCTCGGTCCCGTGGGGCTGATCCCGCTGCCGTCGAAGTGGTACATCGAGTTCGGCGAGCCGATCCCCACGGACACCTACGACGCCGCGTGCGCGGAGGACCCGATGGTGCTCTTCGAGCTCACCGACCACGTCCGCGAGACCATCCAGCAGACGCTGTACCGGCTGCTCGCGAAGCGTCGCAACGTCTTCATGGGCTGAGCCGGGTCCCGCGCGGGCCCGGTCCCGGTGCACCGCCGTGCCCCGGGACCGCCCGCGCGCGAGGGGTCAGTGCTTGCGGCGGCCGAGCACCGCGGCCAGCGCGCCGCCGAGTGCGCCCAGCGCGAGCGCCGTCGGCACGCCGATCCGGGCGGCCTTGCGTCCGGTGCGATAGTCCCGGACCTCCCAGCCCCGGGTCTTGGCCAGTTCCTTGAGGTCCTGGTCCGGGTTGATGGCGACCGCGGTGCCCACCAGCGAGAGCATCGGCACGTCGTTGTGGCTGTCGGAGTACGCGGTGCAGCGCTTGAGGTTCAGGCCCTCGCGCACGGCCAGGGTGCGCACGGCGTGCGCCTTGCCGGAACCGTGCAGGATGTCGCCGACCAGCCGGCCGGTGAACTTGCCGTCCTCGCTCTCGACGACGGTGCCCAGCGCGCCGGTCAGCCCGAGCCGCTGCGCGATCACCTGCGCCAACTCGACCGGTGTCGCGGTCACCAGCCACACCTGCTGGCCGGCGTCGAGGTGCATCTGGGCCAGTGCCCGGGTGCCGGACCAGATCTTGTCGGCGATCAGTTCGTCGTAGATGTCCTCGCCGAGACGGGTGAACTCGGCGGTCTCGCGTCCGGCGATGAACGCCAGCGCCTTCTCCTTGCCGCTGGCGACGTCGCTGCTGTTCTCCTTGCCGGTGACCCGGAACTTGACCTGCTGCCAGCCGAACCGGGCCATGTCGCCGTAGGAGATGTACTTGCGGGCGGCCAGTCCGCGGGCGAAGTGGATGATCGACGCGCCCTGGACCATGGTGTTGTCGACGTCGAAGAACGCGGCGGCGGTCAGGTCGAGCGGTGCCGCGGGCGCGGTGTCGCCGGTGTCCTCGCCGGACTCCGCGGCGACGGCCTCGGTCGCGGCGGCGTGCAGGGCGATGGCGGCGTCCGCACTCGCCTCGCCGGCCAGGTTGGCGCGGCGTTGGGCGTCGCTCAGGCCCAGCGGGAACCGGCCGCGCCGGTGGAACGGCGGGACTCCGCTGAGCCAGCCCACGCCGACTCCCGAACCCGACGGGCGTGATAGCTCAGGCACTCGCACCTCCAGTGATCGCAGATCCCCCCGGTAACCCTATCTCCAGCGAGGAGGGCGCACCGGTTGGCGCGCACCGACACCGGCAGCTGTGAGATCCGTCTCCGTGGATCGGTTCCGGACCACCCGTGCGCCGGTGGCACAGTGGACCCATGACCGTCTCGGCGCACACCATCACCCTCCTCACCCGGGCCGGCTGCGGCTCCTGCGAGACGGCCCGGGACCAACTGCTGCCGCTGTGTGCGGAATTCGGCATTGTCCTCGAATCACTCGACGTCGACGTGGCGGCAGCTTCGGATCCCGAGCTGCGGGCCGAGTACGGCGACCGCTTGCCGGTGGTGCTGCTCGACGGCCGGGAGCACAGTTACTGGGAGGTCGACGAGGTACGGCTGCGGGCGGATTTGACAATCTGAGACCGACCTGCGGCCCACTGAGGAGCGTCGCTGCGCAGGTCGCAGCGGGTGTTGCCGGAATCGTCGCGACTTTGTGCAGAGCTTCACAAGCGGTTACCGTGGTGGCAACAGTCCCCCCGGATCAACGTGATGACCGGCCGTGTGCATGGCCGGACGAGGAGCCATCGAAGTGACCGAACAGCACCAGGCGCATGGGTTGTCGGCCCGTGGCGTCACCGGAGCTGATCGCGGCGCTCGACTCGGGGCCGACACGCCCGTCCGGGACCTGCCGCAGGCCACCGTCACCCGGCTTGCCACCTATCTCCGCGTGCTCGGTCTGATGGCCGACGACGGCGCCCTGATCGTCTCCAGCGAGGAACTCGCGACCGCCGCAGGCGTCGGCTCGGCGATGCTGCGCAAGGACCTCTCCTTCCTCGGGCCCAACGGGGTGCGCGGCGTCGGCTACGACGTGTCCCGGTTGCGTGCCCGCATCGAGGCCGCGCTCGGTCTCGACCTCGGCCACCGGGTGGTCCTGGTCGGTGTCGGCAGCCTCGGTCAGGCGCTGGCCCGCTACGGCGGGTTCGGGCGTCGGGGCTTCACCATGGTCGGGCTGTTCGACCGGGACCCGGAGCGGATCGGCGGCGCGGTGGATGACCTCGTCGTCCGCGACGTGGCCGAGCTCGGGTCCGCCTGCCGTGAGCTGGGCGCGACCATCGGCGTCGTGGCGACCCCGGACCACTCCGCGCAGGAGGTGTGCGACGAGCTGGTGAAGGCCGGTCTGCGCTGCATCCTGAGCTTTGCGTCCGCGCCGCTCGAGGTGCCCAGGCACGTCGAGATCCGGCGCGTCGACCTGGCCGTCGAGATGCAGGTCCTCTCGTTCCACAGTGCCCGCAATGCCGAGTCCGATCCGGACGCGACAGGCTCGACTTCGACAACGAATGGATCGGTGGCTGCTCCGTGAGTGTTCTCCTGGTCGGGATTTCGCACAGAAGCGCTCCCGTGTCCGTCCTCGAGCGGGTCGCCGTCGGCGACACGGATCGGCCCAAGCTGATCGACAAGATGCTGGCCTCGCCGCACATCTCCGAGGCGATGATCGTCTCGACCTGCAACCGGGTCGAGGTCTACGCGGTGGTCGACGCCTTCCACGGCGCCCTCGAGGACGTCAGCGAACTGCTCTCCGACCATTCGGGCCTGAACCTGACGGACCTGACCAAGCACGCCTACGTCCGCTACAGCGAGGCCGCCGCCGAGCACCTGTTCGCGGTGGCCTCGGGGCTGGACTCGATGGTGGTCGGCGAGCAGCAGATCCTCGGCCAGATCCGCACCGCCTACGCCACCTCCGACAGCCAGCAGGCCGCCGGCCGGATGCTGCACGAGCTGGCCCAGCAGGCGCTGCGCGTCGGCAAGCGGGTGCACTCCGAGACCGGCATCGACCGGGCCGGTGCCTCCGTGGTGTCGGTGGCGCTGGACCGGGCCGCCGGGCTGCTGGGCGGCGCCCTGACCGGGCGCACCGCCGTGGTGCTCGGTGCCGGGTCGATGGGCGGGCTGTCCGTCGCGCACCTGACCAGGGCAGGCATCGGTCGGATCGTCGTGGTCAACCGCACCCGGGACCGGGCCGAGAACCTCGCCGAGACCGCCCGGAGCCGGGGCGTGGAGGCGGACACGGCGGCCCTCGCCGACCTGGCGTCGGCGCTGGCCCAGGCGGACGTGCTGGTGACCTGTACCGGCGCCGTCGGCGCGGTGGTGACCCTCGCGGACGCCCACCTGGCACTGGCCGAGCCCGACCGCGGCCTGGACCGGCCCCTGGTGATCTGCGACCTCGGCCTGCCGCGGGACGTCGAACCCGCCGTCGCCGGGTTGCCCGGCGTGAGCGTGCTCGACATGGAGTCCCTGCAGCGGGACCCGGCCGCCGGGGCCGCGGCGTCCGACGCCGAGGCGGCGCGCGAGATCGTCGCGGGCGAGCTCGCCACCTACCTGGCCGGTCAGCGGCTCGCGGAGGTCACCCCGACGGTGACGGCCCTGCGCCAGCGCGCGGCAGACGTGGTCGAGGCGGAGCTGCTCCGGCTGGACTCGCGGCTGCCCGGCCTCGAGGACCCGCAGCGCGACGAGGTGGCGCGCACCGTGCGCCGGGTCGTCGACAAGCTGCTGCATGCCCCCACCGTGCGGGTCAAGCAGTTGGCGGCCTCGCCCGGCGGCGACCGGTACGCGGCCGCGCTGCGCGAGCTCTTCGAGCTGGCGCCGGGGTCGACCGAGGCCGTCGCGACGCCGATGGAGATCCGGGCCGTCGAGCTCGCGGACGACCTGACCGCGGGTCACGCGGCCGACGGTTTCACGGCCGGCCTGCCGGCCGGCGACACACAGATCTGGGGCAAGGGGATGCAGGCATGACCGCGACCGCACAGCCGACCGGTACGACGGCGGTACGCACGCTCCGCATCGGCACCCGGGGCAGCCTGCTCGCGACCACCCAGGCGGGCACCATCCGGGACGCGCTCATTGCCGCCGGGCATCCCGCCGAACTGGTGATCGTCACGACCAAGGGCGACGTCACGCCGGGCCCGGTGCAGCGCATCGGCGTCGGCGTGTTCACCGCGGAACTGCGCGAGGAGCTCGCCGCCGGTCGGGTGGACGTGGCCGTGCACTCCTACAAGGACCTGCCGACCGCCCCCGACGCGCGGCTGGTCATCGCCGCGGTGCCCGGCCGCGAGGACCCGCGCGACGCCCTGGTGGCCCGCGACGGGCTGGTGCTCGGCGAGCTGCCCGCCGGTTCGAAGGTCGGGACCTCGGCCCCGCGTCGCCGGGCCCAGCTGCGCGCGCTCGGACTGGGACTCGACATCCAGGAGCTGCGCGGCAACATCGACACCCGGATCGGCAAGGTCGCGTCCGGCGAACTCGACGCCATCGTGATCGCCCGCGCCGGCCTGTCCCGGATCGGTCGACTCGACGCGATCACCGAGACGCTCGACCCGGTGCAGATGCTGCCGGCGCCGTCGCAGGGCGCACTGGCCGTCGAGTGCCGTGCCGACAACCCGGAACTGATCGCGATCCTGTCCGGGCTCGACGACGCCCATGCCCGTGCGGCGGTCGTCGCCGAGCGTGGACTGCTCGCCGAGCTCGAGGCCGGCTGCACCGCGCCGGTCGGTGCCATCGCCGAGGTCGTCGAGTCCCTGGACGACGACGGCAATGTCATCGACGAGCTGTCGGTGCGCGGTTGCGCGGCCGCGCTGGACGGGTCGGACTCGATCCGCGCGTCGGCGGTCGGCCCGATCGACCGCGCCGAGGAACTGGGTCGGGCCGTGGCCCGGGAACTGCTCGACCTCGGCGCCCGCGAACTGATGGGGGTCACCGATGTGTAGATCGTCGAAACCGGCTCGGACCAGGTATCACCCCGGTCCGCATCGCCCCGGATCAGCTGTGGAGAGCAGCACCGCCCGACCCTGCAATTCTGGACACCTGAACGCACTGGAGAACAACCGATGAGCCGAGTCCGAAAGAACACTCCCGGACGGATCCTGTTCGTGGGCTCGGGGCCCGGCGATCCCGCGCTGCTCACCGTCCGCGCCCGGGACGTGCTGGCAAACGCGACGCTCGCGTTCACCGATCCCGACGTCGACAAGGGCGTCACCGCGCTGGTCGGCACGGCGCTGCTGGTCAAGGGTGTTGAGGCCGATCCGGAGCACCCGCTCTCCGAGGTCCGGCCCGCGCTCGGCGAGCCGTCGGAGGTCGCGAAGACCCTGGTCGCGGAGGCCAAGAACGGCCACGACGTGGTCCGCCTGGTCTCCGGCGACCCGCTGACCACCGACTCGGTGATCGCCGAGGTCACCGCCGTGGCGCGCACCCAGGTCGTCTTCGAGGTGCTGC
Source organism: Rhodococcus kronopolitis (assembly GCF_042654025.1). Classification (NCBI taxonomy): domain Bacteria; kingdom Bacillati; phylum Actinomycetota; class Actinomycetes; order Mycobacteriales; family Nocardiaceae; genus Rhodococcus; species Rhodococcus kronopolitis. The sequence continues at coordinate 235,127 of NZ_JBHSFO010000009.1, read as the reverse complement.
CCGGACTGCCCGCCGCGTCCGCGGTGCCCAGCTACGCCGGCATGGCGTTGGGCTCCGGTCACACCGAGGCCGACGTCCGTGGCGAGGTCGACTGGGCGGCCCTGGCCGCCGCCCCGGGACCGCTGGTGCTGCATGCGGGTGCCGCACACCTGGCCGAGACCGCGAGCGCGCTGGTCGAGCACGGACTGGCCCCGCAGACTCCGGCCGCGATCACCGTCCGCGGCACCACCCGCCAGCAGCGCACGGTCGAGGCCACCCTCGCGACGCTGAACGAGGCCGGCTCCGAGCTGGTCGGTTCGCTGATCGTCACGGTCGGCAAGGTCGTCGGCCACCGCAACAAGATGTCCTGGTGGGAGTCGCGGGCCCTGTACGGCTGGACCGTGCTGGTGCCGCGCACCAAGGACCAGGCAGGCGAGATGAGCGACCGGCTGGTCACCCACGGTGCCATCCCGATCGAGGTCCCGACCATCGCCGTCGAGCCGCCGCGGAGCCCGGCGCAGATGGAGCGCTCGGTCAAGGGCCTGGTCGACGGCCGTTACCAGTGGGTGGTGTTCACCTCCACCAACGCGGTGCGCGCGGTGTGGGAGAAGTTCGAGGAGTTCGGGCTCGACGCCCGCGCCTTCTCGGGCGTCAAGATCGCCTGCGTGGGTCAGGCCACCGCGGACAAGGTGCGCAGCTTCGGCATCAACCCCGAGCTGGTGCCGTCCGGTGAGCAGTCCAGCGAGGGCCTGCTGGCCGAGTTCGCCCCGTACGACGACGTCTTCGACCCGGTCAACCGGGTGCTGCTGCCCCGCGCGGACATCGCCACGGAGACGCTCGCCGAGGGCCTGCGTCAGCGTGGCTGGGAGATCGACGACGTCACGGCGTACCGCACTGTCCGGGCGGCGCCGCCCGCCGCCGAGACCCGCGAGATGATCAAGACCGGCGGGTTCGACGCGGTGTGCTTCACCTCGTCGTCCACCGTGCGGAACCTGGTCGGCATCGCCGGCAAGCCGCACGCCCGCACCCTGGTCGCCTGCATCGGTCCGAAGACCGCGGAGACGGCCATCGAGTTCGGCCTGCGGGTCGACGTGCAGCCGGAGACGGCACAGGCCGGACCGCTGGTCGAGGCACTGGCCGAGCATGCGGCCCGGCTCCGCGCCGAGGGCGCACTGCCGCCCCCGCGCAAGAAGTCCCGCAGGCGCTAGGCGCTACGCGCTCGCGCGTGGTTGACGGGTCCTCGAGACCCGTCAACCACGCACGAGCCCGACGAAGGAGGGCACGTCCGTGTTTCCCGTCGAACGACCCCGGCGGCTGCGCAGCACGCCGGCGATGCGACGCCTGGTGGCCGAGACCTCGCTGGAGCCTCGGCACCTGGTGCTGCCGATGTTCGTCGCGGACGGCATCGCCGAGCCGCGTGAGATCAGCTCGATGCCGGGCGTCTTCCAGCACACCCTCGACTCGCTGCGCGCCGCGGCCACCGAGGCGGTGGCCAACGGCGTCGGCGGGCTGATGCTGTTCGGCGTGCCGCGGCCCGAGGACAAGGACGACGTGGGTTCGGGCGGCATCGATCCGGACGGCATCCTCAACCGCGGTCTGCGGGCACTGCGCAGCGACCTCGGCGACGACACGGTCATCATGGCCGACACCTGCCTCGACGAGTTCACCGCGCACGGGCATTGCGGGGTGATGGCCGCGGACGGCAGCGTCGACAACGACGCGACGCTGGTCCGGTACGTGGAGATGGGGCTGGCGCAGGCAGAGGCCGGCGCCCACCTGCTCGGCCCGAGCGGCATGATGGACGGCCAGATCGCCGCTCTGCGTGCGGGTCTCGACGCGGCCGGGCACCTGGACATCGGCCTGCTGGCCTACGCCGCGAAGTACGCGTCCGCCTTCTACGGCCCGTTCCGGGAGGCCGTCGGATCCTCGCTGAGCGGTGACCGCCGCACCTACCAGCAGGACGCCGCGAACCGCCGCGAGTCGCTGCGCGAGGTGGACCTGGACCTGGCGGAGGGCGCGGACATGGTGATGGTCAAGCCCGCCATGGCCTACCTGGACGTGCTCCGCGAGACCGCCGACCGGTCGTCGGTTCCCGTTGCCGCGTACCAGATCTCGGGGGAGTACTCGATGATCACCGCGGCCGCGCAGCACGGCTGGATCGACCGGGATGCCGCGATCGACGAGTCGTTGCTGTGCATCCGCAGGGCCGGCGCGGACATCGTGCTCACCTACTGGGCGTCCGAAGTGGCGGGTCGGCTGTGACGACGCCCTCGCCGCAGGACCCGCAGGATCAGCAGCAGCAGCCGACATCGCAGGATTCGGCGCAGCAGCAGGATCCGCAGCTGCAGTACCCGGCGCAGCCGCAGTACCCGCAGCCGCAGTACCCGGCGCAGCAGCCGTACCCCCAGGCGCCGCCGGTGCCGCCGAAGCCGCAGCCGCCCGTCGACGTGGTCACCGCGTTCCAGTTGCTGTGCGGCGTCGCGGGTCTGGCCGTGGTGAACCTCATCGCGACCCTCGCGGTGGCGATCGGTGACCGGGCGAGTTTTGCCGACCAGTTGGTCCGCGACATCCGGGCCCAGGACGAGGCGGTGGAGATCACCCGCTCGACCGCGGAGGGCCTGCTGCTGATCGGCTTCGGGCTGACCGCGGTACTCGGGCTGGTCCTGATCGGGGTGTACCTGTTGTTCGCCTTCAAGATGCGCGCCGGTCGGAACTGGGCCCGGATGGTCGTCACCATGATCGCCGTGATGATGGTCTTCGTGGCGATCCCGACGGTGTTCGGGCTCGGCGCGGCGGGCGGTGCGGCCGCGGTCGTCGCGGGTGGTGCCGGCATCCTGCAGGCCGTGTTGGCGGTCGGAGCGGTGATCCTGATGCACCGCGCGGACTCCAACCGGTACTTCCTGCCCGGACTGCAGGCGAAGTAACGACGGTGGGCGAGATGCGCTGGGCGCCCGTCCTGGACGGCTCGGCGGTGCACCCGTGACCGATCCGGAGAACGCGGAGGTCGCGGAGGCCGCGCCGGTCTTCGCCGAGTCGGGCGGGAACTGGCGCGTGGTGGCCGCGGGACCGATGCTGTGCCTGGTGGTGCTGATCGGCGACTTCGTCGTCGGGACGGGTGTGCACTGGGTGGCGCTGACGATGTGTGCGGTGCTGCTGGCCGGCTTCGTCGCGCTGCAGGTCGCCGCGGCCCGGCGGCACGCGAGCGTCTGCCTGACCGACACCGAACTGCGCTGCGGGACGGAGGCGTTGGCGTTGGCCGAGATCGCAGCGGTGCTGCCGGCGGCGGATCCGTTCGCCCGCGACCTGCTGCCCTGGGAGACGGCTCGGGCGCTCGGTGAGTTGTCCGGAGTGCCGAAGCGGCGCACCGGAATCGGACTGCGGTTGCGCGGCGGCGGGATCGTCCGGGCCTGGGCCAGGGACGGTGACGCGCTGCGGACCGCGCTCGAGCAGGCGGTTCCCGACGGGGCCGTGGACGAGGGGGACGGGCGATGACCGGACGTGTGCTGCGGATCTCGGAGCTGTGCCTGGCCGTGCTGGCGCTGGCGCTGGCGGTGTGGTGCTGGCGGCAGGGGGTGAGCACCACAGAGTTCGAGCCGCTGATCGAGGGGACGCCCGCCTTCACCGGCACTCACTACTCGGGGTCGTGGATCGGCGGCGCGACGGCGCTGGTGACGGCCGCGGGACTGTTGGTGCTCGACGTGGTCCGTCGCCGGTAGCATCGTCCGCGACGGGTAGCGCACAATACCCTTGGGGGGTACCCTGGGGTCATGAACGGTTACTCCCCCGAGAAGGACGACCTCCTCAAGCGACTGCGTCGCATCGAGGGGCAGGTCGCCGGGATCTCGCGCATGGTCGACGACGACCGGTACTGCATCGACATCCTCACCCAGGTGTCGGCGGCAACCAAGGCGCTGCAGTCGGTCTCGCTGAAGCTGATGGACGCGCACCTGGCCGGCTGTGTCGTCGAGGCCGCCAAGAAGGGCGGGCCGGAGGCCGACGCGAAGGTGAAGGAGGCGTCCGACGCCATCGCCCGGCTAGTCAGGTCCTGACCGCGCCACACCCGGATCACGCACGCCCGAGGGGTATTCGATGAACACCACGTACACCGTCACCGGCATGACCTGCCAGCACTGCGTCGCCTCGGTCACCGAAGAGGTCGGCGCCGTGCCCGGCGTCACCGCGGTCCGGGTGGACCTCGACTCGGGCAGGCTCGACGTGACCAGTGAGGCGCCCGTGTCGGCGCACGCGATCGCCGCGGCCGTCGACGAGGCGGGGTACGAACTGGCGCCCTGATCGGCGGGTCGCCTCACCGGCCTGGTCCGGGAGAGCGCCCCCGGCGGTGTGCCTATCCCAGCAGCAGGACGCCGACCAGCGCGATCGAGGTGACCCAGACGGTCGAGACTGCCGCCAGCACGAACGGCCGCGCGCCGACCTTCCTGATCGTCGCGACGTGCACCCCCGCACCCAGTGCGAACATTGCCGCGGTCAGCAGCGCGGTCTGGGTGAACTTCGCGCCGTCGAGCAGGGCCTCGGGCAGCAGGCCGGTCGAGCGCAGCCCCGCGCACACGAGGAACGCGAGCACGAACAGCGGTACCAGCGGGGGGTGCTTGGCGTCGACGGCCGGGCCGCCGGCCGAGCGGCTGCGCTGGCGCATGCTCAGGACGGCCATCACCGGGGCGAGCATCAGCACCCGCGCCAGCTTCACGGTCGCCGCGACCGCCAGCGCGCCGCCGCCGATCGCGCCGCCGGCCGCAATCACCTGTGCGACCTCGTGGATCGAGCCGCCCGCCCACATGCCTGCGGCCGACTCGTCCAGCCCGAGCAGGGTCGCGAGCAGCGGGATCGCGGGGATCATCAGCGTGCCGAAGACGACGACCAAGGCGACGGCCGTGAGCACCTCTTCCTCCTCGGCGTCGACGACCCCGTCGACCGCCGCGACCGCCGCGGCCCCGCAGATCGAGAACCCGCACGCGATGAGCACCCGCTGTGTCCACGACAGTCCCAGCAGTCTGCCGACGAACATCGTGCCGGCGATGCCCAGACCGACGATGGCGACGACCATCACGATGACGCCCCCGCCGAGGCCGAGGATGTCGCTGAACATCAGCTGCAGCCCGAGCAGTGCAATGCCGACCCGCAGCAGCTTCTTGGCCGAGAAGGTCAGCCCCGGCCGTACCCGTTCGGGGAGGTGGACGAGGTTTGCGGCGAGTGCGCCGAGGACGATGGCGATCAGCAGTGGGCTCACCGTGGGGAAGAGGCTCCCGATGCCCAGTGCGACCGCCGTGGCCACGGCGCACAGTGCAAGGCCGGGCAGGACGGCGCCGGTGGCCGGTCGCAGCCGCGACCACGTCCCGGCGGATTCGGCACCGGCTGCGGACCCGGTCTGCGGTCCGTGGACCTGCGTTGTGCCCAGCTGACTACTCATCCTTCTACGGTCCGTGACTCGGCGTCCCGGCGCTAGCCGTCATCTGGGCATCACTGCATATGATTCTGATATATCTGGGTGGATGGTCATATGATCAGTGCATGGCGCGGAGATGGCCCGACCTCACGGTTCTCGAGTTGCTGGTCGGCGTGGACGACCACGGAAGCCTCAGCGCGGCAAGCAGGCACGTGGGAATCGCGCAACCGAACGCGAGTCGCGCAGTCAAGCAGGTGGAGCGTCAGTTCGGCATGGCGCTAATCCATCGCAGTCCGACCGGCTCCACCCTGACCGCGGAGGGCACCGTCATCGCGCACTGGGCGCGTCGGGTGCTCGAGGATGCGAACCTGCTGCTCGACGTGGCGGAGGGTCTGCGCGCCGAGCGGTCCGCCGAGCTGACGGTGGGTGCCAGCATGACGGTCGCAGAACACCTGATGCCCGCGTGGCTGGGGCGATTCCGTGGGCTGCATGCCGACGTGTCGATTCACCTCCAGGTCCACAACTCGGCCGCGGTGTTCGCCCGGGTTCAGGACGGTACGTGTGACGTCGGCTTCGTCGAGTCGCCCACGGTGCCGCGGACGCTGAACAGCGTGAAGGTGGCGCACGACCGCCTGGTCGTGGTGGTGGCGCCCACCCACCCCTGGGCTCGCCGCCGCCGGGCGCTGACCGTCGCCGAACTGGCAGGCACCCAGCTGCTGGTCCGGGAGCCGGGTTCGGGCACCCGCACCACCCTGGACCTCGCCCTGCAGGAGTACGACCGGGCCGCCCCGCTGCTGGAGCTGGGCAGCGCCGCGGCCATCCGCACCAGCGTGATGAGCGGCGTCGGCCCGGCGGTGCTCAGCACCCTCGCGGTCAGGGATCAGGTGGCGGCCGGCGAGCTCAAGGTGATCGACGTGGACGGACTCTCACTCGAGCGCGTGCTTCGCGCGGTGTGGCGCCCGCCCCGCCAACTCGACGGTCCCGCGGGCGAACTGGTTCGGCTGGTCCGGCGGGAGGGCCTCGAACGGGCCGACCGGTAGCGGACCACGCGAGCGGTACCCGAGCAGGACCGGGGCCGGTCCCCGCTCGGGGCACCCGGCCCCGGTCCGGTCCCGCGGCACCGGCAGGCGATTCAGGCCAGCGCCGCGTCGGTCGCGGCCCGGACGTGCTCCTCGGTCACCCCGGGTGCGCACTCGCGCAGCACCAGGCCGGTCTCGGTCACGTCGATCACGGCGAGGTCGGTGATGATCCGGTGCACCACAGCCTGCCCGGTCAGCGGCAGCGAGCACCGCTCGACGATCTTGGCGCAGCCGTTCCTGTCGGTGTGCTCCATGACGACGATGACCCTGCGGGCCCCGTGGACGAGGTCCATGGCGCCGCCCATGCCCTTGACCATCTTCCCGGGCACCATCCAGTTGGCCAGGTCGCCGGTTGCCGAGACCTGCATGCCGCCGAGCACCGCGGTGTCGATGTGGCCGCCGCGGATCATTCCGAACGAGAGGGCCGAATCGAAGAATGCCGCACCGGGACTCACCGTGACGGTCTCCTTGCCCGCATTGATCAGGTCCGCGTCCACCGCGTCCTCGGTGGGGTAGGGGCCGGTTCCGAGGATGCCGTTCTCGCTGTGCAGCGTGACGTCGACGCCGTCGGGCAGGAAGTTCGGGATCAACGTGGGCAGCCCGATGCCGAGGTTGACGTACTCGCCCGGCGACAACTCCTGCGCCGCCCGCGCGGCCATCTGCTCCCGCGTCCAGCCGAGGGTCTCGACAGTCGTGGTGGTCATCGTGCGCACTCCTTCGTCGCGGAGACTGTCCGCTTCTCGATCCGCTTGTCCTGCATGCCGGTCTGCACGATCCGGTCGACGAAGATCCCCGGCAGGTGCACCTGTCCCGGGTCGAGTTCGCCCGCTGCGACGACGCGTTCGGCCTGGACGACGCAGACCCGTCCGGCCATCGCGGCCAGCGGGTTGAAGTTCATCGCGGCCTTGTTGAACACCAGGTTGCCCTCGGTGTCGGCGACCAGGGCGTGCACCAGGGCATAGTCCGCCACGATGGACTCCTCGAGGACGTACCGACGGGCTCCCCAGGCGCCGCCGAACTCCCGGACCTCCTTCGGCGGCGAGGCCAGCGCGACGGACCCGTCCGGCGCGTACCGCCACGGCAGCCCGCCCTCCGAGACACTCGTGCCCACCCCGGCTGGGGTGAAGAAGGCCGGAATGCCCGAACCGCCGGCCCGCAGCTTCTCGGCGAGCGTTCCCTGCGGGGTCAGTTCCACCTCGAGTTCGCCGGCGAGGTACTGCCGGGCGAACTCCTTGTTCTCGCCCACGTACGACGCGGTCACCCGACGGATTCGCTTGTCCTCGAGCAGGATTCCGAGTCCGTGACCGTCGGTGCCGCAGTTGTTGGTGTACACCTCGAGGTCGGTGGCAGTGCCGGCGGCGAGCGCGGCGATCAGGGCGTCCGGGATGCCGCACAATCCGAATCCGCCGACCGCCAGCGAGGCCCCGGACTCGATGTCGGCAACGGCCGCGGCCGCCGACGGGAAGAGTTTGCTCATCGGTTGTTCTCCGTGCTCGTGCGCGCACCGGGCGCGTCGTCCGTCCGGTCGGGCCGGAATTCTCGGCTGGGGGAGTTCGGGGCGGTCTGGGTCAGCGTCGCCAGCTTGCGCAGGCTCGACGGGTAGAGGCGCCGCCCGAGCAGCAGTGCCGCGACGGCGCCGACGTAGGCGAGCGGGGCCAGTGCCATGGCCTCGACCAGGCCGAGGCGGTCGGCGAGCATCCCGACCACGAAGGGGCCCAGGGCGAGGCCGAGCAGGTTGTTGGCGACGGTGAGGGTGCCCAGCGCTGTCGCCCGAACAGACGGGTGGGTCAGGCTGGCGACCATGGCCGCGGTGGGGCCGGACGAACCACCGGCGAAGAAGGAGCCGATCGCGATCAGCACCAACTGCGCGACGCCGTTCTCCAACCGGAATCCGGCGGCGAGTGTCACCAGGGAGATGGCGCAGTAGACGACCGCGGTGATCCATCGCCGGCTGGCGTCGGCCAGTCCCACTCGGTCGGTGATGACGCCACACACGACCATCCCGATGGCGACCAGCAGCACGAATGCCGATGCCGTGGCGCCGGCCCGGTCCGGAGCCATGTCGTAGTACCGGTTGAAGAAGCTCGGCAGCCAGGCCAGCAGTACGGCCGCGGTGAACAGCTGCAGTCCGCCGCCCACGTAGGCGCACAGTACCGCTGGATTGGTGAACAAGGTCGAAATCGGCACGCGCAGAACGGGGTTGAGTGCGGTCTCGTCGCCGGGCCGGTCCTCCACGGCGTACTCGGCAAGCCTGCGTTCGGTCACCAGCACCCAGAACAGGGCCACCAGGATCAGGCCGAACACCGCCATGGCGGCGAACGACCAGCGCCAACTCAGGTGCACCGCGATGTAGCCGCCGAGCGAGACGCCGATCACGGAGCCGAACGACCCCCCGGCCATGAATGCGCCGCTCAACGAGGCGTGCACGCGGGGCGCGAAGACGGTCAGGACCACGGCGATGCCGACGCTGCCGTAGGCCGCCTCGCCGACGCCGACGAGGAACCGGGCGCCGAGCATGTGCTCGAAGGTGCCGGCCACCGCGCACAGCAGCGTCGCGACGCTCCACAGGATCGCCATCAGGATCAGGCTCTTGACCCGGCCCCACCGGTCGGCCAGCAGCGAGAGCGGGAAGGTGAGCAGACCGACCATCAGCGCGACCACGCTGGTGAGCGAGGCGAGCTGCGAGTCGGACACCACCCACTCGGACTTCAGGTACGGGAAGACGGCGCTGAGCACCTGGCGGGACATGTAGTCCGAGAGCAGCAGGCCGAAGGTGACGGCGAAGACGGCCCAGGGGTAGAGCTTCGACCGCCGGCGGGTGGGGGCCGGGTGGTCGACGGCGGCCGGGTGCGCGTCGAGGTCCGTGGTGTCCGCCAGGACATCGGTGGACGGGGAGGGAAGTCCCATCAGTGCTCCTGTGGGTGGCTCGGTGGGGAGGCGGAGCGGCGCCGATGAGCCGTCTCTCGCGGGGTGGAGGACCCGCGACGCCCGGCCGGGGCGTCGCGGGTAGCGCTGCCGGTCGACTAGGGCGCGGCGGCTGCGGTGCGTGCGGCGTGCGCGTCGAGCTCTTCCTCGAGGATCGGTACCCCGAGGTTGCAGGCATGGATGCCCAGCACGCTCACCATTTCGAGCACGGTCAGGATCTCGTCCCGGGTGACGCCGAGGTCGAGCGCCAGCCGGATGTGCCTGCGCACGCCGGGTGCGTACATGTGGGTTGCCGAGGCGTCGATGGCAATGCTGAGGAGTTCGACGAAGGCGGGCGGGAAGACCTCGCGGCGGATGGGGAGGGCGGCCATCTCCATGAACTGCTCGGTCCATTCGGGATCCCAATGAGACAGCTTGTCCCACAGTGGGTTCCATGTTCCGAGTTGGCGCATGCGATCGATCGTCGGGGTCTGACTGGTGGTGGCGTCGGCAGGGTTGAATCCCGTGTCCACGGCGGCCCTCATTTCGGGAAGTCCAGGCGATGGGTGTGGCACACGCACCCGGTTTCCGGTGCTGTGTCCTGGATCACGCTAGACCGAAATTTGGGCCAGTAGTTACCCCCAGGGGACCGAATTATTAGCATTTCGGGACACTGTGGTGATTCTCCGAGGCCGCGGCTCGCGGCGGTCGCCCGTGGTCAGGTCACCGCGTCGCGCGCGGCTTCGGTGTGGGTGCCGTCGGCGGACGTCTGTCGCCGCCATTCGCGGGGGCTCACCCCGAACTGCTGGTGGAACCAGCGCGAGAAGCTGCTGGGGCTCGAGAAGGAGAGCATCTCGGCCACCTCGGTGAAGGTGTAGCGGCTCCCCGAGGCCATCCGGGACGCCAGTTCCGCTCGGGTCTCGTCGAGGACCGAGGAGAAGGTCTGCCCGGACTTGGCGAGATGGCGGTGCACGGTCCGGCGGTCGACGCCCAGGCTGCGGGCGACCTGCTCGATCGAGCACCGGCCGGTGGGCAGGAGCAGTTCGACGAGTTCGCGGACGCGGGTGGTGGTGGTGGGATCCTCGGGCGCCGTGAGGGTGTCGAGAAACTGCTGCGCATAGGACCGCAGCAGAGGGTCGGAGAGTCGGTTCGGCTTGTCCAGGTCTGTTGTGTAGGTGATGATTCCGGTGAAATCGTGGTCGAAGACCAGGGGTGCGGCGAACATCTGCCGGTAGGTGCTGTCGTCCGCGGGACGGGCGTGGGTGAAGCCGACCGAGACCGGTTTCCAGGTGTCGCCGAGAATTCCGCGCAGTAGTTGGTGCACGACGGCCGCGGCCAGTTCGCAGGACTGCTGGACGGCGGCAGGTTCTCCCAGTTCGATGCTGACCTTGACCGCCGTCAACCCGTCCCGCTCGGACATCCGGATGCGCAGGGCCTCGTTGTACATGTGCTGGTACCGGATCAGGCTCTTGAGCGCGCTGCGGGCGTCGGGTTCCTCGCGGATGCTCACGCTCAGCGGCCCGAGTGTCGACAGCCGTCGCCGTTCGGCGAGCTTGAGTGCGAAGTCCTCGCGCCCGGACTCCGCGGCCGAGAGTTCGAGCACTCGCGCGACGGCGGCCGCGGGGATCCAGCGATCCTGCAGGTTGAGGGCGGCGGGGTCGAGGCCGGCGTCCCGGAGCACGCGGACCGAGTCGATTCCCAGGGTCCGGCCCAGCTCGATGTAGCCCGTCAGTGCTGCGTATCGCGCAAGGGGGCGGGGCATGGACGATCACCTCTGTTCTTCGGCTGCGGGTGCGGTTCGTTCCGACAGGGTAGGTCGTGAACCGGTCCCGGTGCCATGGCCGGTGGCCGCCTTCTCGACCGGGTCTGTCCCTAAAAGGCAACTAATCTGTCCCGTCAGGGTAAGTATGGCGGCCGCTGGGCCGCTAATCTCATGTCAGCTTGATCACACCGGAGGTCGGCGAGCTCGGGGTCCATCGCCTCGGCCCGGGGGCTTCCGCGGGTGTCGACCAGACCTCGGCCTGGCGCTGAAAGTTGTTGGCACCAAAATGATCACCGTCAGTTCAGTACCGACGCGCCGCGCGGCGTGACCGAAGAGCGAGGAGACAGCAGTGGCGAAGGCAATCCGCTTCCACGAAACCGGTGGCCCCGAGGTCCTGAAGTGGGAGGCGGTCGAGGTTGGCGACCCCGGTCCCGGTGAGGTAAGGGTTCGGCACGAGGCCGTCGGCCTGAACTTCGCGGACACCTACTTCCGCAGCGGCCTGTACCCGGCCGAACTCCCCGCGGGCATGGGCGTCGAGGCCGCCGGTGTGGTGGAGGCGGTCGGTCCGGGTGTCGTCGACTTCGCGGAGGGCGACCGCGTCACCTACACCGGCAGCCCGCTGGGTGCCTACAGCACCGAGCGGGTCATGCCGGCCGAACACCTGATCGCCCTGCCCGACGGCATCGAGTTCGAGACCGCCGCGGCGATGACGATGCGGGGACTGACCGCGTCGTACCTGCTGCGCCGTATCCACCCCCTCAAGGCCGGCGACACCGTGCTGCTGCACGCCGCCGCCGGTGGCGTCGGACTGATCTTCACCCAGTGGGCAAAGCTGTTGGGCGTCAACGTGATCGGCACCGTGTCGACCGACGAGAAGGCGGCCGTGGCAAAGGCGCACGGATGCGAGCACGTCATCGTCTACCGGCGGGAGAACGTGGCCGAGCGGGTGCGCGAGATCACCGACGGAGTCGGCGTTCCCGTCGTGTACGACAGCATCGGGGCGACGACCTTCGAGACGTCGCTGGACTCGCTGGCGCGCCGCGGACTGCTGGTGGCCTTCGGCACCGCGTCCGGGCCGACGCCGCCGATCCATGCGATGCAGCTCGCGGTGAAGGGATCGCTGTACGTCACGCGCCCCGCACTCGCCGACTACATCGCCGATCCCGCCGAGCGGGCCGAGCTCTCCGGAGAGTTGTTCGGGCACGTCGTCGCAGGCCGGATCAAGATCGAGATCAACCAGCACTATGCGCTCGAGGATGCCGAACAGGCGCACCGCGACCTGGAGGCCGGGACCAGTGTCGGTTCGTCCGTGTTCTCGTTCTGATCGGCCCATTCGCGCTGAATCATCCATTTGGGCAACGTTGTTCGGTGTAGTCCCGGACGCGTAGACCCCTTCACCGCCACACAGGAGAGCGTCATGACCACCACTGTTGATCACGGCGTCGACCGTGACCTCGGCGCCGGGCGACAGTCGCCCACCGCCGGAACGCCACTCGATGTACATCCGCTGACCTGCAGCATCGGCGCGGAACTGCACGGCGTCGATCTTGCCGATGTGTCCCGCGACGACGAGCTGTTCGCCGCGCTGAAGGCGTTGTTGCTCGAGCACAAGGTGCTCTTCTTCCGCGACCAGGACATGAGTCGGGCCGAGCACGTCGCGCTCGCCGAGCGGTTCGGCGCACTCGAAGACCATCCGATGCTCGGCAGCGATCCGGAGAATCCCGGACTGGTCCGGATCTACAAGGACCTCAGCAGCCCGCCCGAGCAGTTCGAGGGCGCGTACCACTGCGATGCCACCTGGCGGGAGAACCCCCCGATGGGCGCCGTGCTGCGGTGCATCGAGGGCCCGGAGATCGGGGGCGACACGATCTGGGTCAACATGGCGCTGGCCTACGAGAAGCTGCCGGAGGCGGTGAAGGAACAGATCGACGGTCTCTACGCCCGGCACAGCATCGAGGCGTCCTTCGGGGCCCGGCTGCCGATCGAGGACCGCCTGCGGCTCAAGGAGCGGTACCCCGATGCGGAGCACCCGGTGGTCCGAACGCATCCGGAGACGGGGGAGAAGATCCTCTTCGTCAACAGCTTCACCACCCACCTGACGAACTTTCACACGCCCACGAACATCCGGTACGGCTGCGACTACGCACCCGGCGCCGGTGACCTGCTCCGGTACCTGACCAGCCAGGCCGCCATTCCGGAGTACCAGGTGCGCTGGCACTGGACGAAGAACAGCGTCGCGATCTGGGACAACCGGTCGACGCAGCACTACGCCGTCCAGGACTACTGGCCCGCGGTCCGAAAGATGGAGCGCGCCGGGATCGTCGGCGACCGACCGTTCTGACGCTCGTCCTCAATCACCCCTCGCCTCATTCGAGAACTGGAGCTCTGCCATGCATTTCCACGACGATTCGCTGTTCCCCGAGAACCAGGACAAGCTGGTCATCACCGTCGCCCCCTACGGCCCGGAGTGGGCGGTCGAGGACTTCCCCGAGGACCTGCCCCTGACGATGGACGAGCACGTCCAGCAGGCCGTCGACTGCTACGAGGCCGGCGCCACCGTGCTGCACATCCACGTCCGTGAGGAGGACGGCAAGGGTTCGAAGCGTCTGTCGAAGTTCAACGAGCTGCTCGGCCGTCTCCGCGAGGCCGTGCCCGACATGATCCTGCAGGTCGGCGGTTCGATCTCCTTCGCCCCCGAGGGCGACGGCGCGGACGCGAAGTGGCTCTCCGACGACGTGCGCCACATGCTCGCCGAGCTGGACCCGAAGCCGGACCAGGTCACCATCGCGATCAACACCAGCCAGATGAACATCATGGACCTGATGACCCCCGGCGACATCAAGGGCACCTCGATGGAGAACGCCGAACTGGCGCACACCTACCGCGAGATGACCGTGCCCGCCGGCCCGGAGTGGGTCGAGGAGCACCTGCGGCGACTGCAGGCCGCGGGCATCCAGCCGCACTTCCAGCTGTCCTCGATCCCGCAGCTCGAGACCGTGGAGCGGCTGATCCGTCGCGGCGTCTACACCGGCCCGCTGAACCTGACGTGGGTGGCGATCGGCGGCGGCTTCGACGGCCCGAACCCGTACAACATGATGGCGTTCGTCAACCGGGTTCCGGACGGTGCGTGCCTGACGCTCGAGACGCTGATGCGCAGCGTGCTGCCAGTGAACACCATGGCCATCGCGATGGGTCTGCACCCGCGCTGCGGCAACGAGGACAACCTGTGGGCCCCGAACGGCGAGGAGAAGATCACCTCCGCCGAGCAGGTCCGTCAGCTGGTGCGGGTCGCCAAGGAGCTCGGTCGCGAGGTGGCCACCGCCAAGGAGGCCCGTGACATCTACCGGATCGGCCAGAGCTACAAGGATGCCGACGAGACCCTCGCCCGGCTCGGCTACGCGCCGAACCGGCGCCCCGGTCAGGTCGGATTCACCCAGCACGCCTAGCAACTCGCCTCCGCCGGGGGCGCCCCGGGAACCGGGGGACACCGAGACCGGTCGGTTCGGCGTCCCCCGGTTCCCGCTAGAGGAAGGACAGGGCACATGAGCAGAACCGAATCCCCGACCGTGGTGATCGTCCCCGGACTGCGGGACCACGTGGCGGACCACTGGCAGACCCTGCTGGCCGCCGACCTCGACCGGGTCGCGGCCGTGGCGCCGCTCGAGCACGACAAGCTCAGCCTGGCGGCCCGGGTCGCCGCCCTGGAGTCGGTGCTCGCCGACGTCGACGGCCCGGTGGTGCTGGTCGCGCACAGCGCCGGGGTGCTGATCACCGTGCACTGGGCGCAGCGGCATCGACGTCCGATCGCGGGCGCGCTACTGGTCACCCCGCCGGACCTGGGCGTGCCGCTGCCCGCCGGCTACCCCACCCCGGAACAGCTCGACGCCAACGGTTGGAATCGGGTCCCGCGCACCGTGTTGCCGTTCCCCAGCATCGTCGGCGTCAGTACCGACGACCCGATGGCCGAGTACGGGACCGTGGTCGAGCTGGCCGAGAGCTGGGGCAGCCGGGTACTGGACCTGGGCGCGGTCGGGCACCTCAATCCCGCATCCGGGTACGGCCGCTGGCCCCTCGCCACCCGCCTGGTCGACGAGCTGATCGCCGACGCGACCGTTCGAGGCTGACCGCCCAGTGCCGTGGGCCGCAGGCCCTTCCCAACCCGAGAGAGAAGTCGATGCTCAACCTTTCCATGTTCCTGGAGGACTCCGCCCGCAAGTACCCGGGCCGCGACGCCCTGGTCCTGGGCGATGAGCGTCTCACCTACGCGCAGACCGATGCCCTCGCCAACCAGGTTGCCGCACTGTTGGTCTCGAGCGGAATCGCACCCGGTGACCGGGTTGCGCTGTCCTGCCCCAACCTGCCGTGGTTCCCGATCGTCTACTACGGGATCCTCAAGGCAGGCGCCGTCGTCGTGCCGCTCAACGTGCTCCTCAAGGCCGGCGAGATCGCGTATCACCTGCAGGACTGCGGGGCCAAGGCCTACTTCTGTTTCGAGGGCAGCGGCGAGTTGCCGATCGGGCAGTACGGCCGCGCCGGTTTCGCGCAGGCCCCGGAGTGCGTGGACATGTTCGTCATCGGGGCGGACGCGGGGGCGACGGGCGCAGGCGTCACCGCCCTCGACGCGGCCCTGTCCGGTCGGCCGTCCGAGTTCGACACGGTGGTCCGGGAGGCCACCGACACCGCGGTGATCCTGTACACCAGCGGCGCCACCGGTCGGCCGAAGGGTGCCGAGCTCACCCAGTCGAACATGGTGATGAACGCGATCGCCGCGAATCGTCTCTTCGACACCCTGCCCAGCACCCCCGACACGCACCTGTTGACACTGCCGCTGTTCCACTCGTTCGGCCAGACCATCAACATGAATGCCGGTTTCGCGGTGGGGGCGACCCTGGTCCTGCTCCCCAGGTTCGAGGCGGCGGCGGCGCTGCGGATCATGGAGAGCGAGGCCATCACGATCTTCGCCGGGGTGCCCACCATGTACTGGGGGCTGCTCGGCGCCGTGGACGAGTCCGTCGACGTGCGGCGCATCGCCGCGAACCTGCGTAAGGCGATCTCCGGCGGCGCAGCCCTGCCGGTGGAGATCCTCGAACGTTTCCGGAACCGGTTCGGGGTCCAGATCCTGGAGGGCTACGGGCTCTCGGAGACCTCGCCGGTCGCGCTGTTCTCCGACCCCGAGCAGGCGCCGCGGCCCGGGTCGATCGGCGTCCCGCTCTGGGGCGTCGAGGTGCGGCTGGTCGACCGGGAGTGGAACACCGTCACCGGGCCGGACACGGTGGGGGAGATAGCGATTCGTGGCCACAATGTCATGAAGGGCTACTACGGCCGCCCCGAGGCCACCGCCGAGGTGACCCGCGACGGCTGGTTCCGCACCGGCGACCTCGCGCGCTGCGACGAGGACGGCTTCTACTACATCGTGGACCGGGCCAAGGACATGATCGTGCGCGGCGGGTTCAACGTGTATCCGCGCGAGGTCGAGGAGGTTCTCCTGACACACGATGCGGTTTCGCTGGCGGCGGTGATCGGCGTTCCCCACGAGAGCCACGGAGAGGAGGTCAAGGCCTTCGTGATCGTCGAACCCGGCGCGGAGATCACCGCCGACGAGCTGATCGCGTGGTCGAAGGAGCAGATGGCGAGCTACAAGTACCCCCGCCAGGTCTCGCTCGTCGAGGTGCTGCCGATGACCGCGACCGGGAAGATCCTCAAGCGCGAACTCTCCTGAGGCAGAAGCGGGCCCGCCACCGCCGGGGGTCGCCGCGAGGAGTGGGTCAGCGAGCCAACATCGCCGCGCCCAGCGTGGACTCCGGCACCGCGAACCCCTCGACCAGATCCAGGGCGTGCGGGCGCAGGGTCCGGCAGCGCTCGTTGATGCCGCGGTTGACGGCCTTCGCCCGCTCGACGGACAGGTGCCGGTGCTCCATGAACCAGGCCTTGTCCTCCTCGATCACCGTCAGGGCGTAGAGGTCGCACAGGTCGCCGAGCAGGTCCGCCGCCGCCTCGTCGGGGCACGAGTCGATGCCCGCGACGAACGCCTCGAGCACCACCCGGTCGATGTGCGCCTCCGCGGCGCGGAGCACATGGTCCTGCACGAAGTTGAAGGCGTCGAACGGGTCCTCCTCGCGCTTCCGGGCGCCCTGCAGGCGCCGGGCGGCGGTGGAGAGCAGGTACTCCTCCCGGTCGGAGAACATCCGCAGCTGGGTGCCGCGGTTGAACAGGCTGCCGTCCTCCTCGTTGTCCTGGCGGGTGTCGAGGATGGTCTGGATGATCTGCTGCGCCGCGGTGCGCTTCTTGACGACGTCGCCGACGGTGGTGGCGGCGAACCGCATCCAGTCCGCCGGTCCCATCCCGCGGACCTCGTCGGCGTAGGCGGTGAGCAGCTCCTTCGCCACCAGCTGGGTGAGCACGTGGTTGTCGCCCTCGAAGGTGGTGAACACGTCGGTGTCGGCCTTGAGCACGACGAGCCGGTTCTCGGTGAGGTAGCCGGCGCCGCCGCAGGCCTCGCGGCACTCCTGGATCGCCCTGGTGGCGTGCCAGGTGTTCGCGGCCTTGAGCCCGGCGGCGCGGGCCTCGAGCTCGCGTTGTTCCTGCGGGTCCACCTCCGGCGCGCTCTGGATCTCGTGCAGCCGGGTGACCAGCTCGTTCTGCGCGAAGTGCAGGGCGTAGGACTTCGCGATCAGCGGGAGCAGCCGGCGCTGGTGCACGAGGTAGTCCATGATGAGGACCTCCTCGTCGCTCTCGGGTTTGTCGAACTGCCTGCGCGCCAACGCATACCGGGTGGCGATGGACAGGGCGACGCGGGCCGCAGCGCCGGCCGCCCCGCCGACGGTGACGCGGCCCCGCACCAGGGTGCCGACCATGGTGAAGAACCGCCGGCCCGGGTTCTCGATCGGCGAGCTGTAGCTGCCGTCCGCGGCGACGTCGCCGTACCGGTTGAGCAGGTTCGCCCGCGGTACCCGCACCTCCTCGAAGACGATCCGGCCGTTGTCGACGCCCGGCAGGCCGCCCTTGTAGCCGCAGTCCGAGGTGGTCACGCCGGGCAGGTCGTCGCCCCGCTCGTCCCGGATCGGGACCAGGAAGCAGTGCACCCCCTTCGACTCCGGGGTCTCGCCGGGGCCTGCGGTGACCAGCTGGGCGAACACGGCCGCCATCCGGGCGTGCTGGGCGGCGCCGCCGATGTAGTCCTTGCGGGACGACGGGGTGGGGGAGTCGATCACGAACTCCCCGGTCGCGGCGTCGTAGGTGGCGGTGGTCTCGAGTTCCTGCACGTCGCTGCCGTGCCCGGTCTCGGTCATCGCGAAGCAGCCGAGCAGGTCCAGGTCGATCAGCGGCCGGACGTACTCCTCGTGGTGGACCGCGGTGCCCAGGTTCTCGATGGCACCGCCGAACAGTCCCCACTGCACCCCGGCCTTGACCATCAGCGACAGGTCCGACATCGCGAGCATCTCGATGCTGGTGACCGCCGCGCCCACGTCCCCGGTGCCGCCGTGCTCGACGCTGAAACCGTTGGCCGCGTAGCCGGATTCGGCGAGAACCCGCATCTGCTCGAGCGCCGTGGCCCGGGCGGCGGCGAGGTCCGGGGTGAAGTGCGGAGCGAACTCGGGGCGGAGCAGGTCCAGCCGGACCTTCTCCCGCACCTCCCGCCACCGGCCGTCGAGGGTGGTCCGCAGGTGATCCGCCGTGGTTGCCATGCCCCGACCGTAGCGACCTCGTGGTGCACCCGCCGGGTAGGCGCGCGGCGGCCCGGTCCGGTCTGCCCGTCGCGCCGTCGGCACCGGGCACTGGCCGATTTGCGTTGAACACTACAAAACTTGAACACTGTTCAAGTCGGTGGGTGAGAGGTGGAGTTCGATGACGGATGCAGTCGAGGCGCGGCCCGGAACGGGGGCGGTGCGGCACTCCCGGGTGCTGGTGATCGGCGCGGGATTCGCCGGGCTCGGCATGGCGGTGGGCCTGGCCCGGGCCGGTGCGGGCGAGTTCGTGGTGCTCGAGAAGTCCGACGAGGTCGGCGGCACCTGGCGGGAGAACACCTACCCGGGTTGTGAGTGCGACGTGCCCTCGGTCCTGTACTCGTACTCGTTCGCACCGCACCGTCGCCGCGGCGGCGGCCGGGCCTCGCAACCCGAGATCCTCGACTACCTGCGGCGGGTGAGCGACGAGTACGGCGTCCGCGCGAAGATCGAGTTCGGAGCCGAGGTCGGCGACGGCCGGTGGGACGAGGCCGCCCGGCGCTGGCACGTCCGGACCGTGGACGGCCGCGAGTACGTCGCGCAGTTCCTGGTCGTCGGGACCGGGGCGCTGCACCAGCCCGCGCTGCCCCGGATCCCCGGTGCCGGGACCTTCGGCGGGCCCGCGTTCCACTCGGCGCAGTGGGACCACTCCGTCGACCTCACCGGCAAGACGGTGGCGGTGATCGGCACCGGCGCGAGCGCGGTCCAGCTGGTGCCCGAGCTCGCCGCCCGCGCCGGTGCGCTGCAGCTCTACCAGCGCACGCCCCCGTGGGTGCTGCCGCGCCGCACCTCCCGCCTCGCCGTCGATCGGGTGCCGGTGACGGGACGGATCGCCAGGGCGCTGACCTACTGGAACGCGGAGCTGCTGGCGGCCGGGCTCAACGGACCGCCCGCGCTGACCCGGCCCCTCGAGGGTCGGGCGCGGCGGCACCTGCGCCGCCAGGTCCAGGATCCCGAACTCCGGCGGGCACTGACGCCGGGCTACCGCATCGGCTGCAAGCGGATCCTGCGGTCAGACGACTACTACCCGGCGTTGAGCCTGCCGGGGACGCAGGTGGTCACCGACCCGATCGCCGAGATCCGCCCGGACGCCGTGGTGACCGCCGACGGGACGGTGCGCCCGGTGGACGTGATCGTCTACGCCACGGGATTCCGGGTGGCGGGCCCGCTGGCCCGGCTGCCGCTCGCCGGGCGGGGCGGGGTCACGCTGCAGGAGCGGTGGCAACGGGACGGGATCGCGACGCACCTCGGCATCACGGTCGCCGGGCTGCCCAACGCGTTCCTGCTCACCGGGCCGAACACCGGGCTCGGGCACAGCTCCCTGGTGTTCATGATCGAGTCGCAGGTCCGGCACGTGCTCGCGGCGATGGCCCTGGTGGACCGGGAGGGTGCGGGTGCCGTCGACGTCCGTGCGGACGCGCAGGCCGGCTTCCACGCGGACCTGCACGAGCGGCTCGCGTCCGCCGTCTGGAGCGCCGGCGGCTGCGCGAGTTGGTACGTGGCCGCGGACGGCACCAATCACTCGCTGTGGCCAGGCTTCTCGTGGCGGTACCGACTGCGCACGCGCCGGGTGCGGCGCCGCGACCACGAGCTGTTCTGACGGTCGCCGTGGCTCAGCCGGCAGGCGCGGGCAGCGCCGGGTGCAGCTGAACCTCCTGGGTCTTGACCACGAAGTACACCCGCCGCCCCGGCGCGAGGTCGAGGTCGGCGACGGCCGCGGCGGTGACGTCCGCCGCGAGAGCGGCACTGCCGTCCGGGTTCTCGGCGCCCCGCACCCGCACCGCGGCCCCGTGCACCTCCATCTCGGCGATGGTCACCGGGAGCACGTTGCGGGGGCTGGCGTGTGGCGGCTCGAGGTGCACGGCCACCGCGGCGGGCCGGAACAGCGCGACCGCTGCCGCGCCGGCGTGGAGGCTGCCGCCGGTCTCCTCGGTCCCGGAAACGACGGTGCCCCAGGGTGTCTCGAGTGCCCCGTGCTCGACAATCCGGCCGGACAGCAGGTTGACGCCTGCGATCCGGGCGCCGAACGCGCTGCGCGGCGAGGTGAGCACCGAGCGCACACTGCCGGACTCGACGACGCGTCCGCGCTCGACGACCACCACCCGGTCGGCCAGTGCGAGTGCGTCGAGCAGGTCGTGGGTGACGATCACCGCGGTGCGGCCCTGCTCGCGCAGGACGGTCCGCAGCAGTCGCCGCACCGCGGGCGCGGCGGTCACGTCCAGCGCGGACATCGGTTCGTCCAGCAGCAGCACCCGCGGCTGCGCGGCGAGCGCCCGGGCGATCGCCACCCGCTGGGCCTGCCCGCCGGAGAGTTGGGCGGGCCGGCGGCGGGCGAGGTCCTCCGCGTCGACGGCCCGGAGCCACCGGCGGGCCAGCTCCCGGGACGCCGCGCGGCCGCGACCCTGGCTGCGGGGTGCGAACTCGACGTTGGCGGCGGCGCTCAGGTGCGGGAACAGCAGCGCCCGCTGGGACAGCAGGGCGACCCCGCGCGCGTGCGCCGGGACGAACACGCCGGCGTCGGTGTCGGTGAGCACCGCCTCGCCCAGCGTGACGGTGCCGTGGTCGGGCCGCACCAGCCCGGCGACCAGCGAGAGCAGCGTGGACTTGCCCGCGCCGTTGGGACCGAGGACGGCCAGCACCTCGCCGTCGGCCAGGGTGAGGTCGAACGCGGCGTCGCGCGCGTCGAGCCGGGCACGGACCCGCAGGCCGCTCACCGGGTGCCCCGGACCCGGCCGGTCAGGCGCCTGCCATGCACGGCGAGGACGATCAGCGCCGAGACCGCGATGAGCAGCAGTGAGAGCGCGACCGCGGCGTCCGGGTCGGATTCGCGTTGGAGGTAGATCTCCAGCGGCAGCGTCCGGGTGACCCCCTGCAGCGAACCCGCAAAGGTGATGGTGGCACCGAACTCCCCGAGCGCGCGGGCGAAGGCGAGCACCGCCCCGGAGAGCAGTCCGGGCAGCACCAACGGCAGCGTCACCCGGCGCAGCACCGTGGTCGGGCGGGCGCCCAGGGTGGCGGCGACCCGTTCGAAGTCGTGGCCGGCCACCCGTAGCGCGCCCTCGAGGCTGATCACCAGGAACGGCAGCGAGACGAAGGTCTGGGCCAGCACGACCGCGGTGGTGGAGAAGGCGATTCGGATTCCGAGCACCTCGAGGTGCTGGCCGAGCAGGCCGTGTCGACCGAATGTGTACAGCAGCGCGAGGCCGCCGACGACGGGCGGCAGCACCAGGGGCAGCAGCACCAGTGCGTGCAGCAGCGAGCGGCCGCGGAAGCTGCCGCGGGCCAGCACCAGCGCCATCGGCACCCCGACCGCGACACACGCCGCGGTGCTCGCGGCGGCCGTCTTCATGCTCAATGCCAGTGCGGTGCGGGAGGATTCGGAGGTGATCAGGGGAAAGAAGTTCGGCCAGTCGACCGTGACGAGGATCGAGACCAGCGGCAGCAGAAGGAACAACGCACCGGCGGCGGCGGGCAGGTAGGCCCAGGCGGGCAGGCCCACGGCGGCCCCGGTGTCGGCGCCCCGGCGTCCGGTCACGGCGCCGCGAACCCCGCATCGGTCAGCACCGTTCGGCCCGCTTCCCCGGTGACCAGGTTGACGAACTCCCTTGCCGCGGAGGCGCTCTCCGATTCGTTCAAGACCGCGATGGGGTAGGTGTTCACCGCACCGGCCGACTCGGGGAACGCGACGGCGGTCACCTTCGCGCCCGCGCCTGCCGCGTCGGTGACGTAGACCAGCCCGGCGTCGGCCTGGCCGGAGGTGACCTTGCCGAGCACGTCCGTGACCGACGACTCCTCGCTCACCGGCGTGAGATCGACGCCGGTGGCCTGCTCCACCGTGGCGGTCGCGGCGCCGCACGGTACCTGCGGTGCGCACACCACCACCTGAGTTCCGGGCGCGGCGAGGTCCGCGAAGGTGTTGACGCCCCGGGGGTTTCCCGGCGGGGTGACGATGGTCAGGGTGTTGGTGGCGAAGTCGACGGGGCTGCCGGCGACAAGCCCGGCGTCGACGGCCCGGGTCATGTTCGCGGTGTCGGCGGAGGCGAACACGTCCGCGGGAGCGCCCTGGCTCAGCTGCGTGAGCAGGTCGGCGGAGCCGGCGAAGTTGAACCTGACCGCGGTGGTGGGGTACCTGGCCTCGAACATCTCGCCGAGTTCGGTGAAGGTGGACCTGAGCGAGGCCGCCGCGTAGACGGTGATCTCGGGGACCGCGGCGGCGGTGCGGCTGGGGTCGGTCGACCCGGTGTCCTCGGTGCCCGAGGTGGCGCAGCCGGCCAGCAGGGCGGCGGTGGTGAGCGCGGCGAGTGCCGGGCCGAGAGCGCGAGTCATGCGGTCCCTCCGTGGGATCGGTTTGCCGGCGTCTCGACGACGACCGTGGTGGCCTTGACCATTGCGACGGCGACCTTGCCGGGCACCAGGCCGAGCTCGGCGGCCGAGGTGGCACTCATCAGCGACACGACGGTGAAGGGCCCGCACTGCATCTGCACCTCGGCCATCACCGTGTCGGCCGTCACCTTGGTGACGAGTCCGACGAATCGGTTCCGGGCGGAGCTGCCGACGCCGAGCGGGTCCGGCGGCGGTGTCGCGTGCCTGCGGGCGAACTCGGCGAGCACCGCGCCGTCGATGACCTTGCGCCCCGACTCGTCCTTGCCCGCGACCAGGGTGCCTGCGTCGATCCAGCGTCGGACCGTGTCGTCGCTGACCCCGAGCAACGCCGCGGCGTCCTTCACGCGTATCGACATGCCTGCCTCCGTATTGATCCGCATCTGCGGAAGATTTCGAATGATAGTCCGGTGAATGCTGATTTTGCAGGGTGAACCGTCAGCAGATGCCCGCGGACCGATCGCGCCGTTCGCACGTCGAGTGAACGGCACGTTCACTCGATTGCATCGAATGAACGCTTCCGTTCATTCGATGCAATCGAGTGAATGGCACGTTCATGCGGTGGTTCGGCGTTGCGGTGGTTCGGCGTTGCGGCGGTGCAGCCGGGGGTGGTGCTACCGAGGCGGCGGGGCGGGCTCGACGGCGGCCTGCACCAGTTGCATTCGGCGCAGCGGGATCTGGGTCTGCAGCGCGATCGCGGTCGACGAACGCAGCACGTGCTGCCCGTCGACGATCTGGTTGATCACCCGCTGCAGGTCCACGTGCGTGCGCGCGACCACCCGCACCAGCACGTCGCCCGCGCCGGTGATGGTGTGGGCCTCGAGCACCTCCGGGATCGAGGTCAGGTGCTCGACGACCGCCGCGTGCCCCTGGCCCTGGACGATCTCGAGGGTGGCGAAGGCGGTGACGGGGAAGCCCAGGGCCTCGGGGGCGAGGGTGGGGGAGAGGTCGGCGATCACACCGCCGCGCTCGAGGCGTTCGAGTCTGGCCGCCACGGTGCCGCGGGCCACGCCGAGGCGTCGTGACGCCTCGAGCACCCCGACCCGGGGCTCGGCGTGCAGCAGGGCGAGCAGGTCGGCGTCGAGTCGGTCGATCCTCATCGCGGGCACCCCCGTCGCGGCCCTCGGGCCGCCTCGTCTGGGCAACTTGTCCAGTTGTACAGCGATTTCTTCCAGCATTCTGTACAGAGTGGGCAGCGTCAACCGCCGTTGTTGCCCACCGCGCCGGCGCGGATCACAGTGAAGGCATGACCCTCGCGGACCTGCGGCTGACCCCGCACGAACGCGCCGCGCACCTCGGCGCCGACCAGCTCCGCCAGCTCGTCGGGCTGGTCGAACACGACGACGCCGCGGATCCCTTCCCCGTCGTCGGCGTCGACGCCGTGGTGATGGTGTGCGGCAACGCCACCCAGAGCGCGCAGTACTTCGTCGCGATCTGGGGGATGACGCTGGTCGCCTACGCCGGCCCGGAAACCGGTCAGCGCGACCACAAGTCGTTCGTCCTCGAGTCCGGTTCGGTGCGGTTCGTGCTCACCGGGGCCGTCGATCCCGCCAGCCCGCTGGTCGAGCACCACCGCCGGCACGGTGACGGCGTCGTCGACCTGGCACTCGAGGTGGTCGACGTGGACCGCTGCGTCGCACACGCCCGGGCGCACGGCGCCACCGTCCTGGTCGAGCCGCACGACGAGGCCGACGGTCACGGCGTCGTGCGGCTCGCCGCGCTCGCGACCTACGGCAGCACCCGGCACACGCTGGTGGACCGGAGCCGCTACGACGGGCCGTACCTGCCCGGGTTCGTCCCGCGCGGCAGCGGCTACGTGCGTCGGCCGGACGTGCCGTCGCCGCTGTTCCAGGCCCTCGACCACGCCGTCGGAAACGTCGAGACGGGCCGGATGGACCACTGGGTGCGCTTCTACAACGAGGTCATGGGCTTCACGAACATGGCCGAGTTCGTCGGCGACGACATCGCGACCGAGTACTCGGCGCTGATGAGCAAGGTCGTCGCCAACGGCAACCACCGCGTCAAGTTCCCGCTCAACGAGCCCGCGGTCGGCCGCAGGCGCTCCCAGATCGACGAGTACCTCCAGTTCTACGGAGAACCGGGCTGCCAGCACCTGGCGCTGGCCACCGCGGACATCCTCGGCGCGGTCGACGCGCTGCGCGCCGCGGGGGTGGAATTCCTCGACACCCCCGACGCCTACTACGACGACCCGGCGCTGCGGTCCCGGATCGGCACGGTGCGGGTGCCCGTCGGCGAGCTCAAGCGGCGCGGCGTCCTGGTCGACCGCGACGAGGACGGCTACCTGCTGCAGGTCTTCACCAAGCCGCTCGGCGACCGGCCGACCGTGTTCTTCGAACTGATCGAGCGGCACGGGTCGCTGGGATTCGGGAAGGGAAACTTCCGGGCCCTGTTCGAGTCGATCGAGCGGGAGCAGGAGGCCCGGGGGAATCTGTGAGCGGCGCCGGTCCGGCGAACGGATCTGGCCCCACCGGTGGCGCCGCGCGGCCGCGTCGTGTTCTATCGGTGAATTATGACCACTGTTGCCCGCGTCACTGCCATCGCCGCCGCTGCCGCCGGATCCCTCGCGATCCTCGGAGCGTCCGCGGCGGTCGCGTCCGCCACGCCCGCCGCCGCCGTGCTCAACGCGGGGAAGTACACCCTGCTCGCCGACGGCGGCCACACCGAGTACCTGGTCAACCCGGTCATGAACCAGGACGACCTGCTCAGCACCAACAAGGACATCGCCACGATGCCGGGCGTGCGCGCGCACAGCGTCGACGGCGTGAACTTCTCCTACTACCGGATGGTCGACGACGTCCGGATCGGCATGGCCCGGACCGGTGAGTTCTGCCTGCCCACCGGCTTCTGCCACGGCTTCATCGTCGACAGCCCCAGCCCAGTTCTGTAGAGGACCTCGGGCAGTTCGCGACGACGAGCGGGCGGTCACCGGTGCGGCCACCACGCCGCGGTCCCGGTAGCCGCCCGCTCGTCGTCGCGACGAGTCCGGCATGTGTCCTCCCACACCCGGCCTTTGTCAAGACCGCAACAACTGGGACACTGGGGGTCGTGACTGTCTCCACGGGACCCTCTGCGCGCCCTGCGACCACCTCCGCCCAGCTCTTCGAGCGGGCCGGTGCGGTGATCCCGGGAGGTGTGAACTCGCCGGTCCGGGCATTCTCGTCCGTCGGCGGAACCCCGCGATTCATCGCGAAGGCGTCCGGATACACCCTCACCGACGTGGACGGCAACGACTACGTCGACCTCATCTGCTCGTGGGGACCGATGATCCTCGGGCACGCCCACCCCGCCGTGGTCGAGGCCGTGCAGCAGGCCGCGACCACCGGTCTGTCCTTCGGCGCGCCGACCGAGGGCGAGATCGAGCTCGCGGAGCTGATCGTCGACCGGGTCGGGTCCGTCGACCAGGTCCGACTGGTCAACTCCGGCACCGAGGCCACCATGAGCGCGGTCCGCCTGGCCCGCGGCTTCACCGGCCGCAGCAAGATCGTCAAGTTCTCCGGGTGCTACCACGGCCACGTCGACGCGCTGCTGGCCGACGCCGGCTCCGGCGTTGCCACGCTCGGCCTGCCCACCTCGCCCGGTGTCACCGGCGCGCAGGCCGCGGACACCATCGTGCTGCCCTACAACGACCTCGACGCCGTCGCCCAGGCGTTCGCGGCGAACCCCGGTCAGATCGCCTGCGTGATCACCGAGGCGGCCGCCGGAAACATGGGCGCGGTCGCGCCGCGGCCCGGCTTCAACGAGGGGCTGCGCCGGCTGTGCACCGCCCACGACGCGCTGCTGATCATGGACGAGGTGATGACCGGATTCCGGGTCAGCTCGGCCGGCTGGTACGGACTCGACGGCGTCGCGGGCGACCTGACCACCTTCGGCAAGGTGATGAGCGGTGGCCTGCCCGCCGCCGCGTTCGGCGGTCGCGCCGACGTGATGAACCACCTCGCGCCTGCCGGTCCGGTCTACCAGGCCGGCACCCTGTCCGGGAACCCGGTGGCCGTCGCCGCAGGCCTGGCCAGCCTGCGCGCCGCAGATCAGGGTGTGTACGACGCGCTCGAGCGCAACTCGGCCACCCTGGGCCGACTGCTCACCGACGCCCTCACCGACGCCGGGGTCAGGCACCAGGTGCAGTTTGCAGGCACCATGGTGAGCGTGTTCTTCGCCGACCGCCCCGTCACCAACTATGCGGAGGCCAAGGCGAGCGAGACCTGGCGCTTCCCGGCCTTCTTCCACACGCTGCTCTCCCGTGGTGTGTACGCGCCGCCGAGCGCCTACGAGGCGTGGTTCGTCTCCGCCGCCCTCGACGACGCTGCGTTCGACCGCATCGCGAGTGCCCTGCCGGCGGCCGCGAAGGCCGCCGCCGAGGCCACGGCCCCGTAGCGCTTCGCCGTTCAGCAGTACTCCGCCAGACCGCACCGCGCCCGACAGTCAGACCCAGCCCGACGCACCACCGGCGCACCCCCGCCGCCAGCCCCCGCCACTGACCTCACGGAGCAGCCACGTGACCAGCCCGAGCCAGACGCCGCCGAGCAGCCATGCCGAGTCCCGCACGATCGTGCACGTGCTCCGGCACGGCGAGGTCCACAACCCGAAGGGGATCCTCTACGGTCGGCTCCCCGGGTACCGGCTGTCGGCGGCGGGTGAGGCGCAGGCCAGCACCGTCGCGTCGGTGCTGGCGAACCACGACATCACCCACGTGGTGGCGTCGCCGTTGCAGCGGGCGCAGCAGACGGCCACCCCGATCGCCGACGCGCACGGCCTGACGCTGGCCACCGACGACAACCTGATCGAGGCTGACAACGACTTCGAGGGCCTCAAGGTCTCCGTCGGCGACGGCGCGCTGCGTCGGCCCCGCCACTGGTGGAAGCTGCGCGACCCCTTCACCCCGTCGTGGGGCGAGCCGTACCTGCAGATCGCGCACCGGATGCTGGCCGCGGTCAACACCGCGCGCGTCGCCGCCGTCGGCCACGAGGCGGTGTGCGTGAGCCACCAGCTCCCGGTGTGGACCCTGCGCCGGTTCCTGCAGGGCGAGCGCCTCTGGCACGACCCGCGGAACCGGCAGTGCGGCCTCGCGTCGCTGACCTCGCTGGTCTACGAGGGTGACACCCTCGTCGACATCGTCTACTCGGAGCCCGCGGGCGGATCCGATCCGAGGGTGACCGGAGCATGAAGCGCGTTGCCTCGCTGCGCGTCCTCGCGTTGCTGCTGGTGCTCACCGGTGCCGTCAGCGCCTGCGCCACCGGCACCGACGCCGTCGTGCAGGGCGGCACTTTCGAGTTCGTGACGCCCGGCGGGAAGACGGAGATCTTCTACGACCCGCCGAGCGAACGCGGCACCATCGGCAACATCTCCGGTCCGGACCTGATGGTCGACGGCAAGACCACCTCGCTCTCCGACTTCGCAGGCCAGCCCGTCGTGGTCAACCTGTGGGGCCAGTGGTGCGGGCCGTGCCGCGGCGAGGCCGACGACCTGGAGACGGTCTTCGAGAACACCAAGGACCTCGGCGTCGCGTTCCTGGGCATCAACGTGCGCGACCCGCAGCGCGACAAGGCGCAGGACTTCGTCACCGACAACCACGTCAGCTACCCGTCGGTCTGGGATCCGTCGATGCGCACCCTGACCGCGCTCGGCGGCAAGTTCCCGACCAGCGTCATCCCGTCCACGCTGGTCCTGGACCGTGAGCACCGGGTGGCGGCGGTGTTCCTCAAGGCCCTGCTGGCCGAGGACCTGCAACCGGTGGTCGAACGGGTCGCGCGGGAGCAGTGAACATGACGGATCTGACCGCCTCCCACCAGGCCGTGCTGGCCGCCGGGATCGGCGAAACCTTCCAGAGCACCGCCGCGTCCGGGCCGCTGCTGCTGGCCATGGCGGCCTGCATGCTCGCCGGCCTGGTGTCCTTCGCCTCGCCCTGTGTGGTGCCGCTGGTGCCGGGCTATCTCTCGTACCTGGCGGGCATCGTCGGCGCCGACGCCCCGGCGGTGACGGCCGCCGAGGCGTCCGCCCGCAGCGAGGGCGCCGTCCGCACCGAGGCCCGGGCCGCGAAGCTGCGCGTCGCAGGCGCGGTCGGGCTGTTCGTGCTCGGCTTCACCGTCGTGTTCGTGCTGGCCACCGCGTCGGTGTTCGGGCTGATCTCGACGCTGACGATCAACCGCGAGGTGCTGCAGCGGGTCGGTGGCGTGGTCACCATCGCCATGGGCCTGGTGTTCATCGGGCTGGTGCCGTCGCTGCAGCGGGACGTGCGCTTCGAACCGCGTCGGGTCTCGGGCCTGATCGGCGCCCCGATGCTCGGCGCGGTCTTCGGCCTCGGCTGGACGCCGTGCCTGGGCCCGACCCTGGCCGGCGTGTTGTCGGTGGCGGCAGGCACCGAGGGCTCGACGGCCGCGCGCGGGGTCCTGCTGATCGTCGCGTACTGCCTCGGCCTGGGGTTGCCCTTCGTGATCCTGGCCTTCGGTTCGGTCAGCGCGCTGCGCGGCGTGGGCTGGTTGCGGCGCAACGCGCGGGTGATCCAGGTCTTCGGCGGCGTGATGCTGGTGGCGGTGGGCGTGGCCCTGGTCACGGGTGCCTGGGATGTGTTTGTCAGTTGGGTCCGCGATGCGTTCATCTCGGAAGTGACGTTGCCGATATGACGGTGGACGAGGAGCAGCACGTGACGGAAGAACGGCAGGCGGGCACCCCGCCGCGGCGACAGTCGGTGGTCGGGCGCGCGACCGCGCTGGCGCGCAACACCTGGCGCGGGCTCACGTCCATGCGGACGGCGCTGGTGCTGCTGTTCCTGCTCGCGTTCGCCGCCATCCCCGGCGCGCTGCTGCCGCAACGCAGCCTCAACGAGGGCAAGGTCGACGAGTACATCGCCAACCGCGGCAGCGTGGGCACGCTGATGGACAAGCTCGAGTTGTTCGACGTGTTCGGCAGCTTCTGGTTCACCGCGATCTACGTGCTGCTGTTCATCTCGCTGGTGGGCTGCATCCTGCCGCGCTGCTGGGAGCACTTCCAGGCGCTGCGGACCCAGCCGGTGGCCGCGCCGCGCCGGTTGTCCCGGCTGCCGCACCACCTGACCACCAGCACCGACACCGATCCGGAGGCCGCGGTCGCGCTGGTCGACTCCCGGCTGCGCGGCTGGCGGAAGGTCACCCGCACCGGCGACGAGCTGCGGTCCGGCCGCCCCGGCGAGATCACCCTCTCCGCGGAGAAGGGCTACCTGCGTGAGGCGGGCAACCTGCTCTTCCACCTGTCGCTGGTGGGTCTGCTGGTGGCCATCGGCGCAGGCAAGCTCTTCAGCTACGAGGGCAATGTCATCATCGTCGCCAACGGCGGCCCGGGTATCTGCACCACCTCGCCCGCCATCTTCGACTCGTTCCGCGCCGGCAACAACGAGGACGGCACCGGGCTGACCCCGCTGTGCGTCAAGGTGAACGACTTCACGGCCGACTACCTCGAGAACGGCCAGGCCGAGATGTTCACCTCGAACATCGAGTACCAGGCCGGTGACGACCTCGCCAGCAACACCTGGCGCACCGAGCAGCTCCAGGTGAACCACCCGCTGCGGGTCGCGGGCGACCGCGTCTACCTGCAGGGGCACGGCTACGCGCCCACCTTCACGGTCACCTTCCCGAACGGGGAGACCCGCACCGAGACGATGCAGTGGCGGCCCGACGACGCCACCACCTTCCTCTCCAGCGGCGCGCTGCGGATCGACCCGCCCGGCGGGATGTACCCGGACGCCGAGGAGCGCCGCAAGAACCAGATTGGCATCGAGGGTCTGTTCGCGCCGACCGCGCTGTTCCACGGGAACCTGCTCTCGTCGAGCTTCCCCGCGTTGAACGACCCGGCGGTGGCGATCGACATCTACAAGGGCGACACCGGACTCGACACCGGCAACCCGCAGTCGATCTTCTCGCTGAGCAAGGAGCTGGTGAACCAGGGCCGGATGGTCAAGCAGGACCGGGTGAACCTGCGTCCGGGCGAGAGTTCGACGCTGGCCGACGGCACGGTGGTGCGCTTCGACGGCGCCACCGACTTCGTGAACCTGCAGGTCTCACACGATCCGGGGCAGCAGTGGGTGCTCGTGTTCGCGCTGTCGATGATGGCCGGGCTGCTGGTCTCACTGGTGGTCAAGCGACGGCGGGTCTGGGTGCGGGTGTACCCGGCGCCGGAGGATGCCGACGCCGCGTCGGATACATTGGGTCGACAACGACGTACCGTAGTAGAGCTCGGCGGGCTCGCCCGCACGGACCAGGCCGGGTGGGGCGACGAGTTCGACCGGCTCGGTAGCCGTCTGCTCGACGATCTCGATCCCGCACAGACCACATCGCAGAACCGCGCCTGAGGCGCAGGAGACAACCATGCCGATCAACGAGACGATTGCCCACTACAGCGACTTGGCATTCGAGTCTGCGTTCGCGATCTACGTGCTCGCGTTCGTGCTGCTGATCGCGCAGTACGCGACGACCCGAGCCGATGTGATCGCCGAACGTGAGGCCCGCGAGCTGGTCGAGGCGGGCGCGGCATCCGCGCCCGTGGACACCACGGTGCCCGGCAGACTCGTCGAGGAGCCGCGCAAGCCCTGGTCCGAGCGGCTCGGGAACATGGCGCTGTCCATCCTGGTCGTCGGCGTCGCGTTGCAGGTGGCCTCGATCGTGCTCCGCGGGTTCGCGACCGACCGGTTCCCGCTGGGCAACATGTACGAGTTCGTGACGATGGCCACGGCCGCCGCGATGATCGTCGGCCTGGTCGCGTTGCGCGGGCAGGCCTACCGCTCGCTGTGGGTGTACGTGCTGGTCGTGGTCATCCCGCTGATGTTCCTCTCCGCCACCGTGCTCTACGCCGACGCCGCCCCGGTGGTGCCCGCGCTGCGCTCGTACTGGCTGCCGATCCACGTCACCATCGTCGCCACCGGCAGCGGCATCTTCCTGGTCTCCGGCGTCGCCAGCCTGCTGTTCCTGCTGCGGATGCGGCAGCCGAAGGGCGAGGAGACGACCAGCTTCTGGGGCAAGGTGGCGACCCGGCTGCCCGACGCGCAGACGCTCGACCGGTTGGCCTACAAGACCACGATCATCGCCTTCCCGCTGTTCGGCGCAGGCGTCATCCTCGGCGCGATCTGGGCCGAGGCGGCCTGGGGTCGGTTCTGGGGCTGGGACCCCAAGGAGACGGTGTCCTTCATCGCCTGGGTCATCTACGCCGCGTACCTGCACGCCCGGGCCACCTCGGGCTGGCGGGACACCCGCGCCGCCTGGATCAACATTGCCGGTTTCGTGGCGATGCTGTTCAACCTCTTCATCATCAACATGGTGGTCTCCGGACTGCACTCGTACGCCGGGCTGAACTGATCCGAGATCATCGGTCGAGAGAACTCCCAGGTACTCGGCATCCGGTCCCTGGGTGGGTAACGGCGCGATTGCGCCGACCCGGGTCAGGTCACAGAACTGTGTTCCAGTTGTGACCACTTCTCGTGCGGGGCGCCCTGCGCGGCGGTCCGATCTGCACAATGATCGACTCATGCGCAGGGTTCGGAGGCTTCGGGTCTGGAGTGGTGTCGCGCTCGGTGCCGCGGTGCTGCTCGCCGTGGGCGTCGTCTCCGGGGTGCTGAGCAAACCGCACACCGACGCGGACACCGTCGTGACCCAGTTCGTCGAGGCGCTCAACGCCCGCGACGTGGACGCCGCGTCGGCGGTCACCTCCTACCCGTCCGCCGCCAAGGCCACCATGTCGCAGGTTTTCGACGCGCTCGACCCCGAGCACGTCGAGTACGACGTCAACCAGGTGATCGATCTCGGTGACGGTTCCGGGATGTTCAACGCCGCCGCCTCCTGGGACCTGGGCAACGGCAGGCACTGGGACTACAACGTCAACGGCTGGGTGCGTGAGCTCTCCATCGGCTGGCGGGTGTCGTGGAATCCGCAGACGCTGGCGCCCGGGCTCGGGAACGGTCGAACCCTGCGGCTGGACCGCACCGACGCCGCGGCCCCGCGGGTGTTCGACCTGGTGGGCACGCCGCTGCTGACCGAACAGCGGATCAACGCGGTGAACCTCGATCCGGCGGCCATCACGGACCCGGTGCGTACGACGGACATGCTCGCCAAGGCCATCGAACCGGTCGCGCCCCTGATCACCGCGGAGTCGATGCGGCAGGACCTGGCGGCCTCGAAGGGCAAGCAGGTGACCGCGGTCAGCCTGCGTGATGCGGACTTCGAGATC
Organism: Rhodococcus kronopolitis; assembly: GCF_042654025.1. Taxonomy (NCBI): domain Bacteria; kingdom Bacillati; phylum Actinomycetota; class Actinomycetes; order Mycobacteriales; family Nocardiaceae; genus Rhodococcus; species Rhodococcus kronopolitis. The sequence continues at coordinate 201,692 of NZ_JBHSFO010000009.1, read as the reverse complement.
CTGGAGGCGGAACTGCGTGCGGTCCCCGGCGTGGTGATCGTCCAGCAGCCCAAGCTCATCACCGTCGACCGCCGGATCTCCACACCACTGACGGACTCGCTGCGCAACGTCTGGCAGTCCAATCGGGACGCGACGGCCGGCTGGGCCGTCAACGCGGTCGATCCCGACGGCACCGTCACCCAGCTGACCGGGCACCAGGGGCCGGCCGGTCCGGACATCCGGGCGTCGCTGGACTCCGGCCTGCAGCTGGCGGCCGAGGAGGCCGTGGTCAGCGTCGGCTCGCCCGCCGCGATCGTGGCGCTGCAGCCGTCCAGCGGGGCGGTGCTCGCGGCCGCGCAGAACAACCAGGGCAGCGACCTGGGATCGATCGCGTTCACCGGGCTCTTCCCGTCCGGCTCGGCGCTGGACCTGGTGCGGACCGCCGCGACCGCGCAGAACAGCGACGTCGAGCACACCGCGCGCCAGCTCGGGTTGGGCCTGGACTTCGACATCCCGGGACTCGAGCAGCGGACGGCGGCCTTCCCCGGCGACGGGCCGAAGCTGATGCGGGCGGCGGGGGACGGCCGAGCCGACGACCAGGTCCGGGTCACCCCGTTCGGGATGGCGCTGGTGGCGTCGTCGATCACCCGCGGGACCCCGACGATCCCGGTCATCGCGTCCGGCCAGCCGCCGGTGGCCAACCAGAGCGCCGCGCCACTGCCCGCCGCGGTCACCGAGCAGCTTCGCAACATGATGCGGGACAACGTGCAGCGCGGCGACGCCGCCCAGCTCAAGGGCTATGGGGACCTGATCGGGGCGTCCGGCGCCGCGGGCCAGGACCGCTGGTTCTACGGCTCGAAGGGCGACCTGGCGTTCGCCGTGTACGTCCAGGACGCGGACGGCGCCGACCAGGCGGTCAAGATGACCGACCGGATGTTCCGGTCGCTGGCGAAGCCGGTCGCGGAGCGGTAGCCACCGGTCGACCGACGCCGCCGTTCAGTGCCGCTCAGTCGGGTTTCGGGCCGGACTCCGGGGCGTCGCCGTTCGGCGGGCGGTTCGGCCGCGACATCCGCCACAGGAACTCCGGATCGTCGTCGGGTCCGACGACCCGGCCGGCCGGCGGACGCAGGTCCGGGCCGAAGGCCTTCCACAACAGCACCGCGAGGGTCACCAACCCGATCAGTGCCAACAGGTAGATCACGACGCACCTCCTTTCCTCGAGGGTAGCCGCCACAAACGCCTCGGCACCATCGGTCTGGCCGATGGTGCCGAGGCGGGTGATGCGGACTGGCGGTGGGGTCGGGTCAGACGGAGACGATGACCGACGAGCCGTGGCCGAACAGGCCCTGGTTCGCGGTGATGCCCACGCGGGCGCCCTCGACCTGACGGCCCTCGGCCTGGCCGCGCAGCTGCCAGGTGAGCTCGCAGACCTGGGCCAGCGCCTGGGCGGGGACGGCCTCGCCGAAGCAGGCCAGACCACCCGACGGGTTGACCGGGATGCGGCCGCCGATGGTGGTGTCGCCCGCACGCAGCAGGTGCTCGGCCTCGCCGCGCTTGCACAGCGCGAGGTCCTCGATCCAGTCCAGCTCGACGGACGTGGCCAGGTCGTAGACCTCGGCGACGTCGACGTCCTCCGGCGAGATGCCTGCCTCCTCGTAGGCCGCGTGGCCGATGGACTCCTTGAACGTCAACTCCGGCGCAGGCACCGCGGACGCGGAGTCGGTGGAGAAGTTCGGCATGTCCATGATGGTCTGCGGGAACGTCGGGGTGACGGTGGAGATCGCGCTGATCCGGACCGGATCCACGATGCCCATCCTGCGGGCGTACTCCATCGACGTGACGAGGACGGCCGCGCCGCCGTCGGAGGTGGCGCAGATGTCCAGCAGGTGCAGCGGGTTGGAGACCACGGGGGAGGCCAGCACGTTCTCGACCGTGACCTCCTTGCGGTAGCGCGCGTTCGGGTTGCTCAGTCCGTGCCTGGCGTTCTTGACCTTCACGTTGGCGAAGTCCTCGGAGGTGGCGCCGTAGAGGTCCATCCGCCGACGGGCGTTGAGCGCGAAGTATGCCGGGTTGGTCATGCCCATCAGACGGAAGCGCAGCCAGTCCGGGTCGTCCCAGCGCTCGCCGGCGACGGGCGCCAGGAAGCCCTTGGGGGTGGTGTCCGCGCCGACGACGAGGGCGACCTCGCTCAGGCCGGCCAGGATGCGTGCGCGGGCGGTGTCCAGGGCCTGGGCTCCGGTGGCACACGCCGCGTACGAGGTGGCGACGCGGGCGCCGTTCCAACCGAGAGCCTGCGCGAACGTCGCGCCGGCGACGTATCCGCCGTAGCCGTTGCGGACGGTCTCGCCGCCGACGATGTAGTCGACGTCCTGCCACGGCACGTTGGCGTCGGCCAGCGCGGCGCGCGCGGCGGCGACACCGTACTTGACGAACGAGTGGCCCCACTTGCCCCACGGGTGCATGCCCACACCGAGGATTGCGACGTCCTTGCTCATGCCTGCTGCTCCTCGTTCTCGGTGGTGCCGCCGGTGACGGGCTTCCAGGCCCACATCGTCCGGTCGCCGGTCTCGTCGGCGTAGATGGTCTCGACGACCAGCTCCACCTTGTTGCCCACCTTCAGGTCGTCCACGCCGAAGCCGTTGGCGGCCTGGCCGAGGATCACGATGCCCTCCGGCAGCTCGACCGCGACGAGCGCGAACGGCACGTACGGGTCGGTGATCGGGATGTACGGGGGCGGCGGCTGGTACTGGGCGTCCGTGTAGGACCAGATGGTGCCGATGCGGGAGAGTTCGGTGTCCGCGAACTCCTCGCCGGAGCAGGCGGGGTTCTTGCAGAAGGTCAGCTCGCGCGGGAACGAGATGGTTCCGCACGAGGTGCACTTGCTGCCGATCAGGGCCGGCTCGGGGCCGGTGGTGAACCAGCCCTGCACAGCTGGTGTCGCCATGTCGCTGGCGGCCGGTGTGGCGGTGTCGCTCATGCAATCCTCATCTGCTGGTCGAGCCGGGACGGTCGTCGCGGCCGACTCGGGCGGAACGTGAGGAACCGACCTCGGGCACGGGCGCTGACCGGAGGTGAAACGTGTTGCAGTATTACACGAGTCGACGCGCGCCTGCCGCCGCTTTCCCACTGGCCGGACTCGGCCCGGTCGGGGCGGCCGGGGCCGGGGCGGGGGAGTCGTGGTCGGGCCCCGCCGGGCTGCTAGACGGTGCGGGGGGTGGCCTGGGTGGTGAGCGACTCCAGCAGTGCCAGCACCTCGGACTCGCGGAAGCGGCGATGCCCGCCGGGGGTGCGCAGCGAGCCGAGTCGGCCGGCGTGCGCCCACCGGGTCACGGTCTTCGGATCCACATGGAACATGGCCGCGACCTGTCCGGGGGTGAGCAGTGAGTCGTGGCTGGGCTGAATTGTGGGGACGCTCATCGAGATCCTTAGAAGTCGGGCCGACTGGGTTCAGCGACATGGTGGCACCGCGACCCTCGGTTACTCGAACCGCCTAATTCGAGTAAAGCGGAGGTAATTGACAAATCGGACACCGCTGTCGAATTGCGCCCGGCCCGGCCGGGTTCGCCGCCCTGACCCGGTGAGGCGGCGGTCACGGTACCCCGGTCGGTAGCCTGAGGGGGTGACTGACGCATCTTCGAACCCGGCCCCCTCCGCCAAGGGCAAGCTCGCCCGCGACCTGGCCCTTTACACGATCGCGCGGCTGGGTCTGGTTGTGCTGGTCGCCGCGGTCATCGTGGGCGTGAGCAAGCTGGTCGGCGTGGAGGTCCCGCTGCTGGTCGCGGCCATCTTCGCGGTGATCATCGCGTTGCCGCTCTCGCTGTTCCTGTTCGCGAAGCTGCGGACCCGGGTCAACGTGCAGATCGCGGCCGTCGACGAGCAGCGCCGCAGTGACCGCGACGACCTGCGGTCCAAGCTGCGCGGCGACGACAGCAAATGAGCTCGGTGCGCGTCGACCACAGCGCCTCCCGCGAGTGGGTGGACAACGCCGTCCGGCTGATCGACGCGGACACCCAGCGGAGCGCGGACACGCACCTGCTGCGGTACCCGTTGCCGCCGGAATGGAACGTCGAGCTCTACCTCAAGGACGAGTCAACCCACATCACCGGCAGCCTCAAGCACCGGTTGGCGCGGTCTTTGTTCCTGTACTCGATCTGCAACGGCTGGGTGACCGAGGACACCACGGTGATCGAGGCGTCGTCGGGATCGACCGCGGTCAGCGAGGCCTACTTCGCGAAGCTGCTCGGTCTGGACTTCGTCGCGGTGATGCCGCGCAGCACCAGCCCGGCGAAGATCGCGCTGATCGAGGCGCACGGCGGCAGCTGCCACTTCACCGACAATCCGTCGGAGATCTACACCGAGGCGGTGCGGCTCGCGGGCGAGTGCAACGGCCACTACATGGACCAGTTCACCCACGCGGAACGGGCCACCGACTGGCGCGGCAACAACAATATCGCCGAGTCGATCTTCGAGCAGATGCGGCTGGAGCGGCACCCGGTCCCGGACTGGGTGGTGGTCGGCGCCGGTACCGGCGGCACCAGCGCCACCATCGGCCGGTACATCCGGTACCGCAGGCACGCGACCCGGCTGCTGGTGGTCGACCCCGAGAACTCGGCGTTCATCGGCGGCTACCGGACGGCGAGCGCCGACTTCGAGACCGGGATGTCATCCCGGATCGAGGGGATCGGCAGGCCGCGGGTCGAGCCGTCGTTCGTCGGCCAGGTGGTGGACCGGATGGTGACGGTGCCCGACGCCGGCTCCGTCGCCGCCGCGCGGCACGCCAGCCGGGTACTGGGCCGACGGGTCGGCGGCTCCACCGGCACCAACCTGTGGGGAGCGTTCGAGCTGATCGCACAGATGATCGCGGACGGCCGCAGCGGCAGCGTGGTCACGCTGCTGTGCGACGGCGGCGAGCGGTACGCCGGCACCTACTTCGACGACGACTGGGTGCGCGGTGAGGGCCTGGACCTCGCCGGCCCCACCACGACACTCGACACCTTCGCGGCCACCGGCCGCTGGGACGCGTAGGCGGCCACCGTCCGCGCCTGCCGCGATCAGCGGGCGGGCACCACCTCGCCCGGCGCGTCGGCGGACCGCTGCGGGTCCGGGTCGGCGAACTGGGTGCGGTAGAGCTCCTCGTAGCGGCCGCCCTCGGCGAGCAGCTCGGTGTGACTGCCGCGCTCGACGATGCGACCGTCCTCGACGACCAGGATCAGGTCGGCGGCCCGGATGGTGGAGAGCCGGTGCGCGATCACCACCGAGGTCCGTCCGGCCAGCGCCTCCGCGAGCGCGGCCTGCACCGCCGCCTCGGAGGTCGAGTCCAGGTGCGCGGTGGCCTCGTCGAGGATCACCACCCTCGGGTGCGCGAGCAACAGGCGGGCGATGGTCAGGCGTTGGCGTTCGCCGCCGGAGAGCCGGTAGCCGCGTTCGCCGATGACCGTGTCCAGCCCGTCCGGCAGCGACTCGACCAGGTCGGTGAGCCGGGCCCGGCCGAGCACCTCCCAGATGTCGGCGTCGCTCGCGCCGGGCTGGGCCAACAGCAGGTTCGCCCGCACCGACTCGTGGAACAGGTGCCCGTCCTGGGTGACCATGCCGACGGTGTTGCGGATCGAGGTCGCGGACAGGTCCTTCACGTCCACCCCGGCCAGTCGCACCGCGCCGGAGTCGGTGTCGTACAGGCGCGGCAGCAGCTGCGCGATGGTGGACTTGCCTGCGCCGGACGAGCCGACCAGGGCCACCATCTGGCCGGGTTCGACGCGGAACGAGACGTCGTGGAGCACCTGCACGCCGCCGCGTGAGTCCAGCCCGGCGACCTCCTCGAGGGACGCCAACGACACCTTGTCCGCGGACGGGTAGGCGAAGTCGACGCCGTCGAACTCGACGGCCACCGGCCCCTCGGGCAGCGGGCGCGGGTGCGCAGGCTCGGCGATCAGCGGCGGCAGGTCCAGCACCTCGAAGACCCGCTCGAAGCTGACCAGTGCGCTCATCACGTCGACGCGGGCGCTGGCCAGCGAGGTCAGCGGCGCGTACAGCCGGGTGAGCAGCAGCGCGAGGGAGACCACCGAACCGGCCTCCAGGGTGCCGCGCAGCGCGAACCAGCCGCCCAGCCCGTACACCAGGGCCAGCGCCAGGGCCGAGACCAGTGTCAGCGCCGTGACGAAGGCGGACTGTGTCATCGCGGTTCGGACGCCGATGTCGCGGACCCGGCTGGCCCGGGTGGCGAACTCGGCGGACTCGTCGGCGGGCCGGCCGAACAGCTTGACCAGGGTCGCGCCGGGGGCCGAGAAGCGTTCGGTCATCTGGGTGCTCATCGAGGAGTTCAGGTTCGCGGCCTCCCGCTGCATGGAGGCCATCCGCCGGCCGATCCGTCGGGCGGGCAGCACGAACACCGGCAGCAGCACCAGCGAGAGCAGGGTGATCTGCCAGGAGATGCGCAGCATCACCACCAGCGTCAGGGCCAGCATGACCAGGTTCGCGACCACCCCGGAGAGGGTGTTGCTGAACGCGCGCTGGGCGCCGATGACGTCGTTGTTGAGGCGGCTGACCAGCGCGCCGGTCCGGGTCCTGGTGAAGAACGCGATCGGCATCTTCTGCACGTGGTCGAAGACGGCGGTGCGCAGGTCCAGGATCAGGCCCTCGCCGATGACCGACGAGAGGAACCGGTTGTAGAGCCCCAGCGCGGCCTCGACGATCGCGATCAACGCGATCAGCAGCGCCAGTCGCACCACGACCCCGCTGTCCGAGCCGGCGACGATCGCGTCGATCACCTGACCCGCCAGCACCGGGGTGGCCACTGCCAGGGCCGCGGTCGCGACGCTGACGACGAGGAACAGGACCAGGCGCCGCCGGTGCGGTTGCGCGAAGCCGAGGATCCGCCGCAGCGTGGCCATCGAGAAGGGACGCTTCTCGTCCTGCGCGGTCATCATCTGGTGCATGGAGGACCAGGCGACCGATTCCATACTCATGGGTGGGACCTCTCGGGTTCGTCGTTGACCGTTGCAACGCTACGTCGGCGCTGTGACATCCCGATTCGGGACATTGCCGATTCCGCGTCGTCGCCAACGGCGGACGTCGAGTGTGCGCGAGGTCGGGCCGTCGGCGGGCCCGTCGAGGCCGTGGTCGGCCCTCGGGTGTCCGGTCAGGGGCAGGCCGCCGGGGAGTCGATCGAGAAGGCGGCGCCCTCGGGCAGCAGGTAGAGCACCTGCAGCACCACCGGTTCGGTGCCGAGGTTCCGTCCGACGTGGGCGCCGCCGGGGTCCTCCGAGACCGGTGACCCGGCCGGCGACGTCTCCTGGGAGCAGTCGGCGAGTTCGCGGGTCAACGTGCCGGAGGTCACCACGCCGGTGACGTGTCCGGGGTGGTGGTGCCAGCCGGTGCTGCCGCCCGGTGCGATGACGATCCGGCGGAGCGTGGCCGTCACCTGCCCCGGCAGCGCGCCGTGGCCGGGTGGTGGTCCGGGCAGCCAGGCACCGGGAACCTGGAACTGCGCCAGGGTCTCGGCGGTGACGCCGTCGGCCGGCGTCGCCTGGGCCGGGGTGGTGGCGACCAGGCACAGGGCCGCGAGTGCGACGGGGACGGTGAGGAGGCGGAAGGCAGTCGATCGCATGGCACGAGTCCGTTCCGTACGGAGTCCGTCCGGGACGCCAGCGGTGCGCCGTGTCTGCGGGCCGAGACGCTCTCCGTCCTCCATGGTCGCGCGGACCGGCGGGCGGGGCGGCGGAACGGGTGAATCTGCAACAGGTTCTAGCTATCATGCGCTCATGCGTACCCGTCGAGTCCTTGCTCTGTCCGCTACCGCCCTCGCCGCGACCCTGGTCGCCGTGGCGCTGGCCTCGGGAACAGCCACCGCCGGCCCCGCGATCTCTGCGGACCCGTCGCGCACCGACACCGCCCAGGAGGCGGTGGCCCGGGCGTACATCGATGCCCTGATCTCCCATGACGCGAGTGCCGTGCGGTTCACCCCCGACGCCACCCGCGTCGAGGCGGGGCTCAAGACCGGATTCTCCGGCTCGCAGATGACGTGGGACCTCGAGCACGGCCCGCAGTACCGGGTCATCCAGGGCATCCGGGACCTCGAGATGTCCGAGTCCGGTGACGTGGTGTCCACCCGTTACCTGCTCGACGCGGGAATTGCCGGCGCCCGGCTGATGACCGTCGAGATCGTCGAGACCTTCGAGATCCAGGACGGCAGCATCCAGGCCATCGTCGCGCGAATCACCCCGAAGTCTCTCGGCAACTCGGGCTCGTAGGACGGTCGCCGCGGGCTCAGCCCCGGCTGGCCAGCTGCGCGGTGAGCGCGGTGCCGGCCGCCACCGCCCCGACTGCGGGCCAGGCGCCGATCTTCTTCGCCAACGGGTGCGAGGCGCCGAACGCGACGACGTAGGTGCCCAGCAGCGCCGCGCCGACGGCAGGCCCGGAGGTGCGCACCCAGTTGGTGGTGCAGACCGCGCCGACGGCGGCGAGGACCGCGCCGCCGAGCTGCCGGTTCTTCGTCTGCCGGGCCACGGCGTACCCGCCGAGCAGGCCGGCCGCGGCCAGCGCGGAGGTTGCGGTCTTGGGCAGGGTGGCGTCGAGCAGGGACATCGGCGGGGCTCCTAGGTCAGCGTGAGTGTGGCCGGGCTCCACCGTAGCCGGGGTCCCGCCCGGCCCCGATCTGTCAACCTCTCTTGACGCACCCCCGTTGTCAATCTAGATTGACGACATGACCGAGGCAACGTCACTCGCGGCGGCGGCAGGCAGTCCCGACCCGAAGGTCGGGCTGCGGGCCGTCCTGGCGCTTCGTCGGCTGCTCGAACGACTCGAGGCCATCCAGGTCCAGAACGCCCGCGACCAGGGCTGGTCCTGGCAGGCCATCGCGGACTCGCTCGAGGTCAGCAGGCAGGCGGTCCACCAGAAGCACAACCGGAGAGGGCGGTAGTCCCATGTTCGAACGGTTCACGACGCAGGCCCGCGAGGCCGTGATCGGTGCGCAGACCGAGGCCACGGCGCTGGAGGCGCCCCGGATCGAGGCCGTGCACCTGCTGCTCGGCGTGCTGGCCGGCGCCGCGGGCACTCCGCTCGGGGGCGTCCTCGCCGACGCCGGGCTGACGATCGCCGACACCCGTGCGGAGGTGGCGCGCCGACGCGACGGGCAGGCCCTCGGCGAGGAGGACGCGGCGGCGCTGCGGTCGATCGGCATCGACCTCGACGCGGTGCGCGAGAGCCTCGACGCCGCCTTCGGGGAGGACGCGCTCGACCGCGCGGAGTCGGCGGGGGCCACGGAGCGGCGCGGCTGGTTCGGGTTGAAGGGGAGCGGTCACACTCCGTTCGCCCCGGGTGCGAAGAAGGCGATCGAGCTGTCACTGCGAGAGGCGCTGGCCCGCAAGGACGGTCACATCGGTGCCGAGCACCTGCTGCTGGGCGTCGTCCGTGGGGGTGACGACGAGGCGGCCGCGGTGATCGCCCGGCACCTGACACCCGCCGAGCTGCGGGCCCGGGTACTCGCCCTGCTCGACCGCGCGGCCTAGGTCCGGTCCCCGCGGGTCAGAAGGTGCCCGCCGCCTCGATGCCGGCGAGGAACTCCAGGGACGGCGGCGTCTGGGCGCCGGCCTCCTTGGTGACGGTGGCGATCTTCGGGTTGCCGTCGAAGAAGTTCTGGAAGGCCTCGACGGAGTCCCATTCGTCGATCGCGACGAGTTCGCCGATGCCCTCCGCGAACCGGTGGTGCCTGCCACCGCACTTCTTGGCCTCGGCGCCGATTTCTTCGAGCAGTGCCGCGTTGTCGGCGAGGGACTTCTTGGCCGCCGGCATGTCCCTGACGAGGAATCGCACGATGACGAGTGTGCTCATGATGGGCTCCTTGCCCTCGGTGATCACACGCCCGGACTCCCGTGCGCTCGAACTCCGGTGCCGGGCGACCCATCCAGTATTGCGCGCCCGCGCCAGTCGGTACCACCTGGGCGGTTCCGGCGAACCTACCCGGCGCCGCCGACCGGGCGCCGCATGGCGACCCGCGGCCAGGCGTCGAGACCGTTTGCGCCCTCGTGCTCGCGGATCGCCCGCAACCCGGCAGGCAACGTCTCCGCCGCCATCGCCCGGAACCCGAGCCGTTCGTAGTACGGCGCATTCCAGGGGACGTCGGCGAAGGTGGTCAGGGTCAGCCACACCGCCCCGCGACCGGCCGCCCAGCGGTCCACCGCATCGATCAGGGCCGCGCCGATTCGACGTCCGGCGGCCGCGGGGTGCACGGTGACCTGCTCGAGGTGGGCGCCACCGTCGAGCTCGAGCGCCAGCGCGTAGCCGACGGGGCGGCCCGCGGGATCGGTCGCGACCCAGGCCCGGCCGTCGACCTGGTACGCCGCCAGTTCCTCGACGGTCGGGGGCGCGTCGTCGGCCACGGCGTCCATGCCGAGTGCGCGGAACGCCTCGCCTGCGGCCACTTCGATCCCCGGCAGGTGGTCGAGGTCGGCGCGGGCAGCGGGACGGATCATCCGGCAGTTGTAGCGCGAGAGGTGTCGGTGACGCCAGCGACTTTCGGTGTCGCCGCGTGTGTCCGGTGTGTCAGCATGGCACCCATGAGCTTCCTGATACGTCTGGTGATCAACGCTGTCGCGATCTGGCTGGCCTCGCAGTGGGTGAACGGCATCGACATCGCCACCCCGGAGGGTGACTACTCGGGGCTGTGGGTGGTGCTGTTCGTCGCGCTGGTGTTCACCGTCGTCAACGCCTTCGTCAAGCCGTTGGTGCAGTTGCTGTCGCTGCCGCTGTTGATCCTCACCCTCGGCCTGTTCACCCTGGTGATCAACGCGCTGATGCTGTTGCTGACCTCGTGGATCACCGAGTCCACTGACTGGGGCATCTCCGTCGAGGGATTCTGGACGGCGGTGTGGGGTGCGCTGATCATCTCCGTGGTGAACTTCGTGCTCACCGCGGTGTTCCCGTCCGCGAAGCGCTGACGGACGCGCACACCTGGGCAGCGTCGCGGCTCGTGCGCGGTTGGCGGGTCTCCGGGACCCGTCAACCGCGCACGAGTGCGTCAGCGCCTAGCCCAGTCCGAGAGCGAGCCCGGTGACCGCGCCCCAGACCAGCATGGTCACCCCGGTGCCTGCGAGCGCCGGGATCAGGGCCAGCCCCTGTCCGCCGGAGCGGACCGGGGCGTTGGCCTTGACCGCGAGCGGCAGGGCGATCAGTCCGACCAGCGCCCACGGGGTGCGGGCGAGGAGCACCAGCGTCACCACGAACGGCACCGCCAGCAGCACCAGGTGCAGGGTTCGGGTCTTTGCGTCGCCGAGCCGCACCGCGAGGGTGTTCTTTCCGGACTCGGTGTCGGTCGGGATGTCGCGGAGGTTGTTGGCCACCAGCACTGCGCTGGAGAACGACCCGACGGCGACTGCCGAGACCAGTCCGACCCAGTCCACCCGCTCGGCCTGCACGAACTGGGTGCCGCACACGGCCACCAGTCCGAAGAACACGAACACCGCGATCTCGCCCAACCCGCTGTACCCGTACGGGTTCCGGCCGCCGGTGTAGTACCAGGCGCCGAGGATGCAGGCCGCGCCCACCAGGATCAGCCACCAGGCGGAGGTCAGGGCCAGCACCACGCCGACCGCCGCGGCGACCCCGAAGCAGGCGAACGCGGCCCCCTTCACCACGGCCGGGGAGGCCAACCCGGACCCGACCAGTCGCAGCGGTCCCACCCGGTCGTCGTCGGTGCCTCGGATGCCGTCGGAGTAGTCGTTGGCGAAGTTGACGCCGACGATCAGCGCCATCGAGACCACCATTGCCAGCACGGCTTTCCACCACACGGCACCACCGATCGAGGCGGCCGCGCCGGTCCCGACCAGTACCGGGGCGATCGCGTTCGGCAGGGTGCGCGGGCGGGCACCTTCGATCCATTCGGAGACAGAAGCCATGCGTCGATCCTCGCACCCGCTCGCTCGGGTCACGGCACGGACCGTCGCTCGCCGGGTGCCCGGGCGCGGCGGGGCACTAGCATGGGCGCCGGTGAATCCGGATACGAGTGTCGCCGCGACCAGGTCGCCCGCAGGAGTCGAGGTGGCACTGCTGGGTGAGGTCTCCACGCGCCGCGACGGCGGTCTGGTTCCGCTGCCGGGCGCCCGGGCCCGCAGCCTGCTGGTGGCGCTGGCCCGTCGGCCGGGCCGCGCCCGGACCGCGCAGGCGCTGATCGAGGACGTCTGGGGCGAGGCCCCGCCGCGCTCGCCGAACAACGCGCTGCACACCCAGATCTCCCGGTTGCGGGCGGCACTGCCCGACGGCGCGATCGAGATGGGGCCCGCCGGCTATCGACTCGAGCTCACCCGAACCCAGGTCGACCTGACACTGGCCCGGGTGTGGGAACAGCAGGCGCAGCAGCAGCTCGCCGAGGGCGCACCCCGCGACGCGGTCGACACGGTTCGCCGGGCCATGGCCCTGTGGCGGGGCGAGCCCGCTGCGGACCTGCCCGACGGTGACCTGGCGCGCGACCTCGGTGTGGAGGCCGCCGCGCGCGCGGCGGCGCTGGCGGCGGTCGAACTGGCCGCGCTCGTGGCGGCGGGTGAACTGGGCGAGGCGCTGCCGCTGGCACGCGAGCGCGCCGAGCGTGCCCCGCTGGACGAGAACGCGCACGAACAGCTGATGACCGTGCTGCACCGGCTCGGCCGCACCGGTGACGCGCTGGATGTGTTCGCGGGTCTGCGCGGCAGGTTGGCGGACCGGCTCGGCGCCGACCCCGCACCGCGGCTGGTCGAGCTGAACAGGGCGGTGCTCACCGGTGAGTTGGGGACCCTCCCGGCGCGGCCGGTCCCGCCCGGTCCCGACGCCGAGGGCGGTCGGCCTGCCCCGACCGCCATCGGGTTGCGGGCCGCACCGAACCCGCTGCTCGGCCGCGACGCAGACCTGGCCGCGATCGAGGACCTGATGGCGACCGCGCGGGTCGTCACCGTGCTCGGGCCGGGCGGGACGGGCAAGACCCGGGTCGCGCACGCGCTCGGTTCACGTGCCGCGGAGCGGATTCCGGTGGCACTGATCGAGCTGGCCCCGCTGCGCAGCGGCGAGGACCTGGTCGCTGCGATCAGCGGCACGCTCGGGCTCAGCGAGGTGGAAGTCACGCCGGGTGCCGGGTTGGCGCGGGCCCGTCTGCACGACGCCCGAGACCGGCTTCGCGACGCGCTGTCGGCGCGGCCGTCGTTGCTGATCCTCGACAACTGCGAGCACCTCGTCGACGACGTCGCGGACGTGGTGGCCGACCTGGTGTCGGCCAGCGAGCACCTGACCGTGCTGGCCACCAGTCGGGCGCCGATGGCGATCACGGCGGAGTCGGTGTACCCGTTGCCGCCGTTGGTGATCGACGAGTCCGGATCGCCCGCCACCGAGCTGTTCCGCGCCCGTGCGCTGGCGGTCCGCCCGTCGGTACGGCTCGACCAGGTCGAGGTGGCCCAGCTGTGCCGGACCCTGGACGGGCTGCCACTGGCCATCGAGCTCGCGGCGGCCCGGGTGCGCACGATGAGCGTGCCCGAGATCAACGCCCGGCTCGTCGACCGGTTCGCGCTGCTGCGTTCCGGCGACCGGACCTCGCCGGAACGCCATCGCACGCTGCACGCGGTGATCGAGTGGAGCTGGAACCTGCTCGAACCCGACCAGCGGGCGGCGCTGCGTCGGTTGTGCCGGTTCCCGGCGGGTTTCACCCTCGACGGTGCCACCGCGGTGGCGCAGTGGGGCGAGGTCGCCGACGTCGCCGCGGCCCTCGAGGGCCTGGTGAACCAGTCGATGCTGTCCGTGGTGGAGGGCCCCGACTCGCTCGGTCTGCGCTACCACATGCTCGAGACGGTCCGTGAGTTCGGCGACGAGCAACTGGCGCGCGCGGACGAGGCGGACCAGGTGGCGGCGCGGACTTCGGCCTGGGCGGCGGAGTTCTGCTTGGCCGCGGTGCGCGAGTTTCTGAGTGGGGCACAGGTTTCCGTATCGCATCGAGTCGAGGCCGAGCACGACAACCTGCTCGCGGTGCTGCGGCACGCGCTGTCCGTCGGTGACGGGCGGACGGCCCTGACGGTGTTCCCGGTGCTCGGCGCGTTGTGGTCCTCGCGGGGTGCGCACTCGGAGGTGATCGCATTGGCGCCGAGGATCATCGACATCGACCCACGGGCCTACGGCCCCGAGCAGGTGCCGGGGAACTTCCTCGTGCTGACCTACCTGATGGCGGCTGCGCACATGGCGTTCGGTGGGGTCAGCAGGCAGCTGGCGGCGGCACGGTTCCTGCTGCGCCGGATCCTCGCGACGCGCACGGACATCGACCCGGCGCTGCGGCTGGACGGTTCGTTGATGGTCATGCCCGCGTCGGGAAAAGGGATGGCGCGCAGGCTCGCTCACGCGGTGCGGTCACCGGATCCGTCGACCCGGAGTGCGGCCTTCATGGCGCGGGCCAACCTGCGGGAGAACAACGGCGACCTGTACGGGTCGCGGGCGGACGGCCTGGCCGCGCTGGAACTCGCACGGGCCGGGGGTGACGTCTGGGGCCTGGCGATGGTGTGCCAGCACCTCGGCAGCCTGGCCGGTCAGTCCGCGCGCTACGGGGAAGCGGTCGGCTACTACCGGCAGGCCGCCGAGATCCTCTGGGACCTGCACGCATACGAGGAGAGCGCCACCCTGCGCAGCTACATCGGGGCCGCCCTGGTCGGTGCGGGACGGGTCGAGGAGGCCCGGCGCGAACTCGACGGCGCGCAGCCGCCGGGCGCCCCGGCCGGAGCGGCAGCGGAGTCCAGCGGCGCTGCGGCCGTTGGTGGAGCTGCGGCGTCCGGTGACCACCAGAGCGCTGCCTCGATCGCCGCAGCGCTGGCCGAGGCGGACCTCGCCGACGGCGCGGTCGACGCCGGCCTGAGCGGGTACCGCCGGGCCCTCGAGCTGGCGGGGTGGCCGGCGACGACGGACAGCCCCGATCCCTTCACCTTCATGGTGGCCGCCGCCGCGGTGGCGGCGCACGTGCTCGCCGGTCGCGCCGCGGAAATCACCGAACTGGTCGACCTGTGTGCGCGGCTGGTGGCGGAGCGCCTCGGGGCCGACGGCTATCCGGACCTGCCGCAGACCGGTGGGGTCGCGTGCGCGGTGGGCAGCTTCGACATCGCGACCGGGCGGGACCCGGAGGTGGGCCTGAGGTTGCTCGTCCTGTCCGCCAGAGTCGCTGCCCGTCAGGACTTCCCGTCCATGCAGCAGAGGCGGCACCTGGAGGCGGCACGCACGGCCCTCGGCGCGGAGCGGGTCGAGCGGGAGCTGTCCGCCGTCGCCCGGCTGCCCCGCCACGGCGCACGCGCCGAGATCCTGGAGCTGCTCGCCGCCCGCGGCTGACCGCGAGGAACGCGGCGCGGCCGGTGCCCACCAGGGCACCGGCCGCCGTGTTGCTAGGTCTTGCGCATGTACGTCCGGACGGTCAACGGCGCCATCACCGCGACGATGGCCGCGGCGCCGAGCAGGGCCCACACGACGTGGATGCCGAAGTGGCCGTCGTTGGCCAGTTCGCGCACCGCGGTCACCAGGTGCGAGACGGGGTTGATGCTCACGAAGGTCTGCATCCAGCCCGGCATGGTGTCGGCGGGCACGAACGCGTTGGACATGAAGGTCAGCGGGAACAGGACGAGCATCGAGATGCCCTGCACCGACGAGGCTTTGTTCATCAGCACTCCCATCAACGCGAAGATCCAGCTGATGGCGAAGGCGCACACCATCACCAGCAGTCCGGCCGCGACCACGCCGAGCACGCCGCCGCCGGGTCGGTAGCCCATGGCCATGCCCATCGCGAAGGTGATCGTGGTGGCGATGAGGTACCGGACCACGTCCGAGAGCAGCGCCCCCGCCAGCGGCGAGATGCGGCTGATGGGAAGGGACTTGAACCTGTCGAACACGCCCTTGTCCATGTCCTCGCGCAGCTGGGTGCCGGTGACGACGGACGCCGTGATCACCGTCTGGACCAGGATGCCGGGGATGATGATCGGCAGGTACGACGCCACGTCGCCGGAGATCGCGCCGCCGAAGATGTAGGTGAACATCACCGTGAAGATGACCGGCTGGATGACCACGTCGAAGAGCTGCTCGGGATTGTGCTTGAGCTTGACCAGGCCCCGGTACGCCATGGTCAGCGACTGCGACACGGACTGGCGCAGGCCGATCGACCGAACCGCGGGTGACGGTCCGGGACGGGTGGTGGGGCGGGCGCCGGCGGGGGACAGGGTGGCGGTCATGCGACGCTCCGTTCGGTGTCGGACTCGGCGGCGGAGTCGGTCTGGTCCGAGCCGTGTCCGGTGATGGTGAGGAAGACCTCGTCGAGGCTCGGCTTGCTGACCGTGATCTCGTCGACCGCGATGCCGTGCTCGCGCAACCGGATCAGCAGTTCGGGGGTGACGGAGGGATCGGTCAGCGGGGCGGTGAGCCGGCCCGCCTCGGGGGTGACGGCGACCTCGACCCCGAGCGACTCGGCGAGCAGCACCCTGGTCTGGTCCACGTGGGCCCGGTCGGCCAACTTGAGCTGCAGCGAGGACACACCGACCGAGGCCTTGAGCTCGTCGGCGGTGCCGTCGGCGATCACCCGGCCGTGGTCGATCACCGCGATCCGGTCGGCCAACTGGTCGGCCTCGTCCAGGTACTGGGTGGTCAGCAGGACCGTCGAGCCCTCGGCGACGAGGCGGCGGATGGTCTCCCACATCTGGGCGCGGGTACGCGGGTCCAGCCCGGTGGTCGGCTCGTCGAGGAACAGCAGCGGTGGGTGCGAGATCAGGCTGGCCGCCAGGTCCAGCCGCCTGCGCATGCCGCCGGAGAAGTACTTGAGCGCCTTGGTGGAGGCCTCGGTGAGGTCGAACTCCTCGAGCAGCTCCGTCGACTTGCGGCGGGCGTCAGCGCGGGAGAGCCCGAGCAGCCGGGAGAAGATCATCAGGTTCTCGGTGGCGGTCAGGTCCTCGTCCACCGAGGCATACTGGCCGGTGACGCCGACCAGCGAGCGGACGGCGGTGGGCTCGCGGACCACGTCGTGCCCGAACACCCGGGCCTCGCCCGCGTCGGGGCGCAGCAGGGTGGCGAGCATGCGGATGGTGGTGGTCTTGCCCGCGCCGTTCGGCCCGAGCACGCCGTAGACGGCGCCGGTGGGGACGGTGAGGCTGACGCCGTCGACCGCGGTGTGGTCGCCGAAGCGCTTGACCAGCCCGACCGCCTCGATGGCGGGGGGAGCGGAGAGGTTCATGGGTGTCCTTGCGTCGAAGAGTTACTTCGGTGTCGGGACCACTGTGCGGGGCGGGCCTTGCGCGGCGCTTGCGTCGCGCATGCGGCTGCTGTCGCGGGCGAGAACTCTCCGTTCAGCGTGCCGCGGGACCGCCGAACCTGGCGACGAGCGCCCTCCGGTCCACCTTGCCGGGGCCCCGCAGCGGCAGGGCGTCGACCAGGTGCAGCTCGCGCGGGGCGGCGGTGACGTCCAGCGTGGTCGCGACGTGGGCGCGCAGTTGTGCGAGCGTCGGCTCGCCGCCGGCGATCGGCACCACGACGGCCGTAACCCGTTGCCCCAGTCGCGGATCCGGCAGGCCGATCACCGCGCACTCGGCGACCCCGGGATGGCCGGCCAGCACGGCCTCGACCACCTGCGGGACCACGGTGAGGCCGCCGGTGGAGATGGCGTCGTCGAGCCGCCCGGTCACGGTCAGCACGCCGTCGGCGAGGGTGCCCGCGTCGTCGGTGCGGAACCAGCCGGGCTCGGCGAACGCGGGATGATCGGGCAGCCCGCGGTAGCCCGACGCCAGCATCGGCCCGCCGAGCAGCACCCGGCCGTCCTCGATCCGCACCCGTGCCCCGTCCAGCGGAACACCGTCGTACACGCAGCCGCCGCAGGTCTCGCTCATCCCGTAGGTGCGCACCACGGTGATGCCCGCGGCTTCGGCCCGGGCCCGCACGGGGGCCGGGGTGGCGGCGCCGCCGAGCAGCACGGCGTCGAGTTCGGCCAGTGCCTCGCACGCCTCGGGTACCTCGAGGGCCTTGATCAGCTGGGTGGGCACCAGCGAGGTGTACCGCCGTGGCCCGGCCATCCGCGCGACCGCGGCAGGCAGGGCGGCCGGATCGAAACCCCTTGTCACATCCATGATCACGGGCTCGGTTCCGGCGAGCACAGAGCGGGCGAGCACCTGCATCCCGGCGATGTGGTGCGCAGGCAGCGCCAGCAGCCACCCGCCCCGGCCGCCGATCCGCGCATGGGTGGCCGCACCGCTGGCTCGCAGTGCCGCCGCGCTCAGCAGGGCGCCCTTGGGGACGCCGGTGGATCCGGAGGTGGCCACCACCAGCGCGACGGACTCGTCGACAGGTTCGCCGGGGCGCAGGCTCTCGGTCAGGCGCGCGGTCTCGAGGGCGTCGTCGGCCGGTACCGGCAGCAGTGCGGGGCCGTTGCCGTCGAGCGCCCGGGCCAGTCGGGGGAGTGCCGAGGCGGCGGCGACACCGGCCGGGATCGGCAGGGTCTGCAGGACGGAACTCACGGTGCCCATGCTGCCAGAGGCACGGGCACGCCGGGTGCGGCTACGTGGACCCGCTCGCGGGATCCTCGAGCGGCCAGCCGCCCGCCGTCAGGTGCGCACTGACCCTCGCGATGTCGGACTCGAGGGGCATCTCGTCGGTGAGCCGGGTGATCAGCACCCCGATCCCGACCCGGTCGATGGGCTCCTGGCCCTGCTCGATCAGCGCCTCGGTCACCGCCACCACCTCCTCGTCGGAGAGCCGGCGGCACAGCAACGCGATCAGCGGGACGTAGTCCAGTTCCGGGACCCCGTTCGGGTAGCCCTGCCGCAGCCACCCGATGATCGAGGTGAGGAACTGCGGCCGATTCACGGACCGGCGTCCGGGGTGACGGCATCGGTGTCCGCCTCCGCGGCCGCTGCCACGTCCGCGTGCGATACGGCGGCCGCGTCGGCGACGGACGTCTCGTCGGGGCCGAACCCGGTGGCCAGGCGATGCTCGTCCGCCAGCGGCCAACCGGCCGCCGCGAGCACCCGGCCGACCCGGATGACGTCGACCTCGGAGGGGACGGTCCGGGTCAGATCGGCGATGTGGGAGGCGATCTCCGCCTCGGTAATGTGGGCGGCGGCCGCGTTCGGGTCGGCGAGTTCGGCGCGGGACTCCGTCAGCTCGACGGCGACCTCCGCGATCTGCTCGGCGGTCAGCTTGCGGGCCAGCAGCGCGACCAGGGGGATGCGGTCCTTGGGCGGGATGCCCTGTGGGTAGCCGGCCCGCAGCCACTTGACCACAGACATGGGGAAGGTCGGCTTGGCCGGGGTACTCACGGGAGGGCTTCCTCTCGAAATGCGGTGATCGGCGTCAGAACAGCTCGATACCGAAGGTGTGGTTCAGGAAATCGGACATCACGAACAGGATGCCGACGACGATCGCGATCACGATGATGGCAAAGCACGTCACGGCCGCGGCGACCGCGAGCGGTCGGCGGGTCACGGTGCCGTCGGCGGCGACCTCGGATCCGGCGGCCAGGGCGCGCAGGCCGAGAGCGAAGAGGGCGGGCAGGCCTGCGCCGAGCAGCAGCCCGACGAGGATGACCTGCCACAGCGAATTGGCGGTGGTGACGAGGAGATCCATGTCAGCTTCCTCGGGTGGCGGAGTCGGTCACGGACTCGGTGACGGAGTCGGGGACCGTGTCGGGGACGACCGGCGGTGCCGGGATGTCGGCGAAGTCGACGGCGGCCAGGTCGCCTGCGGCAAGACCGTCGGCAAGGTCGGTCTCGGCCTTGGTCGGGACCGCGCCCTCTTCCCAGTCGGCGTTGACGTTGCTCGGGTCCACCGGCTGCTTGCGCGAGTGCAGGAACATCCAGGCGGACAGGGCGATCAGGGCCACGAACACCACCAGCACGCCGGGCAGTCCGCCGATGTAGTGGGCGACGGCCCAGCAGGCGGCGCCCATGAGTGCCGCCGACGGCAGCGTGATCAGCCAGGCGACGCCCATCCGGGCGGCCACGCCCCAGCGCACCGCGGCACCGCGCCTGCCGACGCCGCTGCCCATGATCGAGCCCGTCGCGACGTGCGTGGTCGACAGGGGCAGGCCCAGGTGGCTCGAGGTGAGGATGATCGCGGCGGAGGACGCCTCGGCGGCCATGCCCTGCGGCGCGGCGATCTCCACCAGCCCCTTGCCGAGGGTGCGGATGACCCGCCAGCCGCCCAGGTAGGTGCCGAGCGCGATCGCCACGGCGCAGCTGGCCTTCACCCAGAACGGCATCGCGGTCTCGGCGGTGATGGTCCCGTGCGCGACCAGCGCCAGGAAGATCACGCCCATCGTCTTCTGCGCGTCGTTGGTGCCGTGCGCCAGCGAGACCAGTGACGCCGAGCCGACCTGGCCGAGTCGGAAGCCGGTGTTCTTCTGGTCGTCGGGGACGTTCGCGGTGATCCGGTAGATCAGCCAGGTGCCGACGGCCGCGATCAGGCCGGCCACCACGGGGGCCAGGATCGCGGGCACCACGACCTTGCTGAGCACGCCGTCCCACACCACCCCGTTCACGCCGAGCGAGGCGATCGCCGCGCCGATCAGGCCGCCGAACAGTGCGTGCGAGGAACTCGACGGGATGCCGAACAGCCAGGTGAGGAGGTTCCAGAGGATGCCGCCGACGAGTCCGGCGAAGACGATGATCAGCAGGGCCTCGCCGCTGACCGTGTCGAGGTTGACGACACCCTTGGCAACGGTGGCCGCGACTTCGACCGACAGGAACGCACCGACCAGGTTCAGGGTTGCCGAAAGCGCCACCGCGACCTTGGGTCGCAATGCCCCGGTGGCGATGGATGTAGCCATCGCGTTCCCGGTGTCATGGAAGCCGTTGGTGAAATCGAACCCGAGGGCAGTGACAACCACGACGAGAAGAACGATGAGTTCCGCGTTCACGGGCTCGATCCTCCGTTACGAGTCCGTAAAAGTCGAGCCAGCTTGCGCCGTTCGGCAGTGCGCTTCGGCACAGCGTTCGGTAGTCTCCTGGCCTTTTGTCGGCGCCCGGGCATCCGCGCCCGCCGCCCACTCCGGCGCACGTGTCGATCATCACAGGCCAATTCCCGTGTGCGCCATCTCACGGTGAGGTCTCACTCACCGGGAACGGGAGTTGGCCGGGGGTTTGCGATGACTACGTTTCCTGCATCGAGTGACGCAGAACACGTTGCCGCCCGTGTCGGGCACGAGCAAGGAGAGACCGAACGTGAAAAGAAAGAACACCGCCAAACTGCTGGCGGCGCTGGCCGTGTCGGCCACGCTGGTCTCGGGCTGCGCAACCGACCGTGGCGGCGACGTCGGCGTGCCGGTCGCGGGCGGTAGCGGAACGGGCACCGACTCGTCGTCGGCCTCGACCTCCGCGCAGAAGTTCGGCGACCTCGACTCGCCGTGCGGTGAGGGCGACGCGAAGGGCTCGACCGACCAGGGCGTCAGCGACACCGAGATCAAGATCGGTTTCGGTGACGATCGCGGTTACGTGAAGTCTCCGGGTCTGAACAAGGAGATGAGCGACGCGGTCAACGCCATGATCGACTGGTGCAATGAGCAGGGCGGCATCAACGGCCGCGAGGTCGTCGGCACCGACTACGACGCGGCAATGACGCAGGCCAACTCGGTCATGCAGGAGGCGTGCGCCAGCCAGTTCATGATGGTCGGCTACGGCTTCGCGATGGACCAGACCGCCGAGCAGACCCGGGTCGCCTGCAACATGGTGTCGGTTCCGGGCTTCACCGTCTCCCCGGACGCGGCCAACGGCCCGATGACCTACCAGGGCGTGCCCTTCCCGGTCGACTACGCAAACGGCTCGCAGTGGTTCCAGATGGCCGAGATGCACCCGGACCTGCTGAACGACTTCGACCTGATCAACAGCACCATGCCGACGATCATCTCCTCGACCACGAAGATCCGCTCGATCGCCGAGGCGGCTGGCTTCAAGCTCAAGAACTGCGGCGTCACCCTCAACTACGAGGGCGAGTCCAGCTACGTTCCGTTCGCCGAGAAGTACAAGGAGTGCGGCGTCAAGGGACTGTGGACCTCGCGCTCGGCCAGCCCGGGCGAGCTGAACTTCGTCAAGGCCCTCGACCAGGTCGGGATGGATCCGATCTTCTTCGGTGAGGCCACCTGGTACGGCCAGACCGTGTCCGACTGGAACAAGGACACCGGGCTGCTCGACAACCTCAACGCGGGCATGACCTTCCAGATGCTCGAGAACGCGGACAAGGTGCCCGCCGTCCAGAAGTACATCGACCTGGTCGAGGCAGGCGGCGGCAAGACGGCCCTGCTCGGCATGCAGGCGGCGTCGTCCTTCCTGCTGTGGGCCACCGCGGCGGACGAGTGCGGTTCCGACCTCACCCGTCAGTGCATGGTCAACGAGCTCGCGAAGGCCGACGACTGGACCGCAGGCGGCCTGCACGCGGCCACCGACCCGGGCAAGAACATGCCGGCCACCTGCGGCCTGATGACCTCGCTCAAGGGTGACGAGTACTCGCAGGCCTTCCCGGCCACCAGCGGCGAGTTCAAGTGCGACCCGAAGTACCTGGTCGCCACGGACCGCAGCACCTGGGGCACGGACCTCGGATCTGATCGGATCTCCACCAAGTTCCTGAACCCGAACCTGATCAAGCCGCAGTCCTGAGTCGACGACCGAGACCGGCGGCGCGCGGATCGCGCGCCGCCGGTCTCCCCAAGTAAGGGTTCATCCATGGACACTTTCGTGACCTTCACCATCCTGGGCCTGGTGCTCGGGTCGGTGTACGCGATCGCGGCCTCCGGGCTGGTGCTCACGTACAACACCTCGGGCATCTTCAACTTCGCGCACGGCGCCCAGGCGATGCTCGGCGCGTTCATCTACTGGCAGCTCCGGTACGGCTGGAACCTGCCGACGCCGGTCGCACTGCTGATCTGTCTCGTCCTCGTGGGCCCACTGATGGGTCTGGGGCTGTACCTGCTGATCATGAAGGGCCTCCGCGACACCGCCGAGGTCACGAAGATCGTCGTGACGGTATCGATCCTGCTCGGCATGCTCTCGGTCTCGCACTGGTTCTGGCATCCCGAGACCGCACGCACGATGCAGATGTTCTTCGGTGACCAGAGCAAGATCACGCTGTTCGGTGCGAGCATCCGCTACCACGAACTGATCTGCATCCTGGTCGCCATAGGCATCGCCGTCGGCCTGCGAATCCTCTTCACCCGCACCCGGGCCGGCGTCGCCATGCGCGGTGTCGTCGACGACCCCGAACTCCTCCGCCTCAACGGCCACGACCCCGAGCGGCTCGCGGCGCTGTCCTGGGCCATGGGCTCGACGCTCGCCGTGCTCGCCGGCATCCTGATCACCCCGATCAGCGGCGGCACCCTCGAAGCGAACATGCTCACGCTGCTGGTGATCGACGCCTTCGCGGCCGCCATGTTCGGGCGACTGCGCAGCATCCCCCGCACCTTCGTCGGTGCCGTGGTCCTCGGTCTGGCCGGCACCTACGTGCTGGCGTACTTCCCGACCAGTTGGAGCTGGACGTCGAACTTCCGCGTCTCGCTCCCGATGATCGCGCTGTTCGTCGTGCTCATCGTGCTGCCGCAGGACCGCCTGCGCGGCGCGGTCACCCGCACCCGCGAGCGCTACCACGTGCCGAGCGTGCGCAAGGCCGTGATCTGGGGTATCGCCCTGATCGTCATCGTCTACCTGCTGCGTCTGCTGATGGTGACGTCCGCGATCACCACGCTGACCATCGGCATGACGTTCGCGATCATCGCGCTCTCGCTCACCCTGCTCACGGGCTACGCCGGCGAGCTGAACCTCGCGCCGGTGTCCTTCGGTGCGATAGCCACGATCGTCGCGTTCCACTTCGGCATCACCGGCAGCGGGCTGGCGGCGCACCTGAACCTGTGGGGCATCGTCGTCGGCGTGCTCGTGACGGCCGTCATCGGTGGCCTGGTCGCGCTGCCCGCACTGCGACTGCGCGGGCTGTACCTCGCGTTGGCCACCATGGCATTCGGTGTGTTCCTCTCGAACATGGTGCTGCGCGACACCACCGAGCACGAGCTGTTCGGCATCCGGTACTCGCTGTTCAAGGACGGCAACATCGCGCTGCCGCCGCTCAAGGTCGGCCCGCTCGACCTGAGCAACGACACCGTGTTCCTGATGACGGCAACCGCGCTGTTCTCGGTCCTCGGTGTCGGCGTGGTCGCCCTGCGCAACAGCGGCTACGGCCGCCGTCTCGCGGCGATGAAGGACAGCCCGGCCGGATCGGCCATGCTCGGGCAGAGTCTGGTCCGACTCAAGCTCAGCGTCTTCATGATCTCCTCGGGGATCGCGGGCCTCGGCGGCATCCTGATGTCGAGCGCGATGGGCTCGGTCTCGGGTGAGAACTTCGCCATCATGGCCAGCCTGTCGCTGGTGATGCTCACCGTCGTGGCCGGCATCGGGTACGTCTCGGGCGCACTGTTCGGCGGACTGATGGCAGGCATCGGCTTCGCGGTCATCATGGTGTCCTTCACCAACCTGGCGTCCGCGCAGCCCGAGCTCGAGGGAATGTGGTTGCTGCTGGGCAACATCGCCGCGGTCAGCCCCGCGCTGATCGGTATCGGTGTCGGCGCCAACCCCAGTGGCAGCATCTACACGGTCGTCGAGGGCTACCGCCGACTGGCGAACGCGAAGCCGGTGTTGATCGGCGGCGCCGCGGTGGTCGTCCTCACCTACGTCCTCGCCCTCACCGGAGTCCTCGGCAACTGGTGGTTCGCATCCATCACGATCGCCGTGGTCTTCATGCTGCCGGTCATCGGCGAGATGGTGATGCCGCGTGCGGTCCTGACGCCGGCGGAACTGGCGGCCAGGGAAACCGTCGCACCCGAGTCCATCGGCGTCGACGTGCCCTACAGCCCCGAGATTCGCGACGAACTCGATCGCGAGTTGGGCATTCCCCAGTACCGGTCCGCGGCCACCGCGGCACCGGCGAAGGAGTTGATCGTCAATGGCTGAGTCACCGCTGCTGGAAACCAGTGGCGTCACGGTCCGTTTCGGCGGACACGTCGCCGTCAAGGACGTCTCGCTGACCGTCCAGCCGGGCCGGATCACCGGACTCATCGGTCCGAACGGCGCAGGCAAGACCACCCTGTTCAACACCATCACCGGCCTGCAGAAGCCGACGGCGGGGCAGGTGTTCCTGGACGGCGTCGACGTCACCAGGCTGGCTCCGCACAAGCGGGCAGGCAAGGGTCTGGCGCGCACGTTCCAGCGGTTGGAACTGTTCGTCTCCCTCTCGGTCCGCGACAACCTGCGGGTCGCCGGTGACATCCACAAGGCCAACGGCCGGAACAAGATCGACGTCGATGCCGAGACGGATCGACTCCTCGAGCTGACCGGCCTGACCGACGTGGCGGACAAGGACGTCTCCGACATCCCGACCGGTCGGGCCCGGGTGGTCGAGGTGGCGCGCGCCCTGATGACCAACCCGCGGGTACTCCTGCTCGACGAACCGGCGTCCGGGCAGACCGAGCAGGAGACCGAGGTCTTCGCCGAGATGCTGACCGGACTCGCGGCCGACGGGCTGGGAATCTGCCTGGTGGAGCACGACATCCCGCTCGTGATGAAGGTGTGCTCGACGATTCACGTGCTCGACTACGGCGCGGTGCTGGCCTCGGGGGACCCGGAGAAGATCCGGACCGATCCCGAGGTGATCGCCGCGTACATCGGCACCGAGGAGGAGGCGGTATGAGCGTGGCGACAATCGAGGAGAGGCCGGACAACGCGCCGCGCGACGAGCCGTTGCTCGAACTGTCGGGTGTGCGTGCCGGGTACGGATCGATCGAGGTACTGCACGGCGTGGACCTGGTGCTCGCGCCGGGCGCCGTGGTGGCACTGCTCGGACCGAACGGCGGCGGCAAGACGTCCACCCTGAAGATCTGTTCGGGCGTGCTGCCGGTCACCCGGGGCGAATTCAAGCTCGCGGGACGGGTCGTCAACGGCGCCTCGGCGTCGGACCTGGCCAGGCTCGGAGTCTGCTCGATCCCGGAGGGCCGCGGGATCTTCGCGAACCTCACGGTGCGTGAGAACCTCTGGATCGCCACGGGGACCGGAGTCTCGCTGGCCGAACTCGAGGAAGTGGCCTACACCCGGTTCCCCATCCTGGGGGAGCGGCGCGGTCAGTTGGCGGGCTCGATGTCCGGGGGCGAGCAGCAGATGCTGGCGCTGTCCCGGGCACTCGGGACCGATCCGACGGTACTGCTGCTCGACGAGCTGTCCATGGGCCTGGCGCCCCGGATCGTCTCGCAGATGTACGACGTCGTGGGACAGCTCGCCGCGGAGGGAATTTCCATCCTGGTGGCCGAGCAGTTCGCCAGGGCGGTTCTGCCGATCGCTACGTCTGCCGCGTTGATGTTGCAGGGCCGAGTGGTGCGCACCGGCGACCCGATCGACATCGAACGTGAACTATCTACCAGCTATCTAGGAGGATGACGATGACCACTCACGCAGCCGAGCGCCGTGACCAGTTCAAGAAGGACGTTGGCGGGCTCGATCTCGACACGGGCAAGTCCGGTTCGGACGCCAAGGTGCGGATCACCGGGCTGGCGCTGATGATCGTCGGTACCGCGGCGGCCTTCATCACCTACATCTCGTCGCTGACGCAGGCGGACCTGCGCAACATCGCGTCCTACCAGATCCTCGCGACCGCGTTCCTCGCGCTGACCGTGATCGGTGCGGCGCTGTACCTGGCCGGCGCGGTGTCCAAGGTGCTGCGGCTGTGGCTGGTGCGCCAGCTGCTCGAGGGCCAGGCGCACACCGACCAGATCGCCGAGGCGCTCAAGGGGTAGGTACTGCCGGACCGCACGACTCGCCGGGCGCGCCGCCGGTACCACCAGGTTCCGGTCGCGCGTCCGGCTTTTCGCTGCCGTCCGCCGGTATGGCGCTTAGGCTGAGGGCGCGGCGTTGTTCGTGTCGGCGCCGCCGGGCGCGCTGCTCCCCGGCCGCGGGCCACTCGGACCCGACCGGAGGCACCGTGACCGCGCATCCTTCAATCCGCAGAGACGTCCTCATGCCCGCCTACACGGGCAGGCTGGCCACCGAACCGATTCCCGCACTGCGGCTGCCGGACGACGAGATGGATCCGCAGGCCGCCTACCGTTTCATCCACGACGAGCTGATGCTCGACGGCAGCTCCCGGCTCAATCTGGCCACCTTCGTGACCACCTGGATGGACCCCGAGGCCGAGAAGTTGATGGCCGAGACGTTCGACAAGAACATGATCGACAAGGACGAGTACCCGGCGACCGCCGCGATCGAGGCGCGGTGCGTGGCAATGGTCGCGGCCCTGTTCAACGCGCCCGACCTCTCGGAGACCGACCCGAGTTCGGCCACCGGGGTGTCCACCATCGGGTCCAGCGAGGCGGTGATGCTCGCCGGCCTGGCCCTCAAGTGGCGGTGGCGGGCGGCGCGGCAGGCCGCGGGCAAGGATGCGAGTCGGCCGAAACTGTTGATGGGCAGCAATGTTCAGGTGGTGTGGGAGAAGTTCTGCCGCTACTTCGAGGTGGAGCCGCAGTACCTGCCGATGGCGCCGGGCCGCTACTCGATCACCCCGGAACAGGTACGCGATGCCGTCGACGAGAACACCATCGGCGTGGTCGCGATCCTCGGGACCACGTTCACCGGGGAGTTCGAGCCGGTCGAGGCGATCGCGGCGACCCTCGACGAGCTGGCCGCGGCGGGCGGTCCGGACGTGCCGCTGCACGTCGATGCGGCCAGCGGCGGCTTCGTGGCCCCGTTCATCCACACCGACCTGAAGTGGGACTTCCGCCTCCCGCGGGTGGTGTCGATCAACGTCAGCGGGCACAAGTACGGACTGACCTATCCGGGGATCGGCTTCGTGGTCTGGCGCGGCCGCGAGGAGCTGCCGGAGGAGCTGGTGTTCCGGGTCAACTACCTGGGCGGGGACATGCCGACGTTCACCCTGAACTTCTCCCGGCCCGGCAACCAGGTGGTCGGCCAGTACTACAACTTCCTGCGGCTCGGCCGTGCGGGCTACACCGCGATCATGGAGGCGCTGCGCGCGACGGCGGAGACGATCGCCGGTCGGATCGCGAAGATCGAGGGCGTCCGGGTGATCACCGACGGCAGCGCGATCCCGGTGCTGGCCTTCGAGCTGACCGGCGACCCGGGGTTCACCGTCTTCGACGTCTCCCACGAACTGCGGGCCCGGGGTTGGCAGGTGCCGGCCTACACGATGCCTGCGGACGCGGAAGACGTTGCGGTGCTTCGTGTCGTGGTCCGGGAGGGATTCAGTGCGGACCTGGGGCATGCCATGTGTGACGACCTCGAGACGGTGTGCGCGCAGCTACGCGAACGGGGCACCGGCGGTCACTCCCACGAACAGCACTTCGCGCACTGACCCGGGACTGCGCCGCCCGGAACCGTGAGCGTCAGCGGGTGTCGCGGCGCAGCGGGTGGTCCTCGGGAACCTGCACCAGGACGATCGGGACGCCGTCCGGGTCGGCGAGCCACATCTCGTGCAGGCCCCAGGGCTCGCGCTGCGCGTCGCGCACGAGCGGGACGCCGCCCGCGACCAGTCCCGACCGTGCCTGCTCCAGGTCGCGGACCTGTAGCCACAGCGCGCCGTGGAAGTGGGACGGCCCGCCCGCGGCGCCGTGCGCGGCGACCTCGATCATCGACTGCCCGGCGTAGAACACCGTGCCGCCCGGGTACTCGCGCGCGATCGCCAGACCGAGAGTGTCTCGATAGAACGCCAGCGTCGTCGGGTAGTCCGCCGGTCGCAGGATCACCCGGCTGCTCAGAATCTCCACTGTCAGACCTCCTCGGGCTTCGTCGCCTCGTGGCCGGGCCGTCCGCGGCTGCGGCGGGCCGGTACCCAGAGTGCGCTCGGTACCCAGTGTGCCCCACACGGCCACGGTCGCGGTGGAAGCTCTCGCGCCCCGAAGGTTGGTCGGCGGCACGGGCATTGGCGCCTCGCCGGGGAATCCGGTGTGCGTTTCCATTGGACGGGACGACCGGCCGCCGGGGCGTCGTCACCGGCCTACTGTTCGGGCACCGAGATCGCCGGCCAGCCCGAGAGGACCCTCGAACATGAGCACTGCCCCGATCCGCCCGGTCGCCGCCGCGGACATCGTCTCCTGGGACTACGAGGCCGACGTGGTCGTCGCCGGCTACGGCATCGCGGGCGTCAGCGCCGCCATCGCCGCGGCCGACGCCGGTGCCGAGGTGCTGGTGCTCGAGCGGACCGGCGGCTGGGGTGGCGCGGCCGCGCTGGCCGGCGGCTTCGTCTACCTGGGCGGTGGCACCGCCGTCCAGCAGTCCTGTGGCTTCACCGACTCCGTCGACGACATGAGGACGTTCCTGACCGCCGCGCTGGGGCCGGGCGTCGACGCGGCCAAGCTCGACGACTACTGCGAGGGCAGCGTCGCGCACTTCGACTGGCTGGTCGAGTGCGGGGTTCCGTTCAAGCACACCTTCTGGGGCGAGCCCGGCTGGGAGCCGCCCGCCGACGACGGCCTGCAGTACACCGGCGGCGAGAACTCCGCCCCGTTCAACACCCTCGCCGCCCCCGCGCCCCGCGGGCACGTCCCGCAGATGGACAACAAGAAGAGCGGCGAGAAGGGCGGCGGCTACATGCTGATGAAGCCGCTGTCCGAGAAGGCCACCTCGCTCGGCGTCCGGGCCGAGTACGACATGCGGGTGCAGACGCTCGTCACCGACGCCGACGGCCGGGTCGTCGGCGTCATCGCCCGGCAGTACGGCAACGAGGTGACGGTGCGGGCCCGCCGCGGCGTCGTCCTCGCGACCGGCAGCTTCGCCTACAACCAGGACATGATTGAGGCGTACGTGCCGCGGCTGATCGGGCGTCCCGCGGCCTCGATCGAGGAGCACGACGGGGCGTCGATCCGGATGGCCCAGGCGCTCGGCGCGGACCTGGCGCACATGGACGCCAGCGAGGTCGCGTTCTTCTGCGACCCACAGCTGTTCGTGCGCGGCATCCTGGTCAACGGCCGCGGTCAGCGTTACGTCCCGGAGGACACCTACCCGGGCCGGGTCGGTCAGCTGACCCTGCTGCAGAACGACAACCAGGCGTTCCTGGTGATCGACGAGGCCGCCTACGAGGAGGGCATGGCCGCGCCGACCGCGACCGAGCAGCTGCGCCGCACGCCGACCTGGGTCTGCGAGACGGTCGAGGAGCTCGAGGCCGAGATGGGGCTGCCCGCGGGCGCGCTGACCTCCACCGTGGAGACCTACAACCGGCACGCCGTGAACGGCGTCGACCCGTTGCTGGGCAAGAAGCCGGAGTGGGTCAGGCCGATCGGCAGCCCGGTCGCCGCGATCGACCTGCGCGGCATGACCGGCGGGTTCACGCTCGGCGGGCTGCGGACCTCCGTACACTCAGAGGTGCTGCATGTGACGGGTGAGCCGATTCCGGGACTCTATGCCGCCGGCCGATGCACCTCGGGCCTCTCGGCCTGGGGTTACTGCAGCGGGATCTCGCTCGGCGACGGCAGTTTCTTCGGCCGACGGGCCGGTGCCGCCGCCGCCGAAGGCTGACCCGGCCTGGACAGTGGCCTCGATCACTGCTAGAAAGAGAATGAATTCTAGTTTTGACGGGCTCGGGCGGCCGGGCGGAGACCACAGGGGCGTGCAGCGATGACGGTTGTCGACATGGATGCGCACAGGGCCGACGCGCAGCAGTCCTGCGGTACGCCGCGGCGCCCGGCGCGGGAGTCGATGCTCGAGCGGATGACGTTCATCATCGACGCCTTCGACGACCCCAACGAGGAGCTCACGCTCGAGGCGGTCACCGTCCGCGCAGGCCTGCCCCGGTCCACCACCCACCGGATCATCGCGGAGCTCGTCGACCTGGGCTGGCTGGCCCGGTCCGGTCGTGGCTACGCGCTCGGCACCCGCGCGCTGGGCGCACTCGGGCCCGAGGCCGCGCATGCCCGCATCCGGATCGCGGCCAGCGACATCGTGCAGGAGCTCTACCTGCGGACCGGCATGGTCGTGCATCTCGGCGTGCTCGACGGCGCCCACGAGTACTTCCTGGACAAGGTCGGAGGCCCCTTCTCGCGGGCCCTGCGGTCCCGGGTCGGCTCCCGGCTGGCCGCGTACCGCGGCACCGGCGGCCGGTCGATGCTGGCGCTGCTCACGCCCGAGCGGGTGGACCAGCTCGTCGGGGACGAGCTCGCCCGTGCCGGCGGCCACGGCGAGTGGACGCTCCACCGCCTGCACGGCGAACTCAATCGCATTCGGGGCGCGCACGGCGTGGCCTTCGAGCCGGGTGAGAACTACTCCGGCATCGGCGCGGGCGGCATCGGCAGCCTCGCCGCCGCGGTCCGGACCAGCGACGGCACCGTGGTCTCGCTGTGCGTCGCGGGGGAGGCCCGCAAGGTTCAGCTCGGTCGGGTCGCGCCGCTGGTGCGCGACGCAGGCATCCAGTTGTCCCGGGCGCTCTGACGCCGGTCGGCGGGACGGCTCCGCGCCGGTTCGGCGGTCCGGGCCGCGATGCCCGGTGCGACAGCTGACGGTCGACGAGGTCGGCGGTGGCCGCGCGGCTGCGGAGCCACCGCCCGCCTCGGTCGGGTGAACTCCGGGCTCAGAAGTACCAGGGGTAGGGCGACCAGTCGGGATCGCGCTTCTGAAGGAACGAGTCCCGGCCCTCGACGGCCTCGTCCGTCATGTACGCCATTCGAGTCGCCTCACCGGCGAACAGCTGCTGACCCACCAGGCCGTCGTCCTGCAGGTTGAACGCGTACTTGAGCATGCGCTGGGCCTGCGGGGACTTGCCGTTGATCGTGGCGGCCCACTCGATCGCGACGTTCTCGAGTTCGGCGTGGTCGACGACCTTGTTGACCGCGCCCATCCGGTGCATCTCCTCGGCGGTGTACGTCTCGCCGAGGAAGAAGATCTCGCGGGCGAACTTCTGGCCCACCATCTTCGCCAGGTACGCGCTCCCGTAGCCGCCGTCGAAGCTGCCCACGTCGGCGTCGGTCTGCTTGAACCGCGCGTGCTCGCGGCTGGCCAGGGTCAGGTCGCAGACCACGTGCAGGGAGTGTCCGCCGCCGGCCGCCCAGCCGTTGACCAGGCAGATCACCACCTTCGGCATGAACCGGATCAGGCGCTGCACCTCGAGGATGTGCAGCCGGCCTGCCCGGGCCCTGTCCACGGTGTCCGCGGTCTCGCCCGCGCGGCCGGTGGTCGCATCCTGCTCCGTGTACTGGTAGCCGCTGCGGCCGCGGATGCGCTGGTCGCCGCCCGAGCAGAACGCCCAGCCGCCGTCCTTCTCGCTGGGACCGTTGCCCGTCAGCAGCACCGCGCCGACGTCCGAGGTCATCCGGGCGTGGTCGAGGGCGGCGAAGAGTTCGTCGACGGTGTGCGGGCGGAAGGCGTTGCGCACCTCGGGGCGGTCGAAGGCGATGCGCACCGTGCCGTCCGTGACGTGTCGGTGATAGGTGATGTCCGTGAGGTTCTCGAACCCGGGGACCGGACGCCACAACTGCGGATTGAAGGTCACGAGGGTCAAGGATATGCCCACCCGTCGTGGCCGTGGCCGCACGGCTGTACGACCCCGCCCGAGTCGCTGCGACGTCGCCGGGCTTACCGTGCAGGTATGAGTGAGCAGGTGGAACGCGGCCGGGGCCGGGGCGATGTGGACGGCTACGAGAAGCACGGAGGGTTCCCCGTGTACCGGGCGGCCGAGGACGACGGCGGACCGGACTTCGGCAGGCTGATCGAGGCCATGCGCGTCCTGCAGGACGCGGCGGTCTCGGTGTCCGCGCCCGCAGACGTGGTCCGGCAGGCTGCCGAGCAGGCCGAGGCGCTTGCCGCGCTGCTCGAGCCGCACCGGGTCCCGGAGGGGCAGCAGCCGGGTGGCCGGTCGATGGGCCTGCCTGGTCGCGGCAGCCTGCTGATGCTGCCGTGGACCGTGGACAAGTTCGACGCGACCGGGGTGCGCAGCACCGGGGTGTTCCGCCGTTTCCACATGGGCGGCAACGGTGCCGCGCACGGCGGCACGCTGCCCCTGCTCTTCGACGACCTGTTCGGGATGATCACGCACGCCTACGGTCGCCCGATCAGCCGGACGGCGTACCTGCACGTCAACTACCGCAAGATCACCCCGATCGACACCCCGCTCGTCATCGAGGGACAGGTCGACCGGGTCGACGGGCGCAAGACCTTCATCACCGCCAAGCTCATGGACGCCGAGGGCACGGTGCTCGCGGACGGCGAGGCGCTGATGCTGGTGCTGCTGCCCGGCCAGCCCTGACCCTCGTCCGACGCGGCCCGCGAGCCGCTCGGCCGTCGCCCGCCCGGTGAGAGGATGACCGCATGCTGCCCGCACACCGTCAGGGTTCCTACCGGGTCCGATTCGACTGGGGTCCGGTGGGGGCGGCCGCGGTCGTCGCGGACTGCGACGTCGCGGTCGTCGTCGACGTGCTGTCCTTCACCACCACCCTGACCGTCGCGCTCGACGCAGGCACCGTCGTCCACCCGTACCGCTGGGATCCCGCCTCGGCCGCGGCACATGCCGCCGCGCTGGGTGCGGCGGTGGCCGTCGGCCGCTCGCGGGTGCGCACCGGCGAGGTGAGCCTCTCGCCCGTGTCGGTGCGCGCCGCCGCGGGCGGCGGGCGGCTGGTGCTGCCCTCGCCCAACGGTTCCGCCCTGTGCTCCGGCCTGGCCGAGACGGGGGTGACGGTGGTGGGTGCCTGCCTGCGCAACGCCTCGGCGGTTGCGCGCTGGGTGCGTCGACGCGAAGGCGCGAGGGTGGCGGTGATCGCGGCGGGCGAGCGATGGCCCGACGGCTCACTGCGACCGGCCGCGGAGGACCTGTGGGGCGCGGGCGCGGTTCTGCATGCACTCGGCCCGCTCGGCCCGGTCGAGGCGTCGCCGGAGTCGCGTTCGGCGGCAGAGGCATTCGTCGCCGCATCCGGAGACCTCGCCGGACGGCTGCGGGAGTGCGCCGGCGGACGTGAACTGATCGACAAGGGGTTCGCCGGGGACGTGGCGATCGCCGCCGAGTTCGACGCCACCGCGGTGGTGCCGGTACTGCGGGGCGATGCCTTCGAGGACGGGAGCGAGTCATGACCGAGAATTCGTCGGCCGCAACGGAGCTGGCGGTGCCGACCCTCGGCGAACTGCTCGACGGCGCGGTGGTGGTGAGCCTGCCGATGCGGGTCCGCTTCCGCGGCATCACCACCCGTGAGGTGCTGCTGCTGCGCGGGCCCGCCGGTTACGGGGAGTTTGCACCGTTCCCCGAGTACGACGACGCCGAGTCGGCCGCGTGGCTGGCCTCGGCGATCGAGGCCGCCTGGCTGGGGCCGCCGCCCGCGCTCCGGGCGACGGTGCCGATCAACGCCACCGTGCCCGCGGTGGCCGCGGCCCGGGTCCCCGAGATCCTCGCGCGGTTCCCGGGCGCGCGGACCGCGAAGGTCAAGGTCGCCGAGCGCGGCCAGGCACTGGCGGACGACCTGGCCCGCGTCGCCGCGGTGCGTGAGTACGTCGACCACGTCCGGGTCGACGCCAACGGGGGGTGGACGGTCGACGAGGCCGCCGACGCGCTGGCCGCACTCAGTGCGGACGGACCGTTGCAGTACGCCGAACAGCCCTGTGCCACAGTGCCGGAACTGGTCGAGGTACGCAGGCGACTGACTGTCCGGGCCGGCGCGTCCGGCGGCGTCCGGGTGCCGATCGCCGCGGACGAGTCCATCCGCCGCGCCGCCGACCCGCTGCGGGTGGTCCGGGCCGGAGGTGCGGACGTCGCGGTGGTGAAGGTGGCGCCGCTGGGCGGCATGCGGGCGCTGCTGCGGCTTGCCGAGGAACTGTCCGGGCGCGGGGTGCCGGTGGTGGTCTCGAGCGCACTGGACTCGGCGGTCGGGATCGGTGCCGGCCTGGCCGCGGCCGCCGCGTTGCCGGACGCGGGCTTCGCGTCCGGGCTCGGTACCGGCGGCTTCTTCGAGGCCGATGTGGCCGCACCCCGTGTCATAGCCGACGGTTCGCTGGCGGTCGCCGCGGTGGCCCCCGACCCCGAGCGGCTGGCCGCGTTGCGGGCCGGACCCGAGCGCACGCACTGGTGGCTGGCCCGGCTGTCGCGCTGTCACGAACTGCTGCGGGCAGGCTGACCGGAGTGACATTCGTGCGATGTCGTATAAGGTTCGGCGTCGACACCCAAGGTCAACATCGGAGGAATTGAAAGTGGTTGCAGCGCTGCACGAAACCCTGCTCGACCCGTCGCGGCTGTCCGCCGTCGTCGCGGACGCGCAGGAGCTGATCGACGCCGAGGTCTCGGACAAGGGCGGTGCCTCGGGCCTGGCCGTCAAGGCGGGCTACGGCGCCGTCAAGAAGGTCGGACCGTCGATCGTGCCGGACGCCGTCGAGGGCCTGCTGCCCGGCTTCCTGGAGCGGCTCGAGCCGTTCTGGGCGGACTTCGCGGCGAACGGTGGCACCAGCTTCGGTGACTACCTGGCCGCCCGCGGCGAGCAGGTCGCGGACGCACTGCTGGGCGTGACCGACGAGAAGATCGAGAGCTCCGACAAGTCTGCGATCAAGAGGGTCTACTCGACCATGCGTCCCTCGGCCAAGAAGAACGTCGTCGAGGCGCTGCCGCGCCTGGGCGCGCTGGTCCAGAAGCACGCCGGCTAGTCGTTTCGAACCGGGCCCGTGTGCCCCTGGCCGTTGCCACCGCAACCGCCAGGGACACACGGGCTTTGTGCTCAGTAGGCGGCGCGGCCGTGACGCCAGTAGCCGGTGAACGCGATGTCGGACTTGGGCACCTTGCGGTCGTTGACCAGGTGCCGGCGCAGCCCGGTCGGCAGCTCGCTCTCGCCGGCGACGAACGTGTAGGACGGCCCGGCGGGCAGCTGCGCCGCCCGCACCGTCTCCAGCGCCAGCACCCCCGGTCGGTCGTGCGGGTCCGTGCGCACCAGCCAGTGCACGTTCACCCCGGCCGGCGCGGCCAGTTCCTGGGCGTCCGCGGCGTCCGGGATCTCCAGGTACACCTCCGCCCGCAGGTCGGCGGGCGAGGACGCCAGGATGCCGGCGATCGCGGGCAACGCGCTCTCGTCGCCGACCAGCAACTGCCAGGCGGCGTCCGGCGTCGGGTTGTAGATCAGGCCCTCGTCGAGCAGCGCCAGAGGGTCGCCCGCGACCGCCGACCGGGCCCATTCCGAGGCCGGTCCGTTGCCGTCGCCCTCCGTGTCGTCGGCACCCTCCGGGACCTCCGTGCCGTCGGCGGCGTGCAGCACCATGTCGATGTCGATCTCCGGGACGGCCTCGCCGAAGATCGCGTGGTCCGCGTCCCGGTACGCGCGGACCGTGTAGTTGCGGACCACGGGCCGGGTGCTCTTCGACATCGCCAGGTACTGGGCGTACCAGAGGTTGCTCGACTTGGACGGCAGCCGCAGCTCGCTCTGTCCGGGCTGCGGGAGGAACAGCCGGAACCACTGGTCGAAGCCCATCGGCGTGAAGCTGCGCAGTTCCTCCCCGCCGATCGTGACGCGGACGAAGTGGGGGCTGACCTGTTTGCTGCCGAGCACCCGCGCGGTGGTGACGTGCCGGTTCTCGGGTTTGACGAACTTGCTGCGCTTGGCCATGTCCTCGGTTCCTCGGTGCTGGGTCAGTTCGGATCGCGGTCGGGTCGCGATCGGACTGAGTCAGGTAACCCTAACCGAATACGGTGTCAGGTCGGCGGGCCCGGGCGGGGCAGCACCCGGACCTCGGGCGGCAGCCCCCACTCGGCCCGGCCGAGCCTGCTGACCGGTGCCAGCGCCGCGAAGTCCGGCAGTCCGTCCGCGGCGAGCGCGTCGGTGCGCACCGAGATGGCCCGCACCGCGCCCATCACCACGAAGCTGTTGCCGACCTCGACCACCCGGTGCAGGCCGCACTCGATCGCGATCGGGGACTGTGCGACCCGTGGTGGCGTGACCGTCGCGCTCGGCTCCGCCGTCACCCCGACCTCGTCGAACTCGCTGAGATCGGCGGCGAAGGTCGCCGAACTCGCGTTGATCCGGTCGATCAGCGCCGCCGTCGCCAGGTTCACCACGAACTCGCCGGTCTCCTCGATGTTCCGCAGGCTGTCCTTGCGGGTCACCGAGGTGAACTGCACCACCGGCGGCGCCGTGCTCGAGACCGTGAAGAAGCTGTACGGCGCCAGGTTGGTGACGCCGGCGGCGGACCTGGTGGAGACCCAGGCGATCGGACGCGGCAGCACCGAGGCGGTCAGCAGCCGGTACATCCGATCGGCGGGGAGGTCGTCGGATTCGAAGAGGGTGCGCACCCGGGCCATGCTGCCAGCCGCCGCCCGCGCGTTCGCGCCGATCTGACACCCTGGACGGCGTGAATCCGTCCGCCGCCCAGGCCACCGCTGTCGTCGACGAGCTGATTCGGGGCGGCGTCCGCGACGTGGTGCTGTGTCCGGGCTCGCGCAACGCCCCGCTGGCCTTCGCGCTGCACGCCGCCGACGCCGCGGGCAGGCTGCGCCTGCACATGCGGATCGACGAGCGCACCGCGGGATTCCTGGCCGTCGGGCTGGCCGTCGCCGACGGGCGCCCGGTGCCGATCGTGATGACGTCCGGCACCGCCGTGGCGAACCTCGGCCCCGCTGTCCTGGAGGCCAACTACGCCCGGGTGCCGCTGGTGGTGCTGAGCGCCAACCGGCCCTACGAGATGCTCGGCACCGGTGCCAACCAGACCGTCGAGCAGCTCGGGCTGTTCGGCAGCCAGGTGCGCGCCACCATCAGCCTCGGGCTGGCCGAGGACTCACTCGCGCAGAACAGCCAGTGGCGCTCGGCGGTGTGCCGGGTGCTCGCCGCCGCCCGTGGCGCCCGGTCCGGCAACGCGGGGCCGGTGCACTTCGACATGCCGCTGCGCGAACCGCTGGTGCCCGACGCGCACCCGCAGGGGCCGGTGCCGGAGGGCCGTCCCGGCGATGCGCCGTGGACGACCACCGCGCTCGGCGCGCTCGACGTGCCGCTGGAGCTGGACGTCACCGCGGACACCGTGGTGATCTCCGGGCACGGCTCCGGGCACCGTCCCGAGCTGGCCGGGTTGCCCACCGTCGCCGAGCCGACCGCCCCGCTGCACGGGACGCCGCTGCACCCGCTGGCCCTCTCGCAGCTGGCGCCGCGGCAGGCGGTGATCACCGGCAGGCCGACGCTGCACCGGCCGGTCGCGGCGCTGCTCGCCGACCCCCGGGTCGCGGTCTACGCGCTGACCACGGGGCCGCGCTGGCCCGACGTCTCCGGCAACGTGCTGGCCACCGGCACCCGCGCGGTGGTGTCCGGCACGCCGGACCCGGCCTGGCTGGAGCGTTGCCGTCACCTGACCGAACACGCGGACAACGCGGTGCGCAGACAACTCTCGGCACATCCGCACCCGACCGGGCTGCACGTCGCGGCGGTGGTGATGGACGCGCTCGAGCCCGGCGACCAGCTGGTGCTGGGCGCCTCGAATCCGGTGCGGGACGCGGCCCTGGTCAGCTACCCGAGGCGGGGTGTGCGGGTGCTCTCGAACCGCGGCGTCGCGGGCATCGACGGCACGGTGTCCACCGCGGTCGGCGCGGCGATGGCCGCGGACCGCGGCGACTCCGACCGCACCCGGACCGTTGCGCTGATGGGCGACCTGACCTTCCTGCACGACGCGTCCGGACTGCTGATCGGCAGCGGCGAGCCCCGGCCGCGGGACCTGACGGTGGTGGTCGCCAACGACGACGGCGGCGGGATCTTCGAGCTGCTCGAGCAGGGCGACCCGCAGTACTCCGGGGTCTTCGAGCGGGTGTTCGGGACCCCACACGGGATGGACCTGTCCGCGCTCTGCGCCGCCTACCGGGTGGCGCACCGGGCCGTCGACCCGGACCAGCTCGCGGTCGCGCTGCGGGCGCCGAACACCGACGGGATCCGGGTGCTCGAGGTGTCGACCGAACGGTCCGGGCTGCGCGAACTGCACGCCTCGGTGCGGGCGCAGCTGTGAGCGCCCCCGGGACCCGGCCCGACCGGGCACGGGGCAAGGCCGGCCGGCGGGTCGGGGTGGGAGTGCTGGTGGTCGCGATCGGCGTCTCCGCGCTGGCGGTGCTGCTGGTGCTGGCGGCCTGGCGCAACGACCACACCATCGACTCGGACCGGGGTGTGGCGACGGCCGAGGTGCTCTCCGCAGGCGCCCGCCGCTCGGCGATCAGCTTCGTGACCCCGGACGGGGTGAACCACAACCCGAAGCTCGGCGTGCTGTACCCGACCAAGCTGACGGTCGGTCAGCGGATCGACGTGGAGTACGCCAAGTCGGATCCGGAACTGGTCCGGGTGGCCGGCCGCGACGCCCGGGTGGCGTTGGTGCCCGCCGGGTCGGTCATCGTGGTGACCTGGCTGCTGGCATTGCCGGTGCTGTGGTGGGTCCGGCGTCGGACCCGGCCCCTGAGCTAGGTCAACGCCCTCGGCGGGTGTTGAGCCGGGCGGCCTGACGGGTCAGGTGGTCGCGTTCGGCGAGGGTGGGCGCCCGCTCGGCCGCCTCGACGTACAGCCGCGCCGCCGTCACCGGGTCGCCGTCGCGTTCGTGCAGGTATGCCGCGACCGCGGTGTGCCGGGGCAGCGAGTCGTCCAGCGTCGCGAGCGCCGCCAGGCCGGCCCGCGGCCCGTCGGCCTCGCCCACGGCGACCGCGCGGTTGAGCAGGACGATCGGGCTGTCGGTCAGGCGGGCGAGCTCGTCGTACCACTCGACGATCTGTACCCAGTCGGTCTCCTCGGTGGTCGGTGCGTCGGCGTGCAGCGCGGCGATCGCGGCCTGGGCCTGGAACTCGCCGAGTCGGTCGCGGGCGAGGGCCGACTGCAGGATCGAGGTGCCCTCGGCGATCAGGCGGCCGTCCCAGCGCCCGCGGTCCTGCTCGGCGAGCGGCACCAGGGCGCCGTCGGACGCGGTCCGGGCGGCGCGCCGCGCGTGGTGGAGCAGCATCAGGGCGAGCAGGCCCGCCACCTCGGGGTGGTCGATCGAGGCCGCGAGCTGCCGGGCGAGGCGGATGGCCTCGGCGGCGAGGTCGACCTCGCCGGAGTAGCCCTCGTTGAAGACGAGGTAGAGCACCCGCAGCACGGTGGCCACGTCGCCGGGCCGGTCGAACCGCACGCCGGAGACGGTGCGCTTGGCCCGGCTGATGCGTTGCGCCATGGTCGCCTCCGGGACCAGGTAGGCCCGGGCGATCTGCCGGGTGGTCAGTCCGCCGACGGCACGCAGCGTGAGCGCGACCGCGGACGACGGCGTCAGCGACGGGTGCGCGCACAGGAAGTAGAGCTGCAGCGTGTCGTCGACCGCGGCCGCGGGACCGGGCGACGGATCCGCGTCACGGTCGCTCGGCGAGCCGCGCTCCGCGTCGAGACGGTCCTCCCGCCGACGGCGGGCCACGTCCGCCCGGGTCGCGTCCAGGAACTTGCGCCAGGCGACGGTGACCAGCCAGCCCTTCGGATCCCGGGGCGGGTCGGCCTGCCAGGTGCGGACCGCCTCGACCAGCGCGTCCTGCACGGCATCCTCGGCCGCCGCGAAGTCGGCTCCGCGGCGGACGAGGACGCCGAGCACGCTCGGCGTGAGGCTCCGGAGCAGGACCTCATTCACCGGCGGCGCTCACTCGGTGACGGTGGGCGGTGCGGTCAGGAACGGCCGCAGCTCGAGCCACTCGTGGATCGGCTGCCCGCCCGCCCCTGGGGCGGCCGACAGCTCGCCTGCC
This sequence comes from Rhodococcus kronopolitis, assembly GCF_042654025.1. NCBI lineage: Bacteria > Bacillati > Actinomycetota > Actinomycetes > Mycobacteriales > Nocardiaceae > Rhodococcus > Rhodococcus kronopolitis. Next base: position 161,066 of record NZ_JBHSFO010000009.1, on the reverse strand, counting down.
AGCTCCACGGCGCGTTCGTAGCTGTCGACGTCGATCACCATCCAGCCGGCGATGAGGTCCTTGGTCTCGGCGAACGGGCCGTCGGTGACCGGCGGGCGACCCTCGCCGTCGTACCGGACGAACGTCCCCTCGGGGGCGAGCGCCTGACCGTCGACGAACTCGCCGGTGCCCTCGAGCCGGTCCGCGAAGTCCTGCATGTACCGCACGTGGTCGGAGATCTCCTCCGGCGTCCACCGGTCCATGGGCACGTCGTTGACGGCCGCCGGGGCGCCGCGGTAGTGCTTGAGCAGCAGGTACTTGGCCATGGTGTTCTCCTCGGTGTGGGTGCGGCCCCATTCTGGTCGCATTCACCACTGGGACGGAGCGGCTCGCGGGTTCTCGACATCGGCTCCCGGATGAATTTCCACCCGACGCGGCGACCCCGCAGGCGGCGCCGCGCGGCGCCGATCCGAGCGCGCCGGACCCGCACCGCGTGACGGACGGTCCCGGCGCGCCTTGTACGGTCAACGGTGTGGCAACAACACACGGGTCGAGGGCCTCGCTCGAGAAGGATCCGCACGAGGTTGCGTCGATGTTCGACGGGGTCGCCAAGCGGTACGACCTGACCAACACGGTGCTCTCGTTCGGGCAGGACCGCAGCTGGCGCAAGGCGACGCGGGCCGCGCTCGACCTCAAGCCGGGGGAGCGGGTGCTCGACCTCGCGGCGGGCACCGGTGTGTCCACCGTCGAGCTCGGCCGTTCCGGCGCCTGGGTGGTCGCGACCGACTTCTCCAAGGGGATGCTGCACGCCGGCGCCGGTCGCCGGGTGCCGATGGTGGCAGGCGACGCGATGGCCCTGCCCTACGCGGACGGGGTGTTCGACGCCGCGACCATCTCCTTCGGGCTGCGCAACGTCTCCGACTTCGAGGCGGGACTGCGGGAGATCGCCCGGGTGACCAAGCCCGGCGGACGGCTGGTGGTCAGCGAGTTCTCCACCCCGACGTTCGGCCCGTTCCGCACGGTCTACATGGAGTACCTGATGAAGGCGCTGCCGATGGTGGCGCGGACGGTCAGCTCCAACCCCGACGCCTACGTGTACCTCGCGGAGTCGATCCGGGCCTGGCCCACCCAGGAGGAGCTCGCGCTCAAGATCGAGGCGGCCGGCTGGAAGAACGTGAAGTGGCGCAACCTCACCGGCGGAGTCGTGGCGTTGCACCGCGGCGAGCGGTAGCGAGACGCGCGAGGTTCGGGCGGCGAGCGGTAGCGCGATGCGCAACCGTCGACGGCGCTCCGCACGGTGTTCCCGGGGCGCGAGGTGACGAACGTCACTCGGGCGTAACCTGGCCGTTGGGGGACCCGTTCGGCACGAGAGTGACGGTCCGATGGCGACAGCTGTGCGAGTCAAGGTCGGGAACCTGCCCCTGGAACTGACCAGCTTCGTCGGCCGCCGCCACGAGGTGGCCGAGGTGCGGCGACTGCTGTCCTCCGCGCGTCTGGTGACGCTGACCGGGACCGGCGGCGTCGGCAAGACCCGGCTGGCCCTGCGCGTCGCCGCCGACGCCCGACGTTCCTTCGCGGACGGGGTGTGGCTGTGCGAGCTCGGCGAGCTGCACGACGGTGACCTGACCGCGAACGCCGTCGCGACCGCCCTCGGGTACCGGCAGCAGGCCGCGATGACACCGACCGAGTCGCTGGTCGAGGAGATCGGCGACCGCCAGCTCCTGCTGGTGCTGGACAACTGCGAGCACGTGGTGGCGGACGCGGCCGTCCTGGCCGAGGCGCTGCTGAGGTCCTGCCGGGAGTTGCGGATCCTGGCCACCAGCCGCGAGGCACTGGGCATCGGCGGGGAGTCGGTGCTGCGGGTGCCGCCGTTGGCCGTGCCGGATCCGTCCCGGCCGCCGACGCTGAAGGGGCTGCCCGGGTTCGACGCGGTGACACTGTTCGAGCAGCGGGCCGCCGCCGCGGTGCCGGACTTCGGGATCAGCGAGGACAACCGCGCCGCCGTCACCGGCATCTGTGCGCGGTTGGACGGTCTCCCACTGCTGATCGAACTCGCCGCGGTGCGGATGCGGGCGCTGTCCGCGGAGCAGATCCTCGACCGGCTGACCGACCGCTACCGGCTGCTCACCGGGGGCAGTCGGGCGGCCCCGAGCCGCCAGCAGACCCTGCAACTGTGCATCGACTGGAGCCACGAGCTGTGCACCCCGTCCGAACGGGACCTGTGGCGGCGGCTGTCGGTGTTCGCAGGCGGCTTCGAACTCGACGCCGTCGAGGGGATCTGCCTCGACGATCCGGCCTCCCCGCCGCGCGGCGACGACCTGCTCGACACCCTTGCGTCACTGGTCGACAAGTCGATACTGATCAGCGAACAGCGGGGGACGGTGGTGCGCTTCCGCATGTTCGAGACCATCCGGGAGTACGGCCGCGAGCGGTTGGCGGAGACCGGCGGGGGCGAGGTGCTGCGGCGGCGACACCGGGACTGGTACGCGGACCTGGCGGCGCGAGCGGAGGCCGAGTGGATCGGTCCACTGCAGCTGGAGTGGATCGACCGCCTCGGCAGCGAGCAGCCGAACATGCGTGCCGCACTGGACTTCTGCCTCGACGACCCGGAGGCCGGAGACCTCGGCCTGCGGACGGCCTCCGCGATGTTCCAGTTCTGGCTGAGCCAGGGCCAGTACGGGGAGGGGCGACGCTGGCTGGGTCGGCTGCTGGCCGCCCGCGGCGGTCGGCCCACCCTCGAACGAGTCAAGGCGCTGTACAAGCAGAGCGTGCTGGCCGGGTTGCAGGGCGACGTGCCTGCGGGCATCGACCTGGTGCGGGAGGCGGGCGAGCTGGCGGGTCGGCTGGGGGACGACGAGTCCCGGGCGTTCGCGACCTATGCCGAGGGGCGACTCGCGATGCGCAGGGGCCGGCTCGAGGAAGCGGTCGCGGTGTTCGAGGTCTCGGTCGGCGCGTTCCGGGCCCGGGGCAACCTGCTCATGGAGATCAGCGCACTGCAGGGGCTCTCGATGGCCAGCGGTCTGCTCGGGAGTGTGGACCGGGCGGTGACCTGTTGCGGTCAGGTGCTCGCTCTCACCGAGCCGCGCGGGGAGTCCCTGTACCGGGCACGCGCCCTGTGGACCCTCGGCCTGGTGCTGTGGGAGCTGGGGGACGACAACAACCGGGCGGAGGAGCTGGTGCGGGAGGGCCTGAGCCACACCCGGATGGCGGGCGATGCGGTCAGCGCCGGTTGGTGCCTGCAGATCCTGGCGTGGATCGGTGCGAGCGAGCACAAGTGGGAGCGGGCCGCCGTGCTGATGGGTGCCACGGAGGTGCTGTGCAGGGGACTCGGGGGCACCACGGTGATCGTTCCCACCCTGCTCGCCCGGCACCAGGAGGTCGAACGGCGGACTCGGCAGGCACTCGGTGGCGGCTTCGAGTCGGTATTCGGACGGGGCCGCGGGTTCACCCCGGCCGAGGCCTTCGCCTTCGCCCTGGAGGAGGACGTCACGCCCGCGCCGCGGTCCGGTGACGGCGGGCCGGTGAAGCTGACGCGCCGCGAGCAGCAGGTCGCGGAGTTGGTGGCGCAGGGTCTGACCAACCGTGAGGTCGCGGGGAAACTGGTGATCGCGCAGCGCACCGCGCAGGGACACGTGGAGCACGTGCTGGCCAAGCTCGGGTTCACCTCACGCGCGCAGATTGCCGCCTGGATGGCCGAGCGGGGGCAGGCGAAGGACGCCTGACCTGCGGCGAGAGTGACGTGCGCCGCCCGTTCGGCGACGGCACCCGGGTATCCCTCCCGACGAAAACAGGTATGTCCCCCGTCCGTTCGACCGTGGTCCCCGCGCGGCCCGACGTGGACTCTGGAAGCCGTTCCCAACCCACAAGGATGAGGTTCGCCTGATGTCCCCGATGGCCCAGACCGTACCGATGTGCCGCCCCCGGCCCCACCCGCATGCCCTGCGCTCCCGCCCGCTGACGGCCGCGCCCGCCCCGTCGCCGCCGGTGACGGAGACCGGGACCGCCGCAGCCCGGCTCGCCTGGCACGAGGCGCGCGTCGACGGGGAACAGGTCTCCTACGCGTCGGCAGGCGCGGGCCGCGCGGTGGTCTTCCTGCACGGCTGGGGACTGACCCACCGCACCTACGGACGAGCCCTGGAGCATCTGGCCGGGCGCGGCGTGAAGGTCCTCGCGCCGGCACTGCCGGGCCTCGGCGGCACTCCCGAGCTGCCGCTGGAGCAGCGGAACCTGGCCGGGTACGCACGCTGGCTGGGGCGGTTCCTGGCCGCGGCCGGGGTGCGTGGACCGGTGACCCTGGTCGGGCACTCCTTCGGCGGTGGGGTGGCCGCGCAGGCCGCCCATGACCTGCCCGGCCGGGTCGAGGGCCTGATCCTGGTGAACTCGGTCGGCGGCGCTGCCTGGACAGACGGTCCGGCGGGGGTACGCCCGATCGCCGACCGGCCGCTCTGGAGCTGGGGCGCCGCGGCGACTTCAGACGTGCTCGCCGTCCGGCCGACCGCCACGGGGTTCGCGGCGGTCGCCGTCGACGCACTGCGGAACGTGATGCGCAGCCCGGGGGCGTTCTGGCGCACCGCGCACCTGGCCCGCACCGCCGACCTGTCCGACGAACTCGACGAGCTGGCGGCCCGGGGCCTGCCGGTGACGCTGCTGTGGGGGCGCGGCGACACGGTGATCCCGAGGGCCAGCTTCGAGTCGCTGCGTGCCCGACTGCACCACGCCGCCGTGGTCACGGTGCCGGGCCACCACGGCTGGCTGATCGACGACCCGGTGCGTTTCGGGGACGCGATGGCCGAAGTACTCGCAAGTTCCGGTGTCGATGTGGAGGTGACGGCATGAGTGCCGTGGGTGTCCTGAACCGAAGCGAGATGGCGGCGCCGCTGATGATCCTGCGCTGCCGTGCCTGCGACGACCTGCTGTCCCCGGACCGGTCCGCCTGCACGAGCTGCGGCGACGACGACCTGGAACGGGTCCGCTCGTCCGGCGCCGGGACCATCGTGTCGTGGACGGTGGTGGACTGCTCCCCGTCGGACGAGGCCGCAGGCCTGGTGCCGTGTGCCCTCGCGATCGTCGCGCTCGACGACGGTCCCTGGATCTACGCCTGGCTCGACGGTGAGACCACCCCGCCCGGCCCGGGCAGCCGCGCGGTCTTCCGGTGCACCGAATCGGGGGAGCGGTTCCCGCTCTTCGTCACCCGGCGGGCGTAGCGCCCCGCGGGTCGGCCGGGTTCCGCAGGCCCCAGCCGGATCAGCTGAACGGCGGCCGGTCGTCGATGCGCAGCGAGGCCGAGCCCGCCGCCCGCCAGGCCCGCGCCGTCAGGTCCCGGTCGGACTCGGTGACCAGGTTGCCCATCACCCGGACCGCGACGGTCATCAGGGCCCGTGACCGCATCGCCACCGGGCCGGACGCGGGCAGCATGCGCGGCATCGTGAGCAGCCCGGCGAGCCGTCTGGCCACCGAGAACGCCTGCCCGTAGTGCTCCCGCAGCAGCGTCGGCCAGAGCTCGGTCAGCTCCCCTTCGCGGAGCATCTCCGCCGCCATCCGCCCGGTCTCGAGCCCGTAGTCGATGCCCTCGCCGTTGAGCGGGTTCACGCACGCCGCCGCGTCGCCGATGACCATCCAGTTCGGTCCTGCCACGCCGGACACGGCGCCGCCCATCGGGAGCAGTGCGGACGCCACCGACCGGACCGGGCCGTCGAGTTCCCAGTCGGCCCGACGCTGCCCCGCGTACAGCTCGAGCAGCGGTCGCAGTGCGCCCGGCGCCGGCCGCTTCGCGGTGGCCAGGGTGCCGACGCCCAGGTTGACCTGCCCGGTGCCGAGCGGGAACACCCAGCCGTAGCCGGGCTGCACGGTGCCCTCGGCGTCCCGCAGTTCCAGGTGTGAGGTGATCCACTCGTCGGTGCTGCGGCCCGAGTCGACGTAGGAGCGCGCCGCGACCCCGAACGCGGTGTCCCGGTGCCACTGCCGTCCCAGTTGCTTGCCGAGGGTCGAGCGGACGCCGTCCGCGACGATCAGCTGCCGGCAACGCACCACCCGCGGACCGTCTGCGGTCGTGAGGGTCACCGCGCGCACCCGGTCGCCGTCGCGCTCGACGTCGACGGCCTTGGCGCCCTGCGCCATCGTGGCGCCTGCGTCCAGCGCCACCCGGCGGATCCGATCGTCGAGTTCGGTCCGCGGCACCGCGCTGCCGGTGGCGGGCAGCGACCCGCCCGGCCACGGCAGCACCAGCTCCTGCCCGAATCCGGACAACCGCAGCCCACGATTGACGGTGTGGCCGGCCAGCCACTCGCCGAGGCCGAGTCGGTCGAGTTCGGCGACGGCGCGGGGGGTCAGTCCGTCGCCGCAGGTCTTGTCGCGGGGGAAGGTCGCGGCATCGGCGAGGAGCACGTCGTGGCCGGCGCGGGCCGCCCACGCGGCGGCCGCGGAACCGGCCGGACCTGCGCCGACGACGAGTACCTCGGTCTCCGGCGGCAGCTGGGGACCGGCCGCGGAGGGCCCGGATGGGGGGTCTGGGAGGACAACGGGGGGTGCCACGGTCGTATCTTCTCAGGCCCCGTCCGACCGGCGCGACCAGCATGGTCCGCCGACGCGTCCGGCCCGGCGGGCCGTCGACCGGCTAGGTTCACTACCGTTACAGGTAAGGCATCTGGTGCTGGTCATCGCGGAGAAACAGGATGGGTACTGAGATCGTGAGCACGAGCGAATCGACAAACACTGTCGTTGCCGGTGTCGACCTGGCCGACCCGAAGCTGGCAGATTCTGTTCGTCAGGGTCTCGCCGACGTCGAGGCGCTGCTGGTCAGCGAGCTGTCGGACGGCGAGGACTTCCTCACCGAGGCGGCGCTGCACCTGGCGAAGGCGGGTGGCAAGCGGTTCCGTCCGCTGTTCACGCTGCTGACGGCGCAACTCGGGCCGAACCCCGTCGACCCGGCGACCGTCACCGCGGCCACCGTGGTCGAGTTGGTGCACCTGGCCACGCTGTACCACGACGACGTGATGGACGAGGCGTCCATGCGCCGCGGTGCGCCGAGCGCGAACGCCCGGTGGGGCAACAGCATCGCGATCCTCGCCGGGGACTACCTGTTCGCGCACGCCTCGCGGTTGACCTCGACGCTCGGGCCGGAGGCGGTGCGCGTCATCGCCGAGACCTTCGCCGAGCTGGTCACCGGGCAGATGCGCGAGACCATCGGGGTCCGCGACCACCAGGATCCGATCGAGCACTACCTGAAGGTGGTGTGGGAGAAGACCGGCTCGCTGATCGCCGCGTGCGGCCGCTTCGGCGGCACCTTCTCCGGCGCGAGCGCCGAGGACGTCGAGCGGCTCGAGCGGCTCGGCGACGCGGTCGGCACGGCCTTCCAGATCTCCGACGACATCATCGACATCTCCTCGGTGGCGGCGCAGTCGGGCAAGACCCCGGGGACCGACCTCCGCGAGGGCGTGCACACCCTGCCGGTGCTGTACGCGCTGCGGGAACAGGGCCCGGACGCCGACCGGCTGCGGGTCCTGCTCGACGGCCCGGTCACCGACGACGACGCGGTTGCCGAGGCGTTGGTGCTGCTCGACCGTTCGCCGGGGATGGCCGCGGCCAAGGCGAAGCTCGCGGAGTTCGCGGACGCCGCACGCGCCCAGCTCGCGGAGCTGCCGCAGGGGCCCGCGAACGAGGCGTTGCGACGTCTGGTCGGCTACACCGTCGAACGTGTCGGGTGACCGGTTGATCCCGTTCGGCCGGTAGGTTCGCCTGGGGTACGGGGTGCGCACTCGCACGGGAACGCGTCCCGGGGTTTCGTCGTTGACCTGGTGAGCGGGCACGGGCGAACGCGAGAGAAGAGGCGATGGTGAATCGGTACTCAAACGGTCTGAAGACGGCCGCACTGCTGATCGGTATGTCCGCGCTGATCGTCTTCATCGGCGCGCTGTTCAAGAACCCCACGATCCTGCTGTTCTCGGTGGTCCTGGCCGTCGGCATGAACGCCTACGCGTACTTCAACAGCGACAAGCTCGCGCTCAAGGCGATGCACGCGCAGCCGATCACCGAGGTCGAGGCGCCGGTCATCTACAAGATCGTGCGGGAGTTGGCGACGACTGCGCACCAGCCGATGCCCCGGCTCTACGTCAGCCCCACCGCGGCGCCGAACGCCTTCGCCACCGGCCGCAACCCGCGCAACGCGGCGGTCTGCTGCACCAGCGGCATCCTGCAGATCCTCGACGAGCGGGAGTTGCGTGCGGTGCTCGGACACGAGCTCTCCCATGTCTACAACCGCGACATCCTGATCTCGTCGGTGGCGGGTGCGATGGCGGCGGTGATCTCCGGTCTCGCGAACATGGCGATGTTCGCGTCGATGTTCGGTGGTCGCGGCGAGAACCGGCCGAACCCGCTCGCGCTGTTGCTGGTCTCGCTGCTCGGCCCGATCGCCGCGGCGGTGGTCAAGATGGCGGTCTCGCGTTCGCGGGAGTACCAGGCGGACCAGTCCGGCGCGGAGCTCTGCGGAGACCCGCTGGCACTGGCCTCGGCGCTGCGCAAGCTCGAACGGGGGGTGGAGGCCAAGCCGCTGGCGCCCGAGCCCAGGATCGCCGCGCAGTCGCACATGATGATCGCGAACCCGTTCCGGGCCGGCGACAAGATGAGCAAGATGTTCGCCACCCATCCGCCGATGGCGGAGCGCATCGCCCGGCTCGAGGAGATGGCGGGCCGCAAGCTGCCCGACTGAGGCCTTCGGCAGTTCCGCTGCGCTCGCTGAATCGGCGGATGCCTGCGTGCCCAAGGCCCCACCTTCCCCTCGCCGCGTACGAGACCGCCCGGACCCCTGTGGGGCCCGGGCGGCGCTGTACCTGGCAGGCGGTGGCCTAGCGGTAGTTGACGAACTGCAGCGCGATTCCGAAGTCCTCGCCCTTGAGCAGTGAGATGATGGCCTGCAGGTCGTCGCGCTTCTTGCTGCTCACGCGCAGTTCTTCGCCCTGGATCTGCGCCTTGACGCCCTTCGGGCCCTCGTCGCGGATCTTCTTGGAGATCTTCTTTGCGTTCTCGGAGCTGATGCCCTGCACCAGGGTGCCGGTGAGCTTGTAGATCTTGCCGGACTGGGCCGGCTCGCCTGCCTCGAACGCCTTGAGCGAGATGTCCCGCCGGATCAGCTTCTCCTTGAACACGTCGAGGGCCGCGACCACGCGCTCCTCGGTGTCCGCGGTGATGGTGATGGCCTCCTCGCCGGACCAGTCGATGCTCGCGCCGGTGTTGCGGAAGTCGAAGCGCGTCGCGAGCTCCTTGCCGGCCTGGTTCAGGGCGTTGTCGACTTCCTGTCGGTCAACCTTGCTCACCACATCGAAGGACGAATCCGCCACGACAACTCCTAGTTCTCGAACAACCCCCGGACCCGGCGCCGGGGCGTGAGAACCCACGATATCCACACGGTTTGCATTTACCCTCCCCGGTGGAGGTATTCTTCTCAACGCGTCAGGGAAGTCCTCGGGTTGGCAACAGTCCGGAGATGCTTCCTGGAGCAAACCCAGGCAGATTGCCCGAGCGGCCAATGGGAGCGGACTGTAAATCCGTCGGCTTATGCCTACGTAGGTTCGAATCCTACATCTGCCACACCTGGGTCCCGGTGAGTGTAAGCTCGCCGGGGCTCGGTGGTTAGACAGTCAAATATGGTTCCTGACCAGCCGATTTGGTACTTGGAACCGAGACTGTGTAACCTCTTGGAGGCTTCAACGCACAGAGAATCGTGCAGCGGAGCACCGCCCCCTTAGCTCAGTCGGTAGAGCGTTTCCATGGTAAGGAAAAGGTCAACGGTTCGATTCCGTTAGGGGGCTCGCTGGATTGGGTGCCTATTATACTGGCATCGATGCACCGAGGCGGTGTAGCTCAGTTGGTAGAGCAAACGACTCATAATCGTTGTGTCGCCGGTTCAAGTCCGGCCATCGCTACACAAGTGACACTGGCAACACACCCTGATTGATCCCGATCAGATTCACCCGAAAGAAGGCATACCGTGGCCTCGACTGACGTTCGACCCAAGATCACCTTGGCCTGCGACGTATGCAAGCACCGCAACTACATCACGAAGAAGAACCGGCGTAACGATCCCGATCGCCTCGAGCTGAAGAAGTTCTGCCCGAACTGCGGAACTCATCAGGCGCATCGCGAATCCAAGTAGTGTCCATCGCGTGCCCCGCAGACTACATCGCGGGGCACGCGATTTTTTTCGTGTCGACACATCCGCGACGGTGACACCGCGGTCAGGACCGATTCCCATCGATCCGGCCGCTCGGCGCCGTCGCGTTGTTGTGTCCAGTGCAGATAGGGTGCAAATTCGGTGAAACTGACTCCTGATCTCGTTGGCCTGCACCACAGGTTCAGCGACTACTACGAGGTCGGCCGCGAGAAGGTGCGCGAGTACGCGCGCGCGGTCAAGAGCGACGACCCGGCCTACCGGGACGAGGCGGCCGCGGAGGCGCTGGGCTACGACGCGCTGGTTGCGCCGCTCACCTTCATCTCGGTGTTCGGATTCCTCGCTCAGGAGGAGTTCTTCAAGGCGATGGACGTCGAACTCGACCTCAGTCGCATCCTGCACACCGATCAGCGGCTGGTCTTCCACCGTCCGATCAAGGTCGGCGACCGCCTGTACTGCGACGTGTATGTCGACTCGCTCCGCACCATGGGGGGCAGCGACATCATCGTCACGCGCAACGACATCACCGATCAGGACGGTGAGCTGGTGCAGACCACCTACACCACGCTGATGGGCCGGCACGTCGAGGAGGACCAGTGATGGCGGCACGGACGTTCGACGAGATCGAGGCCGGCCAGGAGATGCCCGAGAAGAGCGTGAAGCTCACCCGGTCGGACCTGGTGCAGTACGCGGGCGTCTCCGGTGACCCGAATCCGATCCACTGGGACGACGCCGTGGCCCAGGCCATCGGCCTGCCCACTGCGGTCGCGCACGGCATGCTCACGATGGGCATCGGGGCCGGCTACGTCACCGAGTGGGTCGGCGACCCGGGCGCCGTGATCGAGTACAACGTGCGCTTCACCAGCCCGGTCTTCGTGCCCAACGACGGCGCGGGCACGGAGATCGTCCTGACGGGTAAGGTTCGTTCCGTGGACGACGAGGCGCGGACCGCGGTCATCGCGATCGTGGCCAAGGTCGACGAGAAGAAGATCTTCGGACGGGCCACCGCAATCGCGCGGTTCCGCTGATCCGGGGGCCGATTGGGATGTTCGGCCACAGTCAAGTACACTGAGATTTCTGGAATTACAGCACTGCGCGCTGCCCTAACGGTGCCGGTTCGGCCCGACGAGGGTGGCGCGCGCGTGTTCTGTGATGACAGAGTGGTTGACCAGTTCGGATTGTGATGATCGGATTGTGATGATCCGAACAAAGTGATTCGCCAGAAGGATTCGACCGAGAGTTTTCGGGAGTTTCGGGTCAACCAAAGGGGCGTAGCTCAACTGGCAGAGCAGCGGTCTCCAAAACCGCAGGTTGCAGGTTCAAGTCCTGTCGCCCCTGCCCTGGATGCCAGCAACTGAGAGGATCTTAGGGTGAGCGAGGATCGCGGAAAGGCCGGCGACGCGGTGGGGTCTTCGGACCACGAAGCCACTGGCGTCGACGCGAACTCTCACCCCAACGAGACCTCTCGGCCCAGCGGCAAGCGTCCGGGGCGCCGTAACCGCGCCGTCGGCGCGGGAGCGGACTCCGCCGCAGTGACGGCGGGATCCGCGGCTGTGGTCACGCCGGCCGCGAAGAAGAAGTCGAAGACTGACGCGCCGCGCAAGGAGAATCTCTTCAAGCGCCTGCGTAAGTTCCTGCGCGAGGTCATGTCGGAGCTCCGCAAGGTGATCTGGCCGAACCGCAAGCAGATGATCACCTACACCACGATTGTCCTGGTCTTCGTCTCCTTCATGGTGGCGTACATCAGTGGCCTGGACTTGGCGTTCATCCAGGGCGTCAGGTGGCTGTTCGGCTGATCCGGACACCCGAATGCAATGAGAGGAAGCGAGTGCGCCAGTGAGCACCCCCGAGAACGACGCAATTGAGGCCGCAGTGCAGGAGCATGTAGCCGATGACGCGGTCGCTGCGGAGTCCGCTGACGGCGCAGTCGCCGACGAGGGCAGTGACGTCGCCGTTGAGCTGAACGTCGACGATGTCCTGGTTGACGAGAGCGCCGCCGACGAGGCCGAGGCTTCGGCCGACGAGACGCCCGCCGTCGAGGACGAGCCCGTCGATCCCGTTGCCGAGATGAAGGCCGCGCTCCGTCGCGCCCCCGGTGACTGGTACGTCATCCACTCCTACGCAGGCTACGAGAACAAGGTCAAGGCCAACCTCGAGACCCGCGTGCAGAACCTCGACGTCGGCGACTACATCTTCCAGGTGGAGGTCCCCACCGAAGAGGTCACCGAGATCAAGAACGGCCAGCGCAAGCAGGTCAACCGCAAGGTTCTGCCGGGCTACATCCTGGTTCGCATGGATCTGAACGACGAGTCCTGGGGCGCGGTGCGCAACACCCCCGGTGTCACCGGATTCGTCGGTGCCACCTCGCGTCCCTCGCCGCTGACCATCAACGAGGTCGTCAAGTTCCTGATGCCGCAGCAGGGCGCGAAGAAGCCCGCCGCGGCAGCGACCGCAGGCGCTGTTTCGGGCGAGTCCGCCGCGAAGCCGCTCATCGAGGTCGACTTCGAGATCGGCGAGTCGGTTACCGTGATGGACGGACCGTTCGCGACGCTGCCCGCCAGCATCAGCGAGGTCAACGCCGAGCAGCAGAAGCTCAAGGTCCTGGTGTCGATCTTCGGTCGTGAGACCCCGGTCGAACTGTCCTTCACCCAGGTCTCGAAGATCTGACGGTCTTCAGGGACCCGACCGGCTCGAGGTTCGAGCCCCCTACACTTGCACTGCAGTAGCAAGAAAAACACTCCAGCAAAATTAGGAACGAAAGATGCCCCCCAAGAAGAAGAAGCTCGCCGGGCTCATCAAGCTCCAGATCCAGGCTGGTCAGGCTAACCCTGCCCCGCCCGTGGGTCCCGCGCTTGGCCAGCACGGCGTGAACATCATGGAGTTCTGCAAGGCTTACAACGCGGCGACTGAGTCCCAGCGCGGCAATGTGATCCCGGTTGAGATCTCCGTGTACGAAGACCGGACCTTCGACTTCAAGTTGAAGACCCCTCCGGCATCCCGGCTGCTGCTCAAGGCCGCCGGCGTGCAGAAGGGCTCCGGCGAGCCGCACAAGACCAAGGTCGCCACGGTGACCATGGACCAGGTGCGCGAGATCGCGAAGACCAAGGCCGAGGATCTCAACGCCAACGACATCGACCAGGCCGCGAAGATCATCGCCGGCACTGCCCGTTCCATGGGCATCACGGTCGAGGGTTAAGAACTCCAGAGCACATGTGGGAGGGCCGGCCAGGCCCGCTACCACAACCTGAACCGCTAGTTAGGACAGAAACACATGGCAAAGCGCAGCAAGGCGTACCTCGCCGCCGCCGAGAAGGTCGATCAGAGCCAGCTCTACAGCCCACTGCAGGCTGCGAAGCTGGCCAAGGAGACCGCGTCGTCCAAGATGGACGCGACCGTTGAGGTTGCCGTTCGCCTGGGCGTCGATCCCCGCAAGGCGGATCAGATGGTTCGCGGCACCGTCAACCTCCCGCACGGCACGGGCAAGACTGCCCGCGTGATCGTGTTCGCCGCAGGCGAGAAGGCCGCCGAGGCCGAGGCCGCAGGCGCCGACGCAGTCGGTGCAGAGGACCTGATCGAGCGTATCCAGGGCGGTTGGCTGGACTTCGACGCAGCGATCGCCACCCCCGATCAGATGGCCAAGGTCGGCCGCATCGCCCGCGTCCTCGGACCGCGTGGCCTGATGCCGAACCCGAAGACGGGCACGGTCACCAACGACGTGACCAAGGCCGTCAACGACATCAAGGGCGGAAAGATCAACTTCCGCGTCGACAAGCAGGCCAACCTGCACTTCGTGATCGGCAAGGCGTCCTTCGACGACGCCAAGCTGGTGGAGAACTACGGCGCCGCACTGGACGAGATCCTGCGTGCGAAGCCGTCCTCCGCGAAGGGCCGGTACGTCAAGAAGGTCACCGTTTCGACCACCACCGGACCGGGCATCCCGGTGGATCCGAACCGGACCCGCAACCTCCTCGAGGATGCTGCCGAGTAGATCTCGACCCTGACAAGACGGCCGGTACGGAAGTTCGCTTCCGTACCGGCCGTCTTTCTGCGTTCTCAGGGCAGTTCGGCCGGCGCGTGTTCGTCGGTGGGGTCTGGGTTCGCCGGGTCCCCGCCCCGCCAGCCGAACAGCACCGAGTTCTCGCGGTCGGGTGCCCAGGGCAGGAACAGTGCCACGATCACCGCGCACACCACCACGGCACCGGTCGCGACGAGGGATGCGGTGTGCGAGCCGTGCAGCACGGTGGTCTTCATCGCGGTGATCAACTGCTCGCGCTGGGGTTCGAGCAGCGCCGGGATCTCCCGCTTGCGGATCTCGAGCACGCTGAGCACCGTGGCCTTCGCGAAGCTCTTCTCGTCGTCGTTCATGAAGCTGACCGGCACCCGGTCGATGACCGGGGAGACCGTCGAGACGTAGTAGGAGGCGACGATCGACCCGAGCACCGCGACGCCCAGGGTGCCGCCGATCTCACGGGTGGTGTCGTTCACCGCGGAACCGGCACCGGCCTCGTCGAGGGGCAGCGACGACATGATCGACTCGGTGGCGGGTCCCTGCACGATGGCCAGCCCGAGGGCCATCGAGACCATCGACGGCAGGACATCGGTGAGGTAGTTGCTGTCGACGTCGACGAGGCCGCCCAGGTAGAGACCCACGCCCGTGAGCAGCAGGCCGAAGGTGATCACCGCGGTGGTGCCGATGCGCTGGGCGAGCAGGGTGGCGACCGGGGCGCCGACGGCCACCGAGACGGCGAACGGCAACGAAGCGATGCCGAACTCGAGCGGCGTGTACTCCCGGACGCCCTGGAAGTACTGGGTGATCAGGAACAGGAAGCCGAACATCGAGAAGTAGCCGACAGCGATGGCCAGGGCCGGGAGCGAGAAGCGCCGGTTCCGGAACAGGCGCATGTCGAGCAGCGGTGCGGCGGTGTGCAGTTCCCAGCGGATGAAGCCGGCCAGCGCAGCCGCGCCGACTCCCATCGCGACCAGCGTGGCCGGGCTGGTCCAGCCGTACCGGGGCGCCTCGATGATCGCCCACACCAGCACGGGGATGCCGGTGATCGACAATGCGATACCGACCGGGTCGAGACGACCGACGGTGGCGGCCTTCGACTCGGGGACCAGCACCGCTACCGCGACGATCGCGACGACGGCAACGGGCACGTTGATCCAGAAGACGGAATGCCAGGAGAAGTGTTCGAGCAGCCAGCCGCCGGTCATGGGGCCGATCGCGATGGCGAATCCGGCCATGGCGGTCCAGGCGGCGATGGCCAGCGAGCGTTCCCGCCGGTCGGTGAAGATGTTGATGATCAGGGCGAGGGTGGCAGGGAAGACGGCCGCCGCGAACACCCCCATCGCCGCCCGGGCCGCGATCACCTGGCCGAGGCTCTCCGCGTTGGCGCCTGCGACCGACATGACCGCGACGCCGGCCAGACCGACGGCCATGATCCGTCGGCGGCCGTACCGGTCGCCGAGGTATCCGCACATCAGCAGCAGTCCGGCGAAGGTGAGGGTGTAGGCGTCGACGACCCACTGGAGGCCGCTGACATTCGTGCGCAGGTCTACGCCGATCGAGGGCAGTGCGACGTTGACGATGGTGTTGTCCAGCACCACCAGCAGTTCGGCCAGGCAGATCACCGCCAGGGCTGCGTAGCGTCGGGCCGGTGAACCGATCAGCCCCGGCGGGCGTTTCGGGTCCGACGGGCTCTCCGGGGCGGACGGGCCGTGCAAGGTGGGCGTCATGGTCCCGACCCTAGCTTTGTGTGTAACTCATATTCACACTCAAAATTCGGCATGCGATGACTGCTCGATCACTTCCCGCCTTGATCGTGATGTCGCCCACTTGCAGGTCGGGGTCGGTGCGGCCGTTTTGGAGTTCGGTCTCGGCGTCGGGTACCGTGGCCCGAAGAGTTCGAGACTTGTTTCGAGTTCACCCCAAGAAGTTCTACCCAAGACCGTTGGTCATCGGTGCCGCTTGCGGCATCGGTTGAAGGTTCGGGACATGCCCGACGACCCACGCAGGAGGACGAGGTAGGGGAGCCGAGCCTCCGGTGTGAATCGGATGCGAACCTCCTCGTTTACGCCCCGTGTGCCCTGCACCGGGGCGTTTTTCATGTTGTGGCCACGCCTGCACGGCAGGCGCACCAACACGATGTCACGAGAGGAGGCGAAGTATGGCAAAGCCCGAAAAGGTCACCGCGATCGCGGAGATCACTGAGCAGTTCAAGGGTTCGACTGCCGCCGTGATCACGGAATACCGTGGTCTGTCGGTGACCAGTCTGACGCAGCTGCGTCGTGCGCTCGGAGCAGGCGCTACCTACTCCGTCGCCAAGAACACCCTGGTCAAGCGTGCCGCCGCTGAGGCGGGCGTCGAGGGCCTTGACGACCTGTTCGTCGGACCGACCGCCATTGCATTCATCAAGGGCGAGCCGGTTGACGCTGCGAAGGCCATCAAGGCCTTCGCGAAGGACAACAAGGCGCTTGTCATCAAGGGCGGCTACATGGACGGCAATGCGCTGTCCGTGGACGAGGTCAACAAGATCGCGGACCTCGAGTCCCGCGAGATCTTGCTGGCCAAGCTTGCCGGCGCGATGAAGGGCAACTTGGCAAAGGCCGCTGGCCTGTTCAACGCTCCCGCATCGCAGATGGCCCGTCTGGCCGCCGCGCTGCAGGAGAAGAAGGCCGCCGAGGGTGGAGCTGTCGAAGCTCCCGCCGAGGCTGCAGCCGAAAGCTGATCCGCACCCGCGCATCACTGCAATAACCCCACCCGGTCGCGGATCAGCGACATGGGACTTACAGGAAGGACCGCCATCATGGCGAAGCTCACCACCGAAGAGTTGCTGGACCAGTTCAAGGAGCTCACCCTCCTCGAGCTCTCCGAGTTCGTGAAGGCGTTCGAGGAGACCTTCGAGGTCACCGCAGCCGCGCCGGTCGCCGTTGCCGTTGCCGGTGCCCCGGCCGCCGGTGGCGACGCTGCTGAGGAGCAGGACGAGTTCGACGTCGTCCTCGAGTCGGCTGGCGACAAGAAGATCCAGGTCATCAAGGTCGTCCGTGAGGTCGTCGCCGGCCTGGGCCTGAAGGAGGCCAAGGACCTCGTCGAGGGTGCGCCGAAGGCCATCCTGGAGAAGGTTGCCAAGGACGCGGCCGAGGCCGCCAAGGAGAAGCTCGTCGCTGCCGGCGCCACCGTTTCCGTCAAGTAAGACGGTTTCGTAGCGCCTTGGTGACAAGGTCTGCTCGAGAGGGCCGCTCCCCGTTCGTCGGGGAGCGGCCCTCTTTCTCGTTCCGGGCCCGGGTGTGCGGAGCAACCAGGCGATTCGGGCGCCCGTACTGATCAGTAGCGATGGCAGTCACGGGCGCCACACCGATGCGATACAGTGACCCAACCCACATGGGTTTGGTAGGTAAGCAGAGCGTGGAGGTTTTCGGTGGGAGTTGAGGTATCGGTCGAGGGGCTCACCAAGTCGTTCGGCACTCAGAAGATCTGGCAGGACGTCTCCCTGACGTTGCCTGCCGGTGAGGTCAGCGCCCTGCTGGGGCCGTCCGGTACCGGTAAGTCGGTCTTCCTGAAGTCGCTGATCGGCCTGCTCCGTCCCGAAGAGGGCTCGATCGTCATCGACGGCACGGACATCCTCCAGTGCAGCTCCAAGGAGCTCTACGAGATCCGGAAGATGTTCGGCGTGCTCTTCCAGGACGGCGCGCTGTTCGGCTCGATGAACCTCTACGACAACGTGGCGTTCCCGTTGCGTGAGCACACCAAGAAGTCCGAGACCGAGATCCGCAAGATCGTGATGGAGAAGCTGGACCTCAACGGTCTGGTCGGCGCGGAGACCAAGCTCCCCGGCGAGATCTCCGGCGGTATGCGCAAGCGCGCCGGTCTCGCCCGGGCCCTGGTGCTCGACCCCGAGATCATCCTCGTCGACGAGCCGGACTCCGGTCTCGACCCGGTGCGCACCACGTACCTCTCCCAGCTGCTGATCGACATCAACGCGCAGATCGACGCGACGATCCTGATCGTCACGCACAACATCAACCTGGCCCGCACCGTGCCGGACAACCTGGGCATGCTCTTCCGCAAGCAGCTCGTGATGTTCGGACCGCGCGAGGTGCTGCTGACCAGCGAGGAGCCGGTCGTCAAGCAGTTCCTCAACGGCAGCAAGATCGGTCCGATCGGCATGTCCGAGGAGAAGGACGACTCGCAGATGGCCGCGGAGCTCGCCATGAAGGACGCCGGGCATCATGACGGCTCCCAGGAGGTTTCCGGCGTGGTGCCGCAGATGCAGGCGACCCCCGGCATGCCGGTGCGTCAGGCGGTCGGCCGTCGGCAGGCCCGTGTGCGCGAGATCCTGCACACCCTGCCGCCCGAGGCGCAGCGGCCAATTCTCGAGAGCCTCAACGAGGACCAGACCATGGTGATTCCCGCATACGAGGAATTCGGCCTGGAGTCCACGTACCAGAGTCACGGGTAGCTCGCCCTAGATGGGGGGGGACACCAGCCGGCTGCGCGGTCCGATCGCAGCCGGTCTCACTCAGGCCGGTCTGATAGTCCAGCTGTTCGTCGACGTCGTCCGGAATCTCTTTCGCAGGCCGTTCCAGTTCCGCGAGTTCATCGAGCAGGCCTGGTTCATCGCGAGCGTGACGATTCTGCCGACCGCGCTGGTCGCGATTCCGTTCGGTGCGGTGGTCTCGCTGCAGACCGGGTCGCTGATCAAGCAGCTCGGTGCGGAGTCGTTCACCGGTGCGGCCAGCGTGCTGGCGGTGATCCAGCAGGGCAGTCCGATCGTGACTGCCCTGCTGATCGCAGGCGCCGCCGGTTCGGCGGTGACGGCCGACCTCGGTTCCCGGACCATCCGCGAGGAGATCGACGCGATGGAGGTGCTGGGCATCGACCCGGTCCAGCGGCTCGTGGTGCCGCGGGTGCTGGCGATGGTGCTGGTCGCGGTGCTGCTCAACGGGCTGGTGTCCGTCGTCGGAATCACCGGCGGCTACTTCTTCAACGTGATCCTGCAGGGCGGCACGCCGGGCGCCTACCTCTCGTCGTTCTCGGCACTGGCGCAGCTGCCGGACCTGTACATCGCCGAGGCGAAGGCCGCGATCTTCGGCGTCATCGCCGGCATCGTCGCCTGCTACAAGGGGCTGCACCCGAATCCGGGCCCGAAGGGGGTCGGCGAGGCGGTGAACCAGACCGTCGTCATCACCTTCCTCCTGCTGTTCTTCGCAAATCTGATCCTGACGATGGTGTACCTGCAGGTCGTTCCTGCGAAGGGGGGGTGACGCGATGACCATCGCGAAGGGGCGCGGTGACCGCACGATGATGCGGGCGCGCCGGATCGGGCGCGCGCCACTCGACGTGCTGGACCGCGCCGGCGACCAGATGTCGTTCTACGGCCGGGCGATCGGGTGGATCCCGAAGACCGTCACGCACTACAGCCGCGAGGTACTGCGGTTGCTCGCCGAGGTCACCTTCGGCAGCGGTGCGCTGGCCGTGATCGGCGGCACCATCGGCGTGATCGTGATGATGTCCGGCTTCACCGGCGTCGTCGTCGGCCTGCAGGGCTATGCGGCGCTGGACCAGCTGGGCAGCTCGGTGCTCACCGGCTTCCTGTCCGCCTACGTCAACACCCGCGAGCTCGCGCCGGTGGTGGCGGCGCTGGCGCTGTCCGCGACCGTCGGGGCCGGCTTCACCGCCCAGCTCGGCGCGATGCGCATCTCGGAGGAGATCGACGCCCTCGAGGTGATGGCGGTGCCCAGCGTGCCGTTCCTGGTCAGCACCCGGATGATCGCCGGCTTCGTCGCGGTGATCCCGCTGTACATCGTGGGCCTGCTGGCGTCGTACTTCGCGTCCAGACTCATCAGCACCGTGTTCAACGGGCAGTCGAGCGGGTCCTACGACCACTACTTCAACCTGTTCCTGCCGCCGATCGACGTGCTGTGGTCGTTCGGCAAGGTGCTGGTCTTCGCCTTCGTGCTGATCATGATCCACTGCTACTACGGCTTCCACGCCTCCGGCGGTCCGGCGGGTGTCGGCGTGGCCGTTGGCCGCGCCGTCCGCACGGCGATCGTCACGATCGCGGTGCTCGACTTCTTCCTCAGCCTCGCGATCTGGGGAACCACCACGACGGTGCGGGTCGCCGGATGACCGGCGGCGGTTCGGTGGTGCGCCGACGACTGCTCGGACTGGCGTTCTTCCTGGTCCTCGCCTTGTTCGTCGCGTTCACGATCGGGATGTACCAGAAGTCCTTCACAAAGGTCGTGAAGGTCAACCTGGTGACGGACACGGTGGGCAACTCCCTGCCCGCCAACGCGGACGTCAAGGTTCGCGGCCTGATCGTGGGCGAGGTGCGATCCGCGTCGACGGAGAACGGCAAGGTCACCTCGGTCCTGGCGATCGACCCGGAGAAGGCCGAGCTGATCCCGTCCAACGCGACGGCGCGACTGCTGCCCAAGACCCTGTTCGGCGAGCGCTACGTGTCGCTGGTCGTGCCGGCGGGAGACACCGCGTCGCCGATCACGGACGGCGACACGCTGCAGCAGGACGTGAGCGGCAACGCCGTCGAGATCGGCGAACTGCTCGACGGGCTGCTGCCCCTGCTGGAGGCCGTGCCGCCGCAGGACCTCGCGAACACCCTCGGCGCGCTGAACCAGGCGCTGAGCGGTCGCGGCAACGCCATCGGCCTCGGCATGGAGCGGCTGGAGGAGATCTTCGCCGGTGTGAACACGGAACTGCCCAACCTGCAGCAGAGCCTGCGTGGCCTCGCGGACTTCTCGCAGACCTACGCCGACGCGGCTCCCGAACTGGTGAGCGCGCTCGACACCCTGCGCACCACCGGCGCGACAGTGGTCGAGCAGCAGAACCAGATCCGGGCGTTGATGTCGTCGGCGACGGCCACGGCCGGCAGCACGGCGGACTTCCTGTACGCGAACCGGGACTCGCTGATCTCGATCGCCGCGGACTCGCGGGAGGCCCTGAAGGTCCTCGCCGAGAACTCGCCGACGTTCGGTTGCACCTTCGCGCAGTTCGTCCCGATCGTGAACAGTGCCACCGCGATCCTCGGGCTCAACGAGGACGGCAGCCCGCAGCAGCATCCGGGCGCCCGCGCCTCGACCGTGTTCGTGAACCCGAAGGGCCGGTACCTGCCGAACCAGGACGAGCCGCGGTTGTTCGAGGAGCGCGGGGCCAAGTGCTACACGCCGGCCAAGCCGGGGGAGAAGTTCGGCCAGTACCCGGGCGGGTCGTTCAACGACGGCTCCTACCAGGTGCCCACGCGCAACCCCGGCGAGCAGAACGTTCCGGACCTGCCGGTGCCGCAGTTCGCGGTGCTGCCGACGGCCGGGGACGCGACCGCTCCGGTCAGCTACACCGGCTCGACACTGGAACAGGACACGTTGGCCGTGATCTACGGGGAGGGCACCGGAACGATGCCGGAGGACGTGCCGGGCTGGACCACCCTGTTGGGTGCACCGGCGATGCGGGGGGCCGAGGTGAGCGTTCGATGAAGAGCCTGAAGGGTCCGCTGCTCAAGCTCATCGCCTTCGCCGTCATCACGGTGTTCGCGACCGCGATGCTGGCACTGACCATCGCGAACTCCGGCAGCGGCGGCGGAACAAAGTTCAACGCGATCTTCACCGACGTCACCTCGCTCAACAAGGGTGACGAGGTCCGCATCGCGGGCGTCCGGGTCGGCCAGGTGGACAAGATTGCCATCGTCAACGACCGGGAGGCGCAGGTCCAGTTCTCGCTGACCAACCGGGACTGGCTGCCCGCCGGGTCCACCGCGACCATTCGGTACCGGAACCTGGTCGGCCAGCGCTACATCGCGCTGGAACAGGGACAGGGCCGGCAGGGCATGAAGCTGACGGCGGGGGAGACGATCCAGCTCGACCACACCAACCCCGCGGTCAACCTGACCACCCTCTTCAACGGGTTCCGGCCGCTGTTCCAGACCCTCAGCGCCGACGACGTGAACAAGCTGTCGTTCCAGATCATCCAGGTCTTCCAGGGCGAGGGCGGCACCATCACGGACCTGGTGCGCAACACCGCGTCGCTGACCAACACCATCGCCGACAAGGACCGGGTGATCGGCGAGGTGATCAACAACCTCAACGGCGTCCTCGAGACGGTGAACAGGCACGACGACGAGCTGGACTCGCTGATCACCAACACCGAGCGGCTGGTCACCGGTCTGGCCAACGACCGTGACGCGGTCGGCAGCGCGGTGACCTCGCTGGCAGGCCTCGCCGACGCGACCGCCGACGTACTCGAGCCGACCCGCCCCGCCATCCAGGGATCGGTGTCCGCGTTGAACACCCTTGCGGGCACCTTGAACGCGCAGAGCGACAAGGTCGACAAGATCCTCGCGACGCTGCCGGTCAAGCTCGAGAAGCTCTCCCGGATCGCCAGCTACGGCTCGTGGTTCCAGTTCTACCTGTGCGGACTCGACGTCGCCGCGGGACCGGGCAGCTCGCCGTACCTGAACCTCCCGACCGGGCTGCCGACCGTCAACCAGCCCCTGTACACCAACGCCGCGGCGCGCTGCTCCGCAGACGGGAGTGGGCAGTGAGGAAGCATCGCAGTCCCGCCAGCCTCGGCGCGCTGGGCATCGTCGTGGTGCTGCTCGCCACGATGTCCGCCTTCTTCCTCGAGGACCTGCCGCTGATCGGCGCGGGGGCGACCTACCGTGCCGAGTTCACCGAGGCCGCCGGGCTCAAGCCGAACAACGAGGTGCGCATCGCAGGCGTCAAGGTCGGCAAGGTCACCGGCGTCTCGCTCGAGGGCGACCGAGTCGAGGTCGCGTTCAAGGTCAAGGACGCCTGGGTCGGCGACCAGACCACGGCGTCCATCCAGATCAAGACGATCCTGGGTCAGAAGTACCTGGCCCTGGACCCGCGGGGGTCGTCAACGCTGCGGTCGAGCGAGACCATCCCGTTGGAGCGCACCGCGTCCCCGTACGACGTGCTCGACGCGTTCTCCAGCGCGGCGACCACGCTCGGCGAGATCGACACCCCGCAGCTCGCGCAGAGCATGCAGACGCTCTCCGACGCGTTCGCGGGCACACCGGCGGACGTGCGGGCCTCGCTCGACGGCGTCACCCGGCTGTCGAGGACCATCGAGAGCCGGGACGCGGAGCTTGCCGAGCTGTTCGGGGCCACCGCGAAGACCTCGGCGGTCCTCGCCGACCGGAATGCCGAGTTCACCAAGCTGATCGGCAGCGCGGGGTTGCTGCTCGGCGAGCTGAACAACCGGCAGGAGTCGATCTCCCAGCTGCTCGCCGGGACCAAGAGGCTGTCCGCGGAGCTGACGGGCCTGGTCCAGGACAACGAGGCGCAGATCGGGCCTGCCCTGGAGCAGTTGCGTGGCGTCGTGCAGATCCTGCAGGACAACAACGACAACCTCGACAAGGCGATCAAGCTGTATGCGCCGTTCACCCGCCTGTACGCGAACATCGTCGGCAACGGCCGATGGTTCGACCAGGTGGTCGTCAACCTGACGCCGCCCGGGCTCCCGCTCATCCCGGGATACCGCGAGCCGTTGCGCACACTGGGGGACAACTGATGACCGGCGTGGGTTCGGGCAAGCGGCAGCGGTTCAGCCGTGCTCAGAAGATGGTCACGGCGCTGGCGCTGGTCGGCGTGTTGGTCCTCGGGGCGGGTGGATGGTGGCTGTTCAACCGCGCAGGCACCACACAGATCACCGCCTACTTCGACAAGTCCGTCGGCATCTACTCCGGCTCGGACATCCGGGTGCTCGGCGTGAAGGTCGGTTCGGTCAGTTCCGTGGAGCCGCTCGGCGACCAGGTCCGGGTCGAGATGCGCGTCGACCGTGGCGTGCAGATCCCGGCCGAGGCCAAGGCCGCCCAGGTGACGCCGTCGGTGGTCTCGGACCGCTACATCCAGCTGGCACCGGCGTTCACCGGTGGCGAGGTGATGGCGTCCGGCGCGACCATCCCACGCGAGCGCACGGCCACCCCGGTCGAGGTGGACCAGCTGTACTCGAGCATCGAGGGGCTGTCCGAGGCGCTGGGGCCGAACGGCGCGAACAAGGACGGCGCACTGTCGAACCTGGTGGACACCGCCTCGAAGAACCTCGACGGCAACGGCGAGGCGCTCGGCGACACGATCACCGAACTGTCCAAGGCGACCGCCGCGTTGAACGGCAGTCGCGACGACATCTTCGACACGGTGCGGAACCTGCAGACCTTCGTCGGCGCGCTGGCCGCGAACGACGCGCAGGTGCGCCAGTTCAACACCCAGCTCGCGGACCTGAGCGGCTTCCTGTCGGGGGAGCGGCAGAATCTCGGCGAGGCCCTGAACCAGTTGTCGTTCGCGCTCGGCGACGTGGCGACCTTCGTCCACGACAACAAGGACCTGGTCACCAGCAATGCCGAGGGTCTGGTCCAGGTCACCCAGACGCTGGCCGACAACCGGCAGAGCCTGGTGGATGCGCTCACCACCCTGCCGCTGGCGCTGAGCAACGTCGTGAACTCGTACGACTCCGAGTCCGGCTCGCTGGCGTCGCGGGTCAACCTGCCGGAGACCCAGGACCCGGTCGGTGCGGTGTGCAAGCTGATGGACCTGGGCAAGCTGATGCCCGGTGATCCGAAGTTCGATGCGCTCGGACGGCAGATGCGGCCGCTGATCGACAACTGTGCGGCGTTGATGGGCCAGGTCACGGCGGGCGTGAAGACGCCGACGCTGAACCTGCCGTTCGGCATCCTCAGCGGCGACAACCTGCAGCGTCCCTCGCAGCCTGGCACGGTGCCGGGCAACGTCTCGCCGCGGCTCGGCAACTCGCAGGCCCCCGGTCTGGCGGAGCAGAACAACGTCGGGGGTGGGCAGTGATACCGGGTGCGGGGCGGGCAGTGATACGGGAGTGGCCAGTGAAACGCGCAATCACGATCGGTTCCGCCGCCTGCGCGATTGCACTGGTGGTCTCGGGCTGCGGTTCCCAGGGCATCTACAGCGTGCCGCTCCCCGGCGGCGCCGACATCGGTGACAACCCGATGCACGTTGCCCTGCAGTTCGACGACGTGCTCGACCTGGTGCCGCAGTCCACCGTGAAGGTGGACGGCGTTCCGGTCGGTCGGGTCAAGGAGATCTCCGTCCCGGACGACGGCTGGGTCGCCACCGTGGACACGGTGCTCGACTCCGCGGTGAACCTGCCCGCCAACGCGGTGGCCTCCGTGCAGCAGACCAGCCTGCTGGGGGAGAAGTTCATCGAGCTCAAGGCGCCGGCCGACCCGGACGTCGCCCGGCTCACGGACGGCGCGACCATCCCGGTCGAGCGAACCCGGCACGCGACCGACATCGAGCAGGTGCTTGGCGCGATGTCGCTGCTGCTCAACGGCGGCGGGGTGGCCCAGCTGCAGCCGATCATCCACGAGTTGACGGTGGTACTGGACGGCCGCGAGGGCACCGCACGCGGGCTGCTCGAGCAGGCCAACACACTGATCGACGGGCTGAACCAGCAGCGCGACGACATCACCCGCGCGCTCGACGGCCTCGACGCGCTCAGCGGACGGGTGGCCGCGCAGACCGGCCAGATCGACAAGATCCTCACCGAGATCCCGCCGGCCGTGTCGGTGCTGGCCGACCAGCAACCGCAGTTCGTGCAGATGCTCGGCCAACTCGACCGCCTCGGACAGGTGGGCACCGACGTGCTCACCCAGTCGAAGGACGACCTGATCGCGGACCTGCGGGCGCTGCGTCCGACGCTGCAGGCGCTCGCCGACTCCGCCGACGACCTCGTCACGGTGCTGCCGCTGATCCCGACCTTCCCGTTCCCGGACGGCGCGGAGAAGGTCATCCACGGCAACTCGATGAACCTGTTCCTCTCGATCGACATGCGGCTGGGACAGCAGTTCGAGGCGCTCGGCGTCGGGATGGGTGATCCGGTCTACATTCCGCCGAAGCCCGGCTACGGCGGCTACACGCCGACGGTCGACCCGTCCAACCCGTACTACAACGGCAACGGCCCGCGGACCGGGTGGCCGACGGTGTCGGTGCTGCCGCTGCCGCCGATCGTGCCCGCACCGCCGCCTGCGCCGGGGGCCCCGGTCGCACCGGGCACCGAGCCGGTGAAGAAGACGGAGCAGGCCCCGCAGAATCCGCTGAGCGGACTGCTCGAGAAGTTTGGGGTGGGTGGCCGATGAGGTCCAGACTGGTGCGCTTTCAGCTCGTCGCGTTCGTGCTCGTCGCGGTCCTCGGGGTGTTGTACGTGGGCGCGAAGTACGTGCGCCTGGACACCCTGCTCGGATTCGGTCAGTACACGGTGAAGGCGGACTTCGCCGACTCCGGCGGCATCTTCACCAACGCCGAGGTCACTTACCGGGGAGTCCCGGTGGGCACGGTCGGCGACCTGCACCTGACCGACGACGGCGTCCTCGTCGATCTCGAGCTCAACAACGGCGCCCCGCGGGTGCCCTCCTCGGCCCGCGCGGTGGTGGCGAACCGCTCCGCCATCGGTGAGCAGTACGTGGACCTGCAGCCCAGCAGCGACGAGGGCCCGTTCCTCGAGGACGGATCGCTGATCGCGCGCCCGGACACCGCCGTCCCGGTGCCGGTCGAGGAACTGCTCGCGAGCGCCAACTCGCTGGTCCGGTCGGTGCCGCTGGACGCGCTGAACACCACGGTCACGGAGCTGGGCAAGGCCTTCGACGGCAAGGGCGACGACCTGCAGCTGCTGGTCGACTCGGTCAACTCGTTCACCCAGGTCGGCCTGGAGAACCTGCCCCAGACGCTGGCGCTGATCCGGGACAGCAGGACCGTGCTGGACACCCAGTCGGAGCAGTCGTCCGCGATCCGGCAGTTCAGCTCGGACGTCAACCTGATCTCGCAGCAGCTCGCGTCCAGTGACCCCGACATCCGGAGGCTGATCGCCACCGGCACCGCGGCCAGCGCCGAGGTTGGGTCGCTGATCGACTCCGCCGGACCCGCGCTCACCACGGACCTGGGCAACCTGGCGCAGGTCACCGCGGCGCTCGGTCCCCGGACCATCGCGCTGAACCTGCTGCTGAAGTTCCTGCCCGGTCTGGCGGCCGCGGCGTCCACGCCCGCACCCGGTGACGGGACGCTGCACCAGGGGCTGCTGCTGGAGACGAACAACCCGCCGCCGTGCACGCAGGGCTACGAGGGCACCTACGAGATCCTGGCGCAGATGAAGCGGGAGAACCCGAACTTCGATGACACCCGGGACGACTTCCCGCTGAACACCGAGGCCAACTGCACCACCCCCCTCGGCAGCGTGACGGGCGTCCGCAGCGCCAACCGGATCGTCTACGCCGATCCGGCGATCCCGCAGCCGTGGGACAACAAGCCGAAGGTGGACCCGGACAAGCTCAACCTCAACCCGATTGCCACGCAGTTGGCGCCGCTGCTCGGCATCACGCCCAAGTAGGCTCGGCCCGGCCCGCTGGAATCAGAAGTCACTAGCAGTAGGTGGAAGAGCGATGCGAAGCACGAATCTGCGGAATCCCGCCTTGGCGGCGGTGAGTGTGCTCGCGCTCGTCGCCCTCGGGTTCGCGGTCTGGTTCGGTTACGGATGGGGCCGCGCCCTGTTCGTCGACCGGCCGGCGGCGGCCGCCCGGGACGACGCCCTCGCCGGCGCGCGACAGGCGGCGATCAACCTGAACACGGTGGACTCGGCGAACCTGGACCAGACCTTCGCGAACATGGAGTCCTCGATCACCGGTGACGAGCTGATGAACTCCCTGAACGACACCAAGAGCCAGATGGCCGAGCAGGTGAAGCAGGCGGGGGCGACGAGCCAGGCCGCGGTCCTCGACGCCGCGCTGACGGAATTCAGCCGGGACGAGGGGACGGCGACCTCGCTCGTGGTGCTCACCAGCACCACGACGTGGCCGAACCGGCCCGCGAGCAAGGTCAAGATCACCATGCGCCTGGGCATGACGGACGTCGACGGCGTGTGGAAGGCCGAGAAGGTCGAGAACGTCGGGGCGCCCATCGCCATGGACCCGGGCACCGGCTCACCGCCGGCCGAGGCTCCCGCGCCGGCCCCCGAGGCGCCCGTCCCCGCGCCGGCCCCCGAGGTGCCCGTCCCCGCGCTCCCGGACTCCGGCGGCCAGTAGCCCGCCGACCTCGAAGACCCCCGAGCCGCGAAGATCCAGGAGTATTCCAGTGCCGCCTACTCGTCGCACGAGCAACACGCCCCAGCCTCGGGGCCGCAGGCCCAAGGTGGCCGGGACCGGCAAGGCCCCCGCGCGCCCGGCCCCGCCGGTGGAGAACGCCGCACCGCTGCCGGTCGAGGACACGGCGGCGGTGCCGGTCGTGGCTCCCGCGGCGGAGCCGACCGAGGCAGCCGCGGTCGAGTCGGTCGTGGCTCCCGAGGTGCCCGCGAGCGAGCCTGCCGAGGCCGCCACGTCGACGCCGGTCGAGGCCGCCGCTCCGGCGCCGAGCCCGGCCGTACCCGCCGCGAAGGCAGGCACCGCAGACACCTCTGACACGGCTGACACGGCCGATGAGGCGTCTGCCGTCGGCACCGATGCGTCCGACGAGGGCGAGTCGGCGGGCGACGGCAGCGACGCCGGGGCGGGCCGGCGCCGCGTCGTCGTGGTGGGGGCGGTGGCGCTGGCGCTGGCGGCGTTCGCGATTGTCGCGGCCGTCAAACCCGGCACCGACATCGCCAACGAGGCGTGGGTGGACACCGCCGCGACCTCGCGGGTGAGTGCGGACGCCCGGCATGCCGTCGAGACCCTCTACACCTACAAGTTCGACACCGTGGACGAGGACTTCGACAACGCGCGCGCGGTGCTCACCGACAGCATGCGGACCGAGTTCGACAAGACCGCGCAGGTCACCCGCGATGCCGTCGTGCAGACCAAGACGGCGACAACGGCGCAGGTCAGCGACATCGGAGTCAAGCTGATCGACGGCGACAACGCCGAGCTCGTCGGCAGCATGGTCGTCAGTGCGACGAACGACGGCGCGGCCCAGGGCAGCGCCCAGGGACCGCTGTCGGTGACCATGAAGAAGGTCGGCGACACCTGGCTGCTCTCGGACATCCGGGACCGCTGAGAGGCCCTCTGCGGGACCTCGGCGAGGCGACTTCGGAACGAAATGCCGCGCCAAGCCTTGACGAAGCCGCGATCACAGGCCACTCTATTGGACGAGACACGCGATTGATCGCGGTCCGTGCAGGTTCGCGCCGGCGCAAATGGAGGCACCGGGCGCGTGAATGATGTGCGGACGACGCGCTCGGGTGTTAGTTTCGATCCTTACGCCGGTTGTATTCTGGGCGTTCTTCGGGTACCTTTGGACGTTGCGCTGGCTGCCTCCTGTCCACCCTCTCGGCCGTACTGCTTGTGAAGCGTTCGCTTCCTGCATGGTTGTGGGCTTCGTTCGGGTTGTGACCAGCGAATTCGCCCCACTGAAGAAGCAGATACAGCGGCGGTCGCACAGCACGAAGCGGCCCGCGTGAGGTGCTGGAAGGACGCATCTTGGCAGTCTCTAGCCAGACCAAGGCAGGAATCCCCGGAGCCCCGAAGAGGGTCTCGTTCGCGAAAATTCGCGAACCTCTCGACGTTCCTGGGCTACTTGACGTACAGACGGATTCCTTCGAGTGGTTGATCGGTACGCCGGCCTCCCGTGAGCGGGCCGAGGCCCGCGGCGATGGTGGAGTCACCGGCGGTCTGGAGGACATCCTCACCGAGCTGTCCCCGATCGAGGACTTCTCGGGCTCGATGTCCCTGTCCTTCTCCGACCCACGCTTCGACGAGGTCAAGGCCTCGACCGATGAGTGCAAAGACAAGGACATGACCTACGCGGCGCCGTTGTTCGTCACCGCGGAGTTCATCAACAACAACACCGGTGAGATCAAGAGCCAGACGGTCTTCATGGGTGACTTCCCGATGATGACCCCGAAGGGCACCTTCATCATCAACGGCACCGAGCGTGTCGTGGTGTCCCAGCTGGTGCGTTCGCCGGGCGTGTACTTCGACGAGTCGATCGACAAGGCCACCGAGAAGACGCTGCACAGCGTCAAGGTGATCCCGGGTCGCGGCGCGTGGCTCGAGTTCGACGTGGACAAGCGCGACACCGTGGGCGTCCGCATCGACCGCAAGCGTCGCCAGCCGGTCACCGTCCTGCTCAAGGCCCTCGGCTGGACCACCGAGCAGATCACGGAGCGCTTCGGGTTCTCCGAGATCCTGATGGCGACCCTGGAGAAGGACAACACCGCCGGCTCCGACGAGGCCCTGCTCGACATCTACCGCAAGCTGCGTCCGGGCGAGCCGCCGACCAAGGAGTCGGCGCAGACCCTGCTGGAGAACCTGTTCTTCAAGGAGAAGCGCTACGACCTCGCCCGCGTGGGTCGTTACAAGATCAACAAGAAGCTGGGCCTGAACCACGGCCAGCCGATCACCGCGTCGACCCTCACCGAGGAAGACATCGTCGCGACGATCGAGTACTTGGTGCGCCTGCACGCCGGTGACATCTCGATGACCGCCCCCGGTGGCGTCGAGGTGCCCGTCGAGGTCGACGACATCGACCACTTCGGCAACCGTCGTCTGCGCACCGTGGGCGAGCTCATCCAGAACCAGATCCGGGTGGGCCTGTCCCGCATGGAGCGCGTGGTGCGCGAGCGGATGACGACCCAGGACGTCGAGGCGATCACGCCGCAGACCCTGATCAACATCCGTCCCGTCGTGGCCGCGATCAAGGAGTTCTTCGGAACCTCCCAGCTCTCGCAGTTCATGGACCAGAACAACCCGCTGTCGGGTCTGACCCACAAGCGTCGCCTCTCGGCGCTGGGCCCCGGCGGTCTGTCCCGTGAGCGTGCCGGCCTCGAGGTGCGAGACGTGCACCCGTCGCACTACGGCCGCATGTGCCCGATCGAGACCCCTGAGGGCCCGAACATCGGCCTGATCGGTTCGCTGTCGGTGTACGCACGGGTCAACCCGTTCGGTTTCATCGAGACCCCGTACCGCAAGGTCGTCGACGGTGTCGTCACCGACGAGGTGCACTACCTGACCGCCGACGAGGAGGACCGCCACGTCGTGGCGCAGGCCAACTCGCCGGTCGACACCAACGGTGCCTTCGTCGACGAGCGCGTGACCGTCCGTCGTAAGGGCGGCGAGGTGGAGTTCGTCCTGTCGACCGACGTCGACTACATGGACGTCTCGCCGCGCCAGATGGTGTCCGTCGCGACCGCGATGATCCCGTTCCTCGAGCACGACGACGCCAACCGCGCACTGATGGGCGCGAACATGCAGCGTCAGGCCGTGCCGCTGGTCCGTTCCGAGTCGCCGCTGGTCGGCACCGGCATGGAGCTGCGCGCCGCGGTCGACGCCGGCGACGTCGTGATCACCGAGAAGACCGGTGTGATCGAGGAGGTCTCGGCCGACTACGTCACCGTGATGGCGGACGACGGCAGCCGCCGGACCTACCAGATGCGCAAGTTCGCGCGTTCGAACCAGGGCACCTGCGCCAACCAGCGTCCGATCGTGGACGAGGGCCAGCGCGTGGAGGCCGGCCAGGTCCTCGCCGACGGCCCCTGCACCGAGAACGGTGAGATGGCGCTCGGCAAGAACCTGCTCGTGGCGATCATGCCGTGGGAGGGCCACAACTACGAGGACGCGATCATCCTGTCGCAGCGCCTCGTGGAAGAGGACGTCCTGACCTCGATCCACATCGAGGAGCACGAGATCGATGCCCGCGACACCAAGCTCGGTGCCGAGGAGATCACCCGGGACATCCCGAACGTCTCGGACGAGGTCCTCGCGGATCTCGACGAGCGCGGCATCATCCGCATCGGTGCGGAGGTCCGTGACGGTGACGTGCTGGTCGGAAAGGTCACGCCGAAGGGCGAGACCGAGCTGACCCCGGAGGAGCGCCTGCTGCGCGCCATCTTCGGCGAGAAGGCCCGCGAGGTCCGCGACACGTCGCTCAAGGTTCCGCACGGCGAGTCCGGCAAGGTCATCGGCATCCGCGTGTTCTCGCGCGACGACGACGACGACCTGCCTCCCGGCGTCAACGAGCTGGTCCGCGTGTACGTGGCCCAGAAGCGCAAGATCCAGGACGGCGACAAGCTCGCCGGCCGACACGGCAACAAGGGTGTCATCGGCAAGATCCTGCCCGCCGAGGACATGCCGTTCCTCTCGGACGGCACGCCGGTCGACATCATCCTGAACACGCACGGTGTCCCGCGTCGTATGAACATCGGTCAGGTGCTCGAAACCCACCTCGGGTGGATCGGCAAGACCGGATGGAACATCCAGATCGCGGCCGACGGCACCCGTCCGGACTGGGCTGCGACCCTGCCGGAAGAGATGCTGGCAGCTCCGGCCGACTCGAACATCGCCACCCCGGTGTTCGACGGTGCCAAGGAGGACGAGCTGACCGGTCTGCTGGGCGCGACCCTGCCGAACCGCGACGGCGATCAGATGGTGGGCCCCGACGGAAAGGCCACCCTGTTCGACGGCCGCTCCGGCGAGCCGTTCCCGTACCCGGTCTCGGTCGGCTACATGTACATCATCAAGCTGCACCACCTGGTCGACGACAAGATCCACGCCCGTTCGACCGGGCCGTACTCGATGATCACCCAGCAGCCGCTCGGCGGTAAGGCCCAGTTCGGTGGCCAGCGCTTCGGTGAGATGGAGTGCTGGGCGATGCAGGCCTACGGCGCGGCTTACACGCTGCAGGAACTGCTCACCATCAAGTCGGACGACGTGGTGGGTCGAGTCAAGGTGTACGAGGCCATCGTCAAGGGCGAGAACATCCCGGAGCCTGGCATCCCCGAGTCGTTCAAGGTGCTCCTGAAGGAGCTCCAGTCGCTCTGCCTCAACGTGGAGGTGCTGTCCTCGGACGGTGCGGCCATCGAGATGCGCGACGGCGACGACGAGGACCTGGAGCGGGCGGCGGCGAACCTGGGCATCAACCTGTCCAGGAACGAAGCCGCGACGGTCGACGACCTCGCGAACTAGGCGCCGACCCGGCGGGGTGCGTGAGCACCCCGCCGGGGCCCGGCAGCGATAGCGACAACTAGCAGCGACAAACCCGAACAGGGGAAAGGAAGTTACGTGCTCGACGTCAACTTCTTCGATGAACTCCGCATCGGCCTGGCCACCGCTGAGGACATCCGTCAGTGGTCCTACGGCGAGGTCAAGAAGCCGGAGACCATCAACTACCGCACGCTCAAGCCCGAGAAGGACGGCCTCTTCTGCGAGAAGATCTTCGGCCCCACTCGGGACTGGGAGTGCTACTGCGGCAAGTACAAGCGCGTCCGCTTCAAGGGCATCATCTGTGAGCGCTGCGGCGTCGAGGTGACCCGTGCGAAGGTGCGACGCGAGCGGATGGGCCACATCGAGCTCGCCGCTCCGGTCACCCACATCTGGTACTTCAAGGGTGTGCCCAGCCGGCTCGGTTACCTCCTGGACCTGGCTCCGAAGGATCTCGAGAAGATCATCTACTTCGCCGCCTACGTCATCGTCGGTGTCGACGACGAGCTCCGTCACAACGAGCTGTCCACGCTCGAGGCGGAGATGGAGGTCGAGAAGAAGTCGGTCGCCGACCAGCGTGACGCCGACCTCGAGGCCCGCGCGCAGAAGCTCGAGGCGGACATCGCCGAGCTCGAGGCCGAGGGCGCCAAGTCCGACGTGCGCCGCAAGGTCAAGGACGGCGGCGAGCGCGAGATGCGTCAGCTCCGTGACCGCGCCCAGCGTGAGCTGGACCGTCTCGACGAGATCTGGAGCACCTTCACCAAGCTGAGCGTCAAGCAGCTCATCGTGGACGAGGGCATCTACCGCGAGCTGGTCGACCGCTACGGCGAGTACTTCACCGGCGCCATGGGCGCGGAGTCCATCCAGATCCTGATGCGCAACTTCGACATCAACGCCGAGGCGGAGATCCTCCGGGAGACCATCCGCAGCGGCAAGGGTCAGAAGAAGCTGCGCGCGCTCAAGCGCCTCAAGGTCGTCGCGGCATTCCAGATGTCCGGCAACTCGCCGATGGGCATGGTCCTCGACGCCGTCCCGGTGATCCCGCCGGAGCTGCGTCCGATGGTCCAGCTCGACGGTGGCCGCTTCGCCACCTCGGACCTGAACGACCTGTACCGCCGCGTGATCAACCGCAACAACCGCCTCAAGCGACTGATCGACCTCGGTGCCCCCGAGATCATCGTCAACAACGAGAAGCGGATGCTGCAGGAGTCCGTGGACGCGCTGTTCGACAACGGCCGTCGCGGCCGTCCGGTCACCGGTCCGGGCAACCGCCCGCTGAAGTCCCTGAGCGACCTGCTCAAGGGCAAGCAGGGTCGATTCCGTCAGAACCTCCTCGGCAAGCGCGTCGACTACTCGGGCCGTTCGGTCATCGTCGTCGGCCCGCAGCTCAAGCTGCACCAGTGCGGTCTGCCGAAGCTGATGGCGCTCGAGCTGTTCAAGCCGTTCGTGATGAAGCGTCTGGTCGATCTCAACCACGCGCAGAACATCAAGTCCGCCAAGCGGATGGTCGAGCGGCAGCGCAGCCAGGTGTGGGACGTCCTCGAAGAGGTCATCGCCGAGCATCCGGTGCTGCTCAACCGTGCACCCACCCTGCACCGCCTGGGCATCCAGGCGTTCGAGCCGCAGCTGGTCGAGGGCAAGGCCATCCAGCTGCACCCGCTGGTGTGTGAGGCCTTCAACGCCGACTTCGACGGCGACCAGATGGCAGTGCACCTGCCGCTGTCCGCCGAGGCGCAGGCCGAGGCCCGCATCCTGATGCTGTCCTCGAACAACATCCTGTCTCCCGCGTCGGGCCGCCCGCTGGCCATGCCGCGTCTGGACATGGTGACCGGTCTGTACCACCTGACCCGTCTGGACGAGGGTGTCGAGGGCGAGCTCGTCGCTGCAGGCAAGGATCGCCCCGAGTCCGGCGCGTACTCCTCGCCCGCCGAGGCGCAGATGGCCGTCGACCGTGGCGCGCTGTCGGTGCAGGCGAAGATCAAGGTCCGCCTGACCACGCAGCGTCCGCCGCGTGAGATCGAGGACGAGCTGTTCCCCGAGGGCGGCTGGAACTACGGCGACGCCTGGGTCGCGGAGACGACCCTCGGTCGGGTGCTCTTCAACGAGCTGCTCCCCGCGGACT
Organism: Rhodococcus kronopolitis; assembly: GCF_042654025.1. Lineage (NCBI taxonomy): Bacteria > Bacillati > Actinomycetota > Actinomycetes > Mycobacteriales > Nocardiaceae > Rhodococcus > Rhodococcus kronopolitis. Next base: position 125,863 of record NZ_JBHSFO010000009.1, on the reverse strand, counting down.
ACCCGTTCGTGAACGAGCAGATGCCGAAGAAGCGTCAGGCGACGATCATCAACGATCTCGCCGAGCGCTACCCGATGATCGTGGTCGCGCAGACCGTCGACAAGCTCAAGGACACCGGCTTCTACTGGGCCACGCGTTCGGGCGTCACGGTCTCGATCTCCGACGTCCTCGTGCCGCCGGAGAAGGGCCAGATCCTCGAGGCGTTCGAGGTTCAGGCCGATCAGATCGAGAAGAAGTACCAGCGCGGCGCGCTCAACAAGGCCGAGCGCAACAGTGCCCTGGTCAAGATCTGGTCCGAGTGCACCGACGAGGTCGGCAAGGCCATGGAGGCGCACTTCCCCGACGAGAACCCGATCCCGATGATCGTGAAGTCCGGCGCCGCCGGCAACATGACTCAGGTTCGTTCGCTCGCCGGCATGAAGGGCCTGGTGACGAACCCGAAGGGTGAGTTCATCCCGCGTCCGATCAAGTCTTCCTTCAAGGAAGGCCTGACCGTTCTCGAGTACTTCATCAACACGCACGGTGCCCGTAAGGGTCTGGCCGATACCGCACTGCGTACCGCCGACTCGGGTTACCTGACCCGTCGTCTGGTGGACGTCTCGCAGGACGTCATCGTTCGCGAGACCGACTGTGGCACCGAGCGCGGCATCGTCACCACGATCTCGGAGAAGCAGGCCAACGGCACGCTGATCCGCGACGCCCACGTGGAGACCAGCACGTACGCCCGCACCCTGGCCGCGGACGCGGTCGACGAGAACGGCAACGTGATCGTCGAGCGTGGACACGACCTGGGCGACCCGGCGATCGACGCGCTGCTCGCAGCAGGCATCACGCAGGTCAAGGTCCGTTCGGTGCTGACCTGCACCACCGGCACCGGCGTCTGCGCCACCTGCTACGGCCGCTCGATGGCCACCGGCAAGCTGGTCGACATCGGTGAGGCCGTCGGCATCGTCGCCGCACAGTCGATCGGTGAGCCCGGTACCCAGCTGACCATGCGTACCTTCCACCAGGGTGGTGCGGCGGGTGCCGCCGACATCACCGGTGGTCTGCCGCGTGTTCAGGAGCTGTTCGAGGCACGTGTCCCGAAGGGCAAGGCGCCGATCGCGGACGTCACCGGACGGGTGCAGCTCGAGGACGGCGACCGCTTCTACAAGATCACCATCGTCCCGGACGACGGTGGCGAAGAGGTCGTCTACGACAAGCTCTCGAAGCGTCAGCGTCTGCGTGTGTTCAAGCACGAGGACGGCTCCGAGCGTCTGCTGGCCGACGGCGACCACGTCGAGGTCGGACAGCAGCTGATGGAGGGTGCAGCCGACCCGCACGAGGTGCTGCGTGTCATGGGCCCGCGTCAGGTGCAGATCCACCTCGTCAACGAGGTCCAGGAGGTGTACCGGAGCCAGGGTGTGTCGATCCACGACAAGCACATCGAGGTCATCGTTCGCCAGATGCTCCGTCGCGTGACGATCATCGACTCCGGCGCCACCGAGTTCCTGCCCGGTTCGCTCACCGAGCGGGCCGAGTTCGAGGCGTCCAACCGTCGCGTCGTCGCCGAGGGTGGTGAGCCCGCAGCCGGTCGCCCGGTCCTGATGGGTATCACCAAGGCCTCGCTGGCGACCGACTCGTGGCTGTCGGCGGCGTCCTTCCAGGAGACCACCCGAGTGCTGACCGACGCGGCGATCAACTGCCGCTCGGACAAGCTGATCGGTCTCAAGGAGAACGTGATCATCGGAAAGCTGATCCCGGCCGGAACCGGCATCAACCGGTACCGGAACATCCAGGTGCAGCCGACCGAGGAGGCGCGCGCCGCGGCGTACGCCGTGCCGTCCTACGACGACCAGTACTACAGCCCGGAAGGCTTCGGCACCGGGACTGGAGCTGCGGTTCCGCTGGACGACTACGGCTTCAGCACCGACTACCGCTAGTCCCGGTGGTTCGGTAGCAGTACACGATCGGCCCCCACATCCGGTAACGGGTGTGGGGGCCGTTTCGCGTCTACCGTGTGGGTATGACTGGTAAGGGAATCGACAGGCAGAAGGCGTCGACCGCGCTCGAGGTGGTGCGCGAGAGCCCGACGGTCGTCGCCATCGTCGCGGCGCCCGCCCTGGTGGTGTTCGGGCTGCTGTGGTGGCTGACCGGGTTCGGCACGGCACTGCTGGTGCTGGTCCTGCTCGGGGTGGTCGCCGTGGTCGGGAAGCGGATGCTGAGCTGAGCTTTCGGCCGGGCCGGGAGTGTTGCCGGTCACGGCTGTGGGCGATTCGGCCGATCCACTGTGACGTGTTCCACGGAGCCGCGTAATGTGACCAGGAACAGGTTCTAGTTTTGAGGAGGCCGCAGTGGCGTTCGTGATCACCCAGCCGTGCTGCAACGATGCCAGCTGTACCGAGGTGTGCCCGGTGGACTGCATCCACCCGACGCCGGACGAGCGGGATTTCAAGAGCACCGAGATGCTCTACATCGACCCGGAGACGTGCATCGACTGCGGGCTCTGCGTCGACGCGTGCCCGGTGGAGGCGATCTTCCGCGACGACGATCTGCCCGAGGCGATGGCGCGGTACTCGACGATCAACGCCGACTACTTCGCGGGCAACGAGCCGGAGTACGCGGATCCGGCGCCGGCGCTCAAGTTCCCGAAGAATGCCCAGGACCCGTTCCGGGTCGCGATCGTCGGTTCGGGGCCCTCCGCGTTCTACGCCGCGCAGGAACTGCTGGCGTTCAAGCGCTCCGGCATCGAGATCGACATGTTCGACCGGCTGCCCACCCCGTGGGGCCTGGTGCGCGCCGGTGTCGCGCCGGACCACCTGGAGACCAAGTCGGTCACCGACGTGTTCTCCGAGGTCGCCCGGCGCGCCGGGTTCCGCCTGTACCTGAACGTCGAGGTCGGCACCCACCTGAGCCACGAGGACCTGATCACCCACCACCACGCCGTGATCTACGCGGTCGGCGCGCCCAGCGACCGACACCTCGGCATCCCGGGCGAGGACCTGCCGGGCAGCCTGGCCGCCACCGAGTTCGTGGCCTGGTACAACGGGCACCCGGACTACGCGGACCGCAGCTTCGACCTGACGTCCTCCCGCGCGGTGATCGTCGGCAACGGCAACGTCGCGCTGGACGTGGCGCGACTGCTGGTCGCCGACGCGGACCGTCTCGCCAAGTCCGACATGGCGGCACACGCCGTCGAGGCCCTCCGGGAGAGCGCCGTCGACGAGGTCGTGCTGCTCGGCAGGCGCGGCCCGGCGCAGGCAGCGTTCACCAGCCCCGAACTGCTGGCGCTCGGTCAGCTGCCGGACGTGGACATCGTGGTCGACCCGGCGGAGCTCGAGCTCGACGATGCCAGCGCCGCCGAGGTCGACGCCAGCCCGGCGAAGCGCCTGAAGATGACCATCCTGCGCGAGTACGCGGCCCGCCCGCTCGCCGGTCACCGCAAGCGGATCGTGCTGCGGTTCCTGGCGTCTCCGGTGGAGGTCGTCGGCACCGATCACGTCACCGGCCTGGTCGTCGCGCGCAACGAGATGGTCGTCGACGAGGACGGCGTGATGCGGGCCCGGACCACCGAGCAGACGGAACTGCTCGAGACCGGCATGGTGCTGCGTTCGGTCGGGTACCGGGGCGTGCCGGTGGCGGGGCTGCCCTTCGACGAGGCCCGCGGCACCATCAACAACGTCGGTGGCCGGGTCACCGAGCTGGACGGCGAGCCGGTGCCCGGCACCTACACCGCGGGCTGGATCAAGCGCGGTCCGTCGGGCGTCATCGGCACCAACAGGCAGTGCGCGCACGACACCATCGCGCTCATCCTCGAGGACCTGGCAGCGGACCGCCTGGATCCGCCGAAGGCGGACCGTGAGGCCCTCGCGGCACTGGTGGCCGAGCGGCAGCCCGACGTGGTCGACTGGACGGGTTGGAAGGCGATCGACGCCCGCGAGCGGGAGCTCGGCAAGGCCGCCGGTCGGCCCCGGGTCAAGCTGGTCGACGTCGAGGAGATGATCGCGCTCAGCAAGCCGAAGGTGGGCTGAGTCGCAGACAGCGAAGTAGGCCCGGTCCCGGGCGGTGCCATCCGGCCCGACTGGGACCGGGCCTTGTCCGTCCCGGACCCCGGTGACGGATGTCCTTTCGAACGGTGGAGGTGTGCGATGCAGGCAGTGGTGGTCACGGAGCTGACCGGTCCGGCGGGGATGACGCTGCAGGAGGTGCCGGAACCCGACACCGACGGTCGGGTCCTGATCGACGTGCGTGCCGCGGGGGTGTGCTTCCCGGACCTGCTGATCAGCTACGGCAAGTACCAGTTGCGGCCCGAACCGCCGTTCGTGCCCGGAGCCGAGGTCGCCGGTGTGGTGCTCTCCGCGCCGGACGGCAGCGGGTTCGCGCCCGGCGACCGGGTGCTCGCGATGTCCGACCACGGGGGCTACGCCGAACGCGTCGCGGTCCCGGCGACGCGGGTGCTGCGCATCCCGGCGGGGCTCGACTTCGACGAGGCCGCCTCGCTGATCATCAACTACCAGACGATGGAGTTCGCGCTGACCCGTCGGGCCGGGCTGGTCGCGGGGGAGACGGTGGTGGTGCTCGGCGCCGCAGGCGGCGTCGGCACCGCGGCGATCCAGCTGGCCAAGGCGCACGGGGCGCGGGTGATCGCGGTGGTCCGTCGAGCAGGCGCCGAGGAGTTCCTCCGCGAACTCGGGGCCGACGAGGTGGTTGCGCTGACCGACGGCTGGGCGGGCCGGGTCGGTGAGCTGACGGGCAACGCCGGGGCCCAGGTCGTGATCGACCCGGTCGGCGGCGACGCTTTCGACGACGCGGTCCGGGTGCTGGCGCCCGAGGGCCGGCTGGTGGTGATCGGGTTCGCAGGCGGCGGCATTCCGTCGGTGAAGGTCAACCGGGTGCTGTTCCGCAACATCAGCATCGTCGGGGCGGCCTGGGGCGAGTTCCTTCGCTCGCATCCCGAGGCGTTGGCGCAGACCCACGAGGCGCTGACCGCACTGGTCGCCAAGGGCCTGCGGCCGCTGGTCAAGGCGCGGTACCCGCTCGCCGAGGCGCCGCGGGCGCTGGCCGACCTCGAGGCAGGGAAGGTGCTCGGCAAGGCGGTCCTGGTTCGCGGCTGAGTCGAGCCGCAGTCCGAGGCGGCGGCCGGTTCAGCGGGGGATGTGGAAGTCGGTGAGGGTGGCGCCGGTGCGCGGCAGGTCGGACCAGTCGCCGGCGACCGAGAGCACCGCGATCGCGGAGGTCGGGAAGCGGTCGGCGATCCGGTCGGCCAGGGGCGACCCGGGATCGAGCGCGACGGCCGCACCGGGCAGGCCCGGCTCGTGCCCGACCACCAGCAGGGTTCGCACGTCGTCGGCGGTGCGGGCGATCTCCCGGATCACCGCCGCGGCGGTGGCGGCGTAGACCTCGTCGCTGAACCGGGTCGGAGCGTGCAGTCCGGTGGCCTCGAGGGTCAGCCGGGTCCGGGTCGCCGTCGAGCAGAGCACGGCGTCGACGGTCGGTCGGGTGTCGCGGATCCATTCGCCTGCCAGCCCCGCCTGCCGTTCGCCCCGCGGGGCCAACGGTCGCCCGTGGTCGCCGACGTCGGGCGGATAGGCCGACTTGCCGTGCCTGAGCAGGATCAGCGTCCGGGGCGGAACGGTCCGGGAGGGCATGGCTCCGACGGTAGCCGTCGCGGATGACGCCGAGGTGAACCGGAGAATCGACTCCCGCGTGTGCCGTGGAAATTCCGTTGCGCGGGCGGGCGGCGGCGTGGTCGGATGGCGTGGTCGCCGAGTCGGACATGGTGATGGCCTTCACATTGCTAGCAATTGAGCGATAGTTGCGCAAACGCTAGTATCCCTGGAGTGACTGCCTCGCCCGACGATCTCTACCGCGCCCTGGACGAGTTCCTCATGCGTCTGATGGGTCTCGGCGAGGGTGAGGCGATGGACAACCTCGTCGCGAAGGACCTGTCCTTCACGCAGGTGCGGGCGCTCTTCATGCTCGCGCAGTGCGGTGAGCCGGTGGCGATCCACGAGGTGGCCGAGCGGTTGGGCCTGTCCGTTGCCGCAACCGGTCGCAGTGTCGACCAGATGGTCAACCAGGGGCTGTTCGAGCGCCGGGAGGATCTTCGCGACCGACGGATCAAGCGGATTTCGTTGTCGGAGGCCGGTCGTACCATCGCGTCGGAACATCTCGAGACCAAGCGCAACGAGCTGCGGGCTTTCGCCGTGCGGTTGCCTGAGTCGGACCGCAACCAGCTGTTCGACTCGTTGAACTCAATTCTTGCGGGCGACGCCCTGCGAGCACACTGTCAGGAGAACAGATGACAACGCCGACACCCCCGGGTGCGCCAGCGGCGGCCTCGGACAAGCTTGACGGCGCGGTGCTGAAGGTCGCCAGCGTGGTGGTGCTCGGCGCCATCATGTCGATCCTCGACGTGACCGTCGTGTCCGTCGCACTGCCCACATTCATGAGCGAGTTCGACGCGACCTACGCCACGGTCGCCTGGACGATGACGGCCTACACGCTGGCCCTGGCGACGGTGATCCCGGTGACCGGCTGGGCCGCCGACCGCTTCGGCACCAAGCGCCTGTACATGACCGCCCTGGTGCTGTTCGTGGCCGGCTCGGTCCTGTGCAGCATGGCCTGGGACATCCAGTCGCTGATCGGCTTCCGGGTGCTCCAGGGCCTCGGCGGCGGCATGCTGATGCCGCTGGGCATGACGATCATGACCCGCGCCGCGGGACCGCAGCGCATCGGTCGCCTGATGGCCGTGCTCGGCATCCCGATGCTGCTCGGACCGATCACCGGTCCGATCCTCGGTGGCTGGCTGATCGAGGCCGCCAGCTGGCACTGGATCTTCCTGATCAACCTGCCGATCGGCATCATCGCGCTGTTCGCCGCGTTCAAGCTGCTGCCCGCGGACAAGCCGAGCCCGTCGGAGTCGTTCGACTTCCTCGGCATGCTGCTGCTCTCGCCGGGCCTGGCGCTGTTCCTGTTCGGCGTCTCGTCGATTCCGGAGACCCAGACCGTGGCGTCCTCCCGGGTGCTCGTGCCGGCCGGGATCGGTCTCGCGCTGGTGGTCGGCTTCGTCTTCCACGCGCTTCGGGCGAAGCACCCGCTGATCGACCTGCGGCTGTTCCTCAACCGCAAGCTCACCATCGCGGTCGTGACCTCGACGCTGTTCGCGATCGCGTTCATGGGCGCGGGCCTGCTGTTCCCGAGCTACTTCCTGCAGGTTCGTGGTGAGAGCACCCTGACCGCCGGACTGTTGCTCGCGCCGCAGGGCATCGGCGCCATGGTCACCATGCCGCTCGCCGGATTCCTGGTCGACAAGATCGGCCCCGGCAAGATCGTGCTGACCGGCATCACGGTGATCGCATTCGGCATGGGAGTGTTCACCCAGGTCGGCGCCGACACGCCCTACCCGCTGCTGCTCGGCGCGCTGTTCGTGATGGGCCTGGGCATGGGCTGCACGATGATGCCGATCATGACCGCGGCGATGGCGACGCTGACCGACCACACGGTGGCGCGCGGCTCGACGCTGATGAACATCGTCCAGCAGGTCGCCGGGTCCGTCGGTACCGCGGTCATGTCCGTGGTGCTGACCAACCAGATGCTGTCCCGGCCGCTGGCCGGTCCGGCCACCGTGGCCCAGCACGACCCGTCGATCGCCGAGAAGTTGCCGCCGGGCGCCGTCGAGCAGGGCCTCGACCAGGCCGCGGACGCCTTCGGCAACACCTTCATGGTCGCGCTGGTGCTGATCCTGCTGACGCTGATCCCGGCGATGCTGCTGCCCCGCAGCAAGGCCGCCGCGCCGGAGGGCGAGCAGCCCGCCGCCCCGGCAATGATGCACTGACCGGTTCCATCCGATCGACGGCGACGGCCCGCACCCACCTCGGGTGCGGGCCGTCGCCGTTGCGGTACTCCCGGGAGGTCACCCGGCGAGCCGGGCGACCTCCCGCGCGCAGCCCCACGACATGGTGACGCCGGCACCGCCGTGGCCGTAACAGCAGATCACCCGTCGCGCGCCGGGCAGCACCTCCAACCGCACCTGCGGCCGAGTAGGTCGCAACCCCACTGCCCGCGAGAGGATCGGGGCGTCGGCCAGCGCAGGCACCAGCGCTCGGGCGCGGGCCAGGATCGCGCGTTCGACGTCCGGGTCGACGGCGGTGTCGAACGCGCCGAGGTCCGCCGTGCCGCCGCACACCACGTCCGTGAAGCGCGGCACCACGTAGGTCATGCCCGCCGGGTTGTCGTCGTCTATCAGCCAGTCGGTCAGGCCGGGGTTGGCCAGGCGCACCACCTGCCCGCGCAGCGGCGCGAGGGTGTCGTCGCCGACGAGGGCGCCCGAGCGCAGTCCCGCCGCGACCACCACCACGTCGCCGTCGACCTCGGCCAGGTCGGTGACGTGCCGCCGGGTCACCCGGACGCCGGCGGTGCGGCACTGCGCGGCCAGCCAGCTCAGGTAGATCACCATGTCGACGACCGGGACCGTGACGCGGGCCGCGCTGACGACGCCGTCGGGGAGCTCGGCGGCGGGCACCTCGGTCAGCCCGGTGACGGCGGGCTCCCACCACCGGTCGGCCGCGGTCCGTTCGAGCACGTTGCCGGTGCGCATCGCCACCCCGGCCGCGGGGTCCGCGGCCAGTTCGGCGAAGGTCGTCGCGCTCTCGGCGGACCAGCGCAGGACGGGGGCGATCGGTGCGGCGGCGTACGGGAACCAGATGGCCGCGGCGACCGCGGAGGTGGTGTCCTCGACGGGGTCCGCGGACAGCACCGTCACCGTGTGCCCGGCGCGGGCGAGTTCGAGGGCGCAGGTGAGGCCGATGACTCCGCCCCCGACGACCGTCGCGGTGCCCACGGTCATCGCCTTCTGCGGCCGACGGTGAAGTAGGCGATCGGCCCGAAGAAGTTCACGAACGCCGCGGCGGTCCAGGCCTTCTTCGAGCCCCGGATCTCGTCGGGTCCGCGTCGGCGCAGGTCGATCAGTGCAGCGGCGGTCAGCGCCAGTTGCAGCACGCCTGCGACGGCAACGGGCACGCGGTAGCGGGGATCGAGTCTCTTCTCGGCGGTCATGGCGCAAGTATCCGTCACGGGTCAGCCGATCCGGATGAGGCGGAACCATCGGGGATTCGACCGGCGCAGCATCGGCGGCAGCCCGGAGGTGTCGGCGGCGTCGTCGGCGGACAGTCGCCACTGGGACAGGGTGCGCTCGACCTCTGCGCGGCTGGTGCCGCGGGGCAACGGTCCCCGGCGGCCCGGCCCGAATGCGAACATCAGCAGCGATGCTCCCGGCTCGGTGACGGCGCTGAGCTCACGGGCGTAGCCGCGGCGTTGTGCCGGGGTCAGCCCGTGGAAGCACCCGAGGTCCAGCACGAACCGGTAGCCAGTGCCGACCGAGTCGCCGAGCGCGGTGACGTCGCCGAGCACGAAGGTGACGGTGACTCCCTCGGCGGCGGCCTTGCGTCGGGCCCGTTCGATCGCCAGCGGCACCGCGTCGACCCCGGTGACGTGCCAGCCGCGGCCGGCCATCTCGATCGAGTGGTCGCCGGTGCCGCAGCCCGCGTCGAGCGCCTTGCCCAGCGGGCCGCCCGTGCTCTCGTACCGGTCGAGATAGGTGGCCAGTTGGGCGCGCAGGCCGGGACTGGACCGCTCCCACGGGGTCAGCCGCAAACGGTAGGCCAACGTGTATCCGAGGTTCGTGACTCCGAGACTCATGGCTGCTCCTCGGCGGCCGCGTCCCGCAGGCGCGGGTGGCGTCTGCCCGGCACACGGCCGCACCCAGTCCAGTCTGCTCCGCTCGGGGCGGAATGCCACCCACAATAGGAACGTGTTCTATATTTGCGACTACCCCGAAACCCGCCGATCTCTGGAGTTCACGACATGTACGAGTGGTCCGATACCGACCTGATGTTCCGCGACGCACTGCGTGGCTTCATCGACAAGGAGGTCAAGCCACACGTCGACAAGCTGGAGAGTGGCGAACTCCCTCCGTTCGAGATCATCCGCAAGATGTACGCCACCTTCGGCATGGACGAGATGGCCACCGAGTCGCTCGAGAAGGCCTTTGCGAAGGAGGAGGCGCGCGAGCGCGGCGAGACGCTGCCCGAGTCGGGTGAGAAGTCCAGCGGCTTCAGCGGTGCAGGCAGCATGGGCGTGATCCTCAACAGCGAACTCGCGGGCGTGAGTCTCGGCCTGGTGGCGTCGATGGGCGTGAGCCTGGGCCTCACGGTCGGCACCCTGCGCAGCCGCGGCACCCTGGCGCAGAAGAAGCGCTGGTTGCCCGAGCTCGTGACGATGGAGAAGGTGGGCGCGTGGGCGATCACCGAGCCCGACTCCGGGTCGGACGCCTTTGGTGGCATGAAGTCCTACGTCCGCCGCGACGGTGACGACTACATCCTCAACGGTCAGAAGACCTTCATCACCAACGGCCCGTACGCCGACGTCACCATCGTCTACGCCAAGCTCGACGAGGGCGACGCGTCGGTGGACCGGCGCGACCGCAAGGTCCTCGGCTTCGTGCTGGACAAGGGCATGGAGGGCTTCACGCAGAGCCCGGCCTTCAAGAAGATGGGCATGAACTCCTCGCCCACCGGCGAACTGTTCTTCGACAACGTCCGCATCAGTAAGGACCGCCTGCTCGGCGAGACGGAGAACCCGGCCAAGGGCGACGGCAAGGAGAGCGCGAAGGAGTCGTTCGCGGCCGAGCGCATCGGCATCGCGTCGCTCGCGCTGGGCATCATCAACGAGTGCCACCGGCTGTGCATCGACTACGCCAAGACCCGCAAGCTGTGGGGCAAGGAGATCGCTCAGTTCCAGCTCATCCAGCTCAAGCTGGCCGAGATGGAGGTCGCGCGAATCAACGTGCAGAACATGGTGTTCAACGCGATCGAGCGCACCGCTGCCGGTAACAAGGTGACCCTGGCGGAGGCGTCGGCGATGAAGCTGTACTCCTCGCGTGCGGCGACCGAGGTCGCGATGGAGGCCGTCCAGCTCTTCGGCGGCAACGGCTACATGGCCGAGTACAAGGTGGAGCAGTTGGCGCGTGACGCGAAGTCGCTGATGATCTACGCCGGCAGCAACGAGATCCAGGTGACCCACATCGCGAAGGGCCTGCTGGCCTGACCGGCAGGCGTTCAGGTGGTCAGCCGGTAGAACCGCCAGAACCCGAAGTTTTCGATCGGTAGCACCTCGAGGTCGGCGAACCCGGCGTCGGCGGCGTAGCGCCGCAGGGCGTCCGGCCGCATCACCGTTCCGGTGGCGGCGCTGGGCCGGTGGCTCATCGCGTCGGGTAGGCAGACGAACAGGCTGAAGCCGTACATCAGCCGTTCGACCTCGTCGCCGGGTGCGGTGAACCGGGACGCGACGGCCTCGTCCATGACGACCGCGCAGCCGTCCGGCGCCAGCGAGCGCCGGACGGCCGCGAGCACGCCCACCGGATCCGGCAGGTCGTGCACGCACTCGAAGGCGAACGCCGCGTCGAAGCGCTCGGCAGGCATCAGGGCCGCGTCCCCGGCGTGGAACGCGACCCGGCCGGCCACCTCCGGGCTGGCCGCGGCGTTCGCGGCGGCCATCTCGACCGACGGCAGGTCGATGTCGAAGCCGTCGACGCGCGCGTGTGGGTAGGCGCGGGCGAGGGCGATCGTCGACCAGCCGCCGCCACATCCGACGTCGGCGATCCGGGCGCCAGGTGCGCGCAGCAGGGCATCGAGGTCAGGCACGGTGGACAGCGCGCCCGCGAGTTCCCGCTCGTACCACGGCCTGTTCATGTCGGCCTGGGACTCGCGGCCGTCGTCGCCGAGCTGCGCCCAGCCGACGCCGCCGCCGGTGCGGTAGGCGTCGAGCAGGGCGGGCATCTGTCCGGCGGCGCCTGCGAACATCCGGGCCAGCGGCGCCAGGTACGACAGGCTGGTGGCGTCGGTCAGCACCTCTGCCGCGGCAGGCGGGATCGAGTACCGGCGCACCGCGGCGCCCGGTGCCACGTCGTCCACCGTCAACAGCCCGCTCACCGCCTGCTGCTCGAGCCACTCCCGGGTGTACCGGGGATGGCTTCCGGTCGCGGCGGCAAGTTCGTCCGAGGTGGCGGGGCCGTCCGCGGCGAGCGCGCGATACCAGCCGAGACGGTCACCGAGATGGATCGACAGCAGGTCCACCGCGCCGAGCGAGGCGGCGACCACGCGCTGCGCCACGGACTCGACGGCACCTGGCTCGGATCCGGACGGTGTCGTGGACATGGCGGCCTCCTCGGGGGTGGTCCGTCCATGGTCGTCGGGTCCGCCGCATTAGTCACGGCTCCCGGCGGGGATCAGTGGTGTGCCGCGCGCCCGTGCTCCTCGGCCTTCGCCCGCAACGTCGACTCGGTGTGCTTGATCGCCGTGCCGACGATCGGCTCGACGATCCGTGACAGGGCCTTGCCGATCAGGCCTCCGGGGAGGGTGTACTCGAAGTCGACGGTCAGTTCGGTCTGGCCGTCGGTGGTCGGGGCGAATCGCCAGGACGAGCTGTTGCTGATGCCGTCGACCGACTCGAGCGTGATCAGCCGGTTCGCCTCCCACTCGGTGATCCGGACCTTCGAGTGCAGGGCCTTGGGGCCGAGCTGCATGGTGGCGTCGAAGGTGGCGCCGAGTCCCTGGATCTGCGCCCCGATGGGCGTGAACCGGGTGACTCCGAACATCCAGGCAGGCACGTTGCGGTAGTCGTCGACGTAGGCGAACCCCGCCTCGACGGGCACTCGAGCAATCGCGGTGCGGTGGATCTTGCCCATTGTTCTCCTCGGTGTCGCGACGACGTCCGTTGCCGCCTCGACCTGACGGTAGTGCGCCGGGACCGAAGTTCGGCAGAGGACAGGGTATGAATTGTCAACCGCTACAGTCGATCCATGGTCGGTCGGGAGCGGGACGCGAGTGGACGGCCGCTGAACGCACGGCCTCGTGACGGCCTGGGCAGGTTGTTGCCGCGCGGCGAGACCGGGGTCCCGCGGGTCCCCGAGGGGCTGGGGCTGACGCCGGCGGAGACCGTCGCGCGGGCTCAGGAGCTACTCGACGCCGGCATGCCCTTCCACGCGCACGAAGTGCTCGAGGAGGCATGGAAGACGGCGCCCGAGGCCGAGCGGGACCTGTGGCAGGGGCTTGCGCAGTTGGCGGTCGGGCTGACGCATCTGCTGCGGGGTAATGCGGTGGGGGCGCGGTCGTTGCTCGAACGCGGCGCGGCACGGATTCGGCCCTATGCGGCGGATCCGCCGTACGAACTCGAGGTGGACGGCCTGCTGGGATGGGCCGCCGGACTGCTCGGTGAGCTCGACGGGGGCCCCGAGGCGCCGCGGGTGCCGAGGCTCACCGCCCGGCCTCGGTGACGGCTGTCGCAGATACGCCGTGGCCGGCTACGACGAGGGCACGACGGGTCCGCGTGCGGCACACGAGCACCCGTCGTCTCGAATCACCCGAGGGAGCTGCCGAGTCCCAGACCGAAGCCGGGGATCAGGTTGATGCCCGAACGCCCGAACGAGACGCTCCCGAGCGTGATTTCGGGGCTGACGGTCGAGTTGCCGACGAGGCCGAGCAAGAGCTCGATGAGTTCCATGCAGTTCACTCCTGGATGTGATGCCACGATGGCGCCCGGCGGATGGGGCGCGGTCCCGTTCTACCGCACAGTACGTCCTTGCTGTGGCTGTTCGGATCACCCGTCCAGGTCATCGGATGATGCGAATGATGCTCTGGTACAAAGCCGGCCGCCGTCGCCCGCAAACGACTGTGGGGGCCACCGACAATGTCGGTGGCCCCCACAGGGTGTTCGGTGTTCGGCTACTAGCCGGCCGACAGCGAGGACAGCGAGCCGCTGCCGCCGCTGCTGCTGCCGCCGTCGCTGCTGCCCGAAGACAGACCGTCGAGGGCGGTGAAGACGGTGCTCAGCCCGCCGAACAGGTCAGAGAGGTCAGACGACATGTGCACTCCTGTTGGTAACTCAAAGATCTTCATTGACACGCCTGGACTAGCGTTCGGCTAGTTCTACCCGATCGGTAGCCCTCATTGAACCCTTCGGATGGTGACGTTGGTCACACGTCCGAGTGACGTGACGGCCGACGCCCGCCAGGGCCGGGGTCGCCTCGGTCAGCTGCCGAGGCCGATGCTCAGGCCGGTGCTGCCGAGGCTGCTGCCGACGGAGGGGGTGGACTGGAAGCCGCCGAAGATCGAGGTGAACTGGGCGATCAGCGTGTCAAGCGAGGGCATGTGCACTCCTGGGGTGTTGGGGGCGTGGCGCTCAGGGGTGGGCGCCGGTCCAGTTCTACACGTACGGAGGGGCGAAATCTGTGAACTCGGTCGATCGTTCGGAAATGTTGTAGTCCAGCATAATTCGCACACGTAGCGATAAACGATGTGGGGACTTCTTGGGCGCGCGAAACCGAAGCGGGGCCGCGTCTGTGACGGCAGCGGGTGGGCGGCGCAGGGGTTAGGCAATCACGGTCCGGATTCCGGCGAGTCCGAAATTGCGGAATTCCTTCGCACTGCGCGGGGCTGTCATCCGGGTTGTCGGGGGCGCCGGGATCGGGGTGCTGTCGAGGTCCGGAACGGGCGGTCCGGCAATAACAAGCATCCATGCTTGCTTTTGTCCGCGGCCGGTGTGATGCTGCTCTCATTCGACGTCGAGGGAGAACTTGTGGCCGATCTGAGCACCGTCATCGATGACCTGCGTGCCGAGGGCGATGCCCTGGACTCACTGGTCGCGGACCTGGCGCCGGAGCAGTGGTCCCGGCCCACCCCGGCCGACCGATGGACCGTCGCGCACCAGATCGGGCACCTGGCCTGGACCGATCACGCCGCACTGTTGGCCGCAACCGACCCGGACGCCTTCGCGGACGGCCTGGTGGAGGCATGGAAGGACCCGGTCGGATTCGTCGACACCGCTGCCGACGCGGCGGCGGTCGGTCCACCGGCCGAACTGCTCGCGGGCTGGCGGGCCGGCCGGTCCAGGCTTGCCGAGGTGCTCGCCGCGGTCCCGGCCGGCACCAAGCTGCCCTGGTACGGGCCGCCGATGAGTGCGATGTCGATGGCCACCGCGCGGCTGATGGAGACTTGGGCGCACGGGCAGGACGTTGCCCGGGCGCTTGGCGCCGAGCCCGCGCCCACCAACCGGCTCCGTGCGATCGCCCACCTCGGGGTTCGCACGCGCGACTTCGCCTACGCCGTGAACAACCTGACCCCGCCAGCCGACGAGTTCCGGTTCGAGCTGACCGCGCCGGTCGGGGCGGAGCTGTGGAGCTGGGGACCGGAGGACGCCGCCCAGCGGATCACGGGCCCGGCGCACGACTTCTGCCTGCTGGTGACCCAGCGGGCACACCCGGACGACCTGGCCCTGACCGTGGTGGGCCCCGACGCCGCCACCTGGATCGGCATCGCGCAGGTCTTCGCGGGTCCGTCCGGCGCGGGACGCGAGAGCACGAGCGCGAAGGCGGCGGACGCATGAGCAACCCGGTTCGGATCGGCAACTGCTCCGGCTTCTACGGAGACCGCGCCTCGGCGATGCGCGAGATGCTCGAGGGCGGCGAACTCGACTACCTCACCGGCGACTACCTCGCCGAGTTGACCATGCTGATCCTCGGCCGTGACCGGATGAAGGATCCGACTCTCGGCTACGCCAAGACCTTCCTGCGACAGGTCGAGGACACCCTCGGGCTCGCCCTGGACAAGGGCGTGAAGATCGTCGCCAACGCCGGTGGGCTCAATCCGGCGGGACTGGCCGACGCGCTGCGGCAGGTCAACGACAAGCTCGGACTCAAGGCGAGAATCGCGCACGTCGAGGGCGACGACCTGATCGCCCGGGCCGCGGAACTCGGCCTGGGGGCGCCACTGACCGCAAACGCCTACCTCGGGGCCTGGGGCATCGTCGAGTGCCTGGCGGCGGACGCCGACGTGGTCGTCACCGGCAGGGTCACCGACGCTTCGGTGATCGTTGGGCCTGCGGCCCATCACTTCGGCTGGTGCCGAGACGATTTCGATCAGCTCGCCGGCGCGGTCGCCGCCGGACACGTCATCGAGTGCAGCACCCAGGCCACCGGCGGGAACTACGCGTTCTTCACCGAGGTGGCGAACCTGGACCGCCCCGGATTCCCGATCGCGGAGATCCACGCGGACGGATCGTCGGTGATCACCAAGCACGACGGGACCGGCGGTGAGGTCGGCGTCGGCACCGTCACCGCACAGTTGCTCTACGAGATCACCGGTGGTCGGTACGCCGGCCCGGATGTGACCACTCGCATCGACACCGCGACGCTGACCCAGCAGGGGCCCGATCGCGTGTTGATCAGCGGTGTGAAGGGGGAGGCCCCGCCGCCCCAGCTGAAGGTCTCGCTCAACACGCTTGCCGGCTTCCGCAACGAGGCCACCTTCCTGCTCACGGGCCTGGACATCGAGGCCAAGGCGGACCTGGCGAGGCGGCAGCTCGAGGCCTGGCTGACGGGCAGGCCCGCCGAGCTGGAGTGGACGTTGGCCCGCACCGACCATCCCGACGCCGACACCGAGGAGACCGCTACGGCCCTGCTGCGCTGCGTGGTTCGCGACCCGGATCCGAAGGTGATCGGCCGCCCGTTCTCCTCGGTGGCCGTCGAGATGGCGCTCGCCAGCTACCCCGGGTTCGCGCTCACCGCACCGCCGAGCAACGGCCAGCCCTACGGCGTCTTCACCCCCGGCTACGTCGACGCCGGGCAGGTTCCGCACGTCGCGGTGCTGCCCGACGGGACCCGGGTGGCGGTGGCCCCGTCCGAGCTCACCCGAGAGCTGGCGGCGGTCGCGGATCCGGAACTGCCCCAACCGCTGCCCCCGCAACCGACCACTCGGCTGGCGCTGGGCCGTGTCGCAGGCGCCCGCAGCGGTGACAAGGGCGGCAATGCCAATGTCGGCGTCTGGGTGCGTACCGACGAGCAGTGGCGTTGGCTGGCGCACGCACTGACCGTCGACGAGCTCAAGCGGCTGCTCCCCGAGACGCAGAACCTCACGGTCACCCGGCACCTGCTGCCGAAGCTACGCGCCGTCAACTTCGTGATCGAGGGCATCCTCGGCCAGGGGGTGGCCTCGCAGGCCCGGTTCGACCCGCAGGCCAAGGGTCTCGGGGAGTGGTTGCGTTCGCGCCACCTCGAAATCCCGAATTCGCTTCTCCCCGACGAAGAACAGGACGGTTCCAGGCAATGAGCGTGTGGAACACACCGGAACGGCTCGCACTACGCGCGACCGTCCGGGGATTCGTGGACAGGGAAGTCCTGCCGTACCTCGACGACTGGGAGCGGGAGGGACAGATTCCTCGGGAACTGCACCGCAAGGCGGGCGCGCTCGGCCTGCTCGGGGCCAGTGCGCCGACGAGCGTGGGCGGCGAGGGCGGCGACGCGGTCGACTCAATCGTCATCTGCGAGGAGATGCATCAGGCGGGGGCCTCGGGCGGGCTGTTCGCCTCGCTGTTCACCTGCGGCATCGCGGTCCCGCACCTGATCGCCGCCGGTGACCGGGAACAGATCGACCGGTGGGTTCGACCGACGTTGCACGGCAGCATGATCGGCTCGCTTGCGATCACCGAACCCGGTGGCGGATCGGACGTCGGCCACCTGCGCACCACCGCGACCCGGGACGGTGACCACTACATCGTCAACGGTTCCAAGACCTTCATCACCTCCGGCGTCCGCGCCGACTACGTGGTCACGGCGGTGCGCACCGGAGGCCCCGGCGCAGGCGGCGTCTCGCTGCTGGTGATCGAGAAGGACACAACGGGATTCGAGGTGACACGTCGGCTGGAGAAGATGGGCTGGCGAGCCTCGGACACCGCCGAGTTGTCGTTCGTCGACGCCCGGGTACCGGCGGCGAACCTGATCGGCGCCGAGAACACCGGCTTCCAGCAGATCGCCCAGGCCTTCGTCAGTGAGCGGGTCGCACTCGCCGCACAGGCCTACGCGAGTGCTCAGCGCTGCCTCGACCTCACCGTGCAGTGGTGCCGCGACCGGGAGACCTTCGGTCGCCCACTGATCAGCCGGCAGGCGGTGCAGAACACCGTCACCGAGATGGCCCGGAAGGTCGACGTGGCACGGGTGTACACACGCTCGGTGGTCGAGCGGCATCAGGCCGGTGACGGCGACTTGATCGCCGAGGTCTGCTTCGCCAAGAACACGGCCGTCGAGGCGGGCGAGTGGGTGGCACACCAGGCAGTGCAACTCTTCGGCGGCCTGGGCTACATGCAGGAGAGCGAAGTCGAACGGCAGTACCGCGACATGCGGATCCTGGGCATCGGCGGCGGCACCACCGAGATCCTGACCGGGTTGGCGGCAAAACGATTGGGGTATCAGTCATGACACGGGCAGGAAGAAGGGGCGTAGGGAAATGACACGCGCGGGAACGAAGGGGGTAGGGAAGTGACACAGCTCAGGTCCACGCTCGACACCCGGTCGGAGGTGTACACCACCGCGGTCGAGACGATGAACGCCAAGCTCGCCGAGCTCGACGTCGAGCACGCCAAGGCTCTCGGCGGTGGCGGCGAGAAGTACGTCGCGAGGCACCACGAGCGGGGCAAGCTGCTCGCCCGCGAACGCATCGAGTTGCTGCTGGACCCCGACTCGCCGTTCCTGGAGCTGTGCCCGCTGGCCGCGTGGGGCAGTGACTTCCCGGTCGGTGCAAGCACAGTCGTCGGTATCGGCGTCGTGGAGGGCGTCGAGTGCCTGATCGTCGCCAACGACCCCACCGTCCGCGGCGGAACCTCGAACCCGTGGACCCTGCGGAAGGGATTTCGTGCCAACGACATCGCCCTGCAGAACCGGCTCCCGGTGATCTCGCTGGTGGAGTCCGGCGGCGCGGACCTGCCCACCCAGAAGGAGGTCTTCATCCCCGGCGGTCGGATGTTCCGGGACCTCACCCAGCTCTCTGCGGCGGGTATACCCACCATCGCGCTGGTGTTCGGCAATTCGACCGCAGGCGGCGCGTACATCCCCGGCATGTCCGACCACGTGGTGATGATCAAGGAACGCTCCAAGGTGTTTCTCGCGGGGCCGCCGCTGGTCAAGATGGCCACCGGCGAGGAGTCCGACGACGAGGCGCTCGGCGGCGCCGAGATGCACGCCCGCACCTCGGGTCTGGCGGACTACTTCGCCGCCGACGAGCAGGACGCCATCCGGATCGGCCGCAGCATCGTCAAGCGGCTCAACTGGACGAAGCAGGGGCCCGCGCCGCGGGCCGAGGTGATCGAGCCGCTCGCGGATCCCGAGGAACTGCTCGGCATCGTGCCTGCCGACCTGAAGATCCCGTTCGACCCCCGAGAGGTCATCGCGCGCATCGTCGACGGCTCCGACTTCGACGAGTTCAAGCCGCTCTACGGCTCCTCCCTGGTCACCGGCTGGGCCGAACTGCACGGCTACCCGATCGGCATCCTCGCCAACGCCCGCGGCGTGCTCTTCAGTGAGGAGTCGCAGAAGGCCACCCAGTTCATCCAGCTGGCCAACCGCTCCAACACCCCGCTGCTGTTCCTGCACAACACCACCGGGTACATGGTGGGCAAGGAGTACGAGGAGGGCGGGATGATCAAGCACGGCTCGATGATGATCAATGCCGTTGCCAACTCCAAGGTTCCGCACATCTCGATCCTGCTCGGTGCGTCGTACGGGGCCGGCCACTACGGCATGTGCGGTCGCGCCTTCGACCCGCGTTTCCTGTTCGCCTGGCCGAGTTCGAAGTCCGCCGTGATGGGCGGCGCCCAGCTGGCGGGCGTCATCTCCATCGTCGGCCGCGCCTCCGCGGAGGCGCGGGGGCAGGCCTTCGACGAGGCCGCAGACGCCGGGATGCGCGCCATGATCGAGAACCAGATCGAGGCCGAGTCGCTGCCGATGTTCCTCTCCGGCCGGTTGTACGACGACGGCGTCATCGACCCGCGAGACACCCGCACCGTGGTGGGAATGTGCCTGTCGGCCATTGCCACTGCCCCGATCGAAGGCACCGCGAACTTCGGTGTCTTCCGGATGTGAGGCATGGAAGTGACGTTCAACAGCGCGAGCATCACGAGCGTTCTGGTGGCCAACCGGGGCGAGATAGCCCGGCGGGTGTTCGCCACCTGTCGGCGGGCCGGGATCGGTACGGTCGCGGTGTTCTCCGACGCCGACGCCGACAGCCCGCATGTGGCCGAGGCCGACGCCGCGATCCGGTTGCCGGGCAACACCCCCGCCGAGACGTATCTGCGCGGTGAGCTGATCATCGCCGCGGCCCAGTCGGCCGGCGCGGATGCCGTCCACCCCGGGTACGGATTCCTTTCCGAGAATGCGGATTTCGCGCGCGCAGTCGTCGAAGCCGGGCTGACCTGGATCGGCCCGCCGGTGCAGGCAATCGAACTGATGGGCTCGAAGGTCGAGTCCAAGAAGATCATGGACGCGGCCGGGGTTCCGGTACTGACCGAGCTCGATCCCGAGGCGGTGACCGTCGCGCACCTGCCGGTGCTGATCAAGGCGTCGGCGGGCGGCGGCGGACGCGGCATGCGCGTGGTCCGTGAACTGTCGGCGCTCGACGGGGAACTCGAGGCCGCGCGCCGCGAGGCGCAGTCGGCGTTCGGTGACCCGACGGTGTTCTGTGAGCGGTACCTCGAGACCGGCCGCCACATCGAGGTGCAGGTGATGGCCGACCGGCACGGCACCGTGTGGGCGGTGGGGGAGCGCGAGTGCTCCATCCAACGGCGGCACCAGAAGGTGGTCGAGGAGGCGCCCTCGCCGCTGGTGCAGCGGTTGCCGGGGATGCGCGAGAAGCTGTTCGAGGCGTCGAGGATCGCCGCGAACGCCATCGGCTACGAGGGCGCGGGCACGGTGGAGTTTCTCGCCGACGAGGCGGGCGAATTCTTCTTCCTGGAGATGAACACCCGGCTGCAGGTGGAGCATCCGGTCACCGAGTGCACCACCGGCCTGGACCTGGTGGACCTGCAGTTGCAGGTGGCGAACGGGGTCGCGCTGCCGGACGAGCCGCCGGCGCTGCGCGGGCACTCGATCGAGGTGCGGCTGTACGCGGAGGACCCGGCGCAGGACTGGCAGCCCCAGTCCGGCACGGTGCACCGGCTCGAACTGCCCGGGGTGGTCGAGGAGTTCACGGTCCTGGACCGGCTGGGGGTCCGGCTGGACTCCGGTGTCGTCGACGGTTCGGTGGTCGGGGTGCACTACGACCCGATGCTGGCCAAGGTCATCTCGTTCGCCCCGACCCGCGGACAGGCGGCGCAGCTGCTGGCCTCGACGTTGGCGCGCACCAGGATCCACGGACTGCGCACCAACCGCGACCTGTTGGTCACGATCCTGCGGCACCCGGCGTTCCTGGCCGGGGACACGGACACCGCGTTCTTCGCCACCCACGGACTGGACACGCTCTCGCGTCCGCTGGCGGATCCGGACACCGAGGCGCTCGCCGCGCTGGCGGCCGCACTGGCCGACGCCGCGGCGAACCGGGCCGCGGCCCGGGTGCTCGGCGGGCTGCCCAGCGGCTGGCGGAACCTGCCGTCGCAGCCGCACCGCAAGCACTTCACCGGAGCTGCCGGGGAGCATGACATCAGGTACCTGATCACCCGCGGCGGCCTGCGCGCGGACGGCTTCGACGACGTCGCCCTGGTCTCCGCTACGCCGGAGACGGTGGTGCTCGAGCGGGGAGGTCTGCAGCGCACCTTCGCGGTCGCGCGTTACGGCGACGAGGTGTTCGTGGACTCCGCGCTCGGTCCGGTCGCGCTGACCGCGACCGCGCGCTTCGTCGACCCCTCGACGGAGGTCGCCGCGGGCTCGCTGCTCGCCCCGATGCCCGGCGCGGTGATCCGGCTCGGCGCGGCGCAGGGCGAACGCGTCGTCGCGGGCCAGCCGATCCTGTGGCTCGAGGCGATGAAGATGGAACACACGGTCACCGCGCCCGTCTCCGGGGTGCTGGTGGAACTGCCGGTCGTGCTCGGCCAGCAGGTGGAGGTCGGATCGGTCCTGGCAGTCGTCGCAGCAGACACCACAGACGAGGAAGAGTAGATGAGTGTGAACGCGAGCAGCTTCATCGAGACCGACGAGCAGAAGGAACTGCGCGCAGCGGTGTCCCGGCTCGGTGAGCGGTACAACCACGTCGACTACGTGCTGCCGAAGGCGCGCCGCGGCGAGCCGCTGACCGAGCTGTGGAACGAGGCGGGCAAGCTCGGCTTCCTGGGGGTCAACCTGCCCGAGGAGTACGGCGGCGGCGGCGCAGGCATCTACGAGCTGGCGCTGGTCCAGGAGGAGTTGGCGGCCCAGGGTGCAGGCCTGCTGCTGGTGGTGGTCTCACCGGCCATCTGCGGCACCATCATCGGCAAGTACGGCACCGCGGAGCAGAAGGCCGAGTGGATGCCCGGCCTGGCCGACGGCTCCAGGATCATGGCGTTCGGGATCACCGAGGCGGACGCAGGTTCGAACTCGCACCAGATCGGCACCACCGCGCGTCGTGACGGTGCGGACTGGATCCTGCGCGGCAACAAGATCTTCATCTCGGGAGTGGACCAGGCGGACGCGGTGCTCGTCGTAGCGCGCACCGAGGATCACAAGACCGGCCGGCTCAAGCCGGCGCTGTTCATCGTCCCCACCAGTGCGGAGGGCTTCGTCAAGACGCCGATGGAGATGGACATCGTCGAGCCGGACCGCCAGTTCACGCTGTTCCTCGACGACGTGCGGCTCCCCGCCGAGGCGCTGGTCGGTTCCGAGGACGCGGCACTGATGCAGCTGTTCTCCGGTCTGAACCCGGAACGCATCCTCGGCGCGGCGATGGCGATCGGCATGGGCCGCTACGCGGTGAATGCCGCGGTCGCCTACGCGAAGGAACGCACGGTGTGGAAGACGCCGATCGGCGCCCACCAGGGCATCGCGCACCCGCTCGCGCAGGTGAAGATCGAGCTGGAACTGGCCAAGCTGATGATGCAGAAGGCCGCGGTCCTCTACGACAGCGGCGACGACTTCGGCGCCGCGGAGGCCGCGAACATGGCCAAGTACGCGGCGGCGGAGGCCAGCATCAAGGCGCTCGACCAGGCCATCCAGACGCACGGCGGCGCCGGACTGACCAAGGAGTACGGCCTCGCCGCGATGCTCGGCGCGGCGCGGATCGCGCGGGTGGCGCCGGTCAGCCGGGAGATGATCCTCAACTTCGTCTCCCAGCACTCGCTCGGCCTGCCGAGGTCGTACTGACCATGACGACTCCGGAGACGCGCGCGCCGTACGTCCGCTACGAGGTCGCGGGCGGGTTTGCCACCGTGACCCTCGACTCGCCGCACAACCGCAATGCGATCTCCTCGCGGTTGGTCGGTGAGCTCCGGCAGGCCCTGGCCGACGCGGGGTCCGACGACTCGGTCCGGGCGGTGGTACTCACCCATACCGGCGGAACCTTCTGCGCGGGTGCGGATCTCGCCGAGGCAGTCGAGGCACAGGACGTCGATCCGGCCGAGTTGGCGGCGCGGCGTACCGCCCAGATGGCCGGTTTGCTGCGGGAGTTCCTCGAACTGCCGAAGCCGATCGTCGCGCGCATCGACGGGCACGTGCGGGCAGGCGGAATGGGGCTGGTCGGCGCGTGCGACATGGCCGTCGCCGGTCCGTCGAGCACCTTCGCGCTCACCGAGGCGCGGCTCGGCCTGGCGGCGTCGATCATCTCGCTGACGGTGCTGCCCCGGATGAACTCCCGGGCGGCCGGTCGCTACTTCCTGACCGGGGAGAAGTTCGGCCCCGCCGAGGCGGAACTGTTCGGCCTGATCACGGTCGCGGCCGAGGATGCGGCGGCGACGGTTGCGGAACTGTGCGCGGCACTCGCCCTCGCGTCGCCGCAGGGCCTGGCCGAGTCCAAGCGACTGACCACGGCTCGAATGCTTGCGGACTTCGACCGCTACGGCGCGGAGCTTGCCGCGCAGTCGGCGAGGCTGTTCGGGTCGCCGGAGGCGGTTGAGGGCATGACGGCCTTCTTCGAGCGTCGCCCGCCGGCGTGGGCGCCCGGCCGGTAGCAGGGCGGCGGGGAAGCGTCCGTGGTGGCCACATCGAAACAGGACCCGCGCCGGTGAAGTCGGGCGCGGGTCCTGCTTCGATGCTGCAACGAGGCGATCAGGCCTCGGGGTTGACGAGTCCGTCGACGGAACCCACGATGGCGCTCAGTCCACCGGTGAGGTCGCCGATCGCGCCTGCGAAGGTGCTGATGGCGTCGAATGCGGTGGCGAATTCAGCAGAACCCATGATGTGCTCCTTGATTGGTGATTGGTACTTCTCGTCGGGGCGCACTGGCTGCGCCGATGTATTCGTACCGGGGGGTTCGACGCCGCCGCAATGGAATTGTGGCGGAGGCAACGCGGAGGGCGCTGAAATTTACACGGAAGTAGACGCACGTAACCAGGAAGTAGCAGCGCGTAACCAAGGGGTCGGAGGGAGGCCCGATGCGTGAGCCGAAACAGGATCGCAGCCGCGCCACCCGGCAGCACCTGCTCGAGTCGACCATCGACTGCCTCGCGACGCAGGGCTGGGGCGCTACGACGGTGTCGGTGGTGGCCGAGCGTGCGGGCGTCTCGCGGGGCGCCGCGCAGCATCACTTCCCGATGCGGGAGGACCTGATCACCGCCGCACTGGAGTTCATGTTCGACAGTCGGATGGCGGCGATCCGGGAGGAGGCCGTCGGGCTCCCGGTCGGTGCCGGTCGCACCGAGGCCGTGGTGGGCCGGATGGTCGAGTACTTCACCGGCCCGCTGTTCAAGGCGGCGTTGCAGGTGTGGGCGGCCGCCGCGGCCGACGAGGCGCTACGGCAGCGGGTGGTGCCGCTGGAGGCGAAGTTCGGCCGGGTCGTGCACGCGGTCACGGTCGAACTCCTCGGCGCCGACGACGCGGACCCGGCGGCGCATCGACTGGTGCAGGCAACCCTGGACCTGGCGCGAGGCCTCGGTCTTGCAGACGTCCTCAGCGACGACTCGGCCCGACGCGCACAGATTGTCGGACAGTGGTCGGTGACGCTGGACGCGGCGCTGCAGGGCGGGGTGCGGGTCGCCGGGGAGTGATCGAGGGGCACACGCGAAAGGACCCGCACTCGGAGAGCGCGGGTCCTTCGATGTCGCGAGCGACTCTTTACGCGGGTCGGTCAGTTCCGGCGCAGCGGAAGCTCCCTGGTCCGGATCCGCTCGGTGTCGAGCGTGACGAGCGAGCCACTCTCGAGTGCATTCGTGATCACCGGTGCGCAGGCCGCGATCACGGAGGTCTGTTCGGCGATCTTGGCGCCCGGCCTGCGCATCACGAGCAGGCTCGGGGCGGTCGATCCCGAGGCCACCAGATCGTCGAGGTAGCTCAGCTCGTTGGTCACCAGCACCCGGCCGCCGCGGCTGGCCGCGAGCAGCGCCTGGCCGTTGTGTCCGGCGTCGGCTCCGACGTCACGCAGGTGGACTGCGTCGTATCCCTGGGCCCGCAGACCCTCGGCGACCTGGGGGCTGAAGTTCTCGTCGATCAGGAAGCGGAGACCGTCGACGCCGGAGCCTGCGGGCACCGACCCGAGCGCGTCGACGTAGGTGACGTTCTGTGCATCGACGCCGCCGAGTCCGCCCAGGGCGGCATCGAGCTGGGCATCCGGGGCTCCGCCCTTCGCGTGCAGCCAGCTCAGTGCCGCCGCGCCGGCGACTCCGGCTCCCGCGACTCCGGCGACGCCCGCTGCCGCAGCCTTGCCGGAAATCCCACCGACGTTCGGGGCCGTCAGGTCCGGGGCCTTGACGTCGACGTTCGGCGCCTCGACGTTCGGCGCCGTGACGTCCACGTTCGGGGAGGTCAGGCGCGGGGCCTTGACGTCGAGGTCCGCTGCCGCACGCGGGGCGTGGAGGTCGGCCGACGGTGTCTTCAGCGTCGGAGCATCCACCTTCGGTGCGGCCACACCGCCGGAGCGGTTGCCCCGCCCGGCCAGCATGGCGAGCCCGCCCGCGCCTGCGGCGACGGCGAGGCCGATGGGCAGTGCCCACCACTTCGAGTTGGAGTCGCTGTCGGCGTCGGAGGCCTCGGCGTCGACCGAGACGGTCGGAGCGTTGGCGGCACCGGAGACGACGGAGCCGGGCGCGAGACCCGGAACCGACACGTCGAGGCCCGACAGCTCCGCGGCGATTGCCGCAGGCACAGTGACGAAGCCACCGTCCTTGGTCCAGCTGACCTCGACCGGGGTTCCGTCCTTGCCGCTGAAGGTCTGGGTGTAGACGCCGTCGACGACCGTGGTGTCGGTGATCGGACTGCCGAGCACGCCGTCCGTCGCGCCGAGGTGCGACCAGGCGGTGCGGATGGGGCCGCGCACGAGCCACGCGCCGCTCTCGGGGTTCCAGTAGATGGTCGCCCCGTCCGGTGCCGAGAACTCGCTGAAACGCGCCGCGCCCGCGACGGTCGAGTCCGACTCGTCGTTGGTGGGGTAGCCGATGTCGGAGGCCGGCCCGCCGAGCACGAGGTACTTGTCGAGGATGACGCCGTACATCACCTTCGCGCCGTCGGCCTGCGAGTACACGATCTTGCCGCCCTGGTAGTCCTGAGCGGTACCGTTCGGGCCGATCTCGTAGGGCGCACCGACCGGCTCGCCCAGCGGGGAGGATGCGCCGCCGACTTCCTGGTAGTGCGAGGTGATTGCGGCGTCTGCGTCCGCGGACTGCGCCGTTGCGGGCGCGCCCAGCAGTGCGGCGCCGCCGATGGCGGCAGCGAAGCCGAGGCCCGTCATTCTTGCGGACATCGAATGCTTCCGGTTCTTCATCGATTGACTCCTCGTCGGATTCGAGCGGACCGGTATCCGGGCAGGCGGCCGCATTTCGAGATTGGTGTGGAACAGAACAAACTCAGAATTCGGCCGTTTCGACGACGTGCATCTAGCGGGTTTCTGCCTTCGCCTTCGTGGCGAGCCCCATCACGGCGGTGATGGCGGCGCCGACAGCTCCGCCGCCGGCCACCTGGGCGAGGATCTGACCGAAGTCCAGACCGCTGCTCGTCACTGTCTGAATGATCACGCCGGTGATGCCGCCGCCGACCGCTCCGGCGGCACCGCTCACGAGCGGGCCGAGTGGGCTCTTGGCACCGCCGATTCCGCCGCCGACCGCGCCGCCGAGAAGACCCAGTAACCACTCCATGATTTCCTCCTGACGAAGTAACCTCAATTGCATTCGACATGGTAGGGCGGCTCGGCTTCGCTGCTGAGATTCACCACAATGCCGCGTGTCGTGGAATTCGGGCGTATGCGTGCCGTGGTCGTCAGGCATTCAATTCGCGTGTCGCGGCCGCGTGACAGGAGTGGCAGTCAGGCGTGGGCCGACGCGTGTGAGATCGACCGTGTGGAGCATCGCGCCGGCGTGAACTCGCCGGTGCGCGAGTGCTGTCGAGTCGTCGTCGTCGTCGGCGCGCCGCCGTGCGGTCAGCCCGGTCGCGGAGACGGATCGGTGCGTGCGCAGTCCCGAGGGCGCCGCGGGGGACCGGCAGCGAACGCCTGGCGCGTGGACATCGCCGGTCAGAACGAAGGCGGGGCCCACTCCGGATGGAGTGGGCCCCGCCTTCGGATCGACTGCAGGTCAGGCAGAGAGATCCTCGAAGGCATCGGAGGAGCCTGCGAAGAAGCTCAGTGCGCCGAACATGTCGGACGCCGCGCCGGCGAAGTCGGCTGCGAAGTCGAAGAAGTCCGAAGAACCCATGTGATTGCTCCTGTGTCGAGGTGATGTCTGGTGGTGCGACGGGCAGCGCGGTGTGTGTCCGTCTGCGCACATTCAACCGACAGATAGTTACCGGAACAAACGAAAGTGAGCCGTCTAACAGGCCCGCCGTCGGTTCGGGGCGGGGTCCCGGGCCGCGAGATCCGTGCGTCGGCCCTCGGCAGGACGGCACACCGCCGCGGCCCCAGTGGGGCGGCATCGGATGCGTCGCCGCCCGCGCGAGAGAAAGTCGGTCGGGTCGAAGAATTGACGGCACGGGCGTCGTACCGCTTCGAGGACATCGGGCCGTCGCGACGGTGATTCAGGGTGTGTACGAAAATGGTGGCCGGTGGGAGTGCGGGGCGGTCGAGGCTGGAACTGGGTCAACTCGAAAATTGGTTCATCGTGAATTCCGGACGGTGGGAGAGTGGCCGATGTCTTTGCCCAGTCGCCGCGGTCGACGAATTTTGGTCTGTTTCCGTTTTCCTGTGGCGCCGGTATCGGTGGTTGCCGGAACCCGGATTTCTGCCGAAAGCAAGCGATTGCCGTCAACCGAATTCGCGGAATTGACAACGGACAACTGATTGCGAAAGGGAAGGTTGCGAGTCCGGAGCAGGGGGTCGAAGGAAAAACGCCCGAGTGTCGGTCGCCAGTGGTGCCGCCGCCGGACCGATGCCCGATTTCCGACGCGCGTCATCGACGCAGTGGTGGAGTTGCGTCAAAACGGCGTGGGAACCCGTTGTGAGGGCGAGAATCAACGAGGTCAGCTCGCCCCTGCACTCGGACTCGCTTCGGGAGGTGGCCAGACATGGCCCCGGAAGACCTGGTGTCACCCACGCTCGCAGCTTCGTCTTCCGTCGGGCGTACGCCGGACCCGGGGAGTCCGGTGTTCCGCCGCCGGAGCTTCCTCGGCGGCGCGGGCGCACTGGTCGTGGCCGGGTTGGCCGCCGCCGGGCCGACGGCAACGCGGGCCGCTCCCACCGAGACAGCTCCCGCGCTGCCTGCCCGCCCGAACATCGTGGTGATCGTCACCGACCAGGAGCGCCGGCCGATGCACTGGCCGCCCGGTTGGGCGGAGCAGAATCTGCCCAACCGGCAGCGGCTGGCGAATCAGGGGCTGAGCTTCAATCACGCCTTCTGCAACAGCGCGATGTGCTCACCCAGCCGGAGTACCTTCTTCACCGGCCTCTATCCCGCTCAGCACGGCGTGACGGCCACCCTGACCGAGGGCGGCACCCTCTCGCCGTCGGAACCGCAGTTGCAGGTCGGCGAGCAGAACATGGCCAAGCTGCTGGAATCGGCCGGGTACAACGTCCACTACCGGGGCAAGTGGCACATGAGCAAGGGCGCGGCGGGCGGGGATCCGTCCAGCGCCGACCTTGCGGCCTTCGGGTTCCGGGGTTGGATCCCGCCGGAGGCGGGGCAGGACACCAACCCCGACAACTTCGGCGGCGGCTGTGCCGATCACGACCGGTCCATCGCCGAGCAGGCCGCGGAGTTCCTGGGTGGGGTCGGCACGGACGACGCCACCCCGTTCGCGTTGATCGTCTCGTTCGTCAATCCCCACGACGTCCTCGCGTACCCGCAGACCTGGGACGCCATCGAGGGGAACTGCGACAACTACGGCGCGGCCGCGCCCGGATCCTTCGAGCAGGGCATCGAACTGCCGCCGACCGCCGGTGAGGAGTTGGCGCTCAATCACAAGCCGACCGCGCAGATCCAGTCCAAGGCGCTGCTGGCCGGTGGGCTCGGACCGCTGCTTGGGCCGCAGGCGCCGAAGAACTACGTGAACTTCTACGCCTACATGCACAAGGTCGTCGACGAGCACATCGGCACCGTGCTCGACGCGCTCGAGGCCGTGCCGGGACGCCGCGAGAAGACGGTCGTCATCCGGATGTCGGATCACGGCGAGATGGGGCTCTCGCACGGGGGGCTGCGCCAGAAGGTGTTCAACGCATACGAGGAGACGCTCCGGGTGCCGCTGGTGATCAGCAATCCACTGCTGTTCCCGGGGCCGGTCGAGACGGACGCCCTGGCGTCGCTGATCGACGTGATGCCGACGCTGGCCACCCTCGCCGATGTTCCCGACCGCGCCGCGTGGCGATTCCTCGGCACCGACCTGATGCCGGTGGTGCGGGCCCCGGACACACAGGTGCAGGATCTCGTCCACTTCACCTACGACGACCAGAACTGTGCCGTGCCGGACGGCCAGTTCATCGTCACCCAGCCGAACCACATCCGCGCGGTCCGGGACGCGCGCTGGAAGTACACGATGTACTTCGACCCGGCAGGCGCCGCGGGCCCGCAGTTCGAGCTCTACGACCTACTCGCCGACCCGCTCGAGGTGCACAATCGGGCAGACCCGCTCAACGTCGGATACTTCGATCCGGGGCAGGTCGCGCGGATGCACGCGACGCTCCTGCGGGTGATGGCCGAAAAGGGCACCACACCTGCCGGAATCGCCCTGGTCGCGGGCTCGTCGTGAGGTGCCCACCAGCGGCCCGCTTTGACCGCGAACCCCGGCGGCGGGTACCGTGGAACGCTGTGCCCGGAGCATGCGGGCAGAACGAGTGCAGGATGAAGGCCAGCGAAAGCGGCCGACGTGAGTCGGCGTGCCTCGAAAATGGCCGAAACTGGCGCGCGTGACGCCCCTCCTCTGGACATAGAGGCGGGACGCAGAGCTCCACATACAAGACGTTCCAAGTGACAACACGACGAAAGCCGGTCTATGCCAACCATCAACCAGCTGGTCCGCAAGGGTCGCCGCGACAAGCCCGCGAAGCAGAAGACCGCGGCCCTGAAGGGCAGCCCCCAGCGTCGCGGTGTGTGCACCCGCGTGTACACCACCACGCCCAAGAAGCCGAACTCCGCGCTGCGTAAGGTCGCGCGTGTTCGCCTGACCAGCTCGGTCGAGGTCACGGCCTACATCCCCGGTGAGGGCCACAACCTGCAGGAGCACTCCATGGTGCTCGTCCGCGGTGGTCGAGTGAAGGACCTCCCGGGTGTCCGTTACAAGATCATCCGTGGGTCGCTCGACACCCAGGGCGTCAAGAGCCGCAAGCAGGCCCGGAGCAAGTACGGCGCCAAGAAGGAGAAGAGCTAATGCCACGCAAGGGCCCCGCACCCAAGCGTCCGCTGATCAACGACCCGGTTTACGGGTCGCCCCTGGTCACGCAGCTGGTCAACAAGATCCTCATGGACGGCAAGAAGTCGACCGCTGAGCGCATCGTCTACGAGGCGCTCGAGCAGGCACGTGAGAAGTCCGGCACCGATCCGGTCGTCACCCTCAAGCGTGCGCTCGACAACGTCAAGCCGGCCCTCGAGGTCCGCAGCCGCCGCGTCGGTGGCGCGACCTACCAGGTCCCGGTCGAGGTTCGCCCCGGCCGTTCCACCACCCTCGCCCTGCGCTGGCTGGTGACCTTCTCTCGTGCCCGTCGTGAGAAGACGATGGTCGAGCGTCTGGCCAACGAGCTCCTGGATGCCAGCAATGGCCTGGGTGCGGCCGTGAAGCGTCGTGAGGACACTCACAAGATGGCTGAGGCCAACAAGGCGTTCGCGCACTACCGCTGGTGAATCGACGCCGGGCGGCACGCACTGTGCCGTCCCGGCGTTGCCACTATGTGTCGGTTCCTCCAGGGCCGGCTGACAACACAAATAGCATTGGTCCCGTAGGGGCCGACACGAGCAAACGAGCGGGGAAGAGTCCTGTGGCACAGGAAGTGCTGACCGACCTGAACAAGGTCCGCAACATCGGCATCATGGCGCACATCGATGCCGGCAAGACCACCACCACCGAGCGCATCCTCTTCTACACCGGTGTGAACTACAAGATCGGCGAGACGCACGACGGCGCGTCGACGACTGACTGGATGGAGCAGGAGAAGGAGCGCGGCATCACGATCACGTCTGCCGCCGTGACCTGCTTCTGGAACAACAACCAGATCAACATCATCGACACCCCGGGCCACGTCGACTTCACCGTCGAGGTCGAGCGCTCGCTGCGCGTCCTCGACGGCGCCGTCGCGGTGTTCGACGGCAAGGAGGGCGTCGAGCCCCAGTCGGAGCAGGTCTGGCGTCAGGCCGCCAAGTACGACGTCCCGCGCATCTGCTTCGTCAACAAGATGGACAAGATGGGCGCGGACTTCTACTTCACCGTGCAGACGATCATCGATCGTCTCGGTGCGAAGCCGCTGGTCCTGCAGCTGCCGATCGGTGCCGAGGACGACTTCGACGGCGTCGTCGACCTCGTCGAGATGCGTGCGATCACCTGGCGTGGCGTGGTGCCGACCGGTACGGCGCCGACCATCGAGGAGATCCCCGCGGATCTGGTCGAGAAGGCTGCGGAGTACCGCACCATGCTGCTCGAGACGGTCGCCGAGTCCGACGACGCGCTGATGGAGAAGTACTTCGGCGGCGAGGAGCTCACGGTCGAGGAGATCAAGGGCGCCATCCGCAAGATGACGGTCAACTCCGAGCTGTACCCGGTGCTGTGTGGTTCCGCGTTCAAGAACAAGGGCGTTCAGCCCATGCTCGACGCGGTCATCGACTACCTGCCGAACCCGCTGGACATCGGCGAGGTCACCGGCCACAAGCTGAACGACGAGGAGACCATCCTCACGCGTAAGCCGAGCAAGGACGAGCCCTTCTCCGCGCTGGCATTCAAGATCGCCGCGCACCCGTTCTTCGGCAAGCTGACCTTCGTGCGCGTCTACTCCGGACGCCTCGATCCCGGCCAGCAGGTGCTCAACGCCACCAAGGGCAAGAAGGAGCGCATCGGAAAGCTCTTCCAGATGCACGCCAACAAGGAGAACCCGGTCGAGGAGGCCGTCGCCGGCCACATCTACGCGATGATCGGCCTGAAGGACACCACCACCGGTGACACCCTGTGCGACCAGGCGAACCCGATCGTGCTCGAGTCGATGAGCTTCCCGGCGCCGGTCATCCAGGTGTCGATCGAGCCCAAGACCAAGTCCGACCAGGAGAAGCTGGGCACCGCGATCCAGAAGCTGGCCGAAGAGGACCCGACCTTCTCGGTCGAGCTCGACGAGGAGACCGGCCAGACCGTCATCGGCGGCATGGGCGAGCTCCACCTCGACATCCTCGTCGACCGCATGCGTCGCGAGTTCAAGGTCGAGGCCAACGTCGGCAAGCCGCAGGTGGCGTACCGCGAGACCATCACCAAGAAGGTCGAGAAGCACGAGTTCACCCACAAGAAGCAGACCGGTGGTTCGGGTCAGTTCGCAAAGGTGATCATCGCGCTCGAGCCCTACATCGGTGAAGAGGGCGAGCCGTACACGTTCGAGAACAAGGTCTCCGGTGGCCGTATTCCGCGTGAGTACATCCCCTCCGTCGACCACGGTGCGCAGGACGCGATGCAGTACGGTGTGCTCGCCGGCTACCCGCTGGTGAACCTCAAGCTGACGCTGCTCGACGGCGCGTACCATGACGTTGACTCGTCCGAAATGGCCTTCAAGGTTGCCGGTTCGCAGGCACTGAAGGAAGCCGCCCGTAAGGCCGGTCCGGTCATCCTCGAGCCGATCATGGCTGTCGAGGTGACCACGCCCGAGGAGTACATGGGCGATGTGATCGGCGACCTCAACTCCCGCCGTGGCCAGATCCAGGCCATGGAGGAACGCAGTGGTGCCCGTGTCGTGAAGGCGCTGGTTCCGCTCTCGGAGATGTTCGGCTACATCGGTGACCTGCGGTCCAGGACCCAGGGTCGAGCGAACTTCTCCATGGTGTTTGATTCCTACGCAGAGGTTCCCGCGAACGTCTCGAAGGAAATCATCGCCAAGGCAACCGGCGAGTAACACCAGCTGGGAGCAAGACCGCTGGCGAGTTTTCACCAGCTGAGCACGACAGAAGTACAAACCAACCCACCACTGCTGCATATCGCAAGCAACACAACAGGAGGCCATCAAGTGGCGAAGGCGAAGTTCGAGCGGACGAAGCCGCACGTCAACATCGGGACCATCGGTCACGTTGACCACGGCAAGACCACCACCACCGCAGCTATCACCAAGGTGCTTGCCGATGCCTACCCCGACCTGAACGAGGCCTCGGCCTTCGATCAGATCGACAAGGCTCCCGAGGAGAAGGCCCGCGGCATCACGATCAACATCTCGCATGTTGAGTACCAGACGGAGAAGCGCCACTACGCGCACGTCGATGCCCCCGGCCACGCCGACTACATCAAGAACATGATCACGGGTGCGGCGCAGATGGACGGCGCGATCCTGGTCGTGGCGGCCACCGACGGCCCGATGCCCCAGACGCGTGAGCACGTGCTGCTCGCCCGCCAGGTCGGCGTGCCGTACATCCTGGTTGCGCTGAACAAGGCCGACATGGTCGACGACGAGGAAATCCTCGAGCTCGTCGAGATGGAGGTCCGCGAACTGCTGGCCGCCCAGGAGTTCGACGAGGACGCGCCGGTCATCCCGATCTCGGCACTCAAGGCGCTCGAGGGCGACCCGAAGTGGGTCCAGAGCATCGTGGACCTGATGGCTGCCGTCGACGAGTCCATCCCGGACCCGGTTCGTGAGACCGACAAGCCGTTCCTCATGCCCGTCGAGGACGTCTTCACGATCACCGGTCGTGGCACCGTCGTCACCGGCCGTATCGAGCGCGGCATCGTGAACGTGAACGAGGAGGTGGAGATCGTCGGCATCAAGGAGACCTCCACCAAGACCACGGTCACCGGCATCGAGATGTTCCGCAAGCTGCTCGACCAGGGTCAGGCCGGCGACAACGTTGGTCTGCTGGTCCGTGGCATCAAGCGCGAGGACGTCGAGCGTGGCCAGGTTGTGGTCAAGCCCGGCACCACCACCCCGCACACCGAGTTCGAGGGCAACGCCTACATCCTGTCCAAGGACGAGGGCGGCCGTCACACGCCGTTCTTCAACAACTACCGCCCGCAGTTCTACTTCCGTACCACGGACGTTACGGGCGTCGTGACCCTGCCCGAGGGCACCGAGATGGTCATGCCCGGTGACAACACCGAGATGTCCGTCGTGCTGATCCAGCCGATCGCGATGGACGAGGGCCTGCGCTTCGCCATCCGTGAGGGTGGCCGCACCGTTGGCGCCGGTCGCGTCACCAAGATCATCAAGTGATCTAGCTCCACAACGCCGAACGGCGCTCACTCCGCAAGGGGTGGGCGCCGTTCGGCGTTTGGTGGGTGTGGCGGCTGCTGCGCGGCCCGGAGCCGGCCGCGCCCGGTCCGCCTGCCCGCGGTCGGGTTCAGGCAGGTTCGGACGAGTGCTCGGCGGGGTCGAGGTGCAGCAGCACCTGGGTCGCCACCGGTGCGCCGGGCAGTGCGGCGGCCATCGACAGTGCGATCGCCCCCGCGTCCCGGGTGAACTCCTGCAGGTCGACGGTGGGGTCCGCGAGGACCGTGACCCGCAGGGTGGCTCGGCCCCGGTCGTCGACGGCGGCCGAGCGGACCGTACGTACCCCCGGCAGCGCCGACAGTTCTGCGGCCAGGCCCACGGCCATCGGCCCCAGGTCGACGGACAGGTCCGGGTCCGGGGTGTCGCCGATCCGGACCGTGGCGGTGCGTCCGCGGCGCAGGTTGACCACCAGCAGGCTCAGCCCCGCCAGCAGGCTCACCGCGCAGGTGACGGCCAGGGCGGTCGGCCACCAGTGCGCGTCGGGCAGCGCAGCGATTCGGGCCCGGTCGAGGTGGTGGACCAGCTCGGTGGAGACGTCGAGACCCGCACGCCACGTCACCGCGAGCAGGCCGCCTGCCAGCAGCGCGGCCCCCGCGGCCAGCGCGACGATCCGGTCCAGGACCACGGTCCGTCGCCTCACGGTCGCGCCCGTCCGATCCGGATCCGCAGTTCCGGTCTGGAGGCCAGCGCCGCCAGCCGCGGCGCCACCGCGTCGTGTACCTCCGCGGTCAGCGGCGCGTCCGCCACGTCGCCGGTCGGTACGACGTGCACCGTCGCGCGCCGCCGGTCCACCGTGGTCTGCACCGACTGCACTCCCGCGACGGTGCCGGCGTGCGCGCTGCACATCCGCGCGACGTCGGTGGGCCGCAGCCACACCACCGGACCGGCATCGCTGCCGAGTGCGAGGTGCGTCCGGGACGTCGGCGCCACGGCGGTGTAGACCAGCACCAGCCCGAGGACCGCCGCGGCAATGCCGGCCGGCAGCATCCAGCCCTGCCAGTGCAGCTCGGCCACCCAGATGACCGCATTGCGCAGCCACGCGGCAGGCGCGATCACCTCGTGCGCGATCAGGAACTCGCGGCCGGTCAGCCCGGCCAGGGCCAGCAGGGCCAGCGCCACGAGCACCGTGACGAGCGCTGCCGCGGGTCTCCCCAGCGGCGGGCGAGCGGTGAACGGGAGGGTGCCGGCGGGGCCGTCGGCGGTCAGCTGGCGGGCATCGAGGTCGGCGGGTGCAGTCGGGTCGGCGGGGACCGCCGCCGCGACAACAACGTGCAGGGTCTCCATCGACAGTCCGCCGAGCGACTCGATCTGCTCGCCGACCTGTCGGTGCACCTCACGGGAGAGGGCCGCGACGGGACACGGCCAGGTCACCGCGAGGTAGAGCGCGATCGCGACGGAGTCGGTTCCCATCGAGACCTCGGCGCGCGGCAGTTCGCGGCCACTGAGCTGGAGGAGACCGCCGCTCTGTCGGACGACGCCCGGTACCTGCAACGCGGCCGCGACGGCGATCTTGGCGATCGCGCGGTCCTTGAGGACCAGCCGGCCGCGGGCACCGCGCTCACGATCGAGTGCGCTGTCCTCCTCCGCACCGGGGTCGACAGCGGTCGGGTAGCCCGGCGTGGAGTCGGTCGACGCGGGTTCGGCGCCGGGGTCGTCCAGCGCGGTCTCGCCCGGGTGCTGAGGGTCAGCCACGTCCCCGACCCCGCAGGAGGGCGCCGAGATCCACGTGGCCGTCCCGGTGTGCGCCGATCGCCATCCCGATTCCGCCGAGCAGGACCGCGAAGATGAAGCCGCCGAAGCCGCCGATGATCCCCGCCAGGGCAAGGAGTAGGCCGGTTATCAGCCCGATGACCGTGTTGTTCATGTCCGTGGCTCCTGGGTGCGAACCTCTGCCGGCTCGACGTCTTCGATCGTGACGTGCACGGGCACGGTCACCTCCGCAGCGAGAGCGGTCCGCACCCGGGCGGCGACGTCGACGACGTTGGCGGGGTAGCTGACGCCGATGTGGATCGCGCATGCGGTGTCGGTCAGCGTGACGCCGGAGACCCGGCGTCCGGGAAGGTAGGTCGCCACCTCGCCGAACTGGCCGCCGTGCAGGCCCGCGACGCCGGGAACGCCCAGGACCAGGGCGGCGATCCGCTCGGCGGGTTCGGGTTCGGGTCCGGTCGGGACGCTCACTGAACCCTCGGCCGGCTCTCGGGCTCCGGGGCGGAGGCGTCCTCGTCGAACAGCACCACGTCGTAGACGGTGATGTTGACCTCGGTGACTTCGAGTCCGGTCATCCGCTCGACCGCGGCGATGACATTCCGTCGGATCCCCGCAGCCAGTTCGTGCAGCGCCACGCCGTACTCGGCGACGATGCCGATGTCGATGGCTGCCTGGGTGGACCCGACCTCGACCGCCACACCCTGCCCGTGGTTGACCCGGGCGCCGGGGATCCGGTCGCGCAGCGCGCCGACCGCTCGCGCGGTGCCTCCGCCGACGTCGAAGACCCCGCTGATCTCCCGGGTCGCGATTCCCGCGATCTTGGCAACCACGGCATCCGCGATGAGCGTGGTGCCCTGGGAACTGACCAGATCGGTCGACGCCGCGGCGCCGTACTGCGCCGCGCCGAACTTCGCGAGTGCCGGACGCGCGGGCGTCGGCGGAGCCGTCGAGGCGGTGTTGTGGGAGTCGGTGGTCACACCAGTGACTCTAGTGAGTCGCGGAGCCCGGCGACGTCCGTGCGGTGCATCACCTACCGTGGGGTCCGACCGGCGAGAGGTAAGGATTGAAGAAGATGGGGCAAACCCAGGGCCAGGCGGAGCCCGATCGCGCCGCAGCGCCCGGCCACCACGGTGGTCGGGTCCGGGTGATCGTGACGGCGCTGCTCGTGTTGACCTGCCTGGTGTTGGCGTCCCTGAGCGGGGTGATGCTCTGGCAGCACCACTCGGCGACCCAGCGGCAGGCCGAACGCGAGGAGATCCTCCGTGCGGCCAGGGACGGCGCGATTGCCGTCAGCACCGTCGACCACGCGCATGCGGAGGACGACGTGCAGCGGGTGCTGGCCGCGTCGACCGGCCAGTTCCGGGACGATTTCGAGGAACGCTCGCAGGGGTACCTCGAGGTGGTCAAGCGGGCGCAGGTCAGCACCACCGGCCAGGAGGCCGAGGCGGGTATCGAGTCGCAGGACGGTGACACCTCGACGGTGCTCGTGCAGCTGACCTCGAAGGTGTCCAACAGTGCCGGTGCCCAGGACCAGGCCCGGACGCTCCGGTTGCGGGTCACGATGGAGAAGGTGGGCGACCGGTTCAAGATGTCGGGTCTGGAGTTCGTGGCATGAGCGGCGGTTCGACGCGGGGCAATCCGGAGGCGACGCAAAGGCGCAGGCCGTGGCAGGCGATCCTCCTGGCGGCCGCGCTGGTGCTCGCGCTCGTCGCCGGGGTGCTGTACCGGACGGTGTACCTGCCCGATCGACGGACCGACGACCGGGCCCGGGCCGAGGCCGCCGAGGCCGCCGCCGACGGCGCCGTGGCGCTGCTGACCTACACGCCGGAGACCACTGCCGCCGATCTGGCCGCGGCCGGGCAGCGGCTCACCGGCGAGTTCAAGGACTACTACGGGAGGGTCGCGGAGTCGGTGCTCGTGCCGGCCGCGCGGGAGCAGAAGATCAGTACCCACGCGAGCGTCACCGACACCGGAATCGGCTCGTTCGACGCCGACTCCGCGGTGGCTCTGGTGTTCCTCACTCAGACCAGCACGTCGGCGGATCGCCCCGAACCGGTCACGGCATCGGTCGGGGCCCGGGTGGAACTGAGCTGGGTCGACGACCAGTGGCTCATCTCGCGATTCGACGCAGGCTGACGGGCGTCGCACTACTAGAACGTGTGTCAGTTTGGTTTACTGGTGCACGGCCGCGTGCGGTCGCGGACGTAACGGACGTATCGGGCGTGAGAGGTTGAGCGGGATGAATGTCGAGCGAGGCAGTGGAACGGGCGGCGCCCGCGTCGTCGTCGTGGGTGCCGGGTTGGCCGGGCTGCGGACCGCGGAGGAACTGCGGGAAGCCGGGTACGACGGCGAGTTGGTGCTGCTCGGTGCCGAGTCGCACCCGCCCTACGACCGGCCGCCGCTCTCCAAGGAGGTGGTCCGCGGGGAACGCGACGACGTCAGCCTCAAGCCCGCGGAGTTCTTCGACGAGCACGGCATCGAACTGCGCCTCGGCGCCCCGGCGGTCGCGCTCGACACCGCCGCGCGCAGCGTCGCGCTGGCCGACGGCTCGAGCATCGGATACGACCATCTGGTGATCGCCACCGGGCTCGTCCCGCGGCGCATCCCCGGACTGCCCGAACTCGACGGCGTCCACGTGCTGCGGACCCTCGACGACGCCCTCGCGCTGCGCGCCGAGTTCGCTCCGGGCCGCACCGCGCTGGTGGTGGGCGCGGGATTCATCGGCTGCGAACTCGCCGCCAGCATGCGCAAGTCCGGGCTCGAGGTGATCCTGGTCGAGCCGCAGCCCGCTCCGCTCGCGTCGGTGCTCGGCCCGCAGGTCGGCGCGCTGGTCGGTCGACTGCACACCGCCGAGGGCGTCGACGTGCGCACCGGCACCGGACTGACCGGCCTGCTCGGCGAGGGCCGGGTGCGCGGGGCCGTGCTCAGCGACGGGACCGAGGTCGCTGCCGACCTGGTCGTCATCGGCATCGGTTCGGTTCCGGTCACCGAGTGGCTGACGGATTCCGGGGTGGCGCTGGCCGACCGCGCGGCCGGTGGCGGGGTCCTCGCCGACGAGTTCGGCCGCACCAGCGACCCGAACGTGTGGGCCGTCGGCGACGTGGCGGCATGGCGCCATCACGACGGGAGCCAGCGTCGAGTCGAGCACTGGACCAACGCGGGAGAGCAGGCCAAGGTGCTGGCCTACGCCCTGGTCGGCGGCGAGTCGCCGGCAGGCGAGCAGGTGCCGTACTTCTGGAGCGACCAGTACGACATCAAGGTGCAGGCCCTCGGCGAGCCGCTGGCGACCGACACCGTGCACGTGGTCCGCGACGACGGGCGCAAGTTCCTGGCCTACTACGAGCGCGACGGGGCACTGTCCGCGGTGGTCGGTGCCGGTCTCGCCGGTCGGGTCATGAAGATGCGGGCGAACATCGTTGCCCGCGTGCCGATCGCGGACGTGCTCGAGCCCGCCGGAGTCTGATCCGGGGGAGCGTCGCCTCGGCTCCTGTCTCGGGATGCAATAATCTCGACAGTCGAAATAAGTTTCTGTCGAGAGATCTCTGGGGTGACTGGGTGACCGGTAGACGGGCCGCAGGCAGGCTGGGCGTGGACAGGCCCGGCCAACAGGGCGAGAGCACGGCGGGCGCCGCCGCCGCGCTCGCGCTCGTGCACCGGCTGCGCGCACTCGCCGCGGACCTGGACCAGCTCGGTGCCGTCTTCGCCGAACGAAATGCGCTGCACGCCACCGATCTCCGGGCGCTGGTCGTGCTCCTCGACGCCGACCGCGCGAAGCTGCCTGCGACGCCGGGCTGGCTCGCCGCGCAGCTCGGTCTGGGCTCGGCGGCGACCACCGCGCTGCTCGACCGGCTCGAGCGAGCCGGTCACCTGGTGCGGGCCGCCGACCCGGGGGACCGGCGCCGGGTGCTGCTGCGGGTGCAGGAACAGGCCCGGTACCTCGGGTGGTCGTACTTCGCCCCGCTGGTAGGGCGGGTGGACTCGGCGATGACCGACTTCGACGCCGACGAGCGCGCCACGGTGGACCGCTTCCTCTGCGCGATCGGTGCGGCCGTGGCGGCGGAACCGGACCGTGCGGAGCGTCGGGTCGGGCGCGGCGACAGGTTGGCGCAGTGATCGTTGCGCTCATCGACTCCGGACTGGGGATGTTGCCCACGTCGGCGTGGCTGCGGCGGCTCCGTCCCGACCTGGACCTGCTGCTCTGCCTCGACCCCGAGGGCGCG
The DNA here is from genome assembly GCF_042654025.1 of Rhodococcus kronopolitis. NCBI lineage: Bacteria > Bacillati > Actinomycetota > Actinomycetes > Mycobacteriales > Nocardiaceae > Rhodococcus > Rhodococcus kronopolitis. Next base: position 85,170 of record NZ_JBHSFO010000009.1, on the reverse strand, counting down.
CCGTGGGGGCCGAAGCCGCGGGACTGGGTGATCACGCGGGTCGTCGAGGCCGCCGAGCGGGCGGTCGGACTCGGCGCCGAGGTCGTCGTGCTGCCCTGCAACACCGCCAGCGTCACCGCGCTCGAGCACGTCCGCGAGCGACTCGGGCCCGGCGTCCCGGTGGTGGGCACGGTGCCCGCGATCAAGCCGGCGGCCGCCGCGTCGAGGTCGGTGGCGATCTGGGCGACGGCGGCCACCACCGCCAGCGACTACCAGGCCGACCTGATCGCACGATTCGGCAACGGCGCCACCGTCGTCGGGGTGCCGTGTCACGGTCTGGCCGACGCGATCGACCTCGGCGACCCCGCACGGGTCAGTGCCGCGATCGCCGACGCGGTCGCGCGCACCCCGGCGGACTGCGACGCCGTCGTGCTCGGCTGCACGCACTACCCGCTCGTCGAGACGGAGATCGTGGCCACGCTGCCCGCCGGTGTCCGGCTGTTCGACAGCGCGGAGGCGGTGGCGGCGCAGACGCTGCGGCGGATCGACGCGCTCGGCAGGACCGGCGCGGGGACCGGCGCGGTGTCGGTCCTGCTCAGCGGCATTCCCGGCGAGCTGCCCGCGAGTGCCCTCGACTACGAGGCGGGCCGCCTGCTCGGCGCCGCGCACCGGACCTAGTCGATCCGCCGGCCGGGCGGTCCGGCTCCCCGCCCGCTACGCGCCGGCCGCCTGCGCCCCGGGAGCTCCGACCCCGCTGAGCTGGCGCAGCCCCGCGACCACCAGTCGCGCGACCTCGCGCAGGTCCTCGGCGCGGCCCTTGGCCAGCTCGTCGAGGTCGCGCAGCCTCTCGACGCTGGCGGCGGCGAACATCGCGGCCACCCAGGCGGTGGCGCTGGAGTCGAGAGCCCGGTTGGACGCGGTGAACGGCGAGCTCGCCCGCAGCACCTCGATCGTGGCGTCGTGCAGGTAGCTGCGCAGCCGCCGGAGGTGCTCGCGTACCGCGGGATGGGTGTCGGCCTCGCGCCAGATGATCACACGCATCACCGAGGAATGGTGATCGCGCAGGTTCAGTGCGGCGTCGAGGTTCACCAGCGTCGACTCCGGTTCTCCGGTGACCACCAGTTCGGCGACGTCGGCGAGCGGGTCGGCGGGCAGGCGCTCGGTGACCAGCGTCGTCAGCAGCGACTCCTTGGTGGGGAAGTAGTAGAAGACCAGCCCCTTGGGCACGCAGGCCCGTGCGGCGATGGCTGCCGTGGCGGTGGCGTCGAAGCCCCGCGCGGCGAAGAGTTCCTCGGCGGCGTCGAGGATCAGCTTCCTCGCGTCGCCGTCCACGCTGGCCGTGCGGCGCGGACGCGGACCCGGCATGGGTACCTCCGAACGTAGGGGTGGGGCGAGCAGCGGTGCTCGCCCCACCGGGTGGTTCCTCCCATTGCGGTGCGGTGTACTTCGGTCAGTGGTGCGCCGCCAGTCCGCCACCGTGTCCGATGTGCAGCCGGGAGCTTTCCGGGAGCGCCGCCATCGCCACCCCGACGGTCAGTACGCCACCGACCCACGAGGTCCACGAGGCACCCGCCAGGTGCGAGAAGCCGGTGACCCAGGGGCTCAGGAACATCAGCACGCCGAGCACGCCCATCGCCCAGACGACCATCTCGGTGCCGGGCGATGCCAGGTTGGCGAGTCCGGCCACGGCCACCAGCACGCCGAGCACGATCATCGACCACCGTGCGGCGCTGTTGGTGTCGACCCAGATCGGCGAGAGCGCCACGAACGCACCGATCACCACGGCGGCCCAGTCCTGCCACCGAGACCATTCGACCTTCATCTCTGCCTCCTCGACGAGGGAACTCCTGACTCCGGTATAGCCCTGATTGACCGGCCGGTCAATGGCCGGAACCATGCGCCGACCTGGTCCTCGTGGGACGCTGTGGGGCATGCGCGACGAGGTGGTCAGGGCCCTGGCCGAGGTGGCGGACGCGGGCGACGCGCGGCAGTTCCAGCGGTTCTTCAAGACCGGTCCCGGTGACTACGGCGAGGGCGATGTGTTCATCGGGGTCCGGGTGCCCGCCACCCGGAAGGTCGCCACGCGGTTCGCGGACCTGCCACTGCCGGAGGTCGACGCGCTGCTCGACAGCCCGGTGCACGAGCACCGACTGGCCGCGCTGCTGATCCTGGTCGGTCGCTTCGAACGCGCAGGCGCGGTACGCACGCGAGACGAGGCGGAACGGGAGCGGATCGCCGACTTCTACCTGGCCGCGGTGCTGCGCGGACGGGTGAACAACTGGGACCTGGTCGACGGCTCCGCCGAGCGGATACTCGGCGGCTGGCTCTACGACCGGCCCCGGGACCTGGTCTTCACCCTGGGCGCCGATGACGACCTGTGGCGGCGCCGGGTGTCGCTGCTGACGACCTTCGGGTTCATCCGGCGTGGCGACGCGTCGACCACGCTGGAGCTGGCGCCGCGGCTGCTCGGCGACCGTCGGGACCTCACCCAGAAGGCGCTGGGCTGGATGCTCCGCGAGGTCGGCAAGCGGGTGGACCGGACGCTGCTGACCGGGTTCCTGGACCGCCACGCCGCGCAGATGGGGGCCACCGCGCTCAGCTACGCCACCGAACACCTCGACGCGGACGCCCGCGCCGGGTACCGGCGCGGGCGTCGACTGGGTGCATCGAGGGGCAGTGCCCCGAATGGCGGGTAGTGCCGCCGGTCAGAACTCGATCTTGAGGTGGTCGGAGACCGGGCGGGCCTGGCAGCCGAGGATGTAGCCGGCGGCGATGTCCTCGGGGTCGAGGATCTCGCTGTTGCCCATCTCCACGTTGCCCTCGAGCACGGTGCAGGCGCAGGACCCGCACTCGCCCTCCTGGCAGGAGTACGGCACGTCCAGGCCCTTGGCCAGCATGATGTCGACGAGGGTCTGCTTGCGCGGCCAGCTCATCTGGTGGGTCTCGCCGTCCAGCTGCACCTCGACGGTGGCGGCGTCGGCGGCCTCCTCCTCGGTGACCTCCTCCAGCTCGACGTCCTGGAACGGGTCGCCCGCGAGGGAGTTGAACACCTCGGCGTGCACCTGGGTGCGCGGGACGCCGGCCTCGGCCAGCGCCTTGTGCACGGTGTCCATGAACGGGCCGGGGCCGCACATGAACGACTCGTAGCCGCCGAAGGGCGTGGCCAGGGTGGCGAGCTGGTCCGGCGTCGGCAGACCCTGCACGCTCTCCAGCCAGTGGATGACGGTGAGGCGGGTCGGGTACTCGGCGGCGAGGCCGCGCAGCTCGTCGCGGAAGATCACCGACTTCTCGTCACGGTTGGCGTAGACCAGCACGACCTTGCCGGAGCCCTCGGTGAGCGCGGACTTCAGGATCGACATGACCGGGGTGATGCCACTGCCTGCGCCCCAGAGCAGGAAGTCGTGGTCGAGCGACTTCGGTGTGAAGACGCCGGACGGCGCCAGCATCTCGATGGTGTCGCCGACCTTGACGTTGTCGCAGAGCCAGTTGGAGCCGTAGCCCTCGGGGGTGCGCTTGACGGTGACCTTGGGCTCGGCATCGGTGAACGGCGAGCTGGCCAGCGAGTAGCAGCGGGCAACCGAGCCGGTCCGCTCGCTCGGGATGCGCAGCGTCAGGAACTGTCCGGGCTTGTACTCGAACTTGCTGCGCAGTTCCTCCGGGACCGCGAAGACCAACGAGCGCGCGTCGGAGGTCTCCTCGACGACCCCGGACACGGTGAGCACAACGGACCTGGAGCTGTGCGGCACGTCAACAGCGGTCATCGGTGGATCCTCTCAGGGTGAATCTGATTCTCAGCGGTCGATCTGAAACGTGTTCTAGTTCTCAAATGTAGCAGGAACCATCGAACCAGCAGGATGGTAATTCGCACCGGTCGGTTCCCGGCGAGCGGGATACATCAGCTCACAAGGATACGGAACGCTGTCGGTCGAGTTGCACGCCCAGTCCCGAGATCAGGGTCTCGGCGCCGAAGCGGTAGAAGTCCCGGGCGTGCACCTTGTCGAGGTGCCGAACGGCACGGGCGATGACCTCCGGCAGTGTCGACCGGTCGGGGATCGAGGGCTCCTGGTTGGCGATGCCGCTGCGGCCGAACAGGTAGGTGTGGATCGCCCCGTAGGCGACGAGCACGTTCCGCTCGGAGAACCCCGCGTCGAAGAGGATCTCCATCACCATCTCGACCAGGTGCCGCTGCGTGCGCAGCATCTGCTCGAGCAGTACCTCGCCCAGGCCGGGGTACCGGGCGAGCCGGTCGTCGATCTGATCGATCAGGGTCCGCAGCCGGGTCTGCCAGTCGCCGTCGCGGTCCGGGGCGGCGATACCGGCGAGCGCGGCGGTGGCGACCAGGTCGAGCAGCTCGCGCTTGTCGGAGACGTAGTAGTACGGAGCCATCGCCGAGACGCCGAGCTCGCGGGAGAGCCTGCGCATGGAGAGCTTGTCGAGTCCGTCCTCGTGCACCACGCGCAGGGCCGCCGCGACGATCTCCTCTTCGGAGAGGTTGCCGTGCGGGGGGCCGGCCGCGGGGGACTTGCCGTCGGAGTTCCGGGACACCGGGGACTTGCCGGCGGTGTTCCGGCCGGCAGGCCGTCCCAGGATCACGGACTTGTCCGTCATCACGCCCTCGGATATCTCACCCGGGGCTCGGACGTGCAGTTCGGAGGCAGGTAGTCCGGCGACATGCAGTCCGGGTCTCGAGTCCGGGTCCCATCAGCTGCGGCCCGAGCCGACTGTGGCACGGGTCCCGACGATGCGACCCGAGATGGGTGCGCATGGAGTCTGGTGCGCGAGGAGTCGACGGGCGTCGGCCCCGATGTCCATTTTACGACCTGGCGGGTGAAGAAGTGTCAGCTCTGCGGAAGTTGGTCGATCTTGCCCGCCGTCGACGTGGTGAGCGACCCGATGCCGTCGGCGAGCGTCGCGCCGCCGTCCCGTAGCAGGTCGGTCAGGATCAGGGAGTCGTCGGTGAGCCACTGCTCGTACGCGGACAGGGCGACGCCGAGCACCATCCAGCCGATGGTGCGCGGCAGGTGGTCCGAGGGTGCAAGCCCGAGCCGGGCGGCCGCGTACTCGGCGACGACCTCGCGCCAGCCGTTGTACATGACCATCGAATAGGCCTGTAGCGCAGGAGCTTTCAGGATTATCTCCATCCTGCTCCGATGTAGGGGCGCGACATCGGCGGGGAACTTGTTGAACTCGAGCAGTGCGGTCACCAGGCCCTCGGCCAGCGGGATGTCGTCGGGCAGGGTGGCGAACAGGGCGCGCATGTCGGACAGGTGGTGGTCGAAGTCGCCCCACGGCACGGCGTTCTTGGACGGGAAGTAGCGGAAGAAGGTCCGGCGGGCGATGCCGACGGCCTCGGCCACCTGGTCCACGCTGGTCTCCTCGAACCCGTGGCTGGCGAACAGTTCGATCCCGACGGCGCTGATCTGGGCGCGCGTCGTCGCCGGCCGTCTGCCGGTCCGGCCGCTTGTCATGCTGGGCACTGCCACAAATTTCGCCTCCTGGCTTTCATTATGCACTCGATGCCATTAGTGTGGTGAGCCGAGTCACAGCATCCTCGCTGCGACCGCCGCTCACCCTGACACAGGAGGTAAGCCAGATGGCCGACCATCGCGAAAACGCCGTTGCCGAGACGGAGCTCGTCCAGGAGTCGCTCGTGGAAGAGGTTTCGATCGACGGCATGTGCGGCGTGTACTGACCGTGAATCTGGACACCGGGTGGGCACTCCACCCGCAGGTGGCGCTTCGCCCCGAGCCATTCGGGGCGTTGCTCTACCACTTCGGCACCAGGAAGCTCTCGTTCCTGAAGAACGTCACCATCGTCGGCATCGTCACCTCGCTGGCGGAGCATCCCGACGCGCGGACCGCAATCCGTGCCGCCGGGGTCGACGATGCCCAGGTGGACACCTACGCGCGCGCCCTGGCCACCCTGGTCGAGTCGCAGATGATCGTGCCGGCCCCGGCCGGTGCGACGTCCGCAGCCTGATGCTGCCCCCGACGCAGCCCTTCGTGCGTCACCGAAACTCTTCTCTCCTTGCGAGGACACCCAGCCCATGACCTCCACGCTCGATCGCCCCGCGACCGGACCCGCACCCGTCGGCCGACTGGTCGACCAGTTCGAACTCGGACTCGACGCCCCCATCTGCCTGACGTGGGAACTGACCTACGCCTGCAACCTCTCGTGCGTGCACTGCCTCTCCTCGTCGGGTCGCCGCGACCCGAACGAGCTCTCCACCGAGCAGTGCAAGTCGATCATCGACGAACTGCAGCGCATGCAGGTGTTCTACGTGAACATCGGCGGCGGCGAGCCGACGGTGCGCTCGGACTTCTGGGAGCTGGTCGACTACGCCACCGACCACCAGGTCGGCGTGAAGTTCTCCACCAACGGCGTGAAGATCGACAAGAAGGTCGCCGAGCGACTGGCCTCGAGTGACTACGTCGACGTGCAGATCTCCCTCGACGGCGCCACCGCGGAGGTCAACGACGCGGTCCGCGGGCCCGGTTCGTTCGCGATGGCCGTGCGTGCCCTGGAGAACCTGAAGGAGGCCGGGTTCAAGGACGCGAAGATCTCGGTCGTCGTCACCCGTCACAACGTCTCCCAGCTCGACGACTTCAAGGCACTCGCCGACCGGTACGACGCCACGCTGCGGATCACCCGGCTGCGGCCGTCCGGTCGCGGCGCCGACGTGTGGGACGAACTGCACCCGACCGCCGGTCAGCAGCGCGAGCTCTACGACTGGCTGGTTGCCAACGGTGAGGGCGTCCTGACCGGCGACTCGTTCTTCCACCTGTCCGCCTACGGCGACGCACTGCCCGGGCTCAACCTGTGTGGCGCCGGCCGCGTGGTGTGCCTGATCGACCCCGTCGGTGACGTGTACGCCTGCCCGTTCGCGATCCACGAGCAGTTCCTCGCCGGGAACATCGTGTCCGACGGCGGCTTCCAGCACGTCTGGCAGAACTCGGAGCTGTTCGCCGACCTGCGCTCGCCGCAGACCGGCGGCGCGTGCACCAAGTGCAACCACTACGACGCCTGCCGTGGCGGCTGCATGGCCGCGAAGTTCTTCACCGGCCTGCCGATGGACGGCCCCGACCCGGAGTGCGTCATCGGGAACGGGGAGGCCGCGCTGGCCGCCGACCGCGGCGAGCTGCCGAAGTCGCACGTGGACCACTCGCGTACCGGACAGCGAAAGACCCCTCGGGCCTCGGTCCCGCTGACGCTGATGATGCGTCCCCCGGCCAAGATCTGTGACGAAAACCCGCTCGCGGGAATGGAATAGAGGATTCTCTTCATGGCTAAGAACGCCTGGTTCGAAACGGTGGCAGAGGCGCAGCGACGCGCCAAGAAGCGGCTGCCGAAGCCCGTCTACATGGCGCTGGTCGCCGGGTCCGAGAAGGGGCTGACGGTCGACGACAACATCGCGGCCTTCAGCGAGCTCGGCTTCGCGCCGCACGTGGCGGGGCTGCACGACAAGCGGGAGATGGCCACCGAGGTCATGGGGCAGCCCATCTCGATGCCCGTGCTGATCTCGCCCACCGGCGTGCAGGCCGTGCACCCCGACGGCGAGGTGGCCGTCGCGCGTGCGGCCGCCGCCCGCGGGGTTGCGATGGGGCTGAGCTCGTTCGCCAGCAAGTCCATCGAGGAGGTCGCCGCGGCCAACCCGCAGACGTTCTTCCAGATGTACTGGGTGGGCGACCGCGACACCCTGGTTCAGCGGATGGAGCGGGCCCGCGCGGCCGGCGCCACGGGGCTGATCATGACCCTGGACTGGTCCTTCTCGATGGGCCGCGACTGGGGCAGCCCCGCCATCCCCGAGAAGATGAGCCTCAAGGCGATGATCGACAACGCGCCCAGCGCCATCACCAAGCCGAGCTGGCTGTGGGAGTTCGCCAAGACCGGCAAGGTCCCGGACCTGACCACGCCGAACCTGATCAAGCCCGGCCAGGCCGCGCCCACCTTCTTCGGCGCGTACGGCGAGTGGATGGGCACCCCGCTGCCGACCTGGGAGGACGTCGCCTGGCTGCGCGAGCAGTGGGGCGGGCCGTTCATGCTCAAGGGCGTCATGCGGGTCGACGACGCCAAGCGCGCCGTCGACGCCGGCTGCTCGGCGATCTCCGTCTCCAACCACGGCGGCAACAACCTCGACGGCACCCCGGCGCCGATCCGGGCGCTGCCCGCGATCGCCGAGGCGGTCGGCGACGACCTCGAGGTGCTGCTCGACGGCGGCATCCGCCGGGGCAGCGACGTCGTCAAGGCCGTCGCACTCGGCGCCAAGGCCGTGATGATCGGTCGCGGCTACCTCTGGGGCCTGGCGGCCAACGGCCAGGCAGGCGTCGAGAACGTCCTGGACATCCTGCGCAGCGGCATCGACTCCGCGGTGCTGGGTCTCGGGCACTCGTCGATCGCGGACCTGTCCCCGTCCGACCTGGTGATCCCGGCCGACTTCCGCCGCGACCTCGGCGTCTAGAACGCCGCGGGCCGTGACGATACGGCTCACCGAACCGATCACCCTGGCTGGGCGTACCGCACCGGCCAGGGTGATCTTCGGTCCGCACGAGACGAACCTCGCTGTCGGACGCACGCTGTCCGCCGCACACGTCGCGTACTACGCCAGTCGGGCCCGGGGCGGTGCCGGCGTCGTGGTCACCGAGACGGCGTCCGTGCATCGCGGCGACTGGCCGTACGAGCGGGCCCCGCTGGCGGCCGACTGCGGGCCGGGCTGGCGGGCCGTCGTCGACGCCTGCCGCCCGCACGGAACGCTGGTGCTCGCCGGGCTCGGCCACACCGGCGCACAGGGCTCGAGCGCCTACTCGCAGTCGGCGCTGTGGGCGCCCTCGCCCGTCGCGGACGTGGTGACCCGGGAAATGCCGATGGAGATGGAGCGGTCCGAGATCGATTCGGTGGTAGCGGGATTCGCTGCCGCCGCCCGCATCGCCCGCGCCGCGGGGGTGGACGGCGTCGAGATCGACGCGGGCCCGCGGGCGCTCCTGCGACAGTTCCACTCCGGCCTGACGAACACCCGGTCCGACGAGTACGGCGCCGATCGGCTGCTGCTGACCCGGGAGGTGCTCGCCGCGGTCCGCGCCGAACTCGGTCCGGACCGAGTCCTCTCGCTGCGCCTGAGCTGTGACGAGGCGGCCCCGTGGGCCGGCGTGACGCCAGAGGTCGCCGCCGGGCACGCACGCGCTCTTGCGGATTCGCTGGATCTGCTGGTGGTGGTGCGGGGCGGCCCGATGTCGACCGGACAGTACCGACCGGACTCGCACACCGCGCAGGCGTTCAATGCGGGGCTGTGCGGCGGGATTCGGGCCGCGGTCGGTGGCGCGGTTCCGGTGGTCCTGCAGGGCAGCCTCGTCGACCCGGACGCCGCTCAGCTCGCACTCGACGACGGCGTGGCCGACGTCGTCGAGATGACCCGCGCCCAGATCGCCGACCCGGACCTGGTGGCAACGGTCCGGGCGGGGGACCGGCCGCGGCCCTGCGTGCTCTGCAACCAGGCCTGTCTGGTCCGGGACCCGATGAATCCACCGGTGGGCTGTATCGGCAATCCCGAGGCGGGTCGCGAGGTTATCGAAACTGCTGTGCCGCAACCTGACCCGAGATCGGTGCTGGTGGTCGGCGGCGGCCCGGCGGGGCTGGAGGCGGCCCGGACGCTGGCCGAGCGGGGCCACCGGGTGCGGCTGGTCGAGCGCTCCGAACGGCTCGGCGGCATGATCGCGGCAACCGCGGTCGGGGCAGGCCGGGAACGGTTCACCGAGCTGACCGACTGGCTCGAGGCGCGCTGCCGACGGCTCGGGGTCGGAATCTCCACCGGCAGGGAGGCGTCGGCCGCGGACCTGGACGCGGCCGTTCGCGCGGGCGAGGCGGTGGTGCTCGCGACGGGCAGCAGCACGCGACCCTGGGACGGCGACTGCGACGCCGAGGCGGCGATCGTCCCGGCGTCGGCGGTGCTCGGCGGGTGCCGTCTACCCGACGGCCCGGTGCTGGTGTTCGACCCGATCGGCGGACCGGTGGCGGTGGCGGTGGCGGAATGGCTTGCCGCACAGGGGCGCAGCGTCTCGCTGCTCACCGGAGACCCGGTGGTGGGCACCCGGCTCGGTCGCACCGGCGACCTGGCCGCGGCCAATGTCCGGCTGCAACGCGCCGACGTGACCCGGCACCTGTACTCGCGGATCCGCTCCGTCGGCGCGGCGGCCGCCGAGATCGAGGACGTGCACACGGGGGCCCGCCGCTCGGTGTCGGCCGCGGTCGTCGTGGACTGCTCGCCGGGTCTGCCCGCCGACGCACTGCACCGGCCGGAGGTCACCCTGCGGGCAGGCGACGCCGTCGCCCCGCGCACGGTCGCCGAGGCGGTTCGCGAGGGTCGGGCGCTGGCCGTGGAGCTGGGCGCCCGATGAGCGGGTATCCGCTGCTGCTGAGCCCGCTGCGGTTGGGGCCGGTGACCCTGCGCAACCGGGTGGTGTTTGCCGCGCACCTGACCAACAGCGCGGTCGACGGCCTGCCCACCGCCCAGCACGCCGCCTACTACGCGGCCCGTGCCCGGGGCGGCGCCGGACTCGTCATCACCGAGGAACACTGCGTCCACCCGACCGACCGGCCCTACGAGAAGCTGATCGCCGGGTACCGGCCCGAGGTCGTGGACGGCTACCGTCGGATCACCGAGGCCGTGCACCAACACGGCGCGGTCGTGCTCGCCCAGCTCAACCACAACGGCGGCCAGGGCACCGGCATGTACACCGGACTGCCGGTCTGGGCGCCCAGCCCGATCCCGGACCCGCTGTTCCGGGAGGTGCCCAAGGCCGTCGACGAGGCCGAGATCGCCGAACTGGTCGCGGGCTACGCGCGGGTCGCCGAGCACTGCAGGCTCGGCGGCTTCGACGGCGTCGAGATCCAGTGCTCGCAGTCCTCGATCCTGCGGGCCTTCCTCTCGCCGGATGCGAACCGGCGAGCCGACCGGTACGGCGGATCGCTGGCCAACCGGGCGCGGATGCTGCTCGCGGTGGTGGCGGCGGTGCGCGCCGCGCTCGGACCGGAACTGGTGCTCGGCGTCCGGCTGACCGGCGAGGAGGGGATCGCCGGCGGGATCCACCTCGACGAGGCGGTGGAGGTCGCCGCGATGGTCGAGGCCACCGGGCTGGTCGACTACCTCAACACCTCGATCGGCATGGCAACCGAGAGCCTGCACCTGATCGAGGCGTCGATGGCGGTACCGCGGGGCTATTCGTTGTTCATCCCCAGCGCGATCCGGCGGCGAGTGCGGCTCCCGGTGGTCGGCGTCGGCAGGTTCACCGGCCCCGAGCAGGCGGAGCGGGCGCTCGTCGAGGGGCACTGCGACCTGGTCGGGGTGGTCCGCGGGCAGATCGCCGACCCGGACTTCGCGGCGAAGGCGGCGGCCGGTGCGGCGGCGGAGATCCGGACCTGCCTGTCCTGCAACCAGGAGTGCGTCGGACGGGTGGGGCTGAACCGGTGGCTCGGCTGCGTCGAGAACCCCCGGGCCGGAAGGGAATCGGTGCCGCTGCCGATGCCGCCTCGGCGGGGCCTGCGGGTGTGCGTGGTCGGCGGCGGACCGGCCGGGCTGGCGGCGGCGGCGACCGCGGCCGAGCGCGGCCACCGGGTGACGCTGTTCGAGAGCGGCGAACTGCTCGGCGGTCAGGTCCGCACGGCCGCGGTCGGGGCCGGCCGCGCGGAACTGCTGGAGATGGTGCGGGTACTGACCGCGCAGGGCGCGCGGGCCGGTGTCGACGTCCGGACCGGGACCACCGCGACGGCGGAGATGCTGCGCGCGGAGCGTCCCGACGCGGTGCTGCTTGCCACCGGTGCCCGGCCCCGACGCCCCCCGTGGGCGGGCGACCTGACCGCGGTGGTGGACGTCCGGGACGTGCTCGAGGGCCGGTTCGCGCCCACCGGCAGGATTCTGCTGGTCGACGAACTCGGTTTCCATCAGGGCACCTCGACGGCGGAACTGCTGGCGGAGCGCGGCTGCCGGGTCACCGTCGCGACCAACGCCATGGTGGTGGGGCAGGACCTGGGCCTGACCCTGGACCTGGAGGGCTGGCGGGCACGCGCCCACCGGCTCGGCATCGACTCGTGGACCGACGTGGTCCCGATGTCCGCGACGGCCGACGCCGGGGGCGTGCGGGTGAGCCTGCTGCACCATCCGACCGGAGTCACCCGAGAGGTCGTGGTGGACGCGGTGGTGTGCTCGGTGCACCAGGATCCGGTGACCGAGCTGTGGCGGGAACTGGCAGGCGGCGACATCGAGGTCCACCGGATCGGTGACGCGCTGGCGCCGCGGCGGGCCGATGCCGCGGTGGTCGAGGGCCACCGGGTCGCAGTCGCCCTGTAGGACCGATCCCGTGGCCTCGGACTCTCACTCGGCCTTGGCCGCGGCCTTCTGGAGCAGGCCCCAACTGAACTGGGCCTCGCAGGCGGTGCCGTCCGGGACGGTGAACTCGGCGGTGGCGTGGCTGGGCACCGTGCCTGCCGACATCCGGAAGCGGACGGGGCCGCAGGTGCGCTCGAGGTCGTCGATGGTCACCAGCCACGGCCGCAGGTCCGCGGGTTCGGTGATCGTCGGTGCGGTGCCGGTCAGTGAGCGGGAGTCTTCGGCGCGGACCAGTCGTTCGTCGATCACCTCGCCGCCGGGGCCGAAGGTGATCTGGAACTGCAGGCCCGGCCACAGCGGCATGGTCCAGCCCTCCACCGCCAGGTCGCCGCCGAGGGCGGTGGACCGGGTCCCGGTGAAGTCGGGGCGGCCGAGGGCCATTCGGTACCTGGCGGCGCCGTCCGGGAAGCCGCTGCGCAGTCCCCGTTGCCACTGCGCATGAGCGGCGCGGGCGTCGGTACCGCTCTTGCCGAGGTTCTTCAACGCACCCGAGACGAGAGTCGGCTGGTGGTCGTCCATCCGTCGCAGCAGCATCAGCTCGAAGTTGACCAGACCGAAACCCGCGAGGGGCATCCGTGCCATGACCATCTGTCCTCCTGTGACATTCGGGAGCAACGCAATCCGTGAAGCGCCGAGGGTGCGGTGTCGTGGGATGCGACGGGTCGCGTCAGATTCCGGTGCCCGCGTCCCCGGGCAGGAGTCGCTGCGGCGCCTGGCCGAAGTTCCACTCGCCGTCCGGTGTGGGTGTCAGCACCCACACCACGTCGTACCGGTGCTCGGGCCACGGATCTGGTACTGCTCGGTCCGCGAGACCGAGCGCCGCGACGATGTCGGGCAGGTACTCGCGCTGCCACGAGATCAGCACGGGCCCCTGGGCTCGGCGAACCTCCTTGGCGAGGTCCTTCACGTCGGCGCGCCCGAACAGCGTGTTCACCTCGACGGCGAGCCTGGTCGCCAGCGGCGTGACCGTCTGCAGGGACCGCTTGCTGCCGTTCTTCCGGCTGGGTGTCGAGGCGAACAGCGCCCGCGGCCGCACGAGCGGCGGGTCCGGTTCGCCGTCGGCGGGTGCCAACAGGTCGGCCAGCGCGGCGGCCCGTCGCCAACCGGTCGCGGTGAGGGACTCGGTGCACCGGGTGCCGTCGGCGTCGACCCCGGGATCGGAACCGCCGTCCTCGTCGGGGCGTTCGGCATGCCGAACGAGCATGATCGTCGTCGGATCGCTCTGGTCCTTGGCCACGGCCCCATTGTTCACCCCTGGCCACGGGTTCGGCCCGGGCCACGCCTCGGGCCGACCGAATGTCGCGTCCGGTCCGGCCGGGGCGGAGAGGCGGACGGTCATTTGCGGGCCACCGGGCCGCCGGGTAAAGCTATGCCCGGCCAGCAGGCCGGGATCCGACGGACGGCCGCCGGGTCCGCAGCGATTGAAGGTGACGCCGGTCACCGACGACGGATGGAGTGTGTGATGAGTTCTCCCGAGCCCATTGTCATCGTGGACGGGGCCCGTACCCCGGTCGGCAGCTTCGGCGGCGCGTTCAAGGACGTACCCGCGCACGAGCTGGGCGCAACGGCGGCGCGGGCCGCGCTCGCGCGCGCCGGTGTGGCTCCGGAGGACATCGACGAGGTGGTCATGGGCTGCATCGGTCAGGTCGGACCCGACGCCTACAACGCGCGGCGGGTGGCGCTGGCCGCCGGACTCCCGGTCTCCGCGCCTGCCTATACCGTCAACCGGCTGTGCGGCTCGGGCCTGCAGGCCGTGTGGTCGGCAGCGATGCAGATGCGCTGGGGCGGAGTCGATTTCGCCCTCGCGGGCGGCGACGAGAACATGTCCCGGATGCCGTTCTACGACTTCGCCGCACGCAGCGGTTACAAGCTGGGTGACCGCACCCTGGTGGACGGCACCGTCGGCATGCTCACCGACCCGTTCCACAACGTGCACATGGGCGTGACCGCCGAGAACGTTGCCACCAAGTACGGCGTCAGCCGCCTCGAGCAGGACGAGTTCGCCGCCGAGTCGCAGCGCCGGGCCGCCACCGCCGCCGCCAAGGCCGCCTTCGCCGAGGAGATCACCCCGGTCGAGATCGGCGGGCGCAAGCCGGTCACGGTCGAGGTCGACGAGCACCCCAAGCCGGGCACCACCGTCGAGACCCTCGGCAAGCTGCGCGCGGCCTTCGTCTCCGGTGGCACCGTCACCGCAGGCAACGCGTCGGGCATCAACGACGGCGCAGGCGCGCTGGTGCTGGCCACCGCGTCCGCGGCCGAGGCGAAGGGCCTGTCCGGACTGGTGACCATCGAGGCCGTCGCGACGGGCGCGCTGGAGCCGGAACTGATGGGCTACGCCCCGGTGCTGGCGCTGCGGAACCTGTTCGAGCAGACCGGAACCACCCCGGCCGACATCGGAGTGGTGGAGCTCAACGAGGCCTTCGCCTCGCAGGCGATCGCGACCATCCGCGACGCGGGCCTGGACCCGGAGAAGACCAACCCCTACGGCGGTGCGATCGCGCTCGGCCACGCGGTCGGCGCCACCGGTGCGATCCTCACCCTGCGGGTGGCAAAGGACATGGTGCGCCGCGACCTGGAACTCGGTGTCGTCACGATGTGCATCGGCGGCGGTCAGGCCCTGGCGGCCCTCTTCCGGCGGGTCTGACACAGCCGACCCGCCCGACGGACGGATGCCCGTCGGGTGCCATACGGCCCGACAGGGAGGTGGGGCATCGGCGCTAGCATCAGCTGATGCCCCACCACCTCGCCGACGCCACCTGGCCGGAGGTCGGCGAGCGCCGGCCCGCGCTCGCGGTGCCGGTCGGCGCGCTCGAACAGCACGGCCCGCACCTGCCGCTCGACACCGACACCCGGATCGCGTCCGCCGTCGCCGCGGCGCTGCCGGGGTTCGCCCTCGCCCCGGCCATCGCGTACGGCGCCAGTGGCGAGCACGAGGCGTTCGCCGGGACGGTCTCGCTCGGCGCCGAGGCGTTGCGGGCGGTGGTGACCGAGTACGGCCGGTCGGCGTGTCGCTGGGCGCCGCGCGTGTTGCTCGTCAACGGGCACGGCGGCAATGCGCCCGCGCTGGCCGAGGCCGTCGCGCTGCTGCGTTACGAGGGCCGGGACGTGGCCTGGGTGCCGTGCGCGGTACCGGGGGCGGACGCGCACGCCGGGCGCACCGAAACCTCGCTACTGCTGCATCTTTCGCCTTCCGAGGTGCGCCTGGACCGGGCCGAGCCGGGGGACCTGCGGCCGATTGCGGAGATCCTGCCTGCGCTGCGTGCCGGTGGCGTCGCCGCGGTCAGCCCCAACGGGGTGCTCGGTGACCCGACCGCGTCCAGCGCGGCGGAAGGCGAACGTCTGTTCGATGAGCTGGTGGGTCGGTGCCGCGCCGCCGTCGCCCGGTGGGAACCCGATGCCAAGGGGATGTTGCGATGAGGGCAGATCCGAATACGATCACCTGATGCGTCAAGCCCGACTACCCGACGGATTCGGGGTGCGGATCGACCCGAGAGTGCGCACCTACTCCGGGGGCAAGATCCTCATTGGTGGTACGCCCACCCGCATGCTCAAGCTTGCGCCCAACGCCGCTGCGATGATCGGCGACGGTTACCTCGAGGTCGTGGATCCGCAGTCCGCGGCGGTCGCGCGGCACCTCCTCGACTCCGGGGTGGCCAACCCCCGGCCGATGAGCTCGCCGTCCAGTCGTGACGTCACCGTGGTCATCCCGCTCCGGAACAACGCGGCGGGACTCCACCGGCTGCTGCCTGCGCTGCGTGGCCTCGAGGTCATCGTCGTCGACGACGGCTCCGACCACCCGGTGACGCCGCCGCCGGTCACCGACGGCTGCGGCAGTGTCCAGGTGCTCCGGCACGAGACCTCCCTCGGCCCGGCCGCGGCGCGCAACACCGGAATCGCCGCCGTGACGACCGAGTTCGTCGCGCTGCTGGACTCGGACGTGGTGCCCCGGACCGGGTGGCTGGACGCGATGCTCGGCCACTTCAGTGACCCGGGGGTGGCCATGGTCGCCCCGCGGATCGTCGCACTGGCGCCGGAGGGCGGCGCCATCGCGCGGTACGAGCACACGCGGTCCTCACTGGACCTGGGCGGCAAGGAGGCTCCGGTGCGGGCCGGCGGCGCGGTGTCCTACGTGCCCAGTGCCGCGATGGTGGTGCGGCGCGTCGCACTCGACGACTGCGGTGGTTTCGACACCGCGATGCACGTCGGCGAGGACGTGGACCTGTGCTGGCGCCTGCACGACGCCGGCTGGCGACTGCGCTACGAGCCGATCGCCCGGGTCGCGCACGACCACCGGGTCTCTTTCCGAAATTGGTTCGGCCGCAAGATGTTCTACGGAACCAGTGCCGCCCCGCTGGCCTCCCGGCATGCCGGGATGGTGCCGCCGGTCGCGATGTCCTGGTGGACGCTGGGATCCTGGATCCTGCTGGCGACCGGCACCCGGCTGGGACTGCTCGGCGCCGTCGCCACCCAGACGGTGACCGTGATCAGGCTCCGGCGCACCTTCCGTGAGCTGGACCGGCCCACCCGCGTCGCGACGGTGATGGCGGCACAGGGTCTGGTCGGTGGTGCCTGGCAGCTGGCGTCGGCAATGTGCAGGCACTACTGGCCGGTGACGCTGCTCGCCGCCGCGGTGTCGCCCCGGGTTCGGCGTGCGGTGATCGCGGTGGCCGTCGCCGAGGGCGCGGCCGACTGGTGGACGCATCGCGCGCCCGGTGGCCTCGGACCGGTGCGGCACGTGCTGTTCAAGCGACTCGACGACGTCGCCTACGGAACCGGGCTCTGGCGCGGTGCGGTCAGCGACCGCAGCCTCGCCGCGCTGACGCCGCGACTGAAGGGCTGACCCCCGTGCCGGCCCCGGCGACGGTGGCCGACGTGATCGTCGTCGGTGGCGGGTCCGCAGGGTGCGTGGTCGCGGCCAGGCTTAGCGAGAACCCGTACTGCACAGTCGTTCTGGTGGAGGCCGGTCCGCCCGCCCCGGCACCGGGCCCGGTCGGGACGCTGCCGGTGGGCCCCGGCAGCGAACTTGTCTGGTCCTACTCCGCGGAACTCGAACCGGGTATCCCGGCGACCCTGGCGCGGGGGCGGGTGCTCGGGGGGTCCGGCGCGGTCAACGGCGGGTACTTCGTGCGGGGCACGGCCGCCGACTTCGAGCGCTGGCCCGCCAGCTGGTCGTACCGGGCGGTGCTGCCGTACTTCCGGCGACTCGAGACCGATCCGGTGGGCGAGCGGCGCTGGCACGGCGACGACGGACCGATGCCCGTCACCCGAACACCCGCCGCGGACCTGCACCCGGTCAGCCGCGCGTTCGTCGCGGCCGCCACCTCGGCCGGGTTCGGGTACCAGGCGGACCTCAACGAGCCCGACGCCGTCGGGGTGGGTCCGGTGCCGCGCAATGCCGCGTCGGGACTGCGGGTCAGCACCGCCGACGCCTACCTCGGCGCCGGACCGGCCCGGCCGAATCTGCGGGTGCACACCGGAACGACCGCGCGCAGGCTGCTGTTCGCCGGTACCCGGGTGGTGGGGGTCGAGGTGGAGGAGCAGGGGCGGGGGTGGGCGCTGCACGCGGACCGGGTGGTGGTGTGCTGCGGCGCGGTTGCCACCCCGCACCTGCTGATGCATTCGGGTATCGGTCCGGCGCAAGAGCTTTCGGAGCTCGGCCTCGACGTGCTGGTGGACCGTCAGGGAGTCGGCCGGGGATTCACCGACCACCCGGAGGTCACCGTCGGATATCGCCGCCGCCCGCTGCCGCATCGGAGCACCACACCGTTGCTGGAGGCGGTGCTCGAGGCGGAACTCGACACCGGGCCGGTGGAGTTGCGGCCGTACACCGCCACCTTCGGCGAGGCGATCCCCGGTGTGTCGGATCCGCTCGGCCGGCTCGGGGTGGCGTTGATGCGCCCGGACAGTCGGGGCGAGGTGGTCCTGCGCTCGGCCGACCCGTCCGCCGCGCCGCTGGTCCGGTACCGGTACCTGCGGACGGCCGCGGACCGCGCGGGGCTGCGTGCCGGGCTCGACCTCGCCGAGCGACTGCTGCGATCGGACGAGTTCGCCGGGTTGCTCGATCCGCCGGAACCGGGCGCCGCCGCCGCGGCGATGCGCGCCGGAGTCGGGACGTCGATGCACCTGTCGGGCAGTTGCCGGATGGGCAGTGGGGCGCACCCCGGTGACGTGGTCGACGAGCGCTGCCGGGTGCTGGGGGTGCAGGGGCTCTGGCTGGCCGACACCTCGGTGATGCCGGAGCTCACCTCCCGGGGGCCGCATGCCACGGCCGTGATGATCGCGGAGCGGGTGGCCGGCTTTATCGAGATGTGACGAGTCTGGACGCCTGACCAGGTGTTCCCTTGCCGATCGCCGTGTGATTGGGATTACAGTGAAGGCTGACGTCATGAAGGAGACCGAGTGACCAGACAGCCGCACGGCAACCCCTGGGTGGCCGTTCGACCGGGTGACGATGTCGTGCAGTTGGCCCGCACGAACTCGGATGCGCACAGCTCGTTCGTGGACGGCGCGTTCGCGAACGGGGCCATCGTGGACGGGACAGCGTGCGGCGGCGACCCGGACCGCCCCGGAGTTCGCGCGGTCGTGCTCGACTCCTGGCTGCGGAGTCGGAGCAAGGGCGTCGACCCGGACGGCCGCGAGGCCGTCGTCGACCTCGGCGCCGACGAACTCGAGCGGTACCGGTCCGCACATCCGATGGCCTTGATCCGGCCGGTGGTGCGCAAGCTGCTGGTCGAGGACATCGCGGACACCGGACTGCTGGTGGCGATCAGCGACGCCCGCGGCAGGCTGCTGTGGGTGGAGGGCGACTCCGCGGCGAAGGACCGCGCCCTGGCAATGAACTTCGCGGAGGGCGCCGACTGGAGCGAGGAGCGGGTCGGGACCAATGCGCCCGGCACCGCGATCGCGCTCGACCACTCCGTGCAGATCTTCGGGGCCGAGCACTTCAGCCGCACCGTGCACGACTGGAGTTGTTCGGCGGCTCCGGTGCACGACCCGATGACCGGGCAGATCATCGGCGCGATCGACATCACCGGCGGCCCCCGGGTCGCGGTGCCGGAGGTGCTGGCCCTGGTCCGCGCCACCGTCGCAGCGGCGGAGTCCGAGTTGCGGCTGCACCTGCTCAACTCGCCCCGACTGCTCGGCGCGGGACCGCCTCGTCTGCAGGTTCTCGGGTCGCAGCGGCCCACCCTCGTCCGAGACGGCGACCGGGTGACCCTCTCGCAGCGGCACGCCGAGATCCTGCTGCTGCTCGCCGACCGGCCGGAGGGCCTGAGCACCGACCAGTTGGCGATGCTGCTCGACGAGTCGGACCTGGACTCGGTGACCGTGCGGGCCGAGATGTCCCGGCTGCGCAAGGTGTTCGGCGCGCAGGGCCTCGGGTCGAGGCCGTACCGACTGCTCGCGGACCTGGTCTCGGACGTCGGGGAGGTGCGGCGCGCGCTCGACCGGGGCGACGCGGCGGCAGCCCTGGCCGCCTACCGTGGGCCGGTGCTGCCGGGTTCGGTCGCGCCCGGCGTCGAGGACATCCGCGAGCAGCTGCGCAGCGGCATGCAGGCGGCACTGCTGCGCGACGGGGACGCCGCGCAGCTGGCCCGCTGGACGTCGACCCCCGAGGGCCGCGAGGACGCCGCCTCGTGGACCGCCTACCTGTCCTCGATCGCGCCGGACTCGCCGATGTACGCGCAGGTCAGGGCCCGGGTCGAGGTGCTCGACCGCAAACTGGGCGGATGACGTCGACGAACGCAACGTAGTTGCAACCATCCGACTCGTAGTGTCCTGGATCACAGCCCCTGTTCTTGCTTCACAAGCACCAGGGTCGTGGCCCGGCGCACCTGCCCGGGCCTGCGCCCCCGCACACACACGAGGAGTCATCGATGACTGTGTACGCCCGCCCCGGCACGCCGGATGCCGCGATGTCCTTCCAGTCCCGCTACGACAACTGGATCGGCGGACAGTGGGTAGCGCCCGTGAAGGGCCAGTACTTCGAGAACCCGACGCCGGTCACCGGCGAGAACTTCTGCGAGATCGCCCGCGGCACCGCCGAGGACATCGAGCTCGCCCTCGATGCCGCCCACGCCGCGGCGCCCGCCTGGGGCAAGACCTCGGTCGCCGAGCGCGCGGTCATCCTCAACAAGATCGCCGACCGGATGGAGCAGAACCTCGAGTCGATCGCACTCGCCGAGTCCTGGGACAACGGCAAGCCGATCCGCGAGACCCTCAACGCCGACATCCCGCTGGCCATCGACCACTTCCGGTACTTCGCCGGCGCCATCCGCGCCCAGGAGGGCACGCTGTCGGAGATCAACAGCGACACCGTCGCGTACCACTTCCACGAGCCGCTCGGCGTGGTCGGCCAGATCATCCCCTGGAACTTCCCGATCCTGATGGCCGTGTGGAAGCTGGCCCCCGCGCTGGCCGCAGGCAACGCGATCGTCCTCAAGCCCGCGGAACAGACCCCGGCGTCGATCCTGCACCTGATCGGCATCATCGGCGACCTGCTGCCCGCCGGCGTGCTCAACATCGTCAACGGCTTCGGCACCGAGGCGGGCAAGCCGCTGGCGTCGAGCCCGCGGATCAAGAAGATCGCGTTCACCGGCGAGACCACCACCGGCCGGCTGATCATGCAGTACGCCTCGCAGAACCTGATCCCGGTCACCCTCGAACTCGGCGGCAAGAGCCCCAACATCTTCTTCTCCGACGTCCTCGCCGCCAACGACGACTACCAGGACAAGGCGCTCGAGGGCTTCACGATGTTTGCGCTCAACCAGGGCGAGGTCTGCACCTGCCCGTCGCGCGCGATCATCCAGGCCGACATCTTCGACGAGTTCCTCGCGATGGCCGCGATCCGGACCAAGGCGGTGCGCCAGGGCAACCCGCTCGACACCGACACCATGATCGGCGCGCAGGCCAGCAACGACCAGCTCGAGAAGATTCTCTCGTACATCGAGATCGGCAAGGCGGAGGGCGCGCAGCTGATCACCGGCGGCGAGCGGGCCGACCTCGGCGGCGACCTGGCAGGCGGTTACTACGTGCAGCCGACCGTGTTCACCGGTAACAACAAGATGCGCATCTTCCAGGAGGAGATCTTCGGACCCGTCGTCTCGGTGACCTCGTTCAAGGACTACGACGAGGCCATCGAGATCGCCAACGACACGCTCTACGGTCTCGGCGCAGGAGTGTGGTCGCGCGACGGCGGCGTTGCCTACCGGGCGGGACGCGACATCCAGGCCGGCCGGGTGTGGACCAACACGTACCACCAGTATCCCGCGCACGCGGCCTTCGGCGGCTACAAGCAGTCCGGCATCGGTCGCGAGAACCACCACATGATGCTCGACCACTACCAGCAGACCAAGAACCTGCTGGTGAGCTACGCGCCCAAGGCGCAGGGCTTCTTCTGAGCCCTGCGGCGCAGTGAACGACCGGGGCGCCCGCCGTCCCTGCCCCCGCGGCGGGCGCCCCGGTTCCCTACCAGTGGTGACGGAGGATCCGATGACCGAGACGATGAAGGCTGCGGTGGTCCACGAGTTCGGCAAGCCCCTCGTGATCGAGGACCTGCCGATCCCGGTACCGGGCCGCAACGAGGCGCTGGTGAAGGTCGCGACCAGCGGTGTCTGCCACACCGACCTGCACGCCGCGAACGGCGACTGGCCGGTCAGACCGAGTCCGCCGTTCGTGCCCGGTCACGAGGGGGCCGGCACCGTCGTGGCGCTGGGCGACGGAGTCACCGAACTGGAGGTCGGACAGCGAGTCGGCAACGCCTGGCTCTGGTCGGCGTGCCTGGAATGCAGGTTTTGCCGCACCGGCTGGGAAACCCTCTGCGAGAAGCAGGTCAACGGAGGTTATTCGGTCAACGGTTCGTTCGCGGAGTACATGCTGGTCGACTCCCGCTTCGCCGCCCGTATTCCGGACGGGGCAGACCTGGTCGAGGCCGCGCCGGTGCTGTGCGCGGGCGTCACGGTCTACAAGGGACTCAAGGTCAGCGACCTCGAACCCGGTCAGTGGGTGACCATCTCGGGTATCGGCGGCCTCGGCCACGTTGCGGTCCAGTACGCGGTGGCGATGGGAATGCGGGTGGCGGCCGTCGACGTGTCGGCCGACAAACTCGAACTCGCCCGCCAGTTCGGCGCCGAGGTGCTGGTCAACGCGGCCGAGGAGGATCCGGTCGAGGTGATCCAGGCGGCGACCGGCGGCACCGACGCGGTGCTGGTGACCGCGGTGCATCCCGAGGCGTTCGGGCAGGCCATCGGCATGGCCCGACGCGGCGGGACGATCACCTTCAACGGGCTGCCGCCCGGCGACTTCCCGGCACCGATCTTCGACACGGTGCTCAAGGGACTGACCCTCCGCGGATCGATCGTCGGCACCCGGCAGGACATGGCCGAGGCGTTCGACTTCTACGCCCGCGGCGCGATCAAGCCGACCGTGCATGTCCGTCGACTCGAGGAGATCAACGACGTCTTCGACGAGTTGCGCGCGGGCAAGGTCGACGGCCGCATCGTCCTGGACTTTGCATGAGCGAGGTGCCGGGCCGCATCGTGGCCACGGCCGGGGCGGTCGAGTTGCTCCGACGGCTGCGCGATGCGCACGGCCCGTTGATGATGCACCAGTCCGGCGGATGCTGCGACGGCTCGGCGCCGATGTGTTACCCCGCAGGGGAATTCATCGTCGGTGACCGTGACGTACTGGTCGGGCTCCTCGACCTCCGGCTCGGCGCGGGGGAGAACGCGAACTCGCTGCCCGACGGCGTCGACGCCGTGCCGGTGTGGATCTCGGGTTCCCAGTTCGAGGTGTGGCAGCACACCCAACTGGTGCTCGACGTGGTCCCGGGCCGCGGCTCCGGGTTCAGCCTGGAGGCGCCGGAGGGCCTGCGGTTCCTCAGCCGGGCCCGGGCCTTCGCCCCGGACGAGGTCGCGGCGCTCGCGGCGGACGCGCCGCTGACCGGCGAGCAGTGGGAGCGGGGCGCTCGCCCCGGCCTGCCCGCCGGGCCGCAGGTGGTGACGGAGGCGGTCGAAGCCTGCCCGGTGCCTGCGGCGCGAACCCGCGGCGGCGCCGCGGAGTCGACCCACGTCACCGGCGGCCTGCCGTAGGACGAGGCGTCGAACCGCCCGCGACCTCGCCGGTCACCCCTTGTCCCAACCCCTTGTCCCAGCCCGCTCATTCTCCCTCGACGCGTACCCCCGCCGGTGCCGCAGCCCCGCTGCCACTGGTGGTGCCTCCCCGTGTCGTGTGACCATTTACCCGAAGGAGGAGGTCGCGATGGCGATCACCGTCAGCAAGCCCTCACACGAGGACTTTCACAACGAGGACAGCGAGTACCTCGCGAAACGCACGCTGAAGTCCGGTTCCGCGGGCTGGCTGCTGCTTGCCGGACTCGGCGTCAGCTATGTGATCTCCGGTGACTACGCCGGCTGGAACAACGGACTGGCGCACGGTGGCTTCGGCGGACTGCTCATCGCCGGCATCGTGATCGCCGGGATGTACCTGGCCATGGTGCTCGGCATGGCCGAGATGTCCTCGGCGCTGCCGGCGGCGGGCGGCGGCTACACCTTCGCCCGGCGCGCCCTCGGGCCCTGGGGCGGATTCGCCACCGGCACAGCGATTCTCATCGAGTACTCGATCGCGCCCGCGGCAATCGCCACCTTCATCGGCGGCTACGTGGAGTCCCTGGGCCTGTTCGGGATCACCGACGGCTGGTGGGTGTACCTGGCGGTGTACGCGATCTTCATCGGCATCCACCTCACCGGTGCCGGCGAGGCGCTCAAGGCGATGTTCGTGATCACCGCGATCGCGCTGGTCGGCCTGGTGGTCTTCGCGGTGTCCGCGTGGGGCCTGTTCGACGCGGACAACCTCACCGACATCCCCGTCGACACCTCGGCGGTCGGCGCGTCGTCCTTCCTGCCGTTCGGGGTTTTCGGTATCTGGGCCGCGGTGCCGTTCGCGATCTGGTTCTTCCTGGCCGTCGAGGGGGTCCCGCTCGCCGCCGAAGAGGCCCGCGAGCCCGAGAAGAACGTGCCCCGTGGCATCCGGATCAGCATGCTGCTGCTGATCGTGACCGGTGCCGGCGTGCTGTTCCTGGCCACCGGCGCGCTCGGGGCGGAGGCGCTGTCCACCTCGGGCAACCCGCTGGTCCAGGCTCTCGGCGACGCGGGAGCTGCCAAGGCCGTCAACTACATCGGCCTCGCCGGCCTGGTCGCCAGCTTCTTCTCCATCATGTACGCGTACTCCCGGCAGACCTTCGCGCTCTCGCGTGCCGGCTACCTGCCGACCGGGCTCTCGGTGACCAACTCGCGCAAGGCGCCGGTCCTGGCGTTGATCGTGCCGGGAATCGTCGGCTTCGTGCTCTCACTCACCGGCGAGGGGGCCATGTTGCTGAACATGGCGGTGCTCGGCGCGGCCGTCAGCTACGTGCTGATGATGGTCAGCCACATCGTGTTGCGCCGGCGTGAGCCCGACATGCCGCGCCCCTACCGCACCCCCGGCGGCATCGTCACCACCTCCTTCGCGCTGGTGATCGCGGTCGGCGCGGTGATCGCGACATTCCTGGTCGACGTGACCGCGGCGATGTGGACGGTCGCGGCGTTCGCGGCCTTCATGGCCTACTTCGGCCTCTACAGTCGACACCACCTGGTGGCGAACTCCCCGGACGAGGAGTTCGCGGTGCTCGCGAAGGCCGAGGAGGAACTCGAATGACGACCTACCGTCAGCAGATCCGGGGCGTGACCCACGCCTTCGACGGGCTCGTCGAGCTGATGGCGAAGGCGACGCCGCTGCGCAGCGGGGACGAACTCGCCGGGTGTGCGGCATCCTCGGACGCGGAGCGGGCGGCGGCGCAGTGGGCCCTCGCGGAGGTCCCGCTCGAGCGGTTCCTGCAGGAACTGCTGGTGCCGTACGAGACCGACGAGGTCACCCGGCTGATCATCGACTCTCACGATCGTGTTGCGTATCAGTCGATCTCACACCTGACCGTCGGTGGCCTGCGGGACTGGCTGCTGTCGGTGGCTGCCACCGACGGGGCCGCGTCGACCCTGCGTGCCGTCGCGCCGGGGCTGACGCCGGAGATGGTCGCCGCGGTCAGCAAGATCATGCGGAACCAGGACCTGATCGCGGTGGCGCGGGCGGTGGAGGTCACCGCGGCGTTCCGCACCACCGTCGGACTGCCCGGCCGGCTCAGCACCCGGCTGCAGCCGAACCACCCCACCGACAACCCGCGCGGCATCGCGGCCGCCACCCTCGACGGGCTGCTCCTCGGCTGCGGCGACGCGGTGATCGGGATCAACCCGGCGACCGACTCGCCGCACGCCACCGCGGACCTGCTGCACCTGCTCGACGACATCCGCACCCGCTTCGACATCCCCACCCAGTCCTGCGTGCTCTCGCACGTGACCACGACGATGGACCTGATCGCCGAGGGCGCCCCCGTCGACCTCGTCTTCCAGTCGATCGCGGGTACCGAGGGCGCCAATTCCGGTTTCGGCGTGAACATCTCGCTGCTGCGGGAGGCGAACGCCGCGGGCCGTTCCCTCGGCCGCGGCACCGTCGGCGACAACGTGATGTACCTCGAGACGGGCCAGGGTTCGGCGCTGAGCGCGGGCGCGCACCTGGGCGCCGGGGGCCGGCCGGTGGACCAGCAGACCCTCGAGACCCGGGCCTACGCGGTGGCCCGCGACCTGCAGCCGCTGCTGGTGAACACGGTCGTCGGCTTCATCGGGCCGGAGTACCTCTACGACGGCAAGCAGATCGTCCGGGCCGGCCTCGAGGACCACTTCTGTGGCAAGCTGCTCGGCCTGCCGATGGGCGTCGACGTCTGCTACACCAACCATGCGGAGGCGGACCAGGACGACATGGACAACCTGCTGACCCTGCTGGGGGTGGCGGGCGCGGCCTTCGTGATCGCGGTTCCGGGCGCGGACGACGTGATGCTCGGCTACCAGTCGCTGAGCTTCCACGATGCGCTCTACGTGCGCCGGGTGCTCGGGTTGCGCCCCGCCCCGGAGTTCGAGGCCTGGCTCGCCCACCTCGGCATGACCGACGAGTCGGGGCGGGTGCTGCCGGTGGCAGCGGCCGCCTCGCCGCTGCGCGCACTGACGGGGGG
This sequence comes from Rhodococcus kronopolitis, assembly GCF_042654025.1. Lineage (NCBI taxonomy): Bacteria > Bacillati > Actinomycetota > Actinomycetes > Mycobacteriales > Nocardiaceae > Rhodococcus > Rhodococcus kronopolitis. The sequence goes on along the minus strand of NZ_JBHSFO010000009.1, from coordinate 58,723 downwards.
ATAGGTGAACAGCGAAGCGCGGGGCCACGAACCGCAGGACCACGAACGGGGCGACCGGGTCCAGCCCGGCGACCCGACGGGCGATTTCTGGGAACAGTTGCGGCGCAGCACCCAGTCCCGGATCGGTCTCGGCCGGACCGGTGACTCGCTGCCGACGAACCGCGTGCTCGAGCTGCGTTCGGCGCATGCGGCCGCCCGCGACGCGGTGCACCTGCCGCTGGAGGTCGACGGACTGGCCGAACGGATCGAGGCGATCGGCCTGGGTGACGCGGCGCGGGTGACCAGCCGGGCATCGAGCCGGGCGGAGTACCTGCGCCGGCCCGACCTCGGGCGGCTCCCGGCCGACCTCGCGGCCGTACCGCACAGCGGTGCGGACCTGGGTTTCGTTCTGGGCGACGGGCTTTCGCCACTGGCGTTGAGCGAGCACGGTGCGCCGCTGCTGGCCGCGCTGGTCGCGGAGCTGTCCGAGCGTTACTCGATCGCGCCGCCGGTGATCGCGACGCAGGCCCGGGTGGCGCTCGGCGACCACATCGCCGAGGCGATGGGCGTACAGACGGTGATCGTGCTGATCGGCGAGCGCCCCGGGCTGTCGGTGGCGGACAGCCTCGGCGTCTACCTGACCCACCGGCCGCGACCGGGCCGCGCCGACGCCGACCGCAACTGCATCTCCAACATCCACCCGCCGGAGGGGCTCGGGTACGCCGAGGCTGCGCGGGTGGTTGCGGGCCTGGTGTCCGGGGCGCGGCGTCTCGGCCGTTCCGGCGTCGACCTGAAGGACACTTCCCGCTCCGGCGCGTTGACCTCGGGGGAGGGGCCCGCCATCGAGTGAGCCAGGTACGGCGGACCCGCCAGCGGGGGCGGCGTCCCACTCGCTTCATATGGTGTACGTCATGAGCGTGAATCGAGAGGCCGTCGAGTTCCGCGGCGGCGCAGGGTCAATCGCGGCCGACCGGTGGCTGCCGGCTGCCGGTGTCGCGGACCGGGGCATCGTGCTGATGCTGCACGGCGGCGGCCAGACCAGGCACTCCTGGAATCGCGCCGCGGCGGACCTGTCCGCGGAGGGCTGGACCGTCTACACCCTCGACGCCCGCGGTCACGGCGACAGCGACTGGTCGGCCGACGGCGACTACCGGCTCTCCGAGCTGGTGACGGACCTGCACACCGTGATCGGCCAGCTGAACCAGGCGCCGGTGGTCTTCGGCGCGTCGCTCGGCGGGATGACCGGTCTGATCGCGGAGGGGGAGAACCCGGGGACGGTCCGCGCGCTGGTCCTGGTCGACATCACCCCGAAGGTGGAGCCCGAGGGGGTGCGGCGGATCGGTGAGTTCATGAAGGGGAACCCGGACGGCTTCGCCAGCCTCGACGAGGTGGCGGACGCGGTCACGGCGTACCAGCCGCACCGGACCCGGCCGAAGAACATCGAGGGGCTGCGGCGCAACCTCCGCGAGCGGAACGGCCGGCTGTACTGGCACTGGGATCCCGCCTTCACCAGCCCGCGGTCCGGCAGCGTCGACCCGGTCGACAACCACTCTCGGATGGCGACTGCCGCGCGGGACATCGCCGTGCCCACCCTGCTGGTGCACGGCGGCCGGTCGGACATCGTCGGCGCGGACGGCGTCGAGGAGCTGCTCGGGCTGATCCCGCACGCGCAGGCCGTCAACGTCTCGGCCGCCGGGCACATGGTCGCCGGGGACGACAACGCGATCTTCGTGCAGGAGGTTGGCGGCTTCCTCGACACGCTCGGGTAGCCGAGCGGGGTCGCGGACTCAGCCGGAGGCGCTGTCGTCGGTCGGCGAATCATCCTCTCGCCCAGGCGCGCCGACCGCCCTGGCGGGCAGGCGTCCGGTGGCGAACAGTGCCGCGACCGCGAGCAGGGCGGTCAGCGCGAGTGCCACCCGGAGGGCGTCGAGTCGTGCGTCCGAGTTGACGTCGACGATGGCGTCGGCGGTGGCACCGGTGACGCCGGCGGCCCCCAGGGCGTCCTGCAACTGGGTGGTCGACAGGAACGGCACCCCGTCGGCCAGTTCGGTGGACGCCTGCTGCTGCACCGAGACCGGCACGGCCGGGTTGTTCTCGATGCCGCCGATGGCCGACGTGGTCAGGGTGGCGATCAGTACCGATCCGATCAGCGCCGTGCCCAGTGAGGCACCGAGGTTGGTGGCGGTGTTCTGGAGACCGCCCACCTCGGCGCTCTGCGAGTCCGGCACGGCTGAGACGGTGATCGCGCCGAGCTGCGAGGAGAGCGCGCCGAGCCCGAGACCCATGAACAGCATCGGGACCATGACGACCGCGGCGTCACTACCCGGATCCATGCCGGCGACCAGGATCAGGATCCCGACGATCATCGACCCGAGGCCGATCCGGACCACCCGTCGCGGATTCGCGTTCGGCCGGAGCTTGGGGATGCCTGCGGCGGCCAGCACCAGGGCGAACGACAGCGGCAGGATCCGCACGCCGGTTTCGAGGGCGCTGAGTTCGAGGACCACCGACAGGAAGAGCGGGACCGCGAAGAACACACCGGCCTGAATGAGGAACTGCGCGAAGAACATCGAGAGACCGCCGGAGAGCTGCCGGTTGCGGAGCAGTGCGGGGTCGAGCAGCGGTTGGCGGTCGGTGCGAGCCAGATGCGTTTCCCAGCGCAGGAATCCGTACATCACGCCGAGTCCGGTCAGCAACAGCCAGAGGGTGGGCGAGAGTCCCGCCAGCTGTGGCCCGCCCGGCTTGGGGAGCACCCATCCCCATTCACTCGAGCGCAGCACCCCGTAGACCAGCGCGCCCAGTCCGAGCACCGACAGACCCGATCCCACCAGGTCGAGCCGGACGCCTGCCGGCGGAACGTCCTGCAACTTGCGCAGCACCATCAGGATGATCACCACGATCACGACCTCGCCGGCGAACACGTACCGCCAGGACGCAAACGTGGTCACCGCACCGCCGAGGAGCGGGCCGACGGCCACCGCCATCGCGCCGGCCGCGGCCACCAGTCCGTAGGCAGCGGTTCGCCGCTCGGGCGGAAAGTTCGCGGCGACCAGCGACACGATCGCCGGCATGATCAGCGCCGCCCCGATCCCCTCGAGCAGGGACCAGCCGATCAGCAGCACCGTGAGATTGGGCGCGAGCGCGGTGGTCAGGGAGCCGGCGGCGTAGATGACCAGGCCTAGTCCGAAGGCGCGACGGCGGCCCAGGATGGCGCCCACCTTGCCGCCGGTGATCATCAGGGTGGCCATCACCAGCGTGTACAACGTGATCGCGGTCTGGATGCCGGTGATGGTGGTGCCCACGTCCGCGGCGACGGTGGCCATGGACACGTTCATCACCGAGCTGTCGAGAGTCATCAGGAACTGACCGGCGGCCAGCACCAACAGCACCTGGCCGGAACCCGCGCTTCTCCTCGCCACCGACACGTTGTCACTCATGGTGTCCCTCTCTGCGTCGGTTCCGGTGGAGCGCCCTCTAGATGCTGCGATGCCCGACAAGCGCCGCGACCGCCGCAGTGGCGGTCGCGGCGGGACGATCCGGTCGGGACCTAGGACTCACGACGGCGCGCGCCGACCGGTCCTCGGGCGGCGCCGTCGGCTGCTCGAACACGAGTCGGGTTTTGCGGATGTCGAAGACGCCGTGCCGGCCGCCGAACCGCGGGGTGACGAGACGCGGGGCGCCGAACGGCATCGGGCAGGGCGCTCGGTGACTGCCCGGGTGTCGACCTCGACTGTCAACTGGATGCGCGAATCGCGCTGCGTGGGCGCCGGGGGTCCGCGACCCGTTCACCGAGACTCGGAAGCCGTCGAACGGGTCGTCCGCAAGGTTCGCGTCGCCGGAAATCCAGGCGACGCCGTGCGTCCAGGACACCCGAGGAGTATCGCACGCGTCCGGACGCGTTCACCGGACGAACACGACGGTGCCGACCTGAACTCGGCAGCTGTCGGAGTGGGCGGCCCGACCGACTCGGACGGCCGTCGACGCAGGTCGCGGTCACGAAGGCGCCGGTTCTGGCCGCTGTGAACGATCCCGTCGGCGTGACCCGGCCCTGGCCGTCGCCCTCGTCGCCGGGCCACGTCGTGGTCGTGTGGGTGGCCGAGGACGTCCTCGATACGCCCGGGTGCGGGTGACCCTCGGATGGCCGGTAGGAATGATGGACCTCGCCCCCGGAAACCGGGGGCAAGCACCGATTGCCCGTCCCGGGCACAAAGGAGATGCGCAATGGCCTTCGCAGGCAACGTCGACGAGCTCGCCCTGTTGCAGACAGTCCGGCTCAAGGGTGCCGTGACGGCGCCGGTGCTGGCCGAGCAGCTTGGGGTCGGCGAGGGCTCGGCGGTGGCAGCTCTCGAGGCGCTCGTCGCCGCGGGACGGGCGAGCGAGACCGGTGACGGCGTCGCGCTGACCGATGCCGGACTCGCCGAGCTCACCGATCAGCTCGACGCCGAGCGGGTGTCGATCGACGAGTTCCTCTTCGCCGAGGTGGTCGAGCGATTCGAGCCGCTGGACGCGGAGTTCGCGGACTTCGGCGGCGATGCGGCCACGCTCGCCGACCTGGACCGGCGAGCGGAGGACGTCTTCGACGACGTCTCCGCGTACGTGCCTCGACTGGCGCGGTACCAGGAACTGCTGGCGACCGCCCGTGCGGACGCCGACGCGTATGCATCGGTGTGGGCGGAGCTGCGACAGGAGATCCTCGGGGCAGCCGGGCGCTGAGTCGGGCGCGACCGCCGCACCAGCCCTGGGTGCGGCGCTCCGGTCCGGTTCGCGGCGCGGGGAGTGGCGAATACGTGTCGGCGCCCCGCCCGCGGACTGTGTCGTGGGTCACGTCCGTGCGGGTAGGTTCTAGGTCGGGCGGCCTGCCGCTGCCCGTCCGTAGGCGCGCGCATCGGAGGGGATCGAATGACAGGGGAGTTGCCCAGCTACGACTCGGGAGCGTGGGACGGACCCGCGCTGAGTGAGACCATCGGCGACAATTTCGACCGGACGGTCTCGATGTTCCCCGATCGCGAGGCCCTCGTGGACTGTGCGAGCGGAACCCGTTGGACCTACGCCGAGTTCGCCGCCGAGGTGAACGCGCTGGCGGCAGGACTGCTGCAGCGCGGAGTGGGGAAGGGCGACCGGGTCGGGATCTGGGCGCCGAACTGTCCGGAGTGGGCTCTGATCCAGTACGCGACGGCGAAGATCGGCGCGATCCTGGTCAACATCAACCCCGCCTACCGCTCGCACGAGTTGCAGTATGTGCTCGAGCAGGCGGGAATCCGGCTGCTGGTCGCCGCGACGAGCTTCAAGGCCTCCGACTACGCGGCGATGATCGAGACGGTCCGGCCGCAGTGCCCCGGCTTGCAGTCGGTGGTCCTGATTGGCAGCAATGACTGGCGTGGGCTCGTCGCGGACGGTCTGGCCGCGCAGGCGGCCGACCCGTCCGTGCTGGCCGCGGCCCAGGCCGCGCTCTCGCCGGACGATCCCATCAACATCCAGTACACCTCTGGCACAACGGGTTTCCCGAAAGGTGCCACGTTGAGCCACCGCAACATTCTCAACAACGGCTACTTCGTGGGCGAGCTGTGCCACTACACCGAGGCCGACAGGGTCTGCATCCCGGTGCCGTTCTACCACTGCTTCGGAATGGTGATGGGCAACCTCGCGTGCACCAGTCACGGTGCGGCCATGGTGATTCCGGGACCGGCGTTCGACCCGAAGGCCACCCTGGAGGCGGTGCAGGCGGAGCGGTGCACCGCTCTCTACGGCGTGCCGACGATGTTCATCGCCGAACTCGCCGAGCCCGGCTTCGAGGTCTACGACCTGTCGAGCCTGCGGACCGGCATCATGGCCGGCTCGCCCTGCCCGGTGGAGGTGATGAAGCAGGTCATCGAGCGGATGGGGATGTCCGAGGTGTCGATCTGCTACGGCATGACCGAGACGTCCCCGGTCTCGCTACAGACCCGTTCCGACGACACCGTCGACCAGCGGGTGTCCACGGTCGGGCGGGTCGGACCGCACCTCGAGGTGAAGGTCGTCGATCCCGCGACCGGTCTGACGGTCCCGCGCGGGGAGGCCGGCGAGCTGTGCACCCGCGGCTACTCGGTGATGCTGGGCTACTGGGAGAACCCGGAGAAGACTGCGGAGGCGATCGACGCCGCCGGGTGGATGCACACCGGCGACATCGGGGTGATGGATTCCGAGGGCTACGTCGCGATCACCGGGCGGATCAAGGACATGGTGATCCGGGGCGGGGAGAACGTCTATCCACGCGAGATCGAGGAGTTCCTCTACACCCACCCCGACGTCCTCGACGCCCAGGTGATCGGCGTGCCCGACGCGAAGTACGGCGAGGAGTTGATGGTGTGGATCCGGATGCGCGAGGGTGCGGTGCCGCTGGACGCCGACGGGGTGCGGGCGTTCTGTGACGGCAAGTTGGCGCGCTACAAGATTCCGCGCTACGTCCATGTCGTCGACGAGTTCCCGATGACGGTGACCGGGAAGGTCCGCAAGATCGAGATGCGGGAGAAGTCGGTCGAACTGATCGGTCACCGATAGCGGGAGGCCCCGGGTGATCACGAGCCTCGGACGGACAACCGCCGCGACGGCGGTGCTCCTCGCCGCGCTCGCCGGCTTCGTCGACGCGATGGGCTACATCACTCTCGGCGGGTACTTCGTCTCGTTCATGAGCGGGAACTCGACCCGCGCCGCGGTGGCGGCCGTCGACGGCGTTTGGCATTCGGCCCTGGTGGGCGCGGCGCTGATTGGCCTGTTCGTGCTGGGCGTGGTGGCCGGTTCGCTGCTTGGGCGCCGGGCGGGACCGCGGCGTGCGACCGCTGTGCTGTTGTTGATGACACTGCTGCTGATGGTGGCTGCCGTCGGTCACGACGTGGCTCCCAGCCAGGTGGTGATCGCGTCGATGGCGCTGGCGATGGGGGCGGAGAACACGGTGTTCGAGCGAGGTGACCAGGCGTCGATCAGCCTGACCTACATGACCGGAACGCTGGTCAAGCTCGGTCAGCAGCTCGCGGGTGCGCTGGCAGGGGGACCGAAGTGGGCCTGGGTGCGCTTCGCTGTGCTCTGGCTGGGGTTGGTCGCCGGGGTGGTCGTCGGTGCCGCGGTGCACCGGTGGATCGGGCTGAACGGGATGTGGCTCGCGGTCGCGGTGTCGGCCCTCCTGGCGATCGGGATGTCGCGGGCGCGCTGGGCTGTCTGAATTCCGCGTGGTGCGTGGTGCGTGGTGCGGCGTGTTGGCTTGGGTGCGGGTCAGGTCAGGTCGGGTCAGCGGGGCGCGTACATGATCACCGCAACGCCGACCAGGCAGAGCAGCGCGCCCGTGACGTCCCACCGGTCCGGGCGGAACCCATCCATCGCCATGCCCCAGATCAGGGATCCGGCGACGAACACCCCGCCGTACGCGGCCAGGATCCGCCCGAAGTTGGCGTCCGGCTGCATCGTTGCTACGAAGCCGTAGGCGCCGAGGCCGATCACGCCGAGCCCGACCCAGAGCCAGCCGCGGTGTTCACGCACGCCCTGCCAGATCAGCCAGGCACCACCGATCTCGAGGACCGCGGCGAGGGCGAACAGAGCGATGGACTTCGCGACGGTCATCGGCGGAGGCTTTCGGGCATGGTCTGGACCCTAGCGGCAGGTGGCGGGACTGGGGGTGAGGAGGGGTTCGCCGTGGACGCCCTGCGAACCGTGGTTGGTGCGGATCTCCGTTTCCGTTCCCGCCCGTGGTACTCGCTTGCCATACGGGCTCCCGCTCAGCGCGGCGCGGAGCGGTTGCGGCCGAATACATCTCGGCCGCAACCGGTCCGGTTGTGGATGGGCATTCAGGCCTTCGCCTGGTCAGGCTCCGTGGATCTCGCGCCGGTTGTGGGCCGGCCGTGGTCTTCGCGCCGGGTCCACCCAGGCCGGGGGTGTGAACCACGGGAATCCGTCCGATTCGATCTTCACGGCCCAGTGGTTCTTGTGAATCATGGTGTGGTGCTTCTTGCAGAGCAGCACGAGGTTGGCCAGTGCGGTCGGGCCGCCGTCGATCCAGTGCCGAATATGGTGCGCGTCGGTCCATGCGGCGGGGCGTCCGCAGCCGGGGAATGCGCACCCGCAGTCTCGGGCGACGAGTGCCTTGCGCAGGCTTGGTGTGACGAAGCGGGTGCTGCGGCCGACGTCAAGGGGGTTGCCTTCCTTGTCGACGAAGACCGCGGTGACTTTCGCGTCGCAGGACAGGCGTGCCGCGATGGCGGCGGAGACGGGTCCGGCCCAGGGCATGCTGGCGTGCCGGACTCTGCGGTACCGGCGGGGCGGCCGGACGTCTGAGCAGTTGTCGCCGGGTGTGGATCTGGTTGCGCCGACGGGTCCGGTTGCGTTGTCGGAGTGGTAGTCCCAGCCGTTCTTGGTCCAGGCCCCGGTCGCGGGCGCCTTCGCGGTCTTGGCGACGGCTTCCTTGAGGGCGTCGAGGTCGATGGTGACGGTGACGTGCGGCCGTTCACCGCCCTCGACCGGCCCTCGGGCGTTGTCGAGGTGGCCGCGGATGATCTGCTCCAACGCGTCCGCGCGGCGTTTCGCGGCGGAACGGGGGTCGCGGATGGGGTTTCCGTCGTCGTCGGTGCTCGGGTGCGGCTTGGACAGGCCGGACAGCGCGGTGTTGAGGGCTTCGCCGACCTCGGCGTCGAAGGATCCCTTCACGTGCACCCGCCCGCCCAGGGTGGCGGAGGCGTGGAACTCGTTGAGTTCGGGGTTCTCTCCGTCCGGTGGCACGGTCCCGTCGAGCTGCAGCAGCAGTTCCAGGGCGCGGGCTCGTCTGCGGAGGACGGTGGCGTTCTCGAGTTGGGCGGCGATGAGGAGGTAGGCCTGGCAGTCGTCGGGTCGCCCGGTTTCGGGTTCGGGGTGGTCCCAGTCCGTTTCCGCCGGCGGGCCAGGCTGACCGACGGTGAGTCGTTCGAGTCGGGCGAGGAAGTCGACGATCACCTGGACGTGCCCGAGTTCGATCCGTCCGGCGTCCAACGCGGCGGCCATCCGCGGGTGCAGGGGGAGTTCGCGGCCGAGTCGGACGATCTTGCCGGCGTGGCCTGCGGTCATGTGGGTGGCGTCGGCGAGCCAGGAGGTGGTGTCAGCGGCACCGAGGTGGTTGGGGACGCAGCGTTGGTCGGCCTCGTGGACCAGTCGGACCCGTAGGGCCTCCAACTCGAGGATCTTCGATGACAGTTCCGGGACGGTGCTCGCGAGCTCGGTTTCGTCGAGTCGCCATGCCTCGACCCGGGCGGGGTCGGTGAGCATGGTGTCGAGTTCCATACACCATACGGTACTCGCACATGCATTCGATATCAATGATGTTTCGCCAGGTGAAAGGTCTGATTCCTGTGCGCACTTTTGTCCCCTTCGTGGGCCGCAGCGCGTACAGGCGCCATCGGCCGACCGCAATCTGCGGTCACGGCGTGGGTAGCGCCGCGACGCCCGCCCCGTCCAGCTGGGTCAGGTCGGCCGGCCGACCCGCCATTGCTAGCAGCAGCTGTTGCATCGGGCCCTGAACGAGCGCACCGGCGCCCGCAAACCACTCGACATCGGTCGCGACCATCCGCGCACGACAGACCTTGTGCCGCACGCCCATCGACGCGGCGAGCGGTCGGACCAGTCCCGCTGCGCAGGCCGCGGCGACGGGTGGCGTGGCGTGTGTCCATTTCTGTCACCGCGGAGCGGCGTCCTAGACCCCCGGCGCCAGTGCCGCCGCCGTCATTCGGCGCAGGACCGAGCGAGTGCGGGCGGGGGCCGACGGGTTGACGCTGTGCGGGGTGGAGTTGATCAGGCCGAAGGCGGCGTGCGCCTTGATCCGGGCGTCCGCCTCGTCCAGGTTGCGGTCGACTTCGCGGAGCACCTGGACCCACGTCTCGACGTAGCGTCGCTGGAACTGGCGCACCTGATGCCGCGCGTCGTCGGGCAGGGACGCGAGGTCACGGTCCTGCACGCGGATCAGGTCGGGTTCGTCGAGCGCGAAGTCGAGGTGGAACTCCACCAGGTCGGCGAGGGCCTCCTTCGGATCGGCGGCGGCCGACGCGACCTCGGTGCCGCCCTCGAACAGGCGCCGACTGACGTCGACCAGTAGCTCCACCAGCAGCGCCTCCTTGTTGGGGAAGTGCCGGTACACGGCAGGGCCGCTGATGCCGACGGCGGCGCCGAGGTCTTCGAGGCGGACGCCGGCGAATCCGCGCTCCGCGATCAGGCGCGCCGCGGCGCGGAGCAGTTGGGCCCTGCGGTCCGCCTTGAGCAGGGCTCGTCGGGTGGGTGCGTCGCCCGTCGGTCGGGTCGGGTTCGGTGTCATCAGCGAGCCCCCTTCTGGCGATCGATTTCGTCCGAGGTCTGGACAGTTCGGTTAATCATAGTTATCTTAAATTGAGTTATTCAGTCTTAACCGAATCTCGGATGGGCGGCGGCATGACGGTCGACGGTGATCGGAACAGGGCCGAGCATCGGCGGCTGGTTGCCGAGCTACGGACGCGACTCGGCGTCGCCGCGCTCGGGGGCAGCGAGTCGTCCCGACAGCGGCACCTCGACCGCGGCAAGCTGCTCCCGCGCGAGCGAGTGAACACCCTGCTGGACCCGGGCAGTGCCTTCTTGGAGTTCTCGCCGCTGGCCGCGAACGGTATGTACGACGACCAGTCGCCGGGCGCAGGCATCATCACCGGAATTGGCCGAGTGTCGGGCCGCGAGTGCGTCATCGTCGCCAACGACGCCACCGTCAAGGGCGGGACCTACTACCCGATGACGGTCAAGAAGCACCTGCGGGCGCAGGAGATCGCGCTGCAGAACAACCTGCCCTGCATCTACTTGGTGGACTCGGGCGGTGCCTTCCTGCCCCGGCAGGACGAGGTGTTCCCGGACCGCGAGCACTTCGGGCGCATCTTCTACAACCAGGCGAATCTCAGTGCCAAGGGAATCGCCCAGATCGCCGCGGTGATGGGCTCGTGCACCGCCGGCGGCGCCTACGTCCCCGCAATGAGCGACGAGGCCGTGATCGTGCGCAACCAGGGCACCATCTTTCTCGGCGGCCCGCCGTTGGTGAAGGCGGCGACCGGTGAGATCGTCACCGCGGAGGAGCTCGGCGGCGGCGACCTGCACTCCAAGGTTTCCGGCGTCACCGACCACCTGGCGGACGACGACCAGGACGCGTTGCGCATCGTCCGCCGGATCGTTGCCACCCTCGGTCCGCGCACCGACCGGCCCTGGGACGTGATCCCGGTGGTCGAACCCGCCGCCGCCCAGGCCGAGCTCTACGACGTGGTGCCCACGGACCCGCGCACCCCGTACGACGTGCGCGAGGTGATCGCCAGGATCGTCGACGGCGGCGCTGACGGCAGTTCCGGCTTCCATGAGTTCAAGGCCGAGTATGGCAAAACCCTGGTCACCGGCTTCGCGCACATCCACGGTCATCCGGTGGGCATCGTCGCCAACAACGGCGTCCTGTTCGCCGAGTCCGCGATGAAGGGGGCGCACTTCATCGAGCTGTGCGACAAGCGCAGCATTCCGCTGCTGTTCCTGCAGAACATCGCCGGGTTCATGGTCGGCCGGGACTACGAGGCCGGCGGCATTGCCAAGCACGGCGCGAAGATGGTCACCGCGGTCGCGTGCGCCCGGGTTCCCAAGCTCACCGTGGTGATCGGCGGGTCCTACGGCGCCGGCAACTACTCGATGTGTGGACGCGCGTACTCGCCACGGTTCCTCTGGATGTGGCCCAACGCGCGGATCTCGGTGATGGGCGGCGAGCAGGCCGCCTCGGTGCTCGGTTCGGTCGGCTCCGGCCAGGACCCCGACGCGCTCCGTGCGCAGTACGAGGCGCAGGGAAATCCCTACTACTCGACCGCGCGACTGTGGGACGACGGGGTCATCGACCCGCTCGACACCAGAACTGTTCTCGGGCTGGCTCTTTCGGTGTGCGCGCAGGCGCCGCTCGAGCCGGTCTCCTACGGCATCTTTCGAATGTGACGAGCAGGAGGTGAGCGACATGGCTGAGTTTCACACCGTCCTGGTGGCCAACCGCGGCGAGATCGCGGTGCGCGTCATCCGCACGCTGCGGGAGATGGGCATCCGGTCGGTGGCCGTCTACAGCGAGGCCGACGCCGGTGCGCGTCACGTCCGGGAGGCGGACACCGCGGTTCTGCTCGGTCCCGCGGCCGCGCGGGAGAGCTACCTCGACATCGACAAGGTCATCGCCGCCGCGGTGCGCACCGGTGCCCAGGCCGTGCATCCGGGATACGGGTTCCTCTCGGAGAACCCGGTTTTCGCGGCCGCACTGGAGGCGGCCGGGATCGCGTTCCTCGGACCGTCGGCACGCGCCATCGAGGTGATGGGCGACAAGATCACCGCGAAGAACGCGGTGGCGGCGTTCGACGTCCCGGTGGTCCCCGGCATCGCCAGGCCCGGGCTGACCGACGCGGACCTGATCGCGGCCGCCGACGACATCGGCTACCCGGTGCTGGTCAAGCCCTCGGCGGGCGGTGGCGGCAAGGGCATGCGATTGGTCACCGAGTCGGGCGCCCTCGCCGAGGCGCTCGCCAGTGCCCGCCGCGAGGCCGCCTCCGCATTCGGTGACGACACCCTCTTCCTGGAGCGGTTCGTGCTGCGGCCCAGGCACATCGAGGTCCAGGTCATCGCGGACACGCACGGCAACGTGGTTCATCTCGGCGAGCGTGAGTGCAGCCTGCAACGCCGGCACCAGAAGGTGATCGAGGAGGCCCCCTCGCCCCTGCTCGACGAGGCGACGCGGGCGCGGATCGGCGAGGCCGCCTGCAACACCGCGCGCAGCGTGGACTACACCGGCGCTGGCACCGTCGAGTTCATCGTCTCCGCGGACAGTCCCGACGAGTTCTTCTTCATGGAGATGAACACCCGGCTCCAGGTCGAGCACCCGGTCACCGAGATGGTGACCGGCCTGGACCTGGTCGAGTGGCAGGTCCGGGTGGCCGCGGGCGAGAGGCTCGGCTTCGGGCAGGGCGACGTGACCATGACCGGGCACGCCATCGAGGCCCGGGTGTACGCGGAGGATCCCTCGCGTGGATTCCTGCCCACCGGCGGGCTTGTCGTCGACGTGGTCGAGCCGACCGGGCCGGGTGTACGCGTCGACTCCGGTCTGCGGGCGGGCACCGAGGTCGGCAGCGACTACGACCCGATGCTGGCCAAGGTGATCGTGCACGGCGCGGACCGGTCCGCAGCCCTGCGAGGGCTCGACCGGGCGCTGGGGGAGACGGCGGTGCTCGGTGTGGTGACCAACATCGAGTTCCTCCGGTTCCTGTTGGCCGACCTCGACGTGGTTGCCGGACGACTCGACACCGGCCTGCTCGACCGTCGGGTCGAGGACTTCGTCGCGGCCCAGGCGTCGGACGAGGAGTTCATCGCCGCCGGCACCTACCGATGGCTCGGCGGCTGGCCCGCTCGGGCCGAGCTCGCCGACCCCTGGTCGCTGCCCACCGGCTGGCGGGCCGGGGAGTCGGTGCCCACCAGCATCCGACTGGTCGGCCCGGCCCGCGCCAATCACGTCCGGATCACCGGACACCCCGGTGCCGCGACGGTGTCACTCGAGGACGGCGAAAGCCGCAGCCTCACCGCGACACTCGACGGGCAGCTGCTCTCGCTCGTGCTCGACGGCCTGCGGACGACCTACCGCGTCGCCGAGCACGACGGCCACATCTGGCTGGCCGGGCCGCGCGGTACCACGGTGCTCCGGCAGGCGGTGGAGGTCAGCGTGCGCACCGGAGACGTGCACGCCGGCGAGGCCGAGATCACCAGTCCCATGCCCGGATCTGTCATCGCGGTCGGCCCCGAGTCCGGCACGGCCGTGGCCGCGGGAGACATCCTGGTGGTGGTCGAGGCGATGAAGATGGAGCACGCGCTGCGCTCGCCCGTCGACGGCACCGTCGAACTGATGGTGGCGGCGGGCGAGCAGGTCAAGGTCGACCAGTTGTTGGCCCGCGTCACCCCCGACGACCCGAACGACACCGACCTGAAAGGCGCCGTGTCATGACCGACTACCTCTCCAGCGGACAACTTCCCGACGAGTACCGGCAGCTGGCGACGACCGCCCGGGACTTCGCGCAGGCGGTCGTCGCGCCCGTCGCCGCCGAGCACGACGCCAACCGCACGTTCCCCTACGAGGTGGTCGCGGGCATGGCCGATCTCGGGCTGTTCGGCCTGCCCTTTCCCGAGGAGTTCGGCGGCCAGGGCGGTGACTACTTCGCCCTCTGCCTGGTGCTCGAGGAACTCGGAAAGGTGGACCAGTCGGTCGCGATCACCCTCGAGGCCGGTGTCTCGCTCGGTGCGATGCCGGTGTACCGGTTCGGCAACGACGCCCAGAAGCAGGAGTGGCTGCCGCAGCTCACCAGCGGCCGGGCCCTGGCGGCGTTCGGGCTCACCGAGCCCGGCGCCGGCAGCGATGCCGGCGGCACCAGGACCACCGCCAGGGAGGACGGCGAGGACTGGGTCGTCAACGGCAACAAGCAGTTCATCACCAACTCCGGAACCGACATCACCCGGTTGGTGACCGTCACCGCGGTGACCGGCATGCGCGAGAACGGTCAGAAGGAGATCTCGACGATCCTGGTGCCGACCTCGACGCCCGGCTTCACCGCCGAGCCCGCGTACGACAAGGTCGGCTGGCACGCCTCCGACACCCATCCGCTGACCTTCCAGGACGTCCGGGTGCCGCGGGAGAACCTGCTCGGCCAGCGCGGCCGCGGCTACGCGAACTTCCTGCGGATCCTCGACGAGGGCCGGATCGCCATCGCTGCACTGAGCGTCGGTGCGGCGCAGGGCTGCGTCGACGAGTCGGTGAAGTACGCGAAGGAGCGTCACGCGTTCGGCGGGCCGATCGGTGCCAACCAGGCCATTGCCTTCAAGATCGCCAGGATGGAGGTGCGCGCCCACGTGGCACGCACCGCCTACTACGACGCCGCCGCACTGATGTTGGCGGGCAGGCCGTTCAAGAAGCAGGCCTCCATCGCCAAGCTCGTCGCCAGCGAGGCGGCGATGGACAACGCTCGCGATGCGACCCAGATCTTCGGCGGCTACGGTTTCATGAACGAGTACCCGGTGGCCCGGCACTACCGGGACAGCAAGATCCTCGAGGTCGGCGAGGGCACCACCGAGGTGCAGTTGATGCTGATCGCAAGAGAGGCGGGACTGTGACCGGGGCAAGCGGAGCGACGGGGGATGTGACCGGGGCGAGCGAAGCGACGGAGGAGCCCGCCGCACGAAGGGTTGTCCAGCGTGGACTCTGGTTCGAGGAGTTCGAGACCGGCGTCGTCTACGAGCACCGGCCCGGCCGCACCGTCACCGAGGCCGACAACGTCCTGTTCACCACCCTGACCATGAACACCCAGGCGCTGCACCTCGACGCCGCGTTCAGCGACGCACTGCCGCCGTTCAACCAGCGGCTGGTGAACTCGATGTTCACCCTCTCCACCCTGGTCGGGCTATCGGTCGCGCAGCTGACCCAGGGCACCATCGTCGGGAACCTCGGCTTCTCCGAGATCGCCTTCCCCACACCGCTTTTTCACGGCGACACCATGTACGCGGAGACGGTGATCGTGGACAAACGTGAGTCGAGGAGTCGGCCGGGGGAGGGCATCGTCACCCTTGCCCACACCGCGCGCAATCAGCACGGTGACATCGTCGCAACCGCGGTCCGCAAGACCATGGTGCGCAGGAGGCCGCCCGGGGACGCGGCGGTGGCGTCGTGACCGAGTGGAACCCGCCCGGCTCGGCATGGCTGTTCTGCCCGGCCGACCGGCCGGAGCGGTACGCGAAGGCCGCGGCCGCGGCCGACGTGGTGATCCTCGACCTCGAGGACGGCGTCGGGCCCGAGGACAAGGTCGCCGCCCGGCGGGCGCTGATCGAGAATCCGCTCGATCCCGCGCGCACCGTGGTCCGGGTCAACGCGGCAGGCACGCCGGACCAGGCGCTGGACCTGGCGGCGCTCTCGCAGACCAGGTACCCACGGGTGATGCTGCCCAAGTGCGAGTCCGCCGAACAGGTCCGCTCGCTCGCCCCGCGTCAGGTGGTGCTGCTCGTGGAGTCGCCGCTCGGCGCGCTGGTCGTCGCGGAGGCGGCCCAGGTCGCCAATGCGATCGGCGTGATGTGGGGTGCCGAGGACCTGGTCGCCGCGCTCGGCGGCAACTCGAGTCGATGGCCCGACGGGGGCTACCGGGACGTGGCCCGGCACGTGCGTTCGGCAGTGTTGTTGGCGGCGAAGGCGCACGGGCGGTTCGCGCTGGACTCGGTGTACCTGGACCTCGAGAACCTCGGCGGTCTGCGAACGGAGACCCAGGATGCGGTCGCGGTCGGCTTCGACGCCAAGGTGGCGATCCACCCGCGGCAGGTCGAGGTGATCCGCGAGGCGTACGCGCCGACGGACGACGAGATCGACTGGGCGAGGCGGGTGCTGGCGGCGGCAGGCCGGGAGCACCAGCGCGGGGTGTTCGCCTTCGAGGGGCGGATGGTCGACGCGCCGCTGCTGCGGCACGCCGAACGGATCGTGCGCAGGACCGGTAGCTAGAGCTCGTCGAGGTGGAAGTGGGATGCACGTGAGGGACCCCGGATCTCCGGCACCGCAGTGGGTGCCGACGGCAGCGGACATCGATCGCGCGAGAATCACCGACTTCGCGCGCTGGGTGGAGTGCCGGCATGCGGTGGCGCTGCCCGACTACCGGGCGCTGTGGCAGTGGTCGGTCGACGACCTCGACGGCTTCTGGCGCGGCGTCTGGGACTACTTCGACATGCAGTCCCGGACGCCGGTCGGTGAGGTGCTGGCCGAGGAGCGAATGCCCGGCGCGGTCTGGTTTCCCGGGGTCACGCTCAACTATGTCGACCAGGTGTTGCGTCACGAGCGGGCGGACCGGCCCGCGCTCGTCTACTCGGGCGAGGCTGTGGGCTCGGGCTCGGGCTCGGGCTCGGGTGCGGATCGCGGTGCCGAGGTGGAGGTGTCCTGGGCCGAGCTGCGGCGGCAGGTCGGGGCGTTGGCGGCGACGCTGCGCGGGCACGGTGTCGGCGTGGGTGACCGGGTCGTCGGGTACCTGCCGAACGTGCCCGAGGCGGTGATCGCGTTCCTCGCGACCGCCAGCCTCGGTGCGGTGTGGTCGGCGTGCGGTCAGGACTACTCGGGCCCGGCGGCACTGGACCGGCTCGGACAGCTGGCGCCGACCGTGCTGATCACCGCCGACGGGTACCGCTTCGCCGGCAAGGAGCACCACCGCGGCGAGGCCGTGCAGCAGTTGCGCGAGGGACTGCCGAGCCTGAACCTGACGGTGCAGCTGTCCCGGTTCGGCGCGGCCGCCGGTCCCGCGGCGTCGGGCGCCGTGATGTCCTGGGCGGACGCCACCGCGGGCGACGCTCCGCTCGAGCCGGTGGCCGTCGACTTCGACCATCCGCTGTGGGTCGTCTTCTCCAGCGGCACGACGGGACTGCCGAAGGGCATCGTGCACGGGCACGGCGGGGTGGTCCTCGAACACCTCAAGTCGATCGCGCTGCAGAACGACGTCGGCCCCGGTGACACGGTGTTCTGGTACACCAGCCCGAGCTGGATGATGTGGAACTTCCAGGTGGCCGCACTGCTGGTCGGCGCCACCGTGGTCTGCTACGACGGCAGCCCGTCCTACCCGGCGACCGATTCCCTCTTCGCCTTCGCCGCCCGCCACCACGCCACGTTGCTCGGCACCAGCCCCGGCTACGTGCTGGCGGTCGCGAAGGCCGGGCTGGTCCCGCGCCTCGACCACGACCTGGGCGCGCTGCGGGCGGTGGGCATCACCGGGTCGACGCTGCCGGCAGCGTCGTCGCTGTGGCTCGCGGAGAACGTCGGGACCGCGGTGCCGGTCTTCTCGATCAGCGGCGGCACCGACGTGGTCTCCGCGTTCGTCGGCGGGGTGCCGACGGTCCCGGTGTGGCCAGGTGAGTTGTCTGCTCGCTACCTGGGGGTGGCGCTCGAGGCCTTCGACGAGGACGGCAACCCGGTCCGCGGGCAGGTCGGTGAGCTGGTGGTCACCAGGCCGATGCCGTCGATGCCGGTGCGGTTCTGGAACGACGCCGACGGGGCCCGGTACCGCGACGCGTACTTCGACACCTATCCGGGGGTGTGGCGGCACGGGGACTGGATCACGATCACCGAACGGGACAGTGTCATCGTGCATGGCCGTTCGGACTCGACCCTCAACCGGAACGGGATCCGGATGGGCAGCGCCGACATCTACCAGGCCGTCGAGGCGTTGCCGGAGATCGTCGAGGCGTTGGTGATCGGTGCCGAGCAGCCCGACGGCGGTTACTGGATGCCGCTGTTCGTGGTGCTGGCCGACGGCGCCGCGCTCGACGACGCGCTGCGTGAGCGGATCAGGTCGGCGATCAGGGAACAGGCGTCGCCGCGGCACGTGCCGGACCAGATCACCGAGGCGCCGGGCATTCCGCACACCCGGACCGGCAAGAAGCTCGAGGTGCCCATCAAGCGCATCTTCCAGGGCGCCGATGCCAGCCGGATCCTCGACCGAACGGCGATCGACGCGCCGGAACTCATCGACTGGTACCTGACTCAGCGGCTCTGACCAGGCAATTCGGATATTGCGTCGCACTATGTAATGCAACCTTTGTGAAGTCGGCCACAATTTGCGCGGCATTCCAATACGCTTCTGCCACGTCGGGCGACAGGGTGGGTCCGAGACCGGGGGGCAGGCGCGTAGTCGCAGCTCAACGGTCCGGTTCTGTGCATGACGTCCGGGATGAAGATGAAGCCGCCTACATGCAAAGGATGCGCCGTGAATCTGAAGAGAATCGCTCCCGCGATCGCCGCACTCGCGACCGTCAGCCTGATCGCCGCGGGTTGTAGCAGCGACAGCGGTTCGGACGCCGCCGCAGACGGCGCCAACGCCGCCACCGGCGACCCGATCAAGGTCGGTCAGATCGTGCCCATCGAGGCACCGGGCCTCGGCTCGGTCACCTACGCCGAGAGCACGGTCGCGTCGGTCAAGGCGTTCAACGAGCGAGGCGGAGTGAACGGTCGGCCGCTCGAACTGCTGCAGTGCGACTCCAAGGGTGATCCCAACACCGAGGTCGACTGCGTGAACAAGATGATCTCCGACGGTGCCGTCGCGACCCTCGCGGACTTCACGCCTGCCTCGGCCGAGGCGTCGTCGAAGTTGCTGTTCGACGCCGGCATCGCCCGGATCGGGTTGAACCCGGTGAACATGGCGGACTTCACCGCCACGAACGTCTACACCCCGTTCTCCGGGTCCCTGCTCAACCTGTACGGAATGATCGACATCCTGGTGGCGCAGGGCAAGACCAAGCTTTCCCTGATGCGTCCCGACCTCCCGGTCACCGCCCAGCTGGTCGGCCTGCTGACGCCGGCGGTCAAGGCCAAGGGCGCCGAGATCGTCAACGACGTCGCGGTGGGCGCGGGTGCGACCGACTACACCCAGTTCATCGCCGCGGCCGAGCGCAACGACGCGCAGGGCGTGATCATGGCGCTCGGCGCATCCGACGCCAACCCGATCGCGCAGGCATTCGAGCAGCTGCAGTCGAAGCTGACCTTCGCGCTGGGGACGGCGGGCTTCACCCAGGCCGACCTGCAGGATCTCGGCACCTTCGCCACCTCCTCGACGTACACCAGCCCGACCCCCGCGCCCTCGTCGAGCACCGACGACTTCCCGGGCCTCAAGGACTTCCTGGCGGACATGGACAAGTCCGGCAAGGACGAGCTCAAGCAGGAGAACCTCACCGGCGACGCGGTGAACCCGTGGTTGTCGGTCCGCGCGTTCGGCGAGGTCGCCAAGGGCCTCCCGACGATCGACGCGAAGTCGGTCTGGGCCGGATTCGAGAACGCCGAGAAGCTCGACATGGCCGGACTGATCCCGGCCTGGACGCCGGGTGCGGTCGAGCCCTTCGGGATCTTCCAGCGGGTCTCGAACTCGATGATGTACAAGATGACGTTCGACGGTGACGTGCTGGTCACCGACCCGACGCAGTACGACCTGCGCGGCCCCACCTCCTAACCCCTGCGCCCACTGTGGAGATTGACGAATGACTGAGTTCTTGCAGTTTGCGATCCTCGGCCTGGGAGCGGGCTCTGCCTACGCTCTCCTGGCACAGGGGATCGTGCTGGTCTACCGCGGATCCGGGGTGGTGAACTTCGCGCAGGGCGCGATCGCCATGGTGGGCGCATACATATGTCTGGAAACACTTCGGCGGGACCACGACTGGGGGTTGCTGCCGGCCTTCCTGGTGGCGGTCGTGGTGGCCGGACTGATCGGACTGGCATTTCAGCTGCTGGTGTTGCGGTGGCTGACCAATGCCGCACCGATCGTCCGGCTGGCCGCGACCCTCGGCCTGATGGTGATTCTGCAGGCCGGCGTGCAGCAGTACTACGGCAGCACGTCCATCCGGGTGAAGACCTTCCTTCCCGACGAGGCCTACCACTGGGGTGAGATTGTGGTGCAGCAGGATCGGATGATCCTGCTGGGAATTGCGATCGCGTCGACGGCGGCGCTCTGGGCGTGGACCAGGTTCACCAGGGTGGGCCTGGCCATCACCGCGTCCGCCGAGAACGAGCGGGCCGCCGCCGCGCTCGGATGGTCCCCGCAGCGTCTGGCCACGCTGACCTGGACCGTCGGCGGCGCCCTCGCCGGTGCCGCCGGCATCCTGGTGGCGCCCCTGACCGGGCTCTCGCCATCGGCCTTCGTGGTGATCGTGACGGTCTCGGCGCTCGCCGCCGCGCTGCTCGGCGGGTTCAAGTCCTTCCCGCTCACCCTGCTCGGCGGCCTGCTGCTCGGCGTCGGTGAGAGCCTGGTCGTGCTGTACCAGGACGACCTTCGGGACGCGCTCGGGATGGACACCCTCACGGGCGTCAACCGGGCGGTGCCGTTCCTGGTGATCCTGGTGGTGCTGGTCGTGCGGGGGAAGGGGCTGCCGTTGCGCAGTCACGTCTCCGAGCGGCTGCCCAAGCTCGGCTCCGGCGAGATCCGTTGGCCGCTCGTCGTCCTCGCGATCCTGGTGGCCGTGGGCATCATCCTCAGCGGCGGGGACTGGCTGCGGTCCCTGACCCTGACCCTGGCCGCGGCGGTGTTCCTGCTCTCGATCGTGGTCCTGACGGGTTATGCCGGCCAGCTTTCGCTCGCCCAGTACACCGTCGGCGGCCTGGGCGCACTGTTCGCCGCGCGGCTCGTCGGCGAGGCCGGTTGGTCGCTGGTGCCCGCGGCGACGGTGAGCGTCCTCGCGGTGATCGCGATCGGCGTGGTCTTCGCCCTCCCGGCGTTGCGCACGCGTGGCGTGAACCTGGCCGTGGTCACCCTCGGACTCGGATTCACCATTCAGGAGATGGTGTTCAACAACCCGACCTTCACCGGCGACAAGCTCGAGGGCTCGGTGAAGATCCACAAGCTGAGCCTGCTCGGAATCGACGTGACGCCGAGCGTCCATCCCGAACGGTGGGCGACGGTGTGCCTGGTCGCGCTGGTCGTCTGCGGCCTGATCGTCGCGAACCTGCGGCGCTCGCGCACCGGTCGACGGCTCATTGCCGTGCGCACCAACGAGCGGGCCGCTGCTTCCCTCGGCATCAGCGTGTTCGGGGTCAAGATCTACGCCTTCGCGCTCGCGTCCGGACTGGCCGCGGTGGCCGGTATTCTCCTGGGCCTGCGCAACACCGCCGTCACCTACCTCGAGTTCAACGTGTTCGCGTCCATCAACGCCGTCGTCCAGGCGGTGACCGGCGGCCTCGGATTCGTCACGGGCGGACTCATCGGCTCACTGATGGCCCCAGGCGCCCTCTTCAGCCGGCTGCTGTCCGGCTTGGCCATCGCCGCGCTGCTCGGCGGCGTCATCCTCATCGTCACCCTGCTCACCAACCAGAACGGCATCGCCGACATGATCTCCCGCGGGGTGCGGAGCAACCCCGCACTGGCCGC
The DNA here is from genome assembly GCF_042654025.1 of Rhodococcus kronopolitis. Taxonomy (NCBI): domain Bacteria; kingdom Bacillati; phylum Actinomycetota; class Actinomycetes; order Mycobacteriales; family Nocardiaceae; genus Rhodococcus; species Rhodococcus kronopolitis. Next base: position 36,833 of record NZ_JBHSFO010000009.1, on the reverse strand, counting down.
GGTACTGGGGCGCAAGAAGCACCGCGGACACGAGCTGTCCGACGAGTCGCCCACCGGGTCGGTCACCCCGACGCCCCTGACGGTGCGCGGCCTGACGGTCCGGTTCGGTGGTGTGACCGCCGTCGACGGCGTCGACCTCGACATCGAGCCCGGGCAGGTGGTGGGCCTGATCGGGCCCAACGGCGCCGGCAAGACGACCGTCATCGACGCCATCACCGGATTCGTCAGCCCGGCAGCCGGAAAGCTCACGCTGGGAGACCAGGACATCACCGGCTGGTCCACCGCGCGGCGGTCCAACGGCGGTCTGCGCCGATCCTTCCAGTCGCTCGAACTGTTCGAGGACGTGACGGTCGGCGAGAACATCCACGCCGGTGCGGACGAGTCGACCTGGCACACGTGGCTCACCGACCTGGTCCGCCCGAGCCGCCACCCGCTCTCGGCGAGCGCCTCGACGGTGGTGCGGGACTTCGAGCTCGAGAACGACCTGGACGCGCTGCCGAGCGAGCTCTCGTACGGCCGGCGTCGGCTGGTGGGCATCGCGCGCGCCGTCGCCTCCGCTCCGTCCGTCATCCTGCTCGACGAGCCGGCCGCCGGACTGGACGACGCCGAGAGCCGAGAACTCGCGGTCGCGATCCGGCACCTGGCCGTGCAACGCGGGGCCGGTGTGCTCCTGATCGAACACGACATGGGCCTGGTGATGTCCACCTGCGACCACATCGTGGTGCTCGCGGCCGGCCGGGTGCTTGCGTCCGGCACGCCGGCGGAGATCGCCGCCAGCCCGGCGGTCCGCGACGCCTACCTGGGTGCCGAACTGGGCGCCGAGACCGAGACGAAGGAGGCCGTGCGATGACCATCACCAGCGAGAAGAAGGTCGCGTCGGACTTCGTCTTGGAGTGTCGTGGTCTGCACGCGGGGTACGCGGGGGCCGTGGTCTGCCGGGACCTCGACATCACGGTGCGGCCGGGGGAAGTGGTGGCACTGATCGGGGCCAACGGCGCAGGCAAGTCCACCACCATGCTCACCGTGTCCGGCGAGCTGGCCCCGATCTCGGGCGAGGTCTCGGTGCTCGGCTCCGCGAAGCGTTCCTCGCTGTCGGCGCTGGCACGCCGCGGCCTGAGCTACGTGACCGAGGAACGGTCGGTGATCATGGGCCTGACCTCGGCCGAGAACCTTCGCCTCGCGGGGGTCTCCGCCGATGCGGCCTGTGAGATCTTCCCGGAGCTCCGAGCTCTCCTGAAGCGGCCGGCCGGCCTGCTCTCCGGTGGCGAACAGCAGATGCTGACACTGGCCCGGGCGCTGTGCCGGAACCCGCGGCTGTTGCTGGCCGACGAGCTCTCGCTCGGCCTGGCGCCGCAGATCGTCGAGCGGCTCCTCGCGGTGGTGCGCGAGGCCGCCGACCGTCAGAACCTGGGCGTTCTGCTTGTCGAGCAACATGTCCGGCAGGTCCTCGAGGTGGCGGACCGGGTGTACGTGATGCGCCGCGGCCAGGTGATGATGGAGGGCACCGCGGCCGAGATCGGTGCCGACCTCGATGCCGTGCAGCGGGCGTACCTGGCGCCGGTCAGCGACGCGGACGAGGCCGGATAGCCCACCGGCCGCCGCGCTCTTGTACCGTTGGTCGATCGTCGGTCCAGGTCAGGCACGTCGAGCCGAGTGAAGCGAAGGGGCGTCCGTGGTCGCGGGAGTGAAGTCATCTGTCGTTCGGGTGCCGAAGGCGGGTGAGCTCGTCGCCGCGAGCCTGCGTCGCCGAATCATCACCGGTGAGCTCGAGGTGGGCGACCCGCTGCCCACCGAGGCGATCCTGATGGAGCAGTTCGGGGTGTCCCGGCCGACCCTGCGCGAGGCGTTCCGGATCCTCGAGTCGGAGGCGATCATCACCGTCCTGCGCGGCGCGCACGGCGGTGCCCGGGTGCTCGCACCCGACGCCTCCAGCGCCGCCCGGTACACGGGTTTGCTGCTGCAGTACCAGGGCACGCCGCTGGTGGACGTCTACCGGGCCCGGGCCTCGCTCGAGGTGACGGCGGTGGGCATGCTGGCGACGACGAACCAGGGCAACGAGCTGGACACCTTCGCCGAACTGCTGGCGGCCGGCGAGGACCTGGTCGACGATCCGAAGGCGTTTGCCCGGCACGACGTCGACGTCCACCAGGCGCTGATCGACCTGGCCGGCAACCAGACCCTGGCCGTGCTCGCCGGCATGCTCGTGCACATCATCGACGCACACAACGCGCTGTTCATCGCCGCGCACGGGGGCAGCAGCGAGCGGCCCGCCGCGCGCGCCGCGCACCGGGCCTACCTCAAGCTGCTCGTGCTGATGCGTGACGGCGACGCGACCGCGGCGCAGGAGTTCTGGCGCAAGCACCTCGACGCGATCGAGAAGTACATGATCGGTGACTCGGCGACCACCCTCGTCGAGGTGCTGTCCTGACCGCACCCGACCGGGCGCGCCGCCGCCGCGGGTAGCGGCTACTCGGTCCGGCGGGGGATGAATGCCGCCAACACCAGCGCGGCCACCGCGGCGCCCGCGCCGATCAGGAACGTGGTGACGAATGCCGTCCGGGTCGGGACGACGGTGCCGTGCACGGTGAACGTCATGGAGGTCAGGACCACCGTCATCACCGCGGCCGAGGTGGAGGTACCGACGGTGCGCATCAGCGCGTTCAGGCCGTTGGCGGCGCCGGTCTCGGAGATCGGTACCGAGCCCATGATCAGTGCGGGCATGGCCGCGTAGGCGATGCCGGTGCCTGCGCCGATGATGGTCGCTGCCAGGACGATCTGCCAGACCGAGCCCATCAGCAGCGCCCCGGTCAGGTACCCGATCGCGATGACGGTGGTGCCGGTGATCAGGGTGACGCGCCCACCGAAGCGTCCGGTGATCCACGCCGAGACGGGGGAGAGCAGCATCATCACGATGCCACCCGGTGCCATGGACAGCCCCGCGACCACCATCGACTGACCGATGCCGTAGCCGGTCCAGGTGGGCGACATCAGCAGCTGCGGCACCGTCAGCGCCGTCGCGTACATGGCGAACCCGGTCAGCACGGACGCCAGGTTGGTGAGCAGCACCGGGCGGGACCCGGTCACCCGCAGGTCCACCAGCGGCTCGGCGGTGCGCAGCTCGAATGCACCCCAGGCCAGCAGGATCACCACGCCGCCCACGAGCAGGCCGAGGGTTGCGGGGGAGGTCCACCCCCATCCGTGGCCCTGGGTGATCGCCAACAGCAGCGCGACCAACCCGGCCGCCAGTCCGAGCGCGCCGACCATGTCGAACCGGCCCGGCGTGCGGACGGGGGATTCCGGCACCACCCGGGCGATTGCCACGATGGCGGCAGTGCCGAGGGTTGCCGCCGCCCAGAACAGCCAGTGCCAGTCCAGGTTCTGCGCGGTCAGCGCGGCCAGCGGCAGCCCGATGGCGCCGCCGACGCCCATCGTCGAACTCATCACCGCAATGGCGCCCGGAACCTTTGCCGGCGGCAGCTCGTCACGCAGGATGCTGATGCCGAGCGGGATGGCGCCGGTCGCCGCGCCCTGCAGCGCCCGGCCGAGGATCATCAGGGTGGGCTCGCTGGTCAGCGCACACACCACGGAGCCGACCACCAGGAAGGCCAGGCTGACCAGGATCATCCGGCGCTTGCCGTACATGTCGCCGAGCCGACCGGCCATCGGTGTCGCGACCGCCGCCGCCAGCAGGGTCGCGGTGACCACCCAGGACGCGGTCGAGGCCGACGTGTGCAGCAGGGCGGGGAGTTCGCGGAGCAGCGGCACGACCAGCGTCTGCATCAGCGAGACGACGATGCCGGTCAGGGCGAGGGTGGGCAGCATCGCCCGCGGTGGAGCGAGCCGGTGCGGCTCGGTATTGGGTGTAGTGGTGACCTGGGTCAACGCAATCTCTCTTCTGAAAAGGCATGCAAACAAGGGAATCGTCGAGCTCAATGAAGATGTCGAGCGCCGTGATGTCCGGCCGAATCCGGCCGTGAATATGCATCGTACACATAATGTGTAGAATGCATATTCTGTGTACGATTTGCCCGAGTGGGAACTTGCCCGGGGCGGAAGTCGACGTTGGATCGAGCTGAAGGAGCGCGGTGACGGAATCGGTGGGATACCGACTCGAGCAGGAGTTCACGCTCCTGAGCCGGCACACGACGCTGGCGGGCCGCCGGACCGCGACCCGCCCGCTGGAGCGTTCGGCCTACCTGCTGCTCTGGCGCCTCGAGCTCGGCGGGCCGATGACTCTCGGCGACCTCGCCGACTCCTTCGGCCTGGACGTCTCGACGGTCAACAGGCAGTCCGCCGCGCTGATCAAGCAGGGGTTGGCCGAGCGGATTCCGGATCCGGAGGGCGGCCTCGCGCGGCTGCTGCGACCCACCAGTGCCGGGCTCGACCAGCTCGACTCGGTGCGCACCAGCAATGCGGAGGGGGTGCTGCGGTTGCTCTCCGATTGGCCGCGTGAGGATCTCGACACCCTCGTCACCCTGCTCCGTCGACTCAATGTCGCCGTCGAGGAGCACGAGGGGCTGCACTGGCCTCGGGACTGAGTTCTCTCCGGGGCGGGGTGGCCGAAGCTTCCGGATCCGTCAGGCAGCTCTTGACGCGGCCGGATCCAGATGTCAGGGTGTGCCTGACGCATTTCTCTAGTGGAGGGTGGGCGCGATGGACGACCCGATCGAGAGGGCGCTCACGGCGGACGTTGCCGCGGCCGCCGTCGCCACGGTCGATGCCGGGGTGGTCGAGGCCGGTCGCCAGGCCGACCTGCTGGTGGGTACCGGTCCACTGCCGGGAACCGAGGCGTGGACCGCCGAGGAGGGCACCGACCTGCCTGCGCGTCGTCAGGTGGCCTGGCAGCTCGCGTGCTTCCGGATCCAGCTGACCGCCGGCGTCGACGCGGTGGAGACGGTGATGAGCCTGCGGCGCTTCGGCGTCACCTGGGCCACCATCGGCCGGGCCGCGGGGATGACGCGGCAGTCGGCGCACGAGCGGTGGGGCCGGCCGGTCGCAGACATCCTCGACCGCTACGGCGAGGGTATGCCGGACTCCGTCCCGGACGACGATCCGGCGGCGGGCTGAGCCTGCCGCCGGAACCACGGACGAGACCGGGCCCCACCGAAGTTCGGTGGGGCCCGGTCTCGTCATTCGCGATCCGTCAGTTCGGGCGGAACCCGAAGTCGGTGCCGGCCACGCTGTCCCAGCGTGAGGTGACGTACTTGGGGCGGGTGTAGAAGCTCCACGACGCATTGTTCAGGCCGGTGTCGCCGTATGCGGAGTCCTTCCAGCCCTGCACCGCGTACGCGGCGACCGGGACCGGGATGGCCACGTTGACTCCGATCATGCCGGCCGAGGCGCGGCGCTCGAACTCGTTGGCGGCGGCGCCGTCCCGGGTGAAGATCGATGCGCCGTTGCCGTATCGGTGGCTGCGGATCAGCTCGAGCCCGTCGCTCAGGGAGTCGACGCGCAGCACCACCAGGATGGGGCCGAAGAGCTCCTCCTGGTAGGCAGCGGAGGACACCTCGACGTCGGTGAGCACGGTCGGGCCGACGAAGTAGCCGCTCTCGAAGCCGGGCACCATCTCGGCGCTGCGGTCCACCACGGCGCGGGCACCACCGGCGATCGCCTCCTTGACCGCGGCCTGGATGCGTTCCTGGGACTGCCGGTTGATCACCGGTCCGACCTCGGTGCCGTCGCCGTTGCCGGGGCCGAGCCGGACCTCCTCCGCCCGTGTCGCCAGCTTCGCCAGCAGAGGCTCGGCGCTCTCGCCGACCACCACCGCGACCGAGATCGCCATGCAGCGCTGGCCCGCGGCCCCGAAGCAGGCGGACGTCAGCTGGTCGGCGACCACGTCGAGGTCCGCGTCGGGCATCACGATCATGTGGTTCTTGGCGCCGCCGAAGGCCTGTACCCGCTTGCCCGCCGCCGCGGCGCGGGAGTAGACGATCTGCGCGACCTGGCTCGAGCCGACGAACGCGACGGCCTCGGTCCGCGGGTCGTCGATGAGGCGCTCGACGGTGTCCTGGCGACCGTGCACCACGTTGAGTACGCCGTCGGGCAGGCCGGCCTCCTTGAACAACTCGGCGATCCGGATGCAGACGCCCGGGTCCTGCTCGCTCGGCTTCCAGATGAAGGTGTTCCCCGAGGCCAGGGCGACCGAGACCATCATCATGCCCATCATCGCGGGGAAGTTGAACGGGGTGATGCCGACGCAGACCCCGAGTGGGTGCAGCACCGACTTGGTGTCGATGTCGGGCCCGGTCTGCAGCGATGTCCCGCCGCGCACGAGTGCCGGTCCGCCACAGGCCAACTCCACCGAGTCCGCGGCCCGGGAGATCTCGCCCGCCGCGTCGTCGAGTGTCTTTCCGTGCTCCTGGGTGATGAGGGCGGCCAGCTCGGACCGGTTCTCCACCAGCAGGTCCCGGAATCGGAACAGCACCTGGGCGCGCCGGGAGAGGGTGGTCTGCGACCAGTCCTCGAATGCGCCGGAGGCAGCGTCGATCGCCGCCGACACGGTGGCGGTGTCGGCCATCGGCACGGTGGCGATCGGCTGATCTGTCGCCGGGTTGGTCACGTCGATGAGGTCGCTGCCCGTGACCGGGGCGCCGTTGATCCAGTGGGGGATGGTGCGCATGACTGAAATACCTTTCGGGTCCAATGAATTCGAGAAGTGGAAGGGAGTGTCAGAGGGTGGTGCCGAAGCGCTCGCGGTGTTCGACGTCCAGCGTGGCCAGCGAGGAGCCCTTGGTCTCTCGCATGAACAGCACCGCGACGATCGAGATCAGGCCCGCCACACCGACGTAGATGGCGATCGGGACCCAGCTCCCGTAGGTCCGCAGCAGCAGGGTGGCGATGACGGGAGCGAGCGAGCCGGCGAAGATCGCGGTGACCTGTGCGCCCATCGAGACGCCGATGTAGCGCATGTGGGTCGGGAACATCTCGGCCATCATCGCGGGCTGCGGGGCGTACATGATCGCGTGGATGACCAGGCCGATCGTGATGGCGCACAGGATGAGTGCGTCGGACCTCGTGTCCATCAAGGGGAACGCGACGAAGCAGTAGAGGGAGGCGAGGACCGCACCGACCAGGTAGACCGGGCGGCGGCCCACCTTGTCCGACATCCAGCCGAAGAACAGGATCATGCCGGCGTGGACGATGTGCGAGATCAGCATCAGGGTGAGGATCGTGGAGGTGTCCACCTTCAGCTGCACGCTCAGGTACGTCAGCGAGAACGTGACCACCATGTAGTAGAGGATGTTCTCGATCACCCGGGCGCCCATCGCCGTCAGGACCTCACGAGGCCGGGCCCGGAAGACGCGTTGGACCGCCTTCCACGTGTTCTCGGCCTGTGGTTGCTCCAGGGTGGACTCCTGGAAGATCTGCGAGTCCTCGACCTTCGTGCGGATGAACCAGCCGATCAGCACGATGAACGCCGAGAAGAAGAACGCCAGCCGCCAACCCCAGGACAGGAAGTCGTCCTCGGGCATCACGAACGACAGGAACAGCAGTACGAGGGTCGCGACGACGTTGCCGAGCGGCGCGCCCGCCTGCGGGAAGCTGGACCAGAAGCCGCGACGGTTCGCCGGGCTCTGCTCGGCGACCAGCAGCACGGCGCCGCCCCACTCGCCGCCGATGGCGATGCCCTGGGCGAAGCGCAGGATCACCAGGATCACCGGGGCCAGGTACCCGATCTGGTCGAAACTCGGGATCGCGCCGATCAGGAACGTCGAGGCGCCGATCATCAGCAACGAGATCTGCAGGAGCTTCTTGCGGCCGAATTTGTCGCCGTAGTGACCGAAGATGATGCCGCCGATGGGGCGGGCGATGAAACCGATGGCGTAGGTCAGCAACGCCGCGATGACGCCGTCGAGCGGGTTGCCGGTGGCCTTGAAGAAGACGTGACCGAAGACCAGCGCCGCAGCCATGCCGTAGAGGAAGAATTCGTACCACTCGGCGACGGTGCCTGCCATGGACGCGGCCACGATCCGGTGGAATCCGCGCGGCGTCCCGGTCGTGGTCTCAGCCGGGGCCGGATCGGCAGGCGCGCTCAGCTGGGCGGTCATCGGGTGCCGCCGATCGCGGCAGCCGCGGTGCCGTCGACCAGGTGGATCAGCGACGAGAAGTCGAGCGACCCGCGGCCGTCGGCGATGAGATTCTCGAGGCGACGCGCCACCTCGGCGGTGGCGGCGGTGTCGACGCCGTGCACGGCCGCCGCATCCAGGGCGAGGCCCAGGTCCTTGCGCATCAGTGCGACGGAGAACCCGCCGGTGAAGTCGCGGTTCGAGGGGGCGGAGGTGACCGGCCCGGCGACCGGGTAGTAGTTGCGCAGGGCCCAACTGTCGCCCGTGGACACCCCGGCGATGTCGATGACCGTCTGCGGCGTGATGCCCAGACGCTCGGCCAGCACCGCGGCCTCACAGGTGCTCTGCATGTTCATCGCGAGCATCATGTTGTTCACCATCTTGGCGCTCTGACCTGCTCCTGTTTCGCCGGCGTGGAAGATGCGGGTGCCCATCGCCTCGAGCAGCGGGCGGGCGGCGCCGAGGTCCGCGGTCGCGCCGCCGACCATGAAGGTGAGGGTCGCGTTCTGGGCGCCTGCGGTGCCGCCGGAGACCGGTGCGTCCAGGAAGCGTCGACCGGTGGCGGCGACGGCCGCGCCGATCTCGCGGGCCTCGGCGCAGCTGATCGTCGAGCAGTCCAGCACCAGGGCGTTGTCGCCGGCCGCGTCCAGGGCGCCGGACTCGAGGAGAGCGGTCCGTACGTGCGCGCCCTTGGGCAACATGGTGACGACCGCGTCGGCGCCCGCGGCAGCCGTCACTGCGGCGTCCGCGGTACGAACGCCCGCGGCGCCTGCCGCATCGCGGGCGTCGGCGGAGAGGTCGACGCCGACCACGTCGTGTCCTGCGGTGTGCAGGTGTGCGGCCATCGGCAAGCCCATGTTGCCGAGACCGATCCAACAGATCTTCACGCTGGTGCCCTTCTGTCGAGTGCCGTGCGGGGTGACCGTCACGGCTGCTGCCAAGAAGAGTGAGCTAGGTTACATCTTCAGGAAAGGCCCTCTTTGGTACACGTGCTGTGCAGAACTGCACAGCAGGTGGGGCCGGTGAGGAGAGACCGATGCGCGCCGACGACCTGGTGGTGCTGTTGGAGATCGCCCGCTGTGGGTCGCTCGTCGGTGCCGCGTCGGCCCTCGGTCTCAACCATGCGACCGTGTCCCGACGGATGTCGGTGCTGGAGGCCGAGTTACGGGCGCCACTACTGGTCCGCGGCGTCGCAGGTTGCACGCTGACCGACCTCGGCCACAGCCTGCTCGAGTCGTGCGAGCAGATCGAGTCGGCCCTGACCGAGGTGCGCGACCTGGCCAGCACCACGCCACGCGAGCGGGAGTTGTCCGGGCTGGTGCGGATCTCGACCACCGATGCCTTCGGTGCCCTGTTCGTGGCGCCACTCATGGCAGAACTGCACAGGATCAACCCCGACCTGCTGGTGGAGATCGTCACCCAGACCCGGCTGGGTGCCTACGGTATCGGCGCCGACATCGAGATCGGGGTCGGTGAGCCGGTGGTCGGGCGTCCGGGTGCCGAGAAGCTCACGGACTACCGGCTGGGGCTCTACGCCTCGGACGACTACCTGTCCGAGCGCGGCCGGCCACAGACGCTGGAGGAGCTGGCCGGGCATTCGCTGGTCTACTACATCGAGGGCCTGCTGCGGGTGGAGGACCTCGACGTGCTGACCCGGCTGACCGGGCGTCACCAGGTGAGCTTCGGATCGACCAACGTGCAGGTGCAGACGGTGGCGACGTTGTCGGGCGCCGGGATCGGGCTGCTGCCGGCGTTCGTCGCGGAGCGAGAGCCCACGCTGCGCCGGGTACTGGCGTCGGATGTGGCCATCAACCTGGAGTTCACCGCGTGCCTGGGGCCGCGACGACTGCGCCGGCCCGCGGCGGCGACCGTCATGCAGGCAATCCGGGAGATGGTCGCGGAGCGTCAGGCGGAACTGGTGCCCCAGTGGTGATTACGGACCAGCGGTGACGACGGAAAGGAATCAGATGCAGGTACGGCAGGAGGTTCGCGGGCGGGTGCTCGTGATACATCTGGAACGCCCGGACAAGCGCAACGCCATCAACGAGGCAATGGCCGCGGGCGTCGACACCGCGCTCAACCGCCTCGACGACGACCCCGACCTCTGGGTCGGCGTCCTGACGGGGACACCGACCGTGTTCTGCGCGGGCACCGACATCAAGGAGGGCTCCGGACCGCTCACCCCACGCGGCGGCGAGTACGGGATCATCCGGCGCGAACGCAGCACTCCGCTGATCGCGGCGGTGGAGGGGCAGGCGCTCGGCGGCGGCTTCGAGATCGCGCTGTCCTGCGACCTCGTCGTCGCCGCTCGGGACGCGGTGTTCGGACTGCCGGAGTCACTGCGGGGCCTGGTCGCGACGTCCGGAGCGCTCTTCCGCGCGCCACGGGCACTTCCCGTCAACGTGGCACGGGAACTGCTGATCACCGGCAACACCCTCACCGCCGACCGGGCGTACGGGCTCGGGGTGGTCAACGAGGTCACCGAGCCTGGCTCGGCGCTCGACGCGGCGCTGCGGATGGCCGAGCGGATCTGTCTGTCGTCGCCGGTCTCGGTCCGCGAGAGCCTGCGGGCCGTCGACGCGCTCACTGCCGACTCCGACGTCACCGGGTGGGAGGTGACCGAGCGGGCCAAGTCGGTGGTGACCGCGTCGGCGGACATGCGCGAGGGGGTCGATGCCTTCTTCGAGCGGCGTTCGCCGAACTGGACCGGGCGGTAGCCCGACGCGACGGTCGCCGGCCCCGTCCGGTCAGTGCGCGGGCGCGGGTTCCGCGGCCGCCGGGACGGGGGTGGCCGCGGCGTCCGGTCGGACGCGTGGCGGGATGAACGCGGCCACCAGCAGGGCGCACAGCGCGGCGCCGGCACCGATCAGGAACGTCACGACGAAGGCCTTGTGCGTGGGCACCTCGGTGGGACCCAGCGGCATCGTCATCCCTGCCAGTACGAGGGTCATGACGGCGCTCGCGAACGAGGTTCCGATCATCCGCATCAGCGAGTTGAGTCCGTTCGCTGCGGCTGTCTCCTTCGGCGGCACCGCGCCCATGATCAGTGCGGGCATGGCCGCGTAGGAGACTCCGATGCCGGCGCCGATGATCGTCGCGACGAGGGTGATCTGCCACATTGTGTTCATCAGTCCGGCACCGACCAGGTAGCCCGAGGCGATCACCACGGTGCCTGCCATCAGGGTGGTGCGCGGACCGTACCTGTTGGTCAGGTGCGCCGAGACGGGGGACAGCAGCATCATCACGATGCCTCCGGGGGCCATGCACAGGCCCGCCATCACCATCGACTGACCGAGCCCGTATCCCGTCTCCGGCGGCAACTGCAGCAGCTGCGGAACCGTCAAGGAGGTCGCGTACATGGCGAATCCGGTCAGGATCGAAGCGGCGTTGGTGAGCAGCACCGGCCGCGACGCCGACACCCGGAGGTCGACGAGCGGATCCGCGGTGCGCAGCTCCGTCACGACCCAGGCCGCGAAGACGACGACCGACAGGCCGAGCAACCCGAGAGTCGGAAGGCTGGTCCAGCCCCAGTCCGCGCCCTTGGTGATCGGGAGCAGCAGCGAGACCAGGCCGACGGTCAGGCCGATGGCGCCGAGGTAGTCGAAACGTCCGGGGTTGCGGACCGACGACTCGGGGACCGCGATCGCGACTGCGGCCGCGACCAGCGTGCCGAGAACGGCGCATGCCCAGAACAGCATGTGCCAGTTGTAGTTCTGCGCGGTGAAGGCGGCGAGCGGCATGCCGACGGCGCCGCCGACGCCCATCGTCGAGCTCATCACCGAGATCGCACCGCCGACCTTCTCACGCGGCAGTTCGTCGCGCAGGATCGAGATGCCGAGTGGGATCGCGCCGGTGGCCGCGCCCTGCAGTGCGCGGCCGACGATCACGGCGGTGACCGAGTCGCTCAGCGCGCACATCACCGAGCCTGCGACGAGGAACGCCATGCTGATCAGGATCATCCGGCGCTTGCTGAACATGTCCCCGAGGCGTCCCGCGACCGGTGTGACGGCGGCGGCCGCGAGCAGCGTCGAGGTGATCACCCAGGACGCGGTCGCAGTGTCGGTGTCCAGCAGCGCGGGCAGGGCGTGGATCAAGGGGACCACGAGGGTCTGCATCAACGAGACAACGATGCCGCTGAACGCGAGGACTGCCAGGATCATTCGCGGCGAGCGGGAGGTTTCCGTGACGCTGGGTGCGGAACTGGGCACTACGGAACTCTTTTCTGGTGTTACGAAGGCAAGTTCGATGAACGCAAGGATGTGTACGATACACATTCTTGTGGTGACGTTGCCCGTCCGCGACGTCGTGACGACTAGCGGCGGAAGAACTCCGCGGTCGCGGAGTCGGACGGGTAGAACGATTCGATCGCAATCTCGGCGAGGGTGACGTCGCGCGGTGTGCCGAAGACGGTGGTCGTGCTGAACATCGACAGTTCGGCGGCGTCGGTCCGGATCCGCAGCGGAACCAGCAGCGCCGCAGTGTCGGTCGCGTCCGCCTCCTCCCCTCCCGGGTAGCCGCGCAGCTCGTCGAGGAGCTGTGCCAGGTCCGGGTCGGCGGTGACGTCGGCCTCCCGCTGCAGTCGCGCCAGCAGGTGCCCGCGCCACTGCCCGAGATTTGCGATCCGGGGTGCCATGCCGTCCGGGTGCAGGCTGAGCCGCAGCACGTTGACCGGTGGCTCGAGCAGATGCGGTGCCGAGCCGGCTGTCAGCACGTCGACCGCAGGGTTGCCCGCGACCAGCTCCCAATGACGGTCGACGACCACTGCCGGGTACGGGGTGTGTGCGTCGAGAATCCGGTTGATCGCGTCGTTGACGGCCGACATCGGCGCGTCGGGTAGCCGGTTCTGTGGGTAGGCAGGTGCGTGGCCGCCGGCCAGGAGCATCGTGTTGCGCTGGCGCAGCGGTACTTCCAGGCATTCGGACAGTCGAATGATCATCGCGCTGGTCGGTCGCGCCCGGCCGGTCTCGATGAAGCTGAGATGACGCGCGGACACACCGGCCTGTGACGAGAGGACCAGCTGAGTGAGCCTGCGCCGTTCCCGCCAGTCCCGGAGTATCGAGCCGACAGGTCGCGAGGTTTCCGTGTCTGTCACACATCTCAACCTAGCGAGGTCCGTGTCGTCCTGCGATTACCTCCGAGGTAATCGACTGGCGTCGCCGGGCGCCGCAGAGTGGAGGCAGCCGGCGAGCGAACCCAAACGCCGCCGGACCAATCCTCGGAAGGAATCATCATGAGCGACTTCACCGAACTGGCCACCGCGTACATCGACATGTGGAACGAAACGGATCCCGTCGCCCGGCGCAACCGGGTCGAGCAGGTCTTCGCCGCCGAGTCCAGGTACGTGGACCCGCTCGGCGTCGCGGTGGGACACGATCAGATCGACTCGATGGTCGGTGCGGTGCAGCAACAATTCCCGGGCCTGCGGTTTGCCCTGGCAGGCCCGGTCGACGCGCACCACGAGCAGGCGCGATTCGGCTGGCGACTGGGCATTCCGGGCGAGGACTCGCTGATCGACGGATTCGACGTCGCCGAACTCGAGGGCAGCGGCCGACTGGCGTTGGTCCTCGGCTTTCTGGACAAGGTGCCTGCGGCCTGAGCGGACGGGGGCGGGCGCACCTGCCCGCCCCCCGATCGCGGGCGTGCCGCGGCGCGGGGGATACGGATGCCGCTCAGTCTCTTTCGAGCAGGAAGTAGCAGTGCTCGCCGTTGTCGAGCACCACCTCGGGCCTGCCGTTCATGATCCCCATCAGGGTGTTCTCGTCGACCCGCTTGAAGTGGTCGAAGATCGGCTTGCCGTCGTAGACCATGGTCGCGGTCACCTCACCGCGGAACTCGATGTTCCACAGGCTGGCCTCGCCCTTGCCGAGCTTGACGTTGGAGTAGAGGTTGCCCTCCTCGTCCCGGCACATCAGCGGTTTGGCGTCGAGGACCGAGTGGAAGGTCTTGCCGTGCCATCGGCTGGCGGGCAGGGCCGTGCAGAGTTGATGGCCGGTCTCGAACACGGAGCCCTTCCAGGAACCGAGGATGTCGGCCGCGGCGACTACGTCCAGGGCGGCCCACACGGCGTCGAGGCCGGTGGGGGAGACCCCGGCCGGCTGCGCTCGGAGCTCCTGAAATCTGGCGCGGGCCTCGTCGATGTCCATCGAGGGCTCCTTTCGGTGCGGGGGTGAGTTCAGTGTGATCTGGTTAGCCTGCCGAGGAGGCCGAACGCGTGGACGCGTGTGTCGCCGGGGCGCAGCCAGCTCCTGCACTGATCGGGACCGTAGAAGGAGAGACACGAATGGGAATCAACGAGGGACGCGTCGTCGTGGTGACGGGGGCAGCCGGGGGAATCGGTCGCGAGCACGCGCTCGAATTCGCCAGGCAGGGAGCCAAGGTCGTGGTCAACGATCTCGGTCCGGCCGAGGCGGTCGTCGAGGAGATCAGGGCGATGGGCGGCGAGGCGGTGGCGAACAACGACGACATCTCCGACTTCGAGGGCGCCGGCCGCCTCATCCAGGCCGCGATCGACACCTTCGGCACCGTTCACGTCCTGGTGAACAACGCCGGCATCCTGCGCGACAAGATGTTCGTCAACATGACCGTCGATCAGTGGGACGACGTGATGCGGGTGCACCTGCGCGGCACCTTCGCCCCGTCGCAGCATGCGGCGTCGTACTGGCGGGCGCAGCACAAGGCGGGCACCCCCGTCGCGCATCCACGGATCATCAACACCTCGTCGCCGTCGGGCCTGTACGGGAACCTGGGGCAGGCCAACTACGGTGCGGCGAAGGCAGGCATCGCGGCCTTCACCGTCATCCTCGCCGACGAACTCGCCCGGCTCGGCGTCACCGTCAACGCCATCGCGCCGACGGCGCTGACCCAGATGACGGCAGGCCTCGACGCCTTCGTCGCGGCGGCGGAGGCGGAGAAGCAGCGCACCGGGTTCGACGCCGCCGCGCCCGAGAACATCTCGCCGACCGTGGTCTGGCTCGGGTCCCCGGAGGCGGACGGCATCACCGGCCGGATCTTCAATGTCCACGGCGGCACGATCAGCGTGGCCGAGACGTGGGTGGCCGGACCCGGGGTGTCCAAGGACGCCCGCTGGGATCCGGCCGAGCTCGGCGAGGTGATCCCGGCGCTGGTCGCGGAGGCCCGGCCGAATTCCGACATGGCGGGCAACCCGCGCCACGCGAACTCGCGCGTGGGTCTCTGAGCCTCGACCCGACACAACCGGAGCGGCCCACCACAGCACTGTGGTGGGCCGCTCCGGTCGTCGGGGGTTACCCGAGCGAACGTGCCGGGGCCGGGACGCGGTCGATCCCGTGGTCCTTGACGGGCGGGGTGGTTCGCAGCCAGGTGCCGTCGGACCGGCACAGCTGGTAGGTGCCGTCCGGGTGGTAGACCTTGGAACCGACGCTGTAGTCCTTGCCGTCGTAGACACACACGGTGGTCGTGGTGCCGTCGGGGTTCGTGCGGACGGCCGCATTCGCGACGGCGGCCTGAGCGCCGATCAGTCCGGCGGCGACGAGGACAGAGGCGGCGAGCGTCTTGGCGGTTCGAGAGATCATGGTGTGGCCCTTCGGTGGTGGGGTGTCTGCCCAGGTGGACTACAACAAATATGGGCGACACGGGCACGGCCGGACAGGCACCCAAGGGGTGGGGTTCGCACCCTCTTGTCAGCGCCTCCCGAGCAGGGTGAGCGCGAACTCGGCGTACTCGACGGCGATCTGTTCGGGCGTGGACGGGCCACCGATCCGGAACCACTGAGGCAGCGAGGTGCACATCGTCACGATGGCCTTTCCGGCGTCGCGCGGGTGGGCGGTGGTGAAGTCGCCCGCAGCCACCCCCGCCCCGATCTCGGCGTCGAGGAGGTGCTGGACCGCGTTCCTGGAGGCCCGGATCCGGTCCCGGTCCGGTGGCTCCAGGCTGCGCATCTCGCTGGCCCCGATGAAGGCCAGCTCGCGTCGGTGGGTGTGGTAGAGCGCGAGCGCCTCCACCGCGAGGCCCACCCGGGCGGCGGTGGTGTCGCCATCGCTCAGCGCCGCGCGCACCCGCCAGTGGATCTCGTCCATCGTCACGTCGAGTGCGCGGACGAGAAGTTCCTGTTTGTCGCGGTAGTGATGGTAGACGCCGGGCGCGCTCACCCCGGCCCGCGCGGCCAGACCGCGCATGGTGGCGCCGTGGTAGCCGGTCTCGACGAAGGCCTCGATCGCGGCGGCCAGCACCGGGTCGAGCTCGAGTGCCGGAAACTCGCGCCAGGCGGCCGCCGAGTGTGCATTTGTCGTTGGCGCTCCTGGGGGTGTGGTCCGGGATACGCGCACTCGGCGGGCGGGGCCGGCGGGGCGTTCGGTCGACGCTGCGCAGCCCAGCAGCAGTTCGGTCGATACCTCCAGGGCGCCGGCCAGTTCCACCAGCCGGTCGACGGACACCCCGGTCCGGCCGTTCTCGATGGCGCTGAGCGTGGCGGGGCTGACCGCGATCCTGGACGCCAGCTCGCGCAGGGAGAGCCCCCGCTCGGTGCGGGCCGCCCGGATGGCCTCGGGTAGTGGTGGTCGTCCTGACATGTGCCCTCCTCGCCGTTCAGATTTGCAATGTATCAGGAATCCTGAACACTTTGCTGCGGCCGCTGTTGTGCATTGGATGAGAAATTACGTGTTGACAGTGCCGATCTCGGATGGGAATGTGGTCGAGAAGACATAGAAGTGGAACGATCGTTCGGGATTTCCGGCGTAGGGAGAGAACGTGGCTGTCGACTTGGCGTATTCCGGCGAGATCGCGGACCTGATCAAGCGGACCCGGGAGTTCACCCGCGACGTGGTGCTGCCGATCGAGGACGAGTACGGCGGCGACATCACTGCGGCAGGCGGCGACGAACTCCGGATCCGGATGCAGGACGAGGCGAAGGTCGCCGGAGTGTTCGCCCCGCACGCCCCCGTCGAGTTCGGCGGCCACGGACTGAACATGTCCGACCGGGCCCCGGTGTTCGAGGAGGCCGGGTACTCACTGTTCGGTCCGACGGCGCTGAACATCGCGGCGCCGGACGAGGGCAATCTCCACATGCTCGCGCACATCGCGAACCCGGAACAGCGCCAGCAGTTCCTGGCGCCGCTGGCCACCGGTGCGGTGCGGTCCGCGTTCGCGATGACCGAGCCCGCGCCCGGAGCCGGCTCCGACCCGTCGGCCCTGACCACCCGGGCCGTGCGCGCCGCCGGCGGTTGGCGGATCAACGGCCACAAGTGGTTCATCACCGGCGCGGACGGCGCCGGGTTCTTCATCGTCATGGCCCGCACCGCAGGCGAACCCGGCGATCGCGGCGGGGCCACCATGTTCCTGGTGCCTGCCGACGCGCCGGGTCTGCGGGTCGGCAGGCACATCGACACCCTGGACCGGGCGATGATCGGCGGGCACTGCGAGGTGTTCTTCGAGGACCTGCTGGTTCCGGACAGTGCCGTGCTCGGCGAGGCGGACCGCGGCTTCGAGTACGCCCAGGTGCGGCTCGGGCCGGCGCGGATGACGCACGTGATGCGCTGGCTGGGCGCCGCTCGCCGCGGCCACGACGTCGCGGTGGCGCAGGTGGCGCGGCGGGAGGGCTTCGGCTCCAAGCTCGGAGACCTCGGCATGGTCCAGAAGATGGTCGCGGACAACGAGATCGACATCGCCGCCACCCGCGCCCTGTTGGTGCGTGCGTGCTGGGAACTCGACCGGGGTGAGAGTGCGTCGAACTCCACTGCCATCGCCAAGACCTACGCCGCCGAGGCGGTGTTCCGGATCGTGGACCGGAGCATTCAGATGTGCGGTGGGATGGGCGTTTCCGGCGACCTGCCGCTTGCCCGGCTCTCTCGTGAGGTGCGCCCGTTCCGGGTCTACGACGGCCCCTCCGAGGTGCATCGCTGGGCGATCGCCAAGCGCGTCGTCGGTGCGGCCAAGCGGGCACAGGCGGACGCCCGATGACGCTGCCGGGCATGGACGCCGCCGCGCTGCGGCGGTACCTGGAGGCTCAGGGCGTCGCGGTTCGCGGTGAGCTCCGGGTGGAGTTGATCAGCGGCGGACGCTCGAACCTCACGTACAAGGCCTGTGACGACCAGTCGAACTGGGTGGTCCGCCGCCCCCCGGTCAGCGGGCTGACGCCGTCCGCGCACGACATGGCACGCGAGTTCGCGGTGACCAATGCACTGCAGGGCACCGGGATCCCGGTGGCGCGGACGGTGGCCCTCGACGCGGACGGGACCGCGCTGGGCGCACCGATGACGGTCGTCGAGTTCGTGGCCGGCCGGGTCGTCAGGGATTTCGACGACCTCCGCGCGCTGACCGACGAGCAGGTCACCGCGACTGCGGACGAACTGGTCCGGGTGCTGGCGAACCTGCACGAGGTGGACTACCGGGCGGCCGGGCTCGGCGAGTTCGGCAGGCCCGAGGGTTTCCTCGGCCGCCAGGTGGCACTGTGGGCCAACCAGTGGGAGCGGGTCAAGACCCGGGAGCTGCCCGACGTCGCGGTGCTGTCGACCCGGCTCGCCGAGTCGATCCCGCGGCATTCGGCGGCCTCGATCGTGCACGGCGACTACCGGATCGACAACATCATCCTCGATGCGATCGATCCCACAGTCGTCCGGGCCGTGGTCGACTGGGAGCTCTCCACTCTCGGGGATCCGCTGACCGATGTCGCGTTGATGTGCGTCTACCGGAATCCCGCTTTCGACCTGGTTCTCGGCACCCGGGCGGCGTGGACCAGCGACCGGCTGCCGTCGGCAGACGAACTCGCTCAGGCCTACGCCACCGCGTCGGGCCGTGACCTGGGCGACTGGAACTTCTACCTCGCGCTGGCGAACTTCAAGCTGGGCGTCGTCGGCGAGGGCATCACGCACCGCGCGCTGCAGGGGGCCAGCTCGGGTAGCGGCGCCGAGCGGGCCGCCGACGCAACGCCCGAGTTCATCGCAGCTGGACTGCGCGCACTGAATGGAGTCTCCGCATGACCGGAACCTCGGAAACCCGCACGGCGCTGGTGACCGGTGCCTCACGCGGCATCGGGCTGGGCATCGCGACCAGGCTGGCCGGGCTCGGATATTCGTTGACCGTCACCGCCCGGGACGCCGACCGGCTAGACGCGGTCGCGGTCGAACTCCGGGCCGCGGGTGCGCCACAGGTGATCGCGACCGCAGGCGACATGGCCGACGAGGACACGGTTCGCCGCATCGCCGAGATCCATTCGGACCGGCTCGGTCCGATGAAGGCGCTGATCCTCAACGCTGGCGTCGGTTCCGCGGGGACTGTCGCCGACTATCCGATGCGGCGATTCGACAAGACCCTCGAGGTCAACCTGCGTGCACCGTTCCTGTTGCTGCAGCGGTGCCTGCCGCTGCTCCGGGCCGGTGCTGCCGCAGATCCCGGCCGCGGTGCCAAGGTGATTGCGCTGGCGTCTGTCACCGGTGTCCATGCCGAGCACGGCCTGGCGGTCTACGGCGCGACCAAGGCCGCGCTGATCTCGCTGGTTCAGGCGTTGAATGCGGAGGAATCGGGCAACGGTGTCAGCGCCACCACGATCGCGCCGGCGTACGTCGACACGGACATGAGTGCGTGGATCCACGACCGGATTCCGGCGGAGCAGATGCTCGAGGTCAACGACGTAGTGGAGGTCGCCGAGGGTCTGCTGCGCCTGTCGAGCCGGGCCGTGGTCCCGAACATCGTGATGACCCGGGCCGGGACCGACGGGCTGCGGGCCTGAGTGTGCTGCCCGTGCCACCGTCCGTCCGCGCGTTTGTGTCCGGTGCCAGGGCATCGGCGTAGTGACCGTCGATCGGGCCGGTCGAACTGCGGTCGGCTAACCCCCGGCACTCAGCAAGGTGCTGAGGCAAGGTCCAGTTCTGTGACCCGACCACAATTGGATTGTTACGCCCCCCATCTGTCGGAAACGCTACGTCGAAAACGTAGGAGTGGCCCTCCGACCTGCATGAACAGTGGCTTGCTCGGTGCCCGTCGGCGTTGGCAGGCCGGCTGCCACGCGCTCGCGGGCCGCGCTCCTGGACGCTCGACCGAGATACGTGCAATCTGCCGCGAAAGGCCCGGCTAACGCGGTAAGTTGCCACCTGCGGTCGATGGCGTCCTGCCTCGTCGCGATCGGGTTGCCGCCGAGTCGGCGGCGGGATTTTCTGCGGAGGGCGACCTGTGAGTACACAATGGATCGGTTCGTGTCAAACACGGGGGGATGTCGTGTTGGTCACGGTAGGGTTAGACGATTCCGGAAGCGGGCATGGCGGAGTCGGGGCCGTATAGGTGCGTGAAGTGCCGCTGACCGACCGGTAGGTTGCGCGCGTCTGGGCGCGCACCTCGTCGCGAGGCGAGGATCTATTCTCACCAAAATCTGCCCTCGGCATGTCATGCCTGGCGCAATCCGTCCTGTTCGGTTTGCGTCCGGCCATTGCGGCCGGGTCTCTGCCGGGACGAATTGTGTTTGTTCCAGAAAATAAGGGGAACCAGTTGAAGCCGACCGCGTTCGACGGAATCGACGGCATCGATCACGCCACCGAGGTTGACGCGATGGAGGTATTTCCCCTCTCGCCTGCGCAACTGGGAATGTGGTACGCCCAGCATCTCGACCCCGAGGTGCCGATCAACATCGCCCAGTACGTCGACCTGCGGGGCGATCTCGACTTCGGCGTTCTCGACCGCGCCAGCCTTGCCGCCTCGGCCGAGTTCGGATCCGGGTTCCTGCGCATTCTCGAACGTGACGGTCAGCCCTGCCAGGTCGTCGACCTCACCATCGACGACGCCATGGTCAGCCGGGACTTCCGGGGCGAGAGCGATCCTGTGGCCGCGGCCCACGAGTGGATGCGCGCTGACTGCAGCGCACCCCTCGACCTCCTCGCGGATCGACTGATCGTCTCGGCGGCTCTGCGGGTCGAGGACAATCGGTACTTCTGGTACACCCGCTGCCACCACATCATCCTCGACGGATTCGGGGCGATGAACTTCACGACGCGGGTGGCCGAGCTCTACTCCGCGACGGTCGAGGGTCGCGAACCGGCTCCGCTCAAGGCGGTTGATCTCCGGGAACTGTACGAGTCGGAGGCCAGCTACCGGGAGAGCCCGCGATTCACCGCCGACGGTGAGTACTGGGCCGAGCGGATCGCGGGCGTCGAGGAGGGCACCAGTCTCAGTGGTCGCACCGCGGCACCGTCTGCGGTCAACGGGATCACCAGTGCGGCCCTGTCCGACGACGTCGTGGCGCGGCTCGAGTCGGCGGTTCGAGACCAGGATTCGTCGCCGGCCGGGATGCTGATCGCGGCGTTCGCCAGCTACCTGGCACAGGTTTCCGGCAAAGAGGACGTGATCCTGACGCTGCCCGTCACCGCGCGCACGACTGCCGCGGCACGCAGGTCGGGCGGCATGATGTCGAACGTGGTGCCGCTGCGACTGCGTGTCGGCGTGGAGACGACCGTCGCGGAGCTGCTCAAGCAGGTTCAGGTGGCCGTCTCCGGAGCCCTGCGGCGTCAGCGGTACCGGTACGAGGACATGTACCGGAGCACGGCAGCTGGCACCGTCGAGCGCAACCTGCTCGGGCCGCTGGTGAACATCATGCTCTTTCACCGCGAGGTTTCACTCGGTTCGATGGTGGGTGAGTTCAACATCCTCTCGACCGGCACGATCGAGGACCTGGGTGTCAACTTCTATCAGAGCGTGGGTGGAACCCGTACCCATGTCGACTTCGAGACCAATCCTCAGCTCTACACCGATGACGAAGCACATCAGCATCATTCGCGTTTCGTCGATTTCTTCTCGCGGTTTGTGAGCGTTGATGCACAGACGCCGATCTGGGCGCTCAACGTAGCCACCGAAGCAGAGCTCGATGTGATGTTGGATCGGTGGAATTCAACCGCGGTGGAGGTGCCGGCCGGGACGCTGGTCGATCTGGTCGACGGGGCTGCGGGTGCGCATGCGGGTTCGTCTGCGGTGACGTTCGAGGGTGAGACGCTGACGTTTGCCGAGTTCGATTCACGGGTGAACCGGCTTGCGCGGCATCTGATCGGGCTCGGTGTCGGTCCGGAGGAGCGGGTCGTGGTTGCGGCTCGGCGTTCGGTGGAGATGCTCGTTGGTATTTATGCGGTGATGAAGGCGGGCGGTGCGTATGTGCCGTTCGATCCGGATCAGCCGGTGGAGCGGTTGGCGGCGGTGCTCGAGATCGCCGAGCCGGTGTGTGTCCTGACGACGGTTCGTGATGGTGTCGGGGTGCCTGCGGGTGTCGTGGTGGTCGAGGTCGATCGTGTCGAGGTCTCCGGTCTCGATGATGGTCCGGTCTCGGATTCCGAGCGGATCCACCCGTTGCGGTCGGGCAACCCTGCCTATGTCATCTTCACGTCGGGGTCGACGGGTGTGCCGAAGGGTGTGGCGGTCACGCACGAGGCGATCGTGAACCAGTTGTGCTGGTTCATCGGTGAGTACGCGGTGACGTCGTCGGATGTGGTGTTGCAGAAGACGCCGATCGTGTTCGATCCGTCGGTGTGGGAGTTGTTCGTGCCCTTCATTGCGGGTGCGCACCTGGTCATTGCTCGTCCGGACGGGCATCGTGATCCGGAGTACCTGGTGTCGATGTCTCGTGAGTGGGGCGCGACCGTGTTGGGTTTCGTGCCGTCGATGCTGGCGGCGTTGGCGTCGGATCCGGCGTTGGCGTTGCCGTCGTCGGTGCGTGCACTTCAGTTGGCCGGTGAGGCTCTCAGTCCGGAGTTGGCGACGCGGGTGATGCGGGCGTCGGCGGTGGGTGTCAACAATGCGTACGGCCCGGCGGAGACCACGCTGACGTCTGTCCACTACTGGTGCGATGGAGCCGAGGCGGATTCGATGCCGATCGGTCGGCCGGTGTGGAACACCCAGGCGTACGTGCTTGATTCGCGGTTGCGTCCGGTTCTGCCGGGGGTTGCTGGTGAGGTGTATCTCGCGGGCCGGCAGGTGTCGCGGGGGTATCACGGTCATCCGGATCGGACGGCGGAGCGGTTCGTTCCGAATCCGTTCGGGGATGCGGGTTCGGTCATGTACCGCACGGGTGATCTTGCCCGTTGGCGGGTGGATGGGCAGATGGAGTACCTGGGGCGTACCGATTTCCAGGTGAAGTTGCGTGGTCAGCGGATCGAGTTGGGGGAGATCGAGTCGGCCCTCGAGCGGGTCGGTGGGGTGTCGCAGGCTGTTGTGGTGCTGCGTTCGACCGTGTCGTCCGGTGATCAGTTGGTCGGGTATGTGGTGCTCGACTCGGGTGCGTCGTTGACGTCGAGTGTGCTGCGTGAGCGGGTGGCGGAGTCGTTGCCCGGGTACATGGTGCCGTCGACGGTGATGGTGTTGGAGGCGTTCCCGCTCAACACGAGTGGCAAGTTGGATCGGAAGTTGTTGCCGGAGCCGGTGTTCGAGGTGAGGGTGTTCCGTGCGCCGTCGACTCCGGTTGAGGAGGTCGTTGCGGCTGTCTTCGCTGAGGTGCTCGGGGTCGAGGCTGTCGGTCTGGATGATGATTTCTTCGAGTTGGGTGGCAACTCGTTGATTGCGATGCAGGTGGTGGCTCGGATCGGTGCGGCGTTGGATGCGCAGGTGCCGGTGCGGGTGTTGTTCGAGGTGTCGACGGTGGAGGCGTTGGCGGCTCGGGTGGAGTCGCAGGTGGGTGCGGGTGGTCGGTTGGCGTTGGTTGCGGGTGTGCGTCCGGAGCGGGTGCCGTTGTCGTTGGCGCAGTCTCGGATGTGGTTCCTGAACCAGTACGACACCGCGGCGGCAACCTACAACCTTCCGCTGGTGGTACGCCTCGCCGGCCGCACCGACATTCCGGCGCTGCGGGCGGCGTTGTTCGACGTGCTCGGCCGACACGAGTCGCTGCGCACGGTGTTCCCCGAGTCTGCGGACGGCGTACACCAGGTGATCCTGCCCGTCGCCGAGGTGGATCTCGACGTGGCCCTGCAGGTCGTGACCGAGGCGGAACTGACGACCGAGCTCATGGAATTCGCGTCCGGCGGATTCGACGTGGCCGAGGAAATCCCCTTCCGGGTGCGCCTGTTCGCGGTCGGGGCAGACGAACTCGTAGTGGCGCTGGTGGTCCACCACATCGCCGCGGACGGCATGTCGTGGGCGGTCCTCGCCCGCGACGTGATGACGGCCTACACCGCCCGGGCCGAGGGTGTGGCGCCCGGTTGGGCACCGTTGCGGGTGCAGTACGCGGACTACAGCGTCTGGCAGCGTGAGGTCCTCGGTGACGAGAAGGATTCAGATTCGCTGTCCGCCAAGCAGATCGAGTACTGGCGTGGGGCGTTGGCCGGGATTCCGGACCAGCTCGACCTGCCGTCGGATCGTATCCGGCCCGCCGTGCAGTCCTTCCACGGCGGGCGGGTGGGCTTCACGATCGAGGAGGGCATCGTCAGGTCGCTGACAACCCTCGCCCGAGCGCAGGGAGTCACGCCGTTCATGGTGGTGCACGCGGCGCTGAGTGTGCTGCTCTCTCGCCTGAGCGGCACCACCGACATCGCGGTCGGCACGCCGGTGGCAGGTCGCGGCGAGCAGGCCCTCGACGACGTGATCGGGATGTTCGTCAACACCTTGGTCCTGCGGACCGAGGTGGACCCGAACGTGTCGTTCACCGACCTGCTGGCCCGCGTCCGCGACGCCGACCTGTCCGCCTTCTCGCATGCCGACGTGCCGTTCGAGCGGCTCGTCCAGGTACTCAACCCGGCCCGCTCGACGGCCCGCCATCCGCTGTTCCAGGTGGTGCTGTCTTTCGAGAACATGGGCGAGACCACCCTCGAACTCCCCGGGCTGTCGGTCTCGGCGGGCGAGGTCCAGGTCGACGTGTCCAAGTTCGACCTGCAGTTGACGCTCTCGGAGTCCGTCGACGAGCATGGACGACCGTCGGGGATGGCCGCGGAGTTCACCTATGCCACCGATCTGTTCGACCGGTCGACGATTGATTCGTTCGGGGAGCGTTTCCTGCGGGTGCTCTCTGCGGTGGTGGCGGATCCGGCAGTGGTGGTTGGTGATATTGACCTGCTCGCGGCTGCTGAACGGGAACTGGTTCTCTCGCAGTGGAATTCGTCGGGGGTCGATGCCGGTTCCGATGCCACGTTGGTGGATTTGTTCGATGTTGCTGCGCGGCAGTTCCCGGATCGTATTGCGTTGCGGTACTTGGATGATGGGCTGTCCTACCGCGCGTTGGACGAGCGGGCGAACCGGCTGGCGCGTCAGCTCATCTCGGTGGGAGTCGGTCCGGAGTCGTTGGTTGCGGTGGCGTTGCCACGGTCGCTCGATCTGGTGGTGGCGTTGCTGGCGGTGGTGAAGGCCGGTGGTGGGTACCTGCCGGTGGACCCGAACTATCCTGCGGACCGCATTGCCTACATGCTGACCGACGCGCATCCGGTCTGCCTGCTCACTGGCTCGGATGTGGAACTGGTGCGGCCGGACGGGTTGCCGGTGCTGGAGTTGGATCGTGTCGACCTGTCGGCGTTGTCGGCCGATTCGGTTACCGATGCGGACCGTGTCGCGCCGCTGACCCCGGCCAACGTCGCCTACGTGATCTACACGTCGGGGTCGACCGGTCGCCCCAAGGGTGTGGTGGTGCCGCACCTCAATGTCGGTCGGTTGATGCGAAACACGGAGTCGGTCTACGGGTTCGACGAGTCGGATGTCTGGACGATGTTCCACTCGTATGCGTTCGATTTCTCGGTGTGGGAGTTGTGGGGGCCGTTGCTCTACGGCGGGACCCTGGTGGTGGTCGACTACTTCACCTCGCGCTCGCCGGAGCAGTTCCTGGAGTTGCTGGCGCGGGAACGGGTGACGGTGCTCAACCAGACGCCGTCGGCGTTCTACCAGTTGGCGGAGGCCGACCGGGTGGCGGAGCCGTCCGGTCGTGATCTTGCCCTGCGGTACGTGATCTTCGGTGGTGAGGCGCTGGAGTTGCGCCGGTTGACGGACTGGTTTGCCCGTCGCGGCGACGGGATGAGCGGCTCGGCCGGTCCGCGGTTGGTGAACATGTACGGCATCACCGAGACCACGGTGCATGTCTCGTACCGGGGGATCGACGAGCCGACGGCGGCGACCGCGTCGGCGAGCCTGGTCGGGCAGGCTGTTGCCGGCCTGCAGGTGTATGTCCTGGATTCGCGGTTGCGTCCGGTGCCGGTGGGTGTGCCCGGTGAGATGTATGTCGCCGGTGTGCAGTTGGCGCGTGGCTATCTCGGTCAGCCCGCGCTCACCGGGTCGCGGTTCGTGGCCAACCCGTTCGGCGACGACGGTTCGTTGCTGTACCGGTCGGGTGACCTGGCGCGTTGGGGTGGCGATGGTGATCTCGAGTACCTCGGCCGCGCCGACGACCAGGTAAAGGTGCGTGGCTTCCGGATCGAGCTCGGTGAGATCGAGGCAGCCGTGCTCGCGCAGGAGCGGGTGGGTCAGGTGGCGGTCGTGGTCCGCGAGGACACTCCCGGCGATGTGCGTCTGGTTGCCTACGTGGTGGCTTCGACAGAGGCGCTGGATGTGCCTTCGGTGCGGGGCGGTGTGTCGGCTCTGCTGCCGGAGTACATGGTGCCGTCCGCATTCGTGGTGCTCGATGAGATTCCGTTGACGTCGAACGGGAAGTTGGACCGGAAGTCGTTGCCGGCGCCGGTGTTCGAGACGACTGCATTCCGTGCGCCGTCCAACCCGGTCGAGGAGATCGTGGCGGGAGTGTTCGCGGCGGTGCTCGGTGCCGAGCGGGTTGGTCTCGATGACGACTTCTTCGGTCTCGGTGGCAACTCGCTGCTCGCCACGCAGGTGGTGGCCCGGATCGGAGCCGCTCTCGATTCGAAGGTACCGGTGCGGGCCCTGTTCGAGGCATCAACGGTGGAGGCGCTGGCCGCGAACCTCGATCCGCATCGGGGGGAGGGCGGTAGGGCCCAGCTTGTGGCTCAGGACCGACCCGGGCAGTTGCCGCTGTCCCTGGCCCAGCAGCGGATGTGGTTCCTGAACCGCTTCGACGGGGCCTCGGCTGCGTACAACATTCCGATGGCGATTCGGCTGTCCGGGCGTCTCGACGTCGCCGCGCTGCAGGTCGCGCTCGGCGACGTGTTCACCCGTCATGAGTCACTTCGCACCCGGTACCCCGAGACCGCGAGCGGGCCGATTCAGGTGATCATCCCTGCTGCACAGTCGATCCCGGACCTGATGCCCGATCGGGTGGCGGCTGACCAGCTACCGGGTCGGCTGGCGGAGCTGATGTCCACCCAGTTCGACGTCACGGCAGAGGTGCCGGTGCGGATCCGGTTGTTCGAAGTGGAGCCTGCGGAACGACCTGAGGACACCGAGTACGTGCTCGCCTCGGTGGTGCACCACATCTCTGCGGACGGCTCCTCGATGAGGCCGCTCGTGCGCGACCTGATGACTGCGTATTCCGCCCGAATCGACGGTGCGGAACCGGGTTGGGCGCCGCTGCCCGTGCAGTATGCCGACTATGCGCTCTGGCAGCGTCAGATCCTTGGCCGCGATGACGACGAGAATTCGGTTGCCGCGCAGCAGATCAGCTACTGGCGTGACGCCTTGGCCGAGTTGCCGGACCAGCTGAGCCTGCCGACGGACCGGCCGCGGCCGCCAGTCCAGTCCTTCCGGGGAGGGCGAGTTGCGTTCGAGGTCGACGCGCGCGCGCACCGCGGGCTCAGCGACCTGGCGCGCACCCAGGGCTCGACGCTGTTCATGGCCGCACACTCTGCGTTCGCGGTATTGCTGGCCAGGCTGTCCGGCACCGCAGACATCGCGGTGGGCACACCGATCGCCGGTCGTGGTGAGGCCGAACTCGACGACCTGGTCGGGATGTTCGTCAACACCCTGGTCTTCCGCACCCAGGTGGACGCAGGAGCGGGATTCGCCGACATGGTGGCCGCAGTCCGAGAGGCAGATCTGCAGGCGTTCGCGCATGCGGACGTGCCGTTCGAGCGACTCGTTGAGGTGCTCAATCCGGCCCGTTCCACCGCTCGGCATCCGCTCTTCCAGGTCGGGTTCTCGTTCCAGAACTACGCACAGGCCAGCCTCGAGCTGCCGGGCCTGACGGTCACCGCGCTGGACCCCGATATCGAGACCGCGCAGTTCGACCTGCAGCTCGTCCTCATCGACCGGTACGACGAGGACGGTGCGCCGGCGGGTATCGATGCGACGTTCAGCTACGCCGCCGACCTGTTCGACGAGTCGACGGTCACCGGGTTCGCCGAGCGCTTCGTCCGGTTGATCGACGCCGTGGTCGCCGACCCGTCGGCTCCGGTCGGGGACCTCGACCTGCTCGGAGATGCCGAGCTGATCACCATCCTGGGCGGCTGGAACAGCACCGCCGAGCCGGTCGAAGACGTGTCCCTCGCGGACCTGTTCGACCGGCAGGTCGCGCTCGCCCCCGATGCGCCCGCACTGTGGTTCGAGGGCCTCGAACTCAGCTACGGCGAGTTCGATGCGCGGGTGAACAGGCTCGCGCGCCGGCTGATTGCCCAGGGCGTGGGGCCGGAGTCGTTGGTGGTTCTCGCGATGCGTCGTTCGATCGAGCTCGTCGTCGGGATGTACGCGGTGGTCAAGGCCGGTGGCGCCTATGTTCCGGTGGACCCGGACCATCCGGCGGAGCGGATCGCGCACATCCTCGACACCGCTGCACCGTCGTGCGTGCTCAGCACCGAGCGAGACGGATTCACCGTCGACGGCGTCACGGTCCTGCACGTCGACGCACTCGACCTGGCGGGCTTCTCCGATGCGCCGGTGCGTAGCTCGGAGCGGATCGCACCGCTGCTGCCGCAGCACCCGGCATACGTCATCTTCACCTCCGGATCCACCGGCAGGCCCAAGGGCGTGACCGTCAGTCACCAGGCGATCGTGAACCAGTTGGCGTGGATGCGGTTCGAGTTCTGCCTGGATGCAACGGACTCGGCGCTGCTGAAGACCGCGGCGACGTTCGACCTGTCGGTGTGGGAGTTCTGGGCGGCGCTGGTGACCGGTGGACGCCTGGTGATTGCCAGGCCCGGCGGCCAGCAGGACCCCGACTACCTGTTGGCGCTGCTGCGCGAGCAGCGGGTGACGACCTTGCACGCCGTGCCGTCGATGCTGACCATGCTCTCCACCGTGGCGGCCGGCACCGAGATCTCCGGTGACCTGCGCCGGGTCCTCGCGATTGGCGAGGCGCTGCCTGCGGCGACCGCGCAGTCGTTCCTGGCGGCGAATTCCGCTGAACTGGTCAATCTGTACGGCCCGACGGAGGCCGCGGTCTCGGTGACCGCGCACCGGGTCACCGGGGACGACCGGGCTTCGGTGCCGATCGGCAGGGGCGAGTGGAACACCCTGCTCTACGTGTTGGACCGGCGCCTGAACCCGGTGCCCGCAGGGGTGCCCGGTGAGCTCTATCTCGCCGGGGTCCAGTTGGCTCGCGGCTACCACGGCCGCGCGGACCTGACCGCCGACCGCTTCGTCGCGAATCCGTTCGGTCTGCCCGGCGAGCGCATGTACCGCACCGGCGACCTGGTGAGCTGGCGGTCCGGCGGCGACCTCGAGTACCTCGAGCGCAGTGATTTCCAGGTCAAGGTGCGCGGATTCCGGATTGAACTCGGCGAGATCGAGGCGGTCCTGGCCCGCGACGAGGCGGTGGGCGCGGTGGTGGTCACCGCCCGAGCGGATGCACAGGGCACCGACCAGTTGGTTGCCTACGTGGTGCCCGCCGCGGGTGCGACGGTCGACGCCGCGAGGCTCGAGGCACACGCACAATCAGGCCTGCCCACCTACATGGTGCCCGCGGCGTTCGTGTTCCTCGACGCCCTGCCCCTGACCGTCAACGGCAAGCTGGACCGGGCTGCGCTGCCTGCCCCGGAATTCGCGTTGGTGGAGTTCCGGGCCCCGGTGACCACGGCAGAGCGGGTGGTCGCGGATGTCTTTACCGAGCTGCTCGCGGTGGACCTCGTCGGCCTGGACGACGACTTCTTCGCGCTCGGTGGCAACTCGCTGGTGGCGACGCAGGTCGCGGCGCGGCTGGGGGAGGCGTTCGATACGAGGGTGCCGGTGGCATGGCTGTTCGAGGCCTCGACGGTCGGCGCGCTCGCCGCACGGGTTGCCGAGGTCGCGGGCGTGGGTGGCCGGCGGGCGCTGACGGTGATGGAGCGTCCCGACGAGATCCCGCTCTCGCTCGCGCAGCAGCGGATGTGGGTGGTCAACCGGATGATGCCGGACTCGGCCGCGTACAACATTCCGGTGGCGATCCGCCTGTCGGGGTTGCTGGACGCGCCGGCGTTGGAGTCGGCCGTGCGGGATGTGATGAAGCGGCACGAGGTGCTGC
Source organism: Rhodococcus kronopolitis (assembly GCF_042654025.1). Lineage (NCBI taxonomy): Bacteria > Bacillati > Actinomycetota > Actinomycetes > Mycobacteriales > Nocardiaceae > Rhodococcus > Rhodococcus kronopolitis. The sequence continues at coordinate 6,512 of NZ_JBHSFO010000009.1, read as the reverse complement.
GGACCGTCTACCCCGACGGTACGGACGGCCCGGTCCAGGTCGTGTTGCCGGTCGACGTGGTGTCGCTGCCGCTGGCCCCCGTCCAGGTCACCGAGCAGACCCTGCCCGACAGGCTGGTGGAGTTGGTCTCGGCCGGATTCGACGTGACCACGCAGGTGCCGGTCCGGGCCAGCCTGTTCGAGCTGAGCCCGACCGAGTACGTGCTCGCGGTGACGGTGCATCACATCAGCGCGGACGGATTCTCGATGGGCCCCCTGACCCGGGACGTCATGATGGCGTACTCGTCGAGGGTCGAGGGGCGTGAGCCCGGATGGGCGCCGCTGGCGGTCCAGTACGTGGACTACAGCCTGTGGCAGCGTGAGGTGCTCGGCAGCGAAGAGGCCCCGGACTCCCTGGTCTCGCGGCAGATCGACTACTGGTCGAATGAACTTGTCGGCGTGCCCGAGCAGCTCGAACTGCCGACCGACCACCCGCGACCGGCTCGTCAGACGATGCGGGGAGGGTCGTTCGAGTTCACGATCGGCGCGGAGTTGGCGGGACGGCTGTCCGCGATCGCTCGCGAGCACAACTCCACGGTGTTCATGGTCGTGCACAGCGCGTTTGCGGTGCTCCTGGCCAAGATGAGTGGGTCGACCGACATCGCCATCGGAACGCCGGTCGCGGGCCGCGGCGAACGGGTCCTCGACGATCTGATCGGCATGTTCGTCAACACCGTGGTCCTGCGCACCGAGGTCGGCTCGGGAATGACGTTCAGCGAACTGCTGGTGCAGGCCCGGCGGAAGGATCTCGCTGCCTTCGACCACGCGGACGTGCCGTTCGAGCGGCTGGTGGACGTGGTCGGCCGGGAGCGTTCGACCGCCTACCCGCCGCTGTTCCAGGTGATGTTCGCGTTCCAGAACATGACCACCCGGTCGTTGCAGTTGCCGGGGTTGGAGGTCTCGGCGATCGACAGCGGGTTCGAGCAGGCGAAGTTCGACCTGCAGCTGACCGGACAGGAGACCTTTGACGACCTCGGTCGGCTCGTCGGAATCCCGATGCAGTTCACCTACGCGACGGACCTGTTCCTGCCGGAGACCATTGCGCTGTTCGCTGGCCGGCTCGCCCGGATCCTCGAGGCGGTGGCCGCCGACCCGTCGGTGGTGCTGCGCAGTATCGACATCCTCACCGACCAGGAGCGGTCACGTTTCGCGCGCAAGCCGGCCCTGACGGTCAAGGACCTGCCCGAGTTGGTGGCGGCGGCAGCGGCGGTCGCGCCGGACGCCGTGGCGCTCACCCACGACGGTCGTGAGGTCACCTACGGGCAGTTGGGCACCAAGCTGGCGACGGTGTCGAAGTCGATGGGAGCGGCGCTCAAGCCCGAGGCGTTGGTGACTGTCTCGCTGTCCGGGCTTCTCCCCGGAATTCTCCCGGCACTGGGGCCTGAGGGGCATGCGAAGGCGATGGATTCCCTGGTCGCCGAGTCGCGATCCATTGTTGAAAAAGCGCAGTCATGCATCCTCGAGTGAACATATAGTTCACTCGAGGATGCCAGCCTTGTGGCATCCCGAGGCTTTTGTGTGCGTGTTTCGGTCCGTGATGGCCGAGCATCGTGGTGCAGTGGAGGGAACAGCTAGATGTCGGGTGTGGATTCGCAGGATCGCGGGCTTGTTGTCGAGGATTTGCCGCGACTGATCGCTGACATCGCGAACACGGATTCGGGTCGAACCGCCATCCGGTACCGGGATTCTGCCATCACTTACCAGGTATTGCACGCCGAGCTCGTGGCGCTCGATGCCGCGATGGGCGGCGCACTCGGTGCCGACGCGCTGATCCCGGTGGTGCTCTCGACGCTGCTGCCCGGCCTCGACGCGGCTGCCGACGACGGGCTCGGCACCGTAGTGGCGGCCCTGCTGGCCGACGTTGCCGCCGCGGGCGGCGTCGGGGCGGCGGCTATGCCACCGCGCACACTGCCTGCGCTCTTCGACGAGCAGGTGGTGCGCACCCCGGATTCGGTCGCACTCGAATTCGAGGGGGTCGAGCTCACCTATGCGGAGTTCGATGCCCGAGCCAACGCGCTCGCTCGCAAGCTGATCGAGGCGGGCGTCGGCCCGGAGTCGATGGTGGGGCTCTCGATTCGCCGTTCCCTGGACCTGCTGATCGGCATGTACGCCATCGTCAAGGCCGGCGGCGCCTACGTCCCGCTCGATCCGGATCATCCGGCCGACCGCATCGCCTACGTCCTGGACGTGGCGCAGCCCGCCGCCGTGGTCACCACCGCGCGCGATGCGGTGACGATGCCCGCAGGCGTGACCGTCTTCGAGATCGACACGCTCGACGTCTCCGGCTATTCCTCAGCACCGGTCAGCGACGCCGACCGGTCGGCGTCGCTGTCCGCCGACCACGTCGCCTATGTCATCTTCACCTCCGGGTCCACCGGTCGGCCGAAGGGCGTGGCGGTCCCGCACAGCGCCATCGTCAGCAACCTGCTGTGGCGTCAGACCGAATACCGCTTCACCCCGGACGACGTCATCCTGCAGAAGACGCCGTACACGTTCGACGTGTCCTTGTGGGAGCTGTTCTGGCCGCTGCTGATGGGTGCGAAGCTGGTCATCGCCACCCACGACGGGCACCGAGACCCGGCCTACCTGGCCCGAACCATGATCGATCGCGGCGTCACCGTCGCGCACTTCGTGCCGTCGATGCTCTCGGTGTTCATCTCGGAGCCGAGCGCGGCGGACGTGACCTCGCTGCGCCTGGTGTTCGCCTCCGGCGAAGCGTTGCCTGCCGAGGCCGCCTCGCGTTTCCGCGCGATCAGTTCGGCGGGGCTGCACAACCTCTACGGCCCCACCGAGGCAGCCGTCGACGTCACCTACCACCAGACCAGCGAGCGGGACGGCGCATCGATCCCGATTGGCTCCGCGGTAGCCGAGACCGAACTGCTGGTCCTCGACGACGGGCTGCGTCCGGTGCCGGTCGGGGTACCCGGCGAGCTGTATCTGGCCGGCGTGCAGCTCGCTCGCGGCTATGTCGCGCGGCCTGAGCTGACCGCGGATCGGTTCGTCGCGAACCCGTACGGCGAGCCCGGCGACCGGATGTACCGGACCGGTGACCTGGTGCGGTGGCGCCCCGAGGATTCGGGTTCCCTCGACTACCTGGGGCGAATCGACTTCCAGGTCAAGCTGCGGGGTCTACGTATCGAGCTCGGAGAGATCGAGTCCGCGTTGCTCGGTCGCGAAGAGGTGGCCCAGGCCGTCGTGGTCGTGCACAACGATCCCGCAGTCGGCGACCACCTCGTCGCCTACCTTGTGGCGACGGCGGGCATGGCGCCGGACCACCGCGAACTGCGGGCGGACCTCAAGCATCAACTCCCGGACTACATGGTGCCGTCGCTGTTCGTGGTCGTGGAGCAGTTCCCGCTGAACGCCAGCGGCAAGCTCGACCGCAAGGCCCTGCCGGCACCGGACTTCTCGTCGTTGGCTCGTGAGTACCGGGCGCCCAGCACTCCCACCGAGGGGTCGCTCGCGGGCATCTTCGCGGCACTCCTCGGCCTCGAGCGGATCGGCGCGGACGACGACTTCTTCGAACTCGGCGGCAACTCGCTGATCGCGACCCGGGCGATCGCGCGGGTCAACGCCGAGTTCGGCGTCCGCATCGATGTGCGCGAGTTCTTCGACGCACCCACCGTGGCGGAACTCGCCGTCGTCATCGACAACGCGGTCGGTGGCGACGGCGTTGCCCTGCCGAGCCTGGTTGCCGGCCCGCGCCCCGACCGGATCCCGTTGTCGCTGGCGCAGTCCCGGATGTGGTTCCTGAGCCGGTTCGACAGCGCCAGCGCCGTCAACAACATCCCGCTGGCGGTCCGGCTCAGCGGTGTGGTCGACGCGGCGCACCTCGCCGCGGCGTTGGCCGACGTGGTCGTACGGCACGAGGTGCTGCGGACGGTGTACCCGGAGTACGAGGGCGCCGGCACCCAGGTGATCCTGCCGGTCGACCAGGCGACGCTGAACCCGACACCGGTGTCGGTGACCGAGGCGGACCTGCTGGCCGAGGTTCAGGCGTTCGCGAGCACCGGCTTCGACGTCACCACCGAGGTCCCGCTGCGGGCCCGGCTGTTGCGGGTCTCCGACGCCGAGTACGTGCTGGTGCTCGTGGTGCACCACATCGCGGCCGACGGCTTCTCGCTCGCACCACTGGTGCGTGATGTGGTCACCGCATACGCGGCTCGTGCGGCCGGGCAGCAGCCCATCTGGACGCCGCTTCCTGTGCAGTACGCCGACTTCGCGCTCTGGCAGCGCGCCGCGCTCGGCTCCGAGGATGACGCCGCGTCGACCATTGCACGGCAACTCGCGTACTGGACCGACGCCCTGGACGGACTGCCCACGCAGCTCGACCTGCCCGCGGATCGCCCGAGGCCGGCGGTGGCGTCGAACCGAGGCGTCAACTACGGATTCCCGCTGACGCCCGAACTGGTGGCGGGAATCGACGGGCTTGCAAGGGATCTCGGAGCCACGCCGTTCATGGTGGTGCATGCCGCCCTCGCCGTGCTGTTGGCGCGGCTGTCCGGGACCACCGACATTGCCATCGGTGCACCGATCGCCGGTCGTGGCGACGCCGCCCTGGACGAGTTGGTCGGCATGTTCGTCAACACCCTGGTGCTGCGCACGGAGGTCGACGAGGCCGAGTCGTTCGCGGGCCTGCTGGCTCGGGTCCGCACGAACGACCTCGGTGCCTTCGCGCACGCGGACGTGCCCTTCGAGCGGCTCGTCGAGGTACTCAACCCCGCGCGCTCGCAGGCGCGGCACCCGCTGTTCCAGGTTGCGCTGTTCTTCCAGAACCTCGAGCAGGCCGCCGTCGAGCTCCCGGACCTGACGCTCGCGGCGCTCGACTTCGACCCCGGTATCGCGAAGTTCGACCTCCAGCTCACCATGCTCGACTCGGTCGCCGAGTCCGGCGCACCGGCGATGACGGTGCAGATCACCTACGCCACGGACCTGTTCGACGAGGCGACGGTGGCCGCATTCGGCCGCCGGTTCGAGGCCGTGCTGTCCGCGGTGGTCGCCGATGCCGAGATGGTTGTCGGTGACATCGACTTGGTCGACGGCGGTGAGCGCGAGCTGATGCTGACCTCGTGGAACGAGACCGCGCACCCGCTGCCTGCGGGGCAGTTGCTGCTCGACGGGTTCGGTCGCCAGGTCGTCGCCACCCCGAATGCGACCGCGGTCGTCTACGAGGGCCAGTCGCTGACCTACGGGGAGTTCGCATCTCGGGTGAACCGCCTGGCCCGGCATCTGATCGGTGTCGGTGTCGGACCGGAGTCGTTGGTGGCCTTGGCCGTTCGGCGTTCACTCGACCTGGTGGTGGGAATCTACGCGGTGCTCGAGGCGGGCGGCGCGTACGTGCCCGTCGACCCGGATCATCCGGCGGAGCGGATCGGGCACATCCTCGACACCGCGGCACCGGTCTGCGTACTGACCACCGCGCGAGACGACTTCGAAGTTCCTGGGGACAGGTCTGTCCTGCGCATCGACACCATCGATCTCGCGGCCTACTCGGATGCCCCGATCACGGGCGCGGACCGGGTGGCGATGCTGCGCCCGGAGCATCCCGCCTACGTGATCTTCACGTCGGGGTCGACGGGCAAGCCGAAGGGCGTTGCGGTCAGCCACGGCGCGATCGTCAACCAGATGGAGTGGATGCAGGGCGAGTACCTGCTGGATTCCTCGGATGTGTACCTGCAGAAGACGGCGACGACGTTCGACGTGTCGCTGTGGGGTTGGTTCATGCCGCTGCGCGTCGGTGCGCAGTTGGTCGTCGCGACGCCGGACGGGCACCGCGATCCCGGATACGTGGCGGAGAAGATCGCCGAGCACGGGGTGACGGTGACGGACTTCGTCCCGTCGATGCTGACGGTGTTCGCTGCGGCGGTGCCTGCCGCCGAGTTGGTGTCGCTGCGGGATGTGTTCGTGATCGGTGAGGCCCTGCCCCCCGAGACGGTGCGGGCCTTCGCCGGTGTCAGTGCGGCGCGGGTGCACAACCTGTACGGGCCGACCGAGGCCGCGGTGTCGATCACCTACCGGGAGGTCACCGGCGACGGCGATGCCGCGGCGGTCTCGATCGGCCGCCCCCAGTGGAATTCGCAGATGTTCGTGCTGGATTCGCGCTTGCATCCGGTTCCGGTGGGGGTCCCCGGCGAGTTGTACCTGGCCGGCGATCAGCTCGCCCGCGGATACTTCGGCCGGGTCGATCTGACGTCGGATCGATTCGTGGCCAACCCGTTCGCCGTCGACGGTCACCGCATGTACCGCACCGGCGACCTGGTGACGTGGGATGCGGCAGGTGAGCTGAGCTACATCGGGCGCACCGACTTCCAGGTGAAGTTCCGGGGTCAGCGGATCGAGCTCGGCGAGATCGAGACCGCAGTGCTGGCGCACGAGTCGGTGCTGCAGGCAGCGGTCCTGGTGGTGCCAACGGCGACCGGCGATCACCTGGTTGCCTATGTGGTTCCGGCGGCGGACGCGTCGGTTGACGCGGAC
>NZ_JBHSFO010000008.1:0-166598 GCF_042654025.1 Rhodococcus kronopolitis | reverse complement strand
AGGGTGTGGGAGAGTAGGACACCGCCGAACATAATTTGCGAATGCCTCGCATCACGACTCCTCTTGAGGGGTTGTGGTGCGGGGCATTTCGCGTTTCCGGGGGTGTTTGGTGCGGCCCGGGTGTCGCCGGCCCTGGGTGTTGCCGGCCCGGTGCCGGCCTATCGAGTGAACGGTTCCGTTCATTCGATTGCATCGAGTGGATGTGCCGTTCACTCGGTTCTGGGCGGATGTGATCGGCCGGGGGACCGGCGAGCCCCGGCGACGGGCGTTCGGTTGCCGGCGGTGGGTCGGTGTCCTTCTGTGTTCGTGTCGGGTGTGCCCTCGTGCCGCGACCTCCGTGTGTGGGGTGGTGGTGTGGGGGCTTCTTGTGTTTTAGGGGTGCCGGCGGCTGCTCGCCCGCCGCCTCCCGCGGCTGCCCGCTCTTCGCCGCCGGTTGGTGGGCGAGTGAATGTGCCGTTCATTCGATTGCATCGAATGAACGCTTCCGTTCATTCGATGGCGGGGGAGGCGGGGGTGGGCTGTGAGGTGGGGTCAGCGGCGGAGGTAGTTGTTGACCGAGGGCATGAAGAGGGCCGCTACCGCGACGACCACCAGGCCCGCGTAGACGAACGGCGCCCACTGCAGGATTTCGACGCCGGCATCGGCCGTCAGGCCGCGGTAGGCGACCGCGGCGGCGACGGACGCCGCTCCGGTGGCGGCCAGCGCGATCCGGGCTATCCGCCGCCGCTGTCCGAGCAGGTGCAGGAAGACGAGTGCGGTCACCAGCAGGATCGCTGCGACGCCTGCGCTGACGAGCAGGGTCGCCGAGACGGTGTCCGCGATGTCGTGGTTCGCCACGTCCGGGCTTTGCTCCTGCAACGCCGTCGACATGCCGTCCCGGATCGAGGCCAGCTCCAGTGCCGTGACCGCGGCCAGGCCGCCCAGTACCGCGAAAGACGCGTACCAGGCCGACCGCGCAACCGTGACCGCGCGGGGCGTCGCCTCGGTGGGTTCCTCCCGCAACGGCGTCACCGTGAACTCCGGCCGCGGGGGCGGTGCCCGGTGCGCGACCGGTCGGGTGGTGTTCGGGTCGCCGGGCGTCGGCACTTCGGGTGTCTCCACGCCTCGCATCGTATCGACTGCGTCGTCGGCCGGTCGGTACTGCGGGCTTTCTACCAGCTAATTCTCCGGACATTGGAAGTTCGGTGCGGGGTCGGGAACAAACTTCGCAATCGTCCCGTTGAGCATCTCGACAGGCTTGAGTGAGCCTGGCTCAAGTTTGGCTTGACTTCGTACAATTGCACGAGGCAGACTTGAGCCGGAGACGCTCATTCTTGCTGTGTATCGGATTCACCAAGCACCTCAGATACATAAGCAACCCAGCATTACACCCCGGCCGACCTGTGGCCGGGGGGTGCTGCAACCAGTAGGAGGAATCACTATGGCTCGTGCGGTCGGAATCGACCTCGGGACCACCAACTCGGTCGTTGCCGTCCTGGAGGGCGGCGAGCCGGTAGTGGTGGCAAACTCCGAGGGCGCGCGCACTACCCCGTCGGTCGTCGCCTTTGCCAAGAACGGCGAGGTGCTGGTCGGCCAGCCCGCGAAGAACCAGGCGGTCACCAACGTTGACCGCACCATCCGCTCCGTCAAGCGTCACATCGGCACCGACTGGAACGTCGAGATCGACGGCAAGAAGTACACCCCGCAGGAGATCAGCGCCCGCATCCTGATGAAGCTGAAGCGGGACGCGGAGGCCTACCTCGGCGAGGAGATCACCGACGCCGTCATCACCGTCCCCGCGTACTTCGAGGACGCCCAGCGTCAGGCGACCAAGGAAGCCGGCCAGATCGCCGGCCTCAACGTCCTGCGCATCGTCAACGAGCCCACCGCTGCGGCGCTGGCCTACGGCCTGGACAAGGGCGAGAAGGAACAGACCATCCTGGTCTTCGACCTCGGCGGCGGCACCTTCGACGTGTCCCTGCTCGAGATCGGCGACGGCGTCGTCGAGGTCCGCGCGACCTCCGGCGACAACCACCTCGGTGGCGACGACTGGGACGAGCGCATCGTCAACTGGTTGGTCGACAAGTTCAAGGCGTCCAGCGGCATCGACCTGACCAAGGACAAGATGGCCCTGCAGCGTCTGCGTGAGGCCGCGGAGAAGGCGAAGATCGAGCTGTCGTCCTCGCAGTCCACCTCGATCAACCTGCCGTACATCACGGTCGACGCGGACAAGAACCCGCTGTTCCTCGACGAGCAGCTGACCCGCGCCGAATTCCAGAAGATCACCTCCGATCTGCTGGACCGCACCCGCGCGCCGTTCCAGGCCGTCATCAAGGACAGCGGCATCTCGGTCAAGGACATCGACAACGTCGTGCTCGTCGGTGGCTCCACCCGTATGCCCGCCGTCTCGGACCTGGTCCGCGAGCTGACCGGCGGCCGTGAGCCCAACAAGGGCGTGAACCCGGACGAGGTCGTCGCCGTCGGCGCCGCCCTGCAGGCCGGCGTCCTCAAGGGCGAGGTCAAGGACGTGCTGCTCCTCGACGTCACCCCGCTCTCCCTCGGCATCGAGACCAAGGGTGGCGTGATGACGAAGCTCATCGAGCGCAACACCACCATCCCGACCAAGCGCAGCGAGACCTTCACCACGGCGGACGACAACCAGCCGTCGGTGCAGATCCAGGTGTTCCAGGGTGAGCGCGAGATCGCCTCGCACAACAAGCTCCTGGGATCCTTCGAGCTGGCGGGCATCCCGCCGGCCCCGCGTGGCGTGCCGCAGATCGAGGTCACCTTCGACATCGACGCCAACGGCATCGTGCACGTGACCGCGAAGGACAAGGGCACGGGCAAGGAGAACACGATCAAGATCCAGGACGGCTCCGGTCTGTCCAAGGAAGAGATCGAGCGGATGGTCAAGGACGCCGAGGCGCACGCCGAGGAGGACAAGGCCCGCCGCGAGGAGGCCGAGGTCCGCAACCAGGCCGAGTCGCTGGTGCACCAGACCGAGAAGTTCATCAAGGACAACGAGGACAAGGTGCCGGCCGACGTGAAGGAGAAGGTCGAGGCCGCCGTCAAGGAGGCCAACGACGCCCTCGCCGGCAGCGACATCGCCGCGGTCAAGACCGCGGTGGAGAAGCTCTCCACCGAGTCCCAGTCGCTGGGCGAGGCGATCTACAAGGCGCAGGCCGACGAGGCCGCAGCGTCCGGTGACGGCGCTGGCCCGAGCCAGGACGACGACGTCGTGGACGCCGAGGTCGTGGACGAGCCGTCTGATCAGGACAAGAAGTGACCGAGTTCGACGCCGATCGCGACCCGTTGACGGAGGCCGCCCGCACGGCCGCCTCCGAGGCCGCCCCGGACACCTCGCAAGAGGCGGCCGGGGCCGGCTCGGCCGACCAAGCGGTCGACGAACTGGCCCAGCTCACCGCAGAGCTGGACAAGGTCGGTACGGAACTGGGCTACGCCAAGGCCGAGATCGCGAACATCCGGCGCAACAGCCTGGCCCGGATCGATCAGGCCGTCGCAACCGAGCGTGCCTCGGTGGTCGTCAAATTCCTGGACGTCGTCGACGACCTGGACCGGGCCCGTGCACACGGTGACCTGGAGGCCGGCCCGCTGAAGGCGTTGTCGGACAAGCTTGCCGGAGTCTTCGGCGGGCTGGGTCTGGAGGCGTTCGGCGACGAGGGCGACGCCTTCGACGCGGAGCTGCACGAAGCCGTGCAGATGGAGGGCGACGGCGGCAACCCGGTGCTCGCGGCGGTGCTCCGCAAGGGCTACCGTCTCGGCGACCGCGTGCTGCGCACGGCGATGGTGACCGTCACCGACGGCCCGCCCGCGCCGGTCGAGTAACTAGTAAGTGAAGTAGCGAGAGGAGGAGACGCCCGGTGAGTCAGCGGGAGTGGATCGAAAAGGACTTCTACAAGGAACTGGGCGTCTCTTCCGGCGCTTCGGCCGACGAGATCAAGAAGGCGTACCGGAAGCTGGCGCGGGACCTGCACCCCGACGCCAATCCCGGCGACACCAAGGCCGAGGAGCGGTTCAAGGCCGTCAGTGAGGCCTACGCCGTCCTCTCGGACACGGACAAGCGCAAGGAGTACGACGAGGCTCGTCGGCTGTTCGCCAGCGGCGGCTTCGGCCGTTCCGGGTATCCGCAGGACGCGGAGCACGGCGGCGGTTTCGGTGGCGGCGAGTTCAACATCAACGACCTCTTCGGTGGCGGTGCGAGTTACACCACCGGCGGCGACAGCGGACTCGGCGACATGTTCGGCGGGCTGTTCGGGCGGGGTGCGGGGCGCGGAACCGCCTCCGCGACGCGTCCCAAGCGGGGCGCCGACGTCGAGGCCCAGACGACCCTCCCGTTCCGGGATGCGGCGCTGGGCGTGACGGTCCCGCTGCGACTGACCAGCCCGGCCTCCTGCACCACCTGCCACGGCAGCGGTGCGAAGCCGGGCACCAGTCCGCGGGTGTGTCCGCGCTGCAACGGAAACGGCATCATCAGCCGCAACCAGGGCGCGTTCGGGTTCAGTGAGCCGTGCGACGACTGCCGCGGAACCGGCTCGATCATCGACGACCCGTGCGTCGACTGTCACGGCACCGGCGTGCAGAACCGGACCCGGAGCATCACCGTGCGGATCCCGCCCGGGGTGAGCGACGGACAGAAGATCCGGCTCGCCGGCCAGGGTGAGGCGGGTCTGCGCGGAGCGCCGTCCGGCGACCTCTATGTCACCGTGCACGTCAAGGCGGACAAGGTGTTCGGCCGCAATGGTGACGATCTGACGGTTACCGTGCCGGTCAGCTACGGCGAGCTCGTGCTGGGCACCACGTTGTCGGTGCCGACCCTCGAGGGTCGCGTCGGCGTCAAGGTGCCTGCGGGCACGGTGGACGGTCGCACTCTGCGAGTGCGTGGGCGAGGTGTGCACAAGCGCGGGGGTGGCGCGGGCGACCTGCTGGTCACCGTGAAGGTGGCCGTGCCGCAGCACCTCGACGAGGCCGCCACGACAGCGTTGCAGGCCTACCTCGAGGCCGAGAAGGCGAGCGGCTTCGACCCCCGAGCGGACTGGGCGGGAGCCTGATTTCCGCTTCGGCTTCCTCGACCGACTGGAGGTGAACCGTTGGTGCAGAACAGCTTTACGAATCCAGAGCCCAGGCCGGATCCGGACGCGCAGATCTTTGCGATTTCGGTCGCCGCGGAGTTGGCCGGGATGCACGCACAGACGCTGCGGAACTACGACCGCCTCGGCCTGGTCACCCCGCACCGGACCACGGGCGGCGGCCGGCGCTACTCGCCGCGCGACGTGGCACTGCTGCGCGAGGTGCAGCGACTCTCGCAGGACGAGGGCGTCAACCTGGCGGGCATCAAGCGGATCATCGAACTGACCAATCAGGTCGAGGCGCTGCAGCGCCGGGTCGGCGAGTTGTCCGAGGAGATCGAGGAGTCCCATTCGCCGGTGCCCAGGCGGGACCTGGTGCACATCCCGCGGAGCACCGCGCTGGTGGTCTGGAAACGCCGAAGTCAATGAATCTCGGCCTCCGCCGACGATCCCGAGTGGTGGCGTCGCCGCACGATTCGCGGCGTACGCCGCCCGCGGGTCGCCGGTCGCGGGGTGGGACGTCGTCGTCGGACCCCTCGGGGTGGTGCCGGGCTCCCTCGGGTGGTTGGCCTCGCGCTGGATCCGACCGCGCGGTCGGGGGCGGGTCACCCGTGTCGGTCGCGGTGTCGTTGCCCGCCGGGCTCTCGGCTCGCTAGACTTCGGTCAACCCTGCGGCAACCGCCGGGCCTCCGGCCTGCCAGGACCGCAGCAGATCGAAGCAGTGTGCGGAACGGGGACTTCAGTAGTGGACTCGACGACCGTTTCGCTCGTCCAGACAACCTTCAAGATCGTCACCTCGGCCGAGGACGGCCCAGCCCAGCTGACCCGGGACATCTTTGCGAATCTCTTCGCAGCGAGCCCCGAGACGCGGGAGCTCTTTCCGGCCTCCATGGACGTCTCTCGGCAGCGACTGCTCCAGGCGATCGGCTACGTGGTCGACAAGCTCGACACACCGCGCCGGATCCTGCCGTTCCTCGAGCAGCTCGGCCGCGATCACCGCAAGTACGGCGTCAAGGACGCGCACTACACCGCGGTCGGCAACGCGGTGCTCGATGCGCTGCAGAGTTTCACGGGAAACCAGATCTGGACCGTGGAGGTCGACGAGGCCTGGCGTCAGACCATCGCGCTCATCAGTGCCACCATGATGGGCGCCGCGAACTCCGAGTCCCGGCCGAGTACCTGGACCGGCACCGTCGTCGAGCACAAGCAGGTGCTGCGCGACGTCGCCGTCGTCCGGCTGCAGCTCGACCAGCCCATGGAGTACGGCGCCGGCCAGTACGTCAGCGTCAGTGTGCCCGGGCGGCCCCGGATGTGGCGCTACCTCTCGCCCGCGATCCCCTCGAACCCGCAGGGGCAGATCGAGTTCCACGTGCGGCAGGTCTCCGGGGGCTGGGTGAGCCCGGCGATCGTCGGGCAGACGAGCCCCGGAGACAAGTGGTCGATCAGCGCCCCGCTGGGTGCGCTCGGTGTCGACCGCACCGATGACCGCGACATGGTGATGATCGCCTCCGGTACCGGCATCGCCCCGCTGCGGGCGCAGCTGATGGAGATGGCGATGCGCGGCAGCAACCCGCGAGTGCACCTGTTCGTCGCCGGCACCTACCCGTGCGACCTCTACGACATCGAGACGCTGTGGCAGCTGTCGATGACCAACCCGTGGCTGACCGTGGTGCCGGTCTCGGAGGAGGCCGAGAACCCGTGGTGGCACACGGAGCCAGTTCCCGAGTCGCCGCCCGGAATGCACCAGCGGCTGATCGGGAAGGTCGGCCAGGTCGTCTCGGGATTCGGCACCTGGGCGGACCGGGACATCCAGATCGTCGGGTCCACCTCGATGGTCCAGACCACCAAGTTCCGGCTGCTTGCCGCGGGTACGCCTGCCGAGTGCATCAGGTACGACCCGCCGTCCTGACCTCCCGGCCGTGGCCGTGGTGGCGACCCGCTGAGCGGAACGTCGGTCACGGTGACCCGGTCAGCGGGAGGCGTTCTAGGCCCCGGCACGGGCGCCGCCATAGCGTCGACATCGAGTGATGTCCTCAGCGAAAGGCAGCCATCGTGAACGCAGTTTCCTCAGGGTCCGCCGGGCCCGTGCCCGCACAGGTTGACGTCGTCGTCGTCGGTGCCGGCTTCGCCGGGCTGTACGCCCTGCACCGACTGCGTGGCGCGGGCCTGTCCGTGCGGGTGTTCGAGGCCGGTGACGGCGTGGGCGGCGTCTGGTACTGGAACCGCTATCCGGGCGCGCGTTGCGACGTCGAGAGCGTGGACTACTCGTACTCCTTTTCCGAAGAGCTGCAACAGGAGTGGGACTGGACCGAGAAGTACGCCACCCAGCCGGAGATCCTCGCCTACATCAACCACGTCGCCGACCGGTTCGACCTGCGCCGTGACATCACCTTCGGCACCCGGGTCACCGAGATGGTGCTCGACGAGGCCGCGATGCGGTGGACGGTCCGTACCGACGGCGGCGAGACGGTGACCGCGCAGTACGTCATCACCGCGGTCGGGCCGCTGTCGAACGCGAACATCCCCGCCATCGCAGGCCTCGACGAGTTCACCGGCCCGATCTACCACACCTCGAGCTGGCCGCACGAGGTCGTCGACTTCACCGGCAAGCGGGTCGGCGTCATCGGCACGGGATCCTCTGGCATCCAGACGATTCCGCGCGTCGCCGAGCAGGCGGACGTGCTGCACGTGTTCCAGCGCAGCGCCAACTACAGCGTCCCGGCCGGCAACGTCCCGCTCGATGAGGCGACCCGTCGCGAGCACAAGGCCAACTACGCCGAGCGGCGACGACTCTCGTTCCGCAGCGGCGGCGGCTCGCCGCACCAGGCCCACCCCAAGTCCGCGCTGGACGTCTCCGAGCAGGAGCGGCGGGATGCCTACGAGACGCGCTGGGAACTGGGCGGTGTGCTGTTCAGCAAGACCTTCCCGGACCAGATGACCGATCTCGCGTCCAACGACACCGCGCGGGAGTTCTGGGAGGAGAAGGTCCGCGCGGTGATCGAGGACCCGGAGATCGCCGAGTTGCTGATCCCCAAGGACCACGCGATCGGCACCAAGCGGATCTGCACCGACTCGAACTACTACCAGACCTTCAACCGCGACAACGTGAACCTGGTGAACCTGCGGGCCACCCCGATCGACTCGATCGACGCGACCGGAGTGAACACCACCGCCGAGCGCTACGAGCTCGACGCGCTGGTGCTGGCAACGGGATTCGACGCGATGACCGGCTCGCTCGACAAGGTGAACATCGTCGGCCGCGGTGGCCAGACCCTCAAGCAGGCGTGGGCTGCCGGGCCGCAGACCTACCTCGGGCTCGGCTCGGTGGGGTTCCCGAACTACTTCAACCTGACCGGTCCCGGCAGCGTGTCGGTGCTGGCGAACATGGTGCTGCACTCCGAGCTGCACGTGGACTGGGTCGCGGACTGCATCGAGTACGTGGCACGGCAGGGCGCGCTCGGCATCGAGGCGACCGAGCCGGCCGTCGCCGACTGGGTGCGGCAGTTGACCGACCGGGCCGACGCCACCCTGATGCCGACCGCCAACTCCTGGTACGTGGGGGCGAACGTCCCGGGCCGACCGCGGGTGTTCATGCCGTTCGTCGGCGGGTTCGGCGTGTACGGCGAGATCATCGCCGAGGTGGCCGCGGCCGGCTACAAGGGCTTCGAACTGGTCGAGTCGGGCCGGTAGCGGCATGCCTCGGATGGCGGGCAAGGTCGCACTGGTGACCGGTGCCGGAAACGGAATGGGGCGCAGCCACTGCGTCCGGCTGGCCGCGGAGGGCGCCGACGTGATCGCGCTCGACCTGCCCTCTGCGGAGGAAGGGCTGCGCGAAACCGCCAGGCTGGTAGGCGAACTCGGGGCCCGTGCGGTGACGGCCCACGCCGACGTCCGCGACCTCGCCGCCGTGCAGTCCGGGGTGGACCTCGGCGTGGCGGAGCTGGGTCGGCTCGACGTGGTCGTCGCCAACGCCGGCATCTGTGACAACCCGGGGCCGGCCTGGACCATCGAGGAACCGGTGTGGCGGCGTTCGCTCGATGTCAACCTGACCGGGGTCTGGCACACCGTCAAGGCCGCGGCGCCGTCGATCGGCGCCGACGGTGGCTCGGTCGTCATCGTGAGTTCCACCGCCGGGACGAAGGCGGTAGCCGGCGCCGCGCACTACTCGGCGAGCAAGCATGCCGTGATCGGGCTCATGCGTACCCTGGCAAACGAACTGGGGCCCAGGTCGATTCGGGTCAACGCGCTGCTGCCGGGAGCCGTCGGCACCGCGATGACGCTCAACCCGGCGACCTTCTCCCGGCTCCGGCCGGACCTGGAGAACCCCACCGCGGAGGACGTGATGGAGGTGCTCTCCCGCAACCACCTGCTGCCGGTGCCGTGGGTGGAGTCGGTGGACGTCAGCAACGCACTGCTGTTCCTGGTGTCCGACGAGGCCCGGTACGTCACCGGGACGCAGCTGGTGGTCGACGCCGGCCTTACCCAGAAGGTGTGACGATGACCGGTCGAGTGGAAGGCAAGGTCGCGCTGGTCACCGGCGCGGCGCGGGGCATCGGGCGGGCGCAGGCGCTGCGGTTCGCGCAGGAGGGTGCGGACGTGATCGCCGTCGACCTGTGCGGGCCCGTGGAGACGGTGGTGATCCCGCCGTCGAGCTCGTCGGACCTCGCGGAGACGGTGGCGCTGGTGCGGGAAACAGGTAGGCGCATCGAGGCATTCGAGGTGGACGTCCGGGACCGGGCGCAGCTGGCGGCGGCCGTGGACGCGGGCGTCGCGGCCCTCGGCGGCCTCGACATCGTGTGCGCCACCGCGGGGATCACCTCCTCGGCGCCCGCGCTCGAGCTGGACGAGCAGACCTGGAACACCATGCTGGACGTGAACCTCACCGGGGTGTGGCACACCTGTGCGGTGGCGGCGCCGCACCTGATCGAGCGTGGCGGCGGGTCGATGGTGCTGACCAGTTCGATCGCCGGCCTGCGCGGGCTGGTCGGCGTCGCGCACTACACGGCGGCCAAGCACGGCGTGGTCGGGCTGATGAGGTCGATGGCAAAGGAGCTGGCGCCGCACAACGTTCGGGTCAACACGGTGCACCCGACCAACGTCGACACCACGATGATCCAGAACGACCTGGTGCGGTCCAAGTTCCGCCCCGACCTCGACCGACCGCCGACTCGAGAGGAGTTCGCGGCGGCGGCGGTGTCGATGAACATGCTCGAGGTGCCCTGGATCGAACCGGTGGACGTCGCCAACGCCGCGCTGTTCCTGGCGTCCGACGAGGCGCGCTACGTCACCGCGGTTGCCCTGCCGGTGGACGCCGGCAGCACGGCCCGCTGACCGACATGGCGGGCCCGACGGTGTACGTGATCGACCGGGTGGTCACCCGGCCCGGTCGCGCACGCGAGTTCGTCGACGCCTACCTGGCGGAGTACGCACCCGGCGCCCGGGAGCGGGGCATGACGCTCGAGCGGGTGCTGGTGAGCCCGCCGGTCTGGTTCGACGACGAGTCCAACACGGTCACCGCCACCTGGGCGCTCGACGGCGCCGACGCCTGGTGGCAAATGACGTGGCAGGGGCGCCCGGACCCGGCCCTGGGGCGGTGGTGGGCGCGGATGGACGAGCTTCTCGTGGAGCGGTCCCGCTCGGTGGCCTCGGCCGCGGGGGACGTCGACGGGCTGTCCGATGTTTAAGGTCACCAAGCTGATCCACTTCTTCGGCGGCGCCGACGCGAGTGCGCGCGAGCGGTGTGCGGACGGGCTGCGCGCGGCCGCGGCGGGTGCCGGGCGGGTGCTGGTCGCCCCGACGCTCGACGGCGTCCGCAACGGTGGCGACCTGCTCGCCCACTTCCAGTTCGACGACGAGGACGAGTGGCACGGGGTGGAGCGGGAAGTCGCTGCCGCACTGGATACTTCCGCAGTCGCGCACGTCGACGGCGTCGAGTACCGCGGCGAGGCAGACGGGACCACCGGGCCCGGAACCGCCGGCGGGGTGTACCGGACGCTGCTGCTGCGGGTGGACCCGGATGCGTCGGACGCCGCCGTCGCGCGGTTCGAGGACGACCTGCTGCGGATGCCCCGGCACGTGCCGGCGATCCGGTCGTGGCAGCTCTCTCGGGTGCTGCGGGCCGAGGGCACCTCGGCGTGGACTCACGTGTGGGAGCAGGAGTTCGCGGACCTGGACGCGCTGACGGGGCCATACCTCATGCACCCGGTCCACTGGGCCCACGTCGACCGCTGGTTCGACCCCGAGTGCCCGGAGATCATCGTCCGGGACCGGGTCTGCCACAGCTTCTGCGAGTTCGAGGGCCGGGTGCTCTAGCCGAAGGGATGCGAGTATGGGACTCGCCGTACACGCGGCGACAGGCACCTGACACCGATCACGGAGGAGGGGACCGCGATGAGCGCGAACGCCGGCCCGAACGAGACGAACAGCGACGGATTCTCCACGGCGGAGCGCGCCGCCATGCGGGAGCGCGCCGCGGAACTGAAGAAGCAGGCGAGCGACGGTCGCGGGGGCAAGGCCGCCGCCGCGGAGCTCGACGTTCTGTCGAAGATCGCGGAGATGGATGCGCCGGATCGCGCAGTTGCCGAACGGATCCACGCGATCGTCACCACCACGGCCCCCGACCTGTCGCCGAAGCTCTGGTACGGGCAGCCTGCCTATGCCAGGAAGGGGAAGGTCGTGTGCTTCTTCCGCAGTGGGCACGCCGACAAGGAGCGCTACTCGACGTTCGGCTTCACCGCCGAGGCACACCTCGACGACGCGACCGGGCTGTGGCCGACGTCGTACGCGGTGACCGAGTTGAGCGCCGAGGCAGTAGCGGTGATCACCGCACTCGTCAGGAAGTCCGCGACGTGAGCTGACGGCCGAGCGTGTTCGGCCGGCTCAGCCGACCTGAATCGACCCGGCCGGGGTGCCGGTGTCGACCAGCGCGCGGACGGTGGCCCGGACCATGGCGGGCGAGCCGCTGATCAGCACCTGGTGGTTGGTGTAGCCGCCGTACGAGCTGACCACGTCCGCGAGGGTGCCCTGGATCAGGTCGTCCTCGCCGAAGCCGATGTCCACCTTGGTGCGCTCGTGCCACTCGTCGGCCCAGTCCGGGTCCTCGATCTGCTCGACGATCGGGACCACGGTCAGCCAGTCCAGGTGGTACGCCAGGATCGTCAGCATGTCTGCGGCGTACAGGTCGCGGGGGTGGCGGCCGCCGACGAACAGGTACACCAGTGGCGGGTTGGGGCGCCGGGTCAGTTCGAGCAGCATCGAGCGCATGGGTGCGAGCCCCGTGCCGCCCGCGATCATCACCACCTCGGTGGTGGAGTCGTCGATCCGCAGCCGGCCGGTCGGAGAGCTGATCCGCCACTCGTCGCCCGGCGCGGTGTCCGCCACGATCGAACCGCTGACCCATCCGGCGGGCACGGTCCGCACGTGGAACTCGAGCTTGCCGTCGAGCGACGGCGGCAGCGCGGGGGAGTAGCGCCGGGTGACGCTCGGCAGCTGCGGGACGGCGACGGACACGGACTGACCAGCCGTGAACGGGACGTACTCGCCCTCCAGTCGGACGACCGCCAGATCTCGTCGTAGACGATGATGCTCGACGACCGTCGCGAGCCACTCCCGGTCCCGCTCCACGTCCACGCTCATGGGGCGTAATCGTAGTCGTGCGGCGCGGCGCTCAGGACAAACGGCAGAAAGACTAGAACATGTGTCAGTTTTGGTTCTAAGGTGACAAGCACACCACGCATCCGTGGGCCGGTGTCCACTGCCGTGGCGGGCCGTATCCACAGTTCAGAGCGGAGAACACATGACCACCGACGAGCACGCCGACCTGCACCGCCCGCAGTTCCTGGCGGACCTGCTGATCACGGCACTCGATCGCAACGCCGACCGGCCCGCCCTCTACCTCGGCGACGTGGTGCTCACCGGCGGCCAGATGCGCGACCAGATCAGCAGTTTCTGTCAGGCGCTCACCGGGCAGGGCCTCGGCAAGGGCTCCAGCGTCGCGATGCTCTCCAAGAACCGTCCCGAGGTGCTCATCAGCGTCGGCTCGCAGATGATCCTCGGCTGCCGCAACACCGCGCTCGCGCCGATGGGCTCGGTCGACGACCACGCCTACATCCTCGGGGACGCCGAGATCGAGACGCTGATCTTCGACCCGACCGCCTTCGAGGCGCGCGCGGCCGAGCTCAAGGCGACGGTGCCCACGCTCAAGAACTTCCTGTCGCTCGGGCCGTCCGAGGTGGGCATCGACATCCTCGCCCTGGCCGCGACCTTCACCCCGACCCGCCTGGTCGCCGCGGACGTCGACGGCGGCGACCCGTCGAGCATGGTCTACACCGGCGGCACCACCGGCAAGCCCAAGGGCGTCGTCAACACCTTCGCCTCCGGCGTGACCCTGCCGCAGATCCAGGCGGCGGAGTGGCAGTTCCCCGACGAGATGCGCTTCCTCGCCTGCACCCCGCTCTCGCACGCGGGCATGGCGTTCTTCGTGCCGACCCTGCTGCGCGGCGGCTCCCTGGTGGTGCTCCCCGCGTTCGAGCCGGCCGCGGTGCTCGAGGCGATCGAGAAGTACAAGATCACCTCCACCATGCTGGTGCCGACGATGATCTACATGCTGCTCGACCACCCGGACCTCGCCACCCGCGACGTGTCGAGCCTCGAGACGCTGTTCTACGGCGCCGCCGCCATGTCGCCGACGCGACTGGCGGAGGGCATCGACAGGCTCGGCCCGATCTTCTTCCAGTACTTCGGCCAGTCCGAGTGCGGCATGACGATTTCGGTGCTGCGCAAGGAGGAGCACGATCCGAAGGATCTGGAGCGGCTCGCGTCGTGCGGGCGTCCGGTGCCGTGGCTCAACGTCAAGCTCCTCGACGACGACCTCAACGAGGTCCCCCGCGGCGAGCTCGGCGAGATCTGCGTACGCGGCCCGCTGGTGATGAAGGAGTACTGGAACAAGCCGGAGGAGACGGCGGAGGCGCTGCGCGGCGGCTGGCTGCACACCGGCGACATCGCCCGGGCGGACAAGGACGGCTTCCTGTTCATCGTCGACCGCAAGAAGGACATGATCGTCACCGGCGGGTTCAACGTCTTCCCGCGGGAGATCGAGGACGTCCTCTCCGCGCACCCGGCGGTCGCGTCGGTCGCAGTGGTCGGGGTGCCCGACGAGAAGTGGGGCGAGGCCGTCAAGGCCTGCGTCGTGCTGCGCGCCGGTCAGACCGTCGAGGCCGCGGACCTGTCCGCGATGGTCAAGGAGGCCAAGGGCGCCGTGCACGCGCCGAAGACCGTGGACTTCGTCGACACCCTGCCGCTGACCCCGATCGGCAAGCTGGACAAGAAGGCGCTGCGGGCGCACTACTGGGCGGGCGCCGCACGCTCGGTGTAGGCGCCGCGCCCGTGCGCAGTCCGGGTCCCCGTACCCGGAGACCGCGCACGGGCCTGACGGACCCGTAGCCGGGGCCCAGAACCCGCCTGGTGCTCGACGAGTAAGGCCCGCGCCCCTAAGGGGCGCGGGCCTTACTCGTCGAACACCGTACGACTCAGCCGCGTGCAGCCGCCAAGGTGTCGTTGAACGTCGCGCTCGGGCGCATGACCGCGGTGGTCAGGTCGGCGTCGGGCGCGTAGTAGCCGCCGATGTCGACCGGGTTGCCCTGCACGTCGTTGAGCTCACCGACGATTGCGTCCTGGTTCTTCGCGAGCGCTGCCGCGAGCGGAACGAAGCGCGCACGCAGCTCCTCGTCCTCGTTCTGCGCGGCGAGCTCCTCGGCCCAGTACATGGCCAGGTAGAACTGGCTGCCGCGGTTGTCCAGCTCACCGGTGGTACGGGACGGGCCCTTGTCGTTCTCGAGCAACTTGCCGGTCGCGGCGTCGAGGGCCTTGGCCAGGACGGTCGCCTTCTTGTTGTCGGTCTTGATACCGAGGTCCTCGAGGCTGACGGCCAGTGCGAGGTACTCGCCGAGCGAGTCCCAGCGCAGGTGGTTCTCCTCCAGCAGCTGCTTGACGTGCTTGGGAGCGGAACCGCCCGCGCCGGTCTCGTACAGTCCACCGCCGGCCATCAACGGCACGATGGAGAGCATCTTCGCGCTCGTGCCCAGTTCCAGGATCGGGAACAGGTCGGTGAGGTAGTCGCGCAGGATGTTGCCGGTGGCCGAGATGGTGTCGAGCCCACGGATGAGCCGCTCCATCGTGTACCTGATCGCGCGCACCTGCGACATGATCTGGATGTCGAGGCCCTCGGTGTCGTGATCGAGCAGGTACGTCTGCACCTTCGAGATCAGCTCGTTCTCGTGCGGACGGTACGGGTCGAGCCAGAAGACGACCGGCATGCCGGAGTTGCGGGCGCGGGTGACGGCGAGCTTGACCCAGTCCCGGATCGGCTCGTCCTTGACGATGCACAGGCGCCAGATGTCGCCCTCCTCGACGTTCTGGGTGAGCAGAACCTCTCCGGTGGCGAGATCGGTGATGTTGGCGACGCCGGCCTCGGGGACCTCGAAGGTCTTGTCGTGCGAGCCGTACTCCTCCGCCTTCTGCGCCATCAGGCCGACGTTCGGCACGGTGCCCATGGTGGTGGGGTCGAACGCGCCGTTGGTCTTGCAGAAGTTGATCATCTCCTGGTAGATCCGGAAGAACGTCGACTCGGGGCTCACCGCCTTGGTGTCCTTCTGCCTGCCGTCGGCGCCGTACATCTTGCCGCCGGCGCGGATCATCGCGGGCATGGAGGCGTCGACGATGACGTCGCTGGGCGAGTGGAAGTTCGAGATGCCGCGCGCCGAGTCGACCATCGCCAGCTCGGGCCGGTTCTCGTGGCACTTGTGCAGGTCGTCGATGATCTCCTCGCGCTTCGACGCGGGGAGCGACTCGATCTTCGCGTAGAGGTCGGAGAGCCCGTTGTTGACGTTCACGCCGAGCTCGTCGAACAGTTCGCCGTGCTTGGCGAACGCGTCCTTGTAGAAGACCTTCACGGCGTGCCCGAAGACGATCGGGTGCGAGACGCGCATCATCGTGGCCTTGACGTGCAGGGAGAACATCATGCCCGTCTTGCGGGCGTCCTCCATCTCGTCCTCGTAGAAGTCGATGAGCGCCTTCTTGCTCATGAACATGCTGTCGATGACGTCGCCGTCGCTGAGCGACACCTTCGGCTTGAGGACGATGGTCTCGCCGCTGGTGGTCAGCAGCTCCATCTTGACCTCGCGGTCGCCGTCGACGGTCATCGACTTCTCGCCGTTGTAGAAGTCGCCGTGGCGCATGTGGGCGACGTGCGTGCGCGATGCCGGCGACCATTCGCCCATGCTGTGCGGATGCTTGCGGGCGTACTCCTTGACCGCCCGGGGCGCTCGGCGGTCCGAGTTGCCCTCGCGAAGGACGGGGTTCACCGCGCTGCCCAGGCACGTGGTGTACCGGTCCTTGATCGCGGTCTCCTCGTCCGACTTCGGGTTCTCGGGGTAGTCCGGGATGCCGTAGCCGTGCGCCTGGAGTTCCTTGATGGCCGCGAGCAGCTGCGGGACCGAGGCACTGATGTTCGGCAGCTTGATGATGTTCGTGTCGGACAGCTGCGTCAGCCGGCCCAGTTCGGCCAGGGTGTCCGGTACTCGTTGCGCTTCGGTCAGGTGGTCGCCGAACTCGGCGAGGATGCGGGCGGCGACGGAGATGTCGCGGGTCTCGACGTTGATCCCGGCTGCCTCGGCGAATGTCTCGATCACTGGCAGGAAGGCATACGTGGCGAGCATCGGCGCTTCATCGGTCAGCGTGTAGATGATGGTTGGTTGGTCCACGCTCATATTCTGTTCATTGCTCCGATATCGGCTAGACGCGATCTGTGTTCGCGTCTCATCTGGGCCACGGGGTGGTTGTAGTGGCACCTATCTCCTACCACGTCGTGCGTGTTGTCCGCGAGGTTCTTCCCCGGCTGGGGGTGCGAGACCGGCCACAGCTGGCTCGCGGAGTCGCATGGAGTGGACTCGGTCTCCGGCGTTTCGGGAGGTCCAGTCTGCGGACACGGTGACCCGGGCGTCCGGCCGGACCGTCCTCCCGCCGGTGTGCGCGAAACGTCAAGTTCCGGTGCTCGAAATGCCGGTGTTCGGTGATGTGTCGGCGGCCTGAAACGCGCTTGATCTGGTGTGATTCGGAGCATGGACACCCCGAGAAAAGGCGAGACATGGTTCTGTTGAAGGTTCTCAGAGCACCGGATCCGGTGCAGGATCTCGCGGTATACCCGTGCGCTGACGCACGCGACGTGACCGACCGACTGCCACTCACATTCTGTCGGAACTGCCCGGTCGCCGGGGACTGCATGGAGGTCGCGCTGAGTCGTGACGATCGATGGGGGCTGCGCATCACGTGACCGCCCCGAGCGCAGGGAATCCGAACGCAAGGTGACGCCACAGGGCAACGAAGGATCCCGGGCCGCAAACCCGAGCATCCTCCGATGGGGCAGACGCTGTCATCGCCTGATCAGGGGCCTGGATTGAGCAAGGGAAGATATGGAATCGGGCTTTGACGCGGCGTTGGCCGCCTTTCAGGAAATCGCCGCCACCACCGCCGAGTGCGGGGTGTTGACAGTGTCAAGTTGTGGCCACCCGGCCCTGCTCGATCGCGGTGTGATCATCGCGTGGTTGGGGGCCGAATGGATGGCCTTCCGGCTCCACCGCGGGACGGCAGCGCGCGCCGGTGCGCTCGCCCTGCCGCTGTCGGAGCAATGTCTCCCGCCCAAATCTGCGGTACTGCGAGGCGACTGGGTATCGGTCCACGTGGCGGACTCGGTCCACTGGTATCGATTCACGGAGCAGGCCAGGGAGCAGATCCGAGAGGATGCCGCGCTCGCCGGGTAGCGGCGTTCGCCGTGCCGTTGCGGCGATCCGCCGGCTACGGCACGAGGAAGGTTGCGACTCCCGGGACGGTCGTTCCGCCCGTCGCGGGGAGGACGGTGACCGCGACCTGCCCCGCCCCGGTCTGCAGCGTCGCCGCGGCCGGTATTCCGTTCAGCCCGTCCGACAGCCGGGCGGAACCCGACGCACCCGTCGACAGGTTCAGCCAGAGCACCTCGGACGAGAGCATGCATCCCCATCCGCCCGCCAGACCGCCGGTGATCGTCACCTCGCCGGGTTGTTCGCCCACCACTGCCGCACAGCGGATCGGGAGCACGTCGAAGCTGCCGTTCGGGTTCCCGAACGGCGCCGGGGGGATCTGGAACGGCACGGTCACTGCCGCGGCGGCGACGGCCACCGGCGACAGGGCCGCGCCGGCTACGACGGCGGCGCAGACGGCCAGTCGGTGAGCGGGATTCATCAGGGAACCTCCTGTGGTCGGCTAACAGATGTGGCGCCCATCCTGCACCCGGGGCGTCGCTGTCGCAGGGGCGCCACGCCGACCCCGCCTGGTTGCCGGATCTCGGCAGGATCGGCCCCGCATTCCGGGGCGGATCCTGCCGAAGTGGTGGGTGGGCAGGTCGTTGTCTGTGCCGGCCGCGCGGGCCAGACGGGCGCAGAGTTGGCCACCATGGCCACCTACGTCCCGGTGCCCGGTGCCCGGTGCCCGGTGCCCGGTGCCCGGTGCCCGGTGCCCGGCGCCCGGTGCCCGGCGCCCGCTCCGACTCGTCCCTGCCGCTGACCCCGATCGGCAAGCTGGACAAGAAGGCGCTGCGGGCGCGTGGTACCTGGGAGGGCGCTGCGTTCGTCACCGCCGGGGTGGGCGGGGCAGGAAGTACGCGGTGCGGGCCTGGTACTCGCGGTAGCCCGGCCGCCGCGACATCGTCTGCTCGAGCAGTCGCGCCCCCGTCGCGTAGACCAGGAAGTACGTCATCGCAATCGGGGATGCCACCGTCACCACACCGGGCCAGACACCAGCGCAGACGAGCCAGAGCCCCCACCACACGCAGGCGTCGCCGAAGTAGTTCGGGTGGCGGGTCCACGCCCACAACCCCGAGTCCATGATCCGACCTCGGTTGGCCGAGTCCGCCTTGAACGCTCGGAGTTGCCGGTCTCCCACCGCCTCGAAGTACGCGCCCACCGCCCAGAGAGCCACTCCGACCGCCATGACAGCGCGACCCGCGCCGTGCGCCGGCCCGAGCACCGCCGAGAGCTGGACGGGCAGCGAGACGAACCACTGGGCCGCGCCCTGGGTCGCGAAGATCTTGCGGGCGACCGTGCCGAGGGAGGCGCCGCCGGCGCGGCCGAGCAACTCCCGGTACCGCGGGTCCTCGCCGCGCCCCGCGGACTTGCGGTGCATGTGCCAGCTCAACCGCAGGCCCCACACGGCGACCAGCACGAGCAGCAGGACCCGGCGGCCGGGGTCGCCGTCGCCGAGCACGGCGGACACCGCGGCGACCAGCACGAAGCCCAGCCCCCAGGACACGTCCACCACGTTGTACCGGCCGATCCGGTGTCCGACGGCGAACGTGACGGCCTGCAGGGCGGCGAGCAGCAGCGCGCTCACCACGGTGATCGTCCCGAACTGCTCCCACGCGGTCACCGGCCCGACTCCTTACGGAACACCAACTGCTGGACGTCGAGGTACCCGCTGCGGAAGCCGGCCTCCGAGTACGCCAGGTAGAACTCCCACATGCGCCGGAAGACATCGTCGAAGCCGAGTGCGGTGACCTCCGTGCCGCGGGCGCCGAAGCGCTCACGCCACAGCCGCAGGGTCTCCGCGTAGTGCGCACCCATCGCGAACCGGTCGACGACCCGCAGTGACGTCTCCCGGCGGGTCACGGCGTCGATGGCCTCCGCGGAGGGCAGCAGGCCGCCGGGGAATATGTACTTGTGCACCCAGGTGTAGGTGTTGCGGGAGGCCAACATCCGATCGTGCGGCATGGTGATCGCCTGCAGTGCCACCCGGCCGCCCGGAATCAGCAGCCGGTCGAGGGTTCGGAAGTAGGCGGGCCAGTAGTCGAACCCGACGGCCTCGATCATCTCCACCGACACGATCGCGTCGTAGGTTCCCGTCACCGCGCGGTAGTCGAGCAGGTCGACCCGCACGGAGTCGGAAAGCCCCGCGTCGGCCACCCGGCGGCGAGCCAGCAGTTGTTGCTCGCGGGAGAGGGTGACCGAGCGGACCCGGGCGCCCCGCGCCGCGGCACGCAGGCTCAATTCTCCCCAGCCGGTACCGATTTCGAGCAGGCGGGTGCCCGGTCCGACCCGGGCGGCGTCGAGCAGGCGGTCGATCTTGCGGTGCTGGGCGGCGGCCAGGTCTGCCCGCCGCGCAGGCAGCTCGTCGAACAGGGCGCTCGAGTAGGACATGGTGCGGTCGAGGAACAGTTCGAAGAGCTCGTTGGACAGGTCGTAGTGGCGGGAGATGTTCGAGCGGGTGTTCTCCGGGGTGTTGCGCTCGGCGGCAGGGTGTTTCGCCGTGACCAGGGGGCGCAGCCATTGCAACGGGCGAGGGATCAGGGTCGCGGCCTGCGCCGCGAAGGGGGTGAGCACCGCCGCCGGCTCGGGGGATGCCCAGTCGCCGGCCATGTAGGACTCGCCGAAGCCGATGAGTCCGCCGGTGCCGAGCCGTCGGGCGAACTCCTCGGGCCGGTGGATGATCATGCGGGGCAGGATCCGTTCCGTCTCGTCGGATCCGACGACGGTGCCGTCCGGGTACTCCACCCGCACGGCCAGTCTCGACGCGGCCCGCCGGAACAGGCGGTCGGCCACCGCGCCCGCCACCCGCGCGCGGGCGTCGGTCCGGACGTGGGCAATGCCGGGCCACAGGTCGGCGTCGACCTCGAGTGTGCGGTCGGCGTTCTCGGTGCCAGCGGTAGTCATCTGTCGGCCTCCTGGTGAAGTCGAGGGGAACGAGTCGGGCGAGGGACGAGGGGCAGTCCGCGCAGCCACAGGGCGACGCCCTGGATGCGGATCCGCGCCGCCACCACGAGCGGGGCCATCGGCGCCGACAACTGCATCCGCGCCACCGCGGCCGTGGTGGCACGGTGTCCGTGCCCGCGCATCGTCGCGGTGAACGGCGGCTGCCCGTCGCGGTGCAGGGTGACCGACACGGAGAGGTCGCGGTCCGGTTCCGGCACCCGCAGCGTGTAGCGCCCGTCGACCTCGTTGAAGGGTGAGACGAAGAACGCCTTGTCGGTCTCGGCCCGGCCGGAGTCGTCCGGCATGAGCAGATAGCAGTGCCGCCCGCCGTAGGTGTTGTGGACCTCGGCGACCACGCACCACAGGGCGCCGGCCCGGTCGTGGCACCAGAACAGGCTCAACGGGTTGAAGACGTGGCCGAGTACCCGGGCGTTGAGCAGGGCCGTGACGCGGCCGCCGTGCAGGTCGACACCGTGCGCGGCGAGGTAGCCGTCGAGCCGTCCGCGCAGGGTTGCCGCGTCGTAGTCGGGAATTCCGTCGGCGGTGAAGTGGTCGCTCGCCTCGAACCGGGCGAACGGCCGCAGCCACGCCGGCAGGCGGGGCAGCTCGTCCAGATCGACGAACCAGCTGTAGCTGCGGTACTCGAAGGAGTGCCGGACCGGTGCGGCGCGGACGTGCCGGATGCGGGTGCGGTAGATCGTCGGCGGGGACACGGGCGGGGACATCATGGGAGGGGACATGATCAGCGCACCGTCGCGGCGCGAGCGGACGCGCTGTCCCAGTCCACCCCGAGGCGACGCGCGGCCAGCACCCCCGAACGGGCGCCGTCCTCGTGGAACCCCCACCCGTGGTACGCCCCCGCGAAGGTCACCGTGTCGCTGTCGAGTTCGTGCAGGCGGGTCTGCGCGGCAACGGATTCCGGCGTGTAGATCGGGTGCTCGTAGGTCATCTCGGCCAGGATCGACGCCGGGTCGACGAGGCCCTCGCCGCCGAGGGTGACCAGGAAGCGTCGGTCGGTGTCCTCGGAGATCCGCATCAGCCGGGTCATGTCGTAGGTGACCACCACCGACTCCGGGCCGAGGGTGCGGCGCGGTATCAGGTAGTTCCAGGACGCGCGGGCGCGCTCGGCGTGCGGCAGGACGGAGGTGTTGGTGTGCAGCAGGGCACGGTTGACCGAGTACGGCATCGCCCCGAGCAGGGCGCGTTCGAGAGGGGTGGGATCGGCCAGCAACCGCAGGGCCTGAGCGGGGTGCACCGCGATCACCGCGGCGTCGAACCAGCGGAGGTCGCCGTTGCGGGCAATGACGCACACCCCGTCCTCGACCCGTTGGAGGCTGTGCACCGGGGTGCCGACGAGCACCTCGTCCAGCGTCGCCGCCACTTTCTCGACGTAGCGGGCCGAGCCGCCGGTGACGGTGCGCCAGGTGGGGGAGCCGAACACGGTGAGCATCCCGTGATGGTCGAGGAAGGTGAACAGGTACCGCGCCGGGTAGCGGCCTGCGGTCGACGGGGCGCACGACCACACGGCAGCGACGAGCGGGGTGACGAAGTGCCGGGCGAAATAGTCCGAGAACCGGTGCCGGGACAGGAAGGTGGCGAGCGGCTCGTCCCGGTCGCCGGCAGGGCTGTCCAACAGGGCCCGGGCAGCGCGGTGGAACCGGACCACCTCGCCGAGCATGCGCAGGTATCGCGGTCGGGCCAGCGCGCGCGGCGTCGGGAACAGCCCCGCCAGGCCCTTCGCGCCTGCGTACTCGAGGCCGTTCGCGTCCGATCGCACGGACATCGACATGTCGGTGTCCTGGGTGGCGACGCCCAGTTCGCCGAACAGCCGCAGCAGGGTGGGGTAGGTGCGGTCGTTGTGCACGATGAATCCGGTGTCCACCGACACCAGGGCCCCGTTGTCGAGTTCGAGGTCGTGGGTGTGGGCGTGCCCGCCGAGCCGCTCGTCGGCCTCGTAGAGAGTCACCCGGTCGCGTTTGGCCAGCACGTACGCGGCCGTGAGGCCGGCGACGCCGCTGCCGATCACGGCGACGGTGCGAGGGGGCGCGGAAGGGCGTGGTTGCGAGTTCGCGGGACTGTCCATGCCGGGGGTTCGGCGCCACGGGGCCGGCGGATGGGTCCGCGGGGTGGATGCCCTCGGAGCAGGCATTGAACGCACCGTCGAGATTGGCGACGCGGACACGTTGAGTTCTCTGGCGGGCGCGCCCGAAAATCGGTCCATTGTGTGTCAGACTTGAGCGGAACAGACTCAACTTTTCGTGTGTTGGGACATGTGACAGCGCCGACCGGCCACACCTAGGCTCGACGGCGACGAACATACGTCTTCCGTTAGGGGTGACCATGGACTCGTTTTCTCCGACTACCAAGACTCAGGCGGCCTTGACTGCGGCTCTGCAGTCCGCGTCCGCCGCCGGGAACCCGGACATCCGTCCGGCACATCTCTTGGTGGCCCTGCTCGACCAGACCGACGGTATTGCCGGACCGCTGCTCAAGGCGGTCGGCGTCGACCCCACGGTGGTGCACCGCGAGGCGCAGACCATGGTCGACCGGTTGCCGAAGGCGACCGGTGCGACCACCACTCCGCAGCTGGGCCGGGAGGCGCTTGCTGCGCTGACCGCCGCCCAGCGCCTGGCAACCGAGCTCGACGACGAGTACGTGTCCACCGAGCACCTCATGGTCGGACTCGCCGAGGGCGACTCCGACGTCGCGAAACTGCTTGTCGGGCACGGTGCGACGGCGCAGGCGCTGCGCGACGCCTTCACCGCGGTGCGCGGCAGTGCCCGGGTCACCAGCCCGGATCCCGAGGGCTCGTACCAGGCCCTGGAGAAGTACAGCACCGACCTCACCGAGGCCGCCCGCTCCGGCAAGCTCGACCCGGTCATCGGGCGTGACACCGAGATCCGGCGCGTGGTCCAGGTGCTCAGCCGCCGCACCAAGAACAACCCGGTGCTGATCGGCGAGCCGGGCGTCGGCAAGACCGCGATCGTGGAGGGCCTGGCCCAGCGGATCGTGGAGGGCGACGTCCCGGAGTCGTTGCGCGGCAAGACCGTTGTCTCACTCGACCTCGGATCGATGGTCGCGGGCGCGAAGTACCGCGGTGAGTTCGAGGAGCGGCTCAAGGCCGTCCTCGACGACATCAAGAACTCGGCCGGACAGGTCATCACGTTCATCGACGAGCTGCACACCATCGTCGGTGCGGGTGCCACCGGTGAGTCCGCGATGGACGCCGGCAACATGATCAAGCCGATGCTGGCCCGCGGCGAGCTGCGGCTGGTCGGTGCGACCACGCTCGAGGAGTACCGCAAGTACATCGAGAAGGACGCGGCGCTCGAGCGCCGGTTCCAGCAGGTGCTGGTCGGGGAGCCGTCGGTGGAGGACACCATCGGCATCCTGCGCGGTCTCAAGGAACGCTACGAGGTGCACCACGGCGTGCGCATCACCGACTCCGCTCTCGTTGCGGCGGCGACCCTTTCGGATCGCTACATCACCTCCCGGTTCCTGCCGGACAAGGCCATCGACCTGGTGGACGAGGCGGCGTCGCGGCTGCGGATGGAGATCGACTCGCGGCCCGTCGAGATCGACGAGATCGAGCGGATCGTGCGCAGGCTCGAGATCGAGGAGATGGCGCTCGCCAAGGAGACCGACGACGCGTCGAAGGCGCGGCTCGACAAGCTGCGGCAGGAGCTCGCGGACGCCCGCGAGAAGCTGGGGCAGCTGAGCACCCGGTGGCAGAACGAGAAGCAGGCCATCGACTCGGTCCGCGAGGTCAAGGAGCAGCTCGAGACGCTGCGCCGCGAGTCGGAACGGGCGGAGCGCGACGGCGACCTGGGCAAGGCCGCCGAGCTGCGCTACGGCCGGATCCCCGAACTGGAGAAGCAGCTCGCGGCGGCGGTCGAGGCGTCCGGCGGCGCCAGCGACGGCGACGTCATGCTCAAGGAGGAGGTCGGACCCGACGACGTCGCGGACGTGGTGTCGGCGTGGACCGGCATCCCGGCCGGCCGGATGATGGAGGGCGAGACCGCCAAGCTGCTGCGGATGGAGTCCGAGCTCGGCAAGCGGGTCGTCGGGCAGGCCGACGCGGTGCAGGCCGTCTCCGACGCGGTGCGCCGGGCCCGGGCCGGAGTCGCGGACCCGAACCGGCCGACCGGCTCGTTCCTGTTCCTCGGCCCGACCGGCGTGGGCAAGACCGAGCTCGCGAAGGCGTTGGCGGACTTCCTGTTCGACGACGAACGCGCGATGATTCGGATCGACATGTCCGAGTACGGCGAGAAGCACTCGGTGGCACGGCTCGTCGGTGCGCCGCCCGGATACGTCGGCTACGAGGCAGGCGGCCAGCTCACCGAGGCGGTGCGGAGGCGTCCGTACTCGGTGGTGCTCTTCGACGAGGTGGAGAAGGCGCACCCCGACGTGTTCGACGTCCTGCTGGCCGTCCTCGACGAGGGACGCCTGACGGACGGCCAGGGCCGGACGGTGGACTTCCGCAACACCATCCTGATCCTGACGTCCAACCTTGGTGCCGGTGGCACCAAGGAGCAGGTGATGGAGGCGGTGCGGCACGCGTTCAAGCCGGAGTTCATCAACCGGCTCGACGACGTGGTGATCTTCGACCCGCTCTCGGAGGAGCAGCTCGAGTCCATCGTCGACATCCAGCTCCAACAGCTGGCCAAGCGGCTCGCCGCCCGGCGGCTCACGCTGGAGGTCTCGAAGCCGGCGAAGGAGTGGCTGGCCAAGCGCGGGTACGACCCGCAGTACGGTGCGCGACCGCTGCGCCGGCTGGTGCAGCAGTCGATCGGCGACCAGCTCGCGAAGCTGCTGCTGGCCGGCGAGATCAAGGACGGTGACGTCGTGCCGGTGAACGTCTCGGCGGACGGCGACGGCCTGATCCTCGGCTGACGGCGATCCGCACCTGCGCCCTCCCCACCGTCTCGGCGGTGGGGAGGGCGCACGCGTCGGGGCGGGCGGCCTCCGGGTCGGACTGCGGCGAACCATTCGCATCATTCGGATCGGAAATCGGCGGCCCGCACCCCCCTCGCCGGTGATGCCTATCACAAACCGGGCGGTACCGCATTCGAGCGATGATGATTACCGATTACGCCCGTGCCAGGGCGTTTGGTCAGTAGGGTTCAACCACTGACCAGTAGGTAGGGCTAGTTGCGGTGACCGTCTCAGGGGGGCGTTTTCAATATGATGGACAGGTTCGATCGGCCGCAGAAGACCGCGATGATCGTCGCGCGGCGCATTGTCTCGGACATTGCCGATCGAGGCCTCGGTCCGGGTGACCGGCTCCCTCCGGAGAAGGTGATGCTCGAGGAGTATCGCGTCGGCCGGGGCACCCTGCGCGAGTCGCTGCGGTTCCTGGAACTCTCCGGTGCGATCTCGCTCAAGCCGGGCCCCGGCGGCGGGCCCACCGTCGAGAAGCCCGAGGCGTCGCACCTGATGAACAGCCTGGGCCTGCTCCTTCAGTTCGAGGGCGCGAAGTTCGCCACCATCGTCGAGGCGCGAATCGGGCTCGAGCCGCTGATGGCGCGCCTGGCGGCGGAACGGATCAGCGACGAACAGCGGGTCCAGCTCAAGGAAACCGTCGACCTCATGCGGGACAGCATCCGGGACCTCGACCGCTTCCTCGAGGCGAACCGCGAGTTCCACAACATCGTCGCCTGGGCGTCGGGCAACCCGCTGTTCGGGTACCTCATCGACGCGCTGGACGGGGTCTTCGCCGGTGCCGCGCTCGGCGTCGACTACCCGGAGAGCGCCCGCGCCGCGGTGTTCGACGCCGACGTCGCGGTGTTCGACGCCATCGTCGCCGGCGACTCGGCCGGTGCCGCGGAGGCCATGCGCGCGCACGTCTCGCAGTGGACCGAGTTCCTGCAGAAGAAGTTCCCCGAGGCGCTGGACAAGCCGATCACCTGGGAATCGATGCTCTAGGTCTCACGCAGCGGAACCGGGTCAGCGCGTCCGCGACCCCGGGCGTTAACGTCGAACGCGGCCGGATTCGGCCGGGTGGCGACGCGGCGTATGCGGAGGTTGAGATGGCGCAAGTGACTGAGGGCGCAGCGGTGGCGGCAGGTCTCGACACGGCGGCGCTGTTCCGCCCGCTGCGGGTGCGCGGACTCGCACTGCCGAACCGGATCGTCATGTCGCCCATGACCCGGCACCGCTCGCCCGGGGGCGTGCCCGCCCCCGAGGTGGCCGCCTACTACCGGCGCCGAGCCGAGGGCGGTACCGGGCTGGTGATCACCGAGGGGACCGCCATCGAGCACACCGTCGCGGTCGACGATCCCGACGTCCCGCACATGTACGGCGCCGCGGCACTCGCCGGGTGGCGCGAGGTGGTCGAGCAGGTGCATGCCGCCGGTGGCCGGATCATCCCGCAGCTCTGGCACGTCGGACCGCTGTGGGGCGCGATGTCCGGAGTCGACGACGGCGCCGTCTCGATGCGCCCGTCCGGGAACTGGGGGCACCTCGGCAAGACCACGTACACCGCCGACTACCTGGACTGGGCGACCCGGCCCGGCGCCGCGATGACCGAGCGGGACATCGAGGACGTCATCGCGGCGTACGTCGCCGCGGCCCGCAACGCCGTCGACGTCGGCTTCGACGGCATCGCCCTGCACGGCGCGCACGGCTACCTGCTCGACTCCTTCCTCTGGGCGTCGACGAACACCCGCGACGACCGGTGGGGCGGAGACCTGGAGCGCCGCACCGCGTTTCCCGCCGCGGTGGTGGGGGCGATCCGCGACGCGATCGGCGACGACCTGCCGATCGTCTACCGGTTCTCGCAGCACAAGCAGCAGGACTACGGCGCCCGGCTCGCGGCGACGCCGGAGGAACTCGGCGTCGTTCTCGGTGCGCTGGTCGACGCCGGCGCGGACGTCCTCGACGCCAGCGGCCGTTACTTCGACCGGCCCGCGTTCGAGGGCTCGGACCTGTCCCTCGCGGGCTGGGCGAAGAAGCTCACCGGCGCGACGGCGATGGCCGTCGGCGGCATCGGCTTCCCCCTCTCGGCCGACGAGCCCACCGGCCCGGACAACCGGGACGAGGTGCTGCGCCGACTCGAACGCGACGAATTCGACCTGGTGGGCATCGGCCGGATGCACCTGGCCGACCCGGCGGTCGCGATGCGCGCCCGGGCCGGTCGGCCGCTGGCCCAGTTCGACCGACCGGTGCACGAGCTGGGGCCGCTGCACTGACCCTGGGCGGCCGTCACGGAGGGTCGTTCAGCTGGGTCTCAGGTTGTGGATCTACCCTGCAGGGTCGGACCGAACCCGGCGGAAGAGTAGGGCCGTGACATGAGCAATCCTGACGATGACCGGACCGCGCAGCAGCGTGAGCCCGACGCCACCGCGCAGTGGTCGAGGGACGCGGGGTCCAATCCGGACCAGCGGACCGAGCAGTTCCCCGGCGCGCAGCCGTCGTACACCACCGACCCGACGCAGGCCTACGGCCCGGTAGCCAACCCGACGCAGGCCTACCCGACGTACCCGGGTGCGGACGCGACGCAGGCGTACGGCCAGCCGTCGAACCCGACGCAGGCGTACCCGACGCAGGCCTACGGCCAGCCGTCCGACCAGACGCAGGCGTACGGCCAGCCGTCGAACCCGACGCAGGCGTACCCGACGTACCCGGGTGCGGACCCGACGCAGGCGTACGGCCAGCCGTCGAACCCGACGCAGGCGTACCCGACGTATCCGGGTGCGGACGCGACGCAGGCGTACGGCCAGCCCTCGAACCCGACGCAGGCCTACCCGGGCCCGGGCTACGAGCAGAACCAGTGGCAGGGTCCGCCCGGCCCGCCGACCGGACAGGTCCCGGTGCCGCCGGAGGGCGACCCGAAGGGACCCAGCAAGGGAGTGCTGATCGCCGCGTTCACGGTGGCCGGCCTGCTGGTCGCGGCGGTCGTCGGGTTTGGCGTGATGCTCTTCTCCGGCAACTCCGACCAGAGCCCCTCGGCCAGCGGTCCGGCGACCACCACCACAGCGCCCCGGGCCACCACCACGCCGCCTCGGGCGACCACGACCACGACTACGCCGTCGCCGCAGGCCACCGAGGCGCCGGACCTGTCGAAGATTCCCGGCGGGATCGGTGAGGCGCTGCAGGGGGCCGGAGGCACGGTCGGCACCGTCGACTCGAACGACGACGGCACGCTGATCCTCGACGGGATCGGCGGCTCCAAGGTCACCGTCACCACCACCCCGGACACCAAGCTGATCTCGTTGACCGCGAAGAAGGTCAAGGACCTCGCGCCGGGTGAGATGGTGGTGGTCCAGGGCGACACCGGGCCCGACGGCACGGTGGTCGCACGGGTCATCATCGGTACCTCGCTGCCGGATCTGGGCACCTTCGGAAACTGAGAATCTGGGCGTGGCAGGAGAGCCGAGTGGCCCACACACGCCGTTCGCTCGATAAGGTGAGGGCACGATGACGCTAATCTGGTTCGCTCTCTCAGTGATCGCGCTGGCCGGCGCGCTCGCACTCCTGTATGTCGATCGCAGCCGCCGCGAACAGTTCGGCAAGGTCCGGCAGATCTGGGCACGGGCCCAGGGCTACGTGTACAGCGACGTGGATCCGCAACTGCCCTCGCGGTGGCATCGGGCCGCGATGGCGAAGCAGGAGTATCTCGGTGCCGTCGACGTGGTCGAGGGCACCCGGCGCGGCGAGAGCTTCCTGCTCTTCGACCTCGAGGACACCGCGACGGTGGTGGCGGTGCACCGCGCGGTCGGCTCGGACGTCGACGTGGACCTGCGGCTCAAGTCGACGCCGCCGCCCCGGGACTCCGACATGAACCTGCTCGGCGCGATCGGTCCGCGGGTGGTCTTCGCGACCGACCTGGAGATCGCCCGGCGGGTGTGTGACCAGCGGATGGTGCACTTCACCGAGTCGGTGCCGCCGCAGGTGCAGATGCTCTGGAGCGAGGGGGCCTGGACCCTGGGCACCCTGCCGATCACCAGCACCGGCCGCGACTGGGACGCCGCGATCGACGCCGTCGCCCGGCTCTCCGGCCTGCTGCACGTGCTGCCGCCGGTCGCCGAGCCCGCCGACATCCCCGCGGGCGCCAACCACGATCCTGGCCGTCCGCGTCCGCACGGCGATTCCGCCGGCAGCTCCCGGCGCGGCTGACCGGTCGCTAGCCTGTGGGCATGACGCCTCCAGGTGACCGAGACCACCCGTCCGCCCGCCCCGTCGCCCTGGTCACCGGGCCGACCTCGGGCATCGGTTCCGGATTCGCGAGGAGGCTCGCCGAGTCGGGTCACGACCTGGTGCTCGTCGCCCGCGACGAGAACGCCCTCACCGAGCTGGCCGCCGAGCTGAAGTCCCGGTACGGCGCCGCGTCGGAGGTCCTGCCCGCGGACCTCGCCACCGAGAGCGGACGCGCGGTCGTCGTCGACCGACTGCATGCCGGGGTGGACGTCCTGGTGAACAACGCCGGGTTCGGTACGTCCGGCGAGTTCTGGACCGCGGACCCCGCTCAGCTGCAGGCACAGCTCGACGTCAACGTCACCGCCGTGATGGTGCTGACCAGGGCCGCGCTGCCGTCGATGATCGCCGCCGGATCGGGTTCGGTGGTCAACGTCGCCAGCGTCGCCGGGCTGCTGCGGGGTCGGGGCTCGACGTACTCGGCGAGCAAGGCCTACGTCGTCTCCTTCACCGAGGGGCTGTCCGGCGGCCTGCACGGCACCGGGGTGCGAGTCCAGGCGCTGTGCCCGGGCTTCGTGCGCACCGAGTTCCACCGGCGCGCGGGCATCGAGATGGGGTCGATACCGAACGCGATGTGGCTGACGGTGGACCAGGTGGTCGGCACCAGCCTCGCCGACCTCGGGAAGGGCAAGGTGGTGAGCATCCCGGGCGTGCAGTACAAGGTCATCACCACCGCCTCGCGGCTGGTTCCGCCTGCGCTCGCCCGGACCCTGGCCAACACGTTCGGGCGGGGTCGCGGCCGCACCTAAGTGTCGTGCGACCGGGGCCGGCCCGGTTTGGGTAAGTTTCCACCGTGAACGTTGTGATTGTTGTGGCGATAGTGGCTCTTGTTGTAGTTGTTATCGCGTGTCTCTGGGTGGTGTCCGTCGTGCGGCGGCTGCGCCGGACGCAGGCGAGCCTGGATGCGAGCCGGAGGCTGCTCGAGATCGAACTGAACCGTCGCTACGAGCTGGCCGGCGAGCTGGTGGTGGCGGCGCGGCGCGCCGGGGTGCCGACCACGACGCTCGGCCCACTGGCCGGGGCCCGCTCGCTGGCGCTGGGATTCCGCGAGCAGCAGCTCGCCCTCTGCGAGCAGGCCGGCTCCGAGAACGCTCTGTCGGTGGCGCTGCACCGGGTGCTGGCCACAGTGTCCGCCGACTCGACGTTGCGCAACGACTGGTCCGTGCAGCGGCCGGCGCTCGATGCCACCACCGTCGAGCAACGGCTGGCTGGCGCGGTCCGCGTCTACAACGGCGTGGCCACCTCGATGAACGCCCTGGTACGAGCGCTGCCGGCGGGTCCGGTGGCGTCGGCATTCGGCGGTCGGACCGCGGCGCTCTTCGAGGCGGCCGCCGCCGTCGTCGTCGACGAGTCGGAGGCGCCGACCACCGTGTTCGCGCGGGTCTGACATCGGCGGGTCGCGGGCGGTGGCCCACACCGGAGCGTCGCCGGAACTTCGGCGCGACTACGCTCGACGCCGACACTGGCTTGCGAGAAGGAGCGTTCGATGACGGAGAAGGCGGAGCTCGCCGGGCTGGTACGGGAGCTGGCCGTGGTGCACGGCAAGGTGACCCTGTCGTCGGGCAAGGAGGCCGACTACTACGTCGACCTGCGCCGCGCGACGCTGCACCACCGGGCCGGACCGCTGATCGGCGTCCTGCTGCGGGAACTGGTCGCGGACTGGGACTTCGACGCCGTCGGCGGCCTGACCATGGGCGCCGACCCGGTGGCCATGGCCGTCATGCACGCGCCCGGCCGTCCGATCGACGCATTCGTGGTGCGCAAGGCCGCCAAGGCGCACGGCATGCAGCGGCAGATCGAGGGCCCGGACATCGTCGGCAAGCGGGTGCTCGTGGTCGAGGACACCACCACCACCGGAAACTCCCCGCTCACCGCGGTGCAGGCGCTGCGCGACGCCGGCGCCGTCGTGGTGGGCGTGGCCACTGTGGTGGACCGCGCGACCGGTGCGGACGCGGTCATCGCGGCCGAGGGTCTCGAGTACCGCTCGCTGCTCGGGCTCGGCGACCTCGGCCTGTAACCGCCCGTACAGGCACGAAATGCCCGGTGACGTCCGACGTCACCGGGCATTCGCCTATCTTGATCCGATGGCCATCAGGAAGACACCGACCACGCTCGCAGACGGTCGGGCGTTGCTGTACTTCGACGACACCGAGCCGTACTCGAGCGGCGCCGCGACCCGGCAGTTGAGCGACACCCGGGAGTTGCCGGCAGTCGCGGTGGACTCGACCATGCGTTACGACGTGCTCACCGGCGAGTGGGTGACACTGGCCTCGCACCGGATGGACCGCACCTTCCTGCCTGCGGCGGACGCGTGCCCGTTGTGCCCGACCCGGCCGGGACGCGCGGCCACCGAGATCCCCGCCGACGGGTACGACGTCGCGGTGTTCGAGAACCGCTTCCCGTCCCTGGCCCTGTCCGCGGCCGATCCGGCGACGGAATGTGTTGACGGAGAACCGCTCTGGCCGCATCGCGCCGCCGCCGGCCGGTGCGAGGTGGTGTGCTTCACCAGCGACCACGACGGGTCGTTCGCGCAGTTGCCGACGTCGCGGGTGCGGACGGTGCTGACGGCGTTGGCCGACCGGACGCGGGAGCTGTCCGCGCTGCCGGGCATCGCGCAGGTGTACTGCTTCGAGAACCGCGGTGCCGAGATCGGTGTCACCCTCGAGCACCCGCATGGCCAGGTGTACGCCTACCCGGCGCTGCCCCCGCGCGCTGAAGCCCAACTCCGACAGGCGGACCGGCACTTCCGGCAGACCGGACGGTCGCTGCTGCGCGACGTGCTCGACGCGGAACGCCGGGCCGGCACCCGGGTGGTCGCCGAGACCGAGCACTGGACCGCCTACGTCCCCGCCGCAGCACGCTGGCCGGTGGAACTGCACGTCGCGCCGCACCGGGACGTCGCGGACCTGACCGAGCTGACCGGCCCGGAACTCGACGACCTCGCACCGCTCTACCTCGACGTCCTCGGCCGGCTGGACCGGTTCTTCGACGGCGTCGAGAAGCTGCCGTACATCGCGGGCTGGCACCAGGCCCCCACCGGCGAGGGCCGGGAGCTGGGAAGGCTGTACCTGCAGCTGTTCTCGCTGATGCGGTCGCCGCACCGGATGAAGTTCCTGGCCGGCTCGGAGTCCGGGATGGGCGCCTGGATCAGCGACACCACCCCCGAGCGGATCGCCGCGCGGTTCCGGGAGGTCGCGCCGTGAGCGGCGCGGTGTGGGTCGACCCGGTCTCGGACGCGGCGCTGGTCGGCGCCGTCACCGCCGGGTTCCGCGGCGAGTTCGGCGACGCACCGGAGGGCATGTGGGCGGCGCCGGGCCGGGTGAACCTGATCGGCGAGCACGTGGACTACGCGGACGGGCTGTCGTTGCCCGTCGCGCTGCCGCACCGCACGGTGGTCGCGGTGCGACGACGCGGCGACGGGGTGCTGCGGTGTGCGTCGAGCCTCGGCGGGCCTGCGTGGCACGGCCGGGTCGAGGAGATCGGACCGGGGAACCCGTCGGGCTGGGCGTCGTACCTGGCGGGCGTGGTGTGGGCGATGGGTCGGGCGGGCCTGCTGGGCAACGACTTCGGCGGCGCGGACGTGTTCGTCGAGTCCTCGGTCCCGGTGGGGGCCGGGCTGTCGAGCTCGGCGGCGCTCGAGTGCGCCCTGGCGCTGGCGCTGGCCGAGCTGTCCGGGCTGCCCACCGACGACGCGGGCCGCGCGGCGCTGGCGGCGTGCTGTGTGCGGGCCGAGAACGAGATCGCGCTGGCCCCCACCGGCGGCATGGACCAGGCGGTCGCGTTGCGGGCCCGGGCCGGTCACACCCTGCTGGTGGACTCGGCGGACGGCTCCGCGACGCCGGTGCCGCTCGACCTGGCGGGGGAGGGACTGGCCCTGCTGGTGATCGACACCCGCGCCCCACACCGGCTGGTCGACGGGCAGTACGCGCAGCGCCGAAAGTCGGTGGAGGATGCGGCGGCCCGGCTTTCGGTGGCGTCGCTGCGCGAGGCCGCGGACGCGGGCACGGACCTGCGCGGGCTCACCGACCCGACCCTCGCCCGGCGGGCCCGGCACGTGGTCAGCGAGATCGAGCGGGTGCGGGAGACGCTCTCGCTCATGGCATCCGGGCGGTACCGGGAGCTCGGGCCGGTACTGACCGCCTCGCACGTATCGCTGCGCGACGACTTCGAGGTCTCGTGCGCGGAACTCGACTGCGTGGTGGAGGCGGCGCTGGCGGCGGGCGCGTACGGCGCGAGGATGACCGGAGGCGGGTTCGGCGGCTCGGCGATCGCACTGGTCGAGGCGGCCGAGATCGATGCCGTGGCGTCGGCGGTCCTCGCCGCCGCCCGCTCCAGGGGCCTGACCGAACCGCGTTTCCTGCCGGCACCGGCGTCGTCGCCGGCCCGTCGGGTCCTCGGGTAGCCGTTTGGTCGTCGGGTGGCGGTGCGGAGCCGGCAGCCGCTGCGCGTCACTTGCCGCGCCACACCGGCGTGCGCTTCGTCAGGAAGGCATCCATGCCCTCCTGCGCGTCGCAGGTGACCGCGTTGGCGGCCATCGTCTCGACCGTCAGCTCGTATGCCTCGTCCTGCGGCAGATCGATCTGCCGGTAGAACGCCTGTTTGCCGATCGCGACCGTCAGGGGGCTCGCACCGACGATCTTCGCGGCCAGCGCTCCTACTGCCGTGTCGAGTCGATCCGGTTCGACGACGAGGTTCACCAGGCCCCAGTCGGCGGCCGTGTCGGCATCGACGGTCTCGCCGGTGAGCAGCATCTGCATCGCGCGTTTGCGGCCGATCGCACGGCTGAGCGCGACCATCGGGGTGGAGCAGAAGAGCCCGATCCGCACGCCGGGTGTCCCGAACACCGCGGTTGACGCGGCGACCACCAGGTCGCAGGATGCGGCCAGCTGGCAACCGGCCGCGATCGCCGGCCCCTGGACCGCGGCGATCACAGGCTGCGGGATCTGCTGCACGGTGTCCATCATCTCGGTGCACACCTCGAAGACCAGCCGTTCGTCCTCGATCGTGCGGTCGATCAGCTCGGACAGGTCGTGGCCGGCGGAGAACACCGGACCGGCCGCGGCGACTACGACGACGCGCACGGCGTCGTCCGCGGACAGCTCGCGCAGCGCTGCGGTGATCTGTCGCATCATCGACGTGGACAACGGATTTCGCTGGGCGGGCCGGTCCAGCACGACGGTCCCGATACCCGCTTCGGCATCGATCGTGGTTCTGACGGCATCGTCCATGGCGCACCTCACGGGTTCCGGAGACTGTGACCCGATGCTACTCACGGGCCGCGGTCGTCGGCCTCGCGTCGATGCCGATCAGTCCTCGCGTGCGGCCGTCATCCGCGACGCGAAGGCGGCGCAGCGCGCGCGGCGCGATCAACTTGCCGAACCCGTGCCGTCGAGGACCGGGCGCGGTTTCCCGGGCCGTCCAGTCGGAGCTGGCGGTGACGGCGACGGCTTCGTCGACGCTGTAGTCGTCGAGGTGGCCCAGGGCTCGCATCCACGCGCGCGGTCGGTCGGGACTGCGCGAGCGGTCAGGGCTGGGGGGCCCGCACCGCCGTCGCGAACGCTGCCATCAGGGCCGGGTCCTTGACGCCGCGGCTCGACTCGATGCCGCTCGACACGTCGACGCCCCAGGCACCGCTCGAAGCCACCGCCCGCGCCACGTTCGCCGGGGTCAGCCCGCCCGCCAGCACCCAGCGCCGGTCCGGCAGCGCGCTGCGGTCCTGCCAGTCCCAGGTGACGCCGGCGCCGGCGACCGCGCCGTCCACCAGCAGCAGGTCCTCGCCGAGGTCCGAGTTCAGGTCGGCCGCACCGCCGGTGTTGAGTGCCCGCACCACCTTCAGGCCCGCGTCGTGCAGCGTCGTCACGTCGGCGGCGGAGCGCAGATCGTGCACCTGCACCGTGTCCAGTCCCGCCACCCGCGCGGTCTCGACGATCTCGTCGAGGCCGATTCCCACGTACACGCCGACGGCGAGGGTGCCGTCGGGGACGTGGGCCCGCAGTCGGGCGGTCAGCTCCGGCGTCACCTGACGCGGGCTCCGGGCGAGCACGAACCCGACGGCGTCCACGCCCAGGCCCACCGCGAGGTCGACGGTGGCCTCGTCGCGCAGTCCGCACATCTTGATGAAGGTCATGGCAGGTGGAGATCCTCACGTCGGGTGTCGGGTCCAGGATATTCGGTGCGATCCCGGGTAGCTCGTCACGGCCGGGGTCGGGAGCCGATACGCTCGGCCCGCACACGGACACTGGACCCACGGAGGATGTCGACATGAAGCTCGAGCACGCGGTGTTCCTCGCGGCCACCGGGGCCACGGTCGCCGGCGCGGTCACCGGCAACGAGCGGCTCCAGCAGGTCGCAAAGCCACTGATGGCACCCGCCCTGGCGGCCCGGGTGTGGCGGCGCCGCGACGAGGTGGACCGGGCCGACGCCGGGCTGCTGCTCGCCGCGCTGGCCGCCGCGACCGTCGGCGACGTGTTCATGATCGACCCCGACGACGACGCCCGGCTGGTGCGCGGCGCGTCCTCGTTCGCGGTGATGCAGACGGGCTACTCGACGCTGCTGGCCCGGCACGGCGCCCGCCCGACGGCCCCGGCCCTGGTGCCCAGGCTGCTGGGTTGGCTCGGCGCGGCCGGGCTGCTGCGGGCCCGGGCGCGCACGGTGTCCACCACGCTCACCGGCTACGGGGCCGTGCTGGCCACCACCTCCACCCTGTCCGCGGACCCGGCCCTGGCGCCCGGGGCGCGGGTGGTCGCCGGCACCGCCCTGCCGAATGCGGACCGTCGCAGCTGGCTGGCCCTCGGCGGGTTGCTGTTCACCGGATCCGATGC
The DNA here is from genome assembly GCF_042654025.1 of Rhodococcus kronopolitis. Classification (NCBI taxonomy): domain Bacteria; kingdom Bacillati; phylum Actinomycetota; class Actinomycetes; order Mycobacteriales; family Nocardiaceae; genus Rhodococcus; species Rhodococcus kronopolitis. The sequence continues at coordinate 129,743 of NZ_JBHSFO010000008.1, read as the reverse complement.
CCTGATCGTGGTGCGCCGCTTGTTCGTTCGTGGCGAGACCGGCCGCCGCGTCACGGAGGGCGTGGTCCTGGCCAGCTACGGCGCCGCGCAGGTACTGCTGGTGGAGGGAATGCTCGCCCTCGGTGCGTCCCGGCGTCGCGAAAGCTGACCCGGCCGTCGACATTCAGGGGCACAGCATGATCCGGGCGCGGTTCTTCGGGTCCACCATGACCGTGACCGTCGCGCCGGGAACGAAACGGTCGAGGTCCTCCTCGGCGACCTCGTAGACCACCCGGCCCGTGTAGCTCTCCTCGCCGGGAACCACCAGTTGCAGTTGCAGCGCGGTGAGTTGGCCGTGGTCCGCGGTCCGGGCCAGGGGCTGGGCGCTGGTGACGGTGGCCCAGCCCTCCATCCCGTGCTTGGCCAGCTTGCGGTCCGCGTGGCTGGGCCGATTCGCCCACATCATCCCGGCCCCGAGGGTCGCCCCGTAGGCGGCGAGCAGGCCGCCGATCTGGTACGCGGCGGTGCCCTCCTCGGTGTACCGGTACAGCCAACCGAGCCAGACCGCCAGGACGATCACGTACCCGGCGGTGACGGCGAGCACGGTGCGAACGATGCGGTCGTGGAACATCACAGACTCTCCTGCCGTCCAGGATAGGCGCGAGTGACGGGCGACGACCGTGCGACTTTCGGCTCCGCAGACTCAGGCCCTAGGGTTCATGGTGACGAAAGGGGACGGTGTGCGCGTGGGTTCACGTCGAGTGTTGCCGGTAGTGATTGCCGGTCTGGTGGTGACGGTGGCGGCGGCCTGCGGAACGTCGTCGGCCGAGGACGCGGCGGCGCCGAGCAGCACGGTTCCGGTGGTCACCAGCGCGCCGGCCGCGGTCGTCGCGGCCCCGGTCACCAGCACGCCCGAGCCGACCACCACGACACCGGAGCCGACCAGCAGCGCGCCCGAGACCACCGTCGAGTTCGTCCGGAACGAGGCCGTCTACTTCTCCTCGGCCGACGGCCGATTCCAGTGCGGCATCGTCGAGTTGGCCTCGCGGGTGGAGGCCGGATGCCAGGGCACCACCACGCCGGTGCCGCCGCGTCCGGACGACTGCATGGTCGGCTGGGGCAACGGCATTCGCATCACCGGAGAGGGCCGCGGGGCATTCATGTGTGCGGGCGGGCCGATCTACCTCACCGCGACCGACGCCCCCGGCGCCCCGCTCGCCGCGGGCCAGCAGGTCAGCTCGTTCGGGTACACCTGCGCGTCCGAGGCGGCGGGCGTGACCTGCCGCAAGGACGACACCGGCCACGGCTTCCGGATCGCCGCGGCATCCAACGAAGTCTTCTGAGAGCGGGCACCACGACATGACCGAACACGAGCCCGGACCCACCGAGTGGGGCGAGCACCCGCACGGGGTGGGGCCGTGGACGGCCGAGCACGACGAGCCCGTGCCCGTCGACCCGCGCTACGACCCGGAACTGCTGGCGTCGGGCGACCGGCGCAATGTCGTCGACGCCTACCGGTACTGGACCAGGGAGGCGATCGTCTCGGACATCGACAGCCGCCGTCACCCGTTCCACGTGGCGATCGAGAACTTCGGGCACGACGCGAACATCGGCACCGTGGTCCGCACCGCGAACGCCTTCGCGGCAGCGGCCGTGCACATCGTCGGCCGCCGACGCTGGAACCGCCGAGGTGCCATGGTCACCGACCGGTACCAGCACATCGTCCACCACCCGGACGCGGCGACGCTGTTCGAGTACGCGGCGCTGGAGAAGCTCGCTGTGGTCGCCGTCGACAACACACCGGGTTCGGTGCCGATCGAGACGGCCACCCTGCCGCGGGAGTGCATCCTGCTCTTCGGCCAGGAGGGCCCGGGCGTGACCGAGCACGCGAAGCGGTCGGCGGTGATGACCGTCTCGATCGCCCAGTTCGGCTCCACCCGAAGCATCAACGCGGGAGTGGCCGCCGGCATCGCGATGCACGCCTGGATCAGGCAACACGCGGACCTGAGCCAGTCGTGGTAGCAAATCGGCGGGCGAGTAGGCAGGATCGGTAGGCATGCGGGACGAGTGGTCGGCCAGGGCGGATGCCGCCGAGGACGCCGTGGTCTCTCGGCACGTGCGGCGGCTGTGGGCGCTGCCGGGTACCGCGCTCGGGGTGGTGGCCTGGCCGCCGGTGCGTCGGGAGCGGATTTTCGTCAACTGGCACTACTGGTGGCAGGCGCACCTGCTGGACTGCATGATCGATGCCGCCGGCCGGGAGCCGAACGCCAAGCGGCGCCGTCGGATCGCGAAGACCGCGCGGGCACACCGGCTGCGGAACCTGACCGGTTGGACCAACAGCTACTACGACGACATGGCCTGGCTCGGCATCTCGCTCGAACGCGCGCAACGTCTCCAGCACGTCGACCTCCGGGCACCGATCCAGGCGTTGGAGTCGCAGGTCTACGACTCCTGGGCGCCCGAGAGCGGCGGCGGCATCCCGTGGTGCAAGCGGTCGAACTTCTACAACACCCCCGCGAACGGCCCGGCCGCGATCATGCTGGCCCGGACCGGTCGGCTCTGGCGCGCGCAGGAGATGGCCGACTGGATGGACGCCACGCTCCGGGACCCGTCGACCGGGCTGATGTTCGACGGCGTCCGGACCGGGATCAGTGTCAGCGGCATCGACCTCGCCGCCCAGGCGCTGCTCGGCGGCGGTAGCGGATCGGTCGCGGACAAGCGGGTTCTGGACCGCGAGATCTACACCTACTGCCAGGGCGTGGTGCTCGGCCTGGAGACCGAACTCGCGGTGCGGTTGGGCGAAGCGCGGCACCGCACCCGGGTGCATGCGCTGGTCGATGCCGTCGACCGGCACCTGACCGTGGACGGCGTCATCGCAGGCGGCGGGGGCGGCGACGGCGGACTGTTCGACGGCATCCTGGCCCGCTACCTGGCGCTGGTCGCGGCCGAACTTCCCGGGAACACCGCGGCCGACCTGCAGGCGCGGCGGACGGCCGGGGCGATCGTGCTGGACTCCGCGGACGCGGCCTGGGACCACCGCCTGCAGGTGGAGGGGCTGCCGCTGTTCGGGCACGACTGGTCGAAGCCGGCGCAGATGCCGGGGCTCGGCGACGGCATCGCCACCTTCACCGGCGGCACCGTCCGGTCCTCGGACATCGCGGAGCGCGATCTCTCGGTGCAGGTGGGGGGATGGATGCTGATGGAGGCCGCATACGTCGCGGCCGGGGCGTTCGGCCGCTAGGGGCGAGGTTCGACGCGCTGCCGGTCGGGCGCCGCGCGCGGCCGGTCGCCGTTGCGTCGCACAGCCGTCGACGGGTCGTGCGCCCTCAGTCGCAGCAGGCGCACTCGTCGTCGGGGTCCGGTCCGGGGCGCCCCGTCGGCGCGGGACAGCAGGGATCGCCCCGCCAGGCATTGAGGCCCTCCTTGACCGCGATGACGGCGATGACCAGCGCCGCGATCGGATCCGCCCAGGCCCAACCGAAGAGGCTGTTGAGCAGCAGTCCGACCAGTAGGACCGCCGAGAGGTACGTGCAGAGCAGGGTCTGCTTCGAATCCGCTACGGCCGAGAGGGATCCGAGTTCCCGGCCGGCGCGCCGTTGCGCCCAGGACAGGACCGGCATGATCGCCAGGCTCGCTGCGGCCAGCGCGATCCCGACCGTCGAGTGCTGTGCGTCGCCGATGCCGAGCAGGCCCCGCACGGCGTCGACAGCGACGTACCCGGCGAGGGCGAAGAACGAGAACGCGATGATCCGGAGGGTGAGCTTCTCCCGGGACTGCGGGTCCCGGCCGGCGAACTGCCAGGCGACCGCCGCCGCCGAGGACACCTCGATCACGGAGTCCAGTCCGAACCCGATCAGCGCGGTCGACGAGACCCGGGCGCCCTCGGTCAGGGCGATGACCGCCTCGATCACGTTGTAGCTGATGGTCGCGGCGACGAACCAGCGGATCCGTTGGGCCAGGATCCGTCGGCGTTCGGGGGAGGGGCCGGTCCGCAGTCCGGGTTGCTCGAGTTCGGCGGCCATCAGCAGCAGGCTTCCGCGTCGGAGGCCGGGCAGCACGCGGGGTCGACGGCGAGGACCAGGCCGATCAGGTCCCCGAGCGCGCGGACGATCGCGGGGTCCGCGAGCTCGTACCTGCTGCGTCGGCCCTCGGGTACCGCCACGACCAGTCCGCAGCCGCGCAGGCAGGCCAGGTGGTTCGAGAGCATCTGCCGGGAGACGCCGATCTGCTCGGCCAGTTCGGACGGGTAGCCGGGGCCGGTGCGCAGGCTCAGCAGGATCTGGGCGCGGGTCGAATCCGACAGGGCATGGCCGAAGCGGGCGAGGGCGTCGCGATGAACCAGGGTCTCCATTCCCTGACGGTACATCAGATTCTGTATCAATTGAAGGCCTGTCCGGCCGATGCCGAGCGACGCCGGGCGGGCGGGCGGAGCGGGCGTGCACCGCACCCGGGGTGCTCATAGCCTGGGGGCATGACTGAGGGCGGCAGGGAACGGGCAGGTGGAGAGTCTCGACGTGGGGAGCTGAACAGGCCGGGCGTGTTCCGGCTCAACATCTCGGTCGGCCGGGAGCGCTTCCGTGACCTCGTCGGACACCCGCCCGCCGCGCGCGCGGCCCACCACGGCGAGTTCGACTATCGCGCACTGGACACGGTTCTCCCGCACCCGGCGTACGCGGCCCAGTCGTGGGTCTCGATCCTCAACCCCGGCGAGTCGAGCACAGATCGGGTCCGGTCGCTGCTCGTCGAGTCGCACGAGCGGTCGGCCTCGCGGTACCGCCCGCGCAGCTGAGCGCCGTCGGCCGCCGCGGCACCGCATGAACGGTACGTTCATTCGATCTGATCGAATGAACGCTTCCGTTCATTCGATGCGGGCGGCGGGGCGGGTGCGGGGCGGGACTGCGTGCGTCACTCGACGGTGTAGTCCTCGGCGGGTCTCGCCATCTCCTGCCGGTACTGCCGGACACCGATGACCGTGCCCACCGCCAGCGCCACGACCATGGCCCCGAGCACGGCCGGCATCAGCCACGACACGCGTTCGAGGAACTCGCCCGCGTAGAACCCGAGCAGCAGCAGCACCGGGGCCCAGGCGAGCGCGCCGAGGGTGCTCGCCACGGTGTAGGTGCGGTGGTTCATCCCGGCGGCGCCGGCGACCAGCGGGCACAGCGTGCGGACCCACGGAATCCACCGCGCGATCAGGATCGACCAGAACCCGTGGCGGTCCAGCAGGGCGTTCACCTTGTGCAGGTGCTCGACGGTGACGTACCGACCGCCGCGCCGGGCGATCAGTCGGTGCCCGGTCCGGTGCCCGATCGCGTACCCCACCTGGTTGCCGGCGATCGCGGCGACCGCGGCGCTGCCGGCCAGCGCCCACACGTGGGTGGCGCCGGAGGAGTGGGCGGCGAGGACGATGCCCGCGGTCAGGAGCATCGAGTCGCCCGGCAGGAACAGCCCGATGATGAAGGCGCACTCGAGGAAGACGAAGGTGACGACGATGAACCACACCAGTACGGGCCCCGCTGTCATCAGCGGTTCGAAGGTGCCTGAAGCGAGTGTCACCGAGTCCGGTCCGTAGCAGGACTCGGGCCGGTGACCACGTCTCGAAGCGTCACAGCGCTGCGGGGGTCATCGGATCAGGACGTGCGCTCGTCTTGCGTGACGGCGGCGGGCTCGGTCTCCGCGCCACCGTTCTGGCGGGACGCCAGGAACCGCTTGCCGACCTCGATGATGATCGGGATCACCGAGACGAACACGATGAGGATGAAGATGATGTCGACGTTCTCCTGGATGAACGTGATCTGGCCCAGGAAGTAGCCGAGCAGCGTGACGCCCGCGCCCCACACGATGCCGCCGACGATGTTGTAGGTGAGGAACACCGAGTACTTCATCTTCGCGGCGCCCGCCACCAGCGGGGCGAAGGTGCGCACGATGGGCACGAAGCGGGCCAGGAAGATGGTGATCGGGCCGTGCTTCTCGAAGAAGGCGTGCGACTCGTCGAGGTACGCCTTCTTGAAGATCTTCGAGTCGTTCGACTTGAAGAGCGCGGTACCGCCCTTCGCACCGATTACGTAGCCGACCTGGTCGCCGAGGATCGCCGCGATCGGGATCGTCACCATCAGCACCCACAGCGGGGCGAACGGCTCGATCTCCGTGGACTTCGACGCTGCGATCAGACCCGCCGTGAACAGCAGCGAATCGCCCGGCAGCAGCGGGAACAGCAGTCCCGACTCGATGAACACCACCAGCAGCAGGCCGACGAGGACCCAGGTGCCGAACGAGTTCAGCAGGTTTACGGGGTCGAGGAATCCGGGCAGCAGCGCCAGATTCGTGGTCACGGACTCTGATGCCGCCTGCACAATCACCCGTCCCACAGTACCGGTGCCTGCTGAGAGCACGCTGAGGCCGGTGGTCATTGCCGACGGAATCCGAACTGGTCAGCGGGTGGCTTCCTCGTCGGAGGACGCAGAGGAGACTATCGGCGGTCGGGTTGCCATACTGCATGTACCCAACCGGAGCACCGACACGATCGGTGCCACCCACCGACTCGTCTTATGGAGGACAGCCGCCGTGCCTATCGCAACTCCCGAGGTCTACGCCGAAATGCTCGGCCGGGCCAAGGAGCACTCCTTCGCCTTCCCCGCCATCAACTGCACGTCCTCCGAGACGATCAACGCCGCGATCAAGGGCTTCGCGGACGCCGGCAGCGACGGCATCATCCAGTTCTCGACCGGTGGCGCGGAATTCGGCTCGGGGCTCGGCGTCAAGGACATGGTCACGGGTGCTGTGGCGCTGGCCGAGTTCGCGCACGTCATCGCTGCGAAGTACAACGTCACCGTCGCGCTGCACACCGATCACTGCCCCAAGGACAAGCTGGACACCTTCGTCCGCCCGCTGCTGGCCATCTCGCAGGAGCGCGTCAACGCCGGCCGCAACCCGCTGTTCCAGTCGCACATGTGGGACGGCTCCGCGGTGCCGATCGACGAGAACCTGGTCATCGCGAAGGACCTGCTGGCGCTCTCGCGCGCGGCGAAGATCGTCCTCGAGGTGGAGATCGGCGTCGTCGGCGGCGAGGAGGACGGCGTCGAGGCCGAGATCAACGACAAGCTGTACACCAGTGCCGAGGACTTCGCGAAGACGGTCGACGCGTTGGGCGCGGGCAACGGCTACCTGCTGGCCGCGACCTTCGGCAACGTGCACGGCGTCTACAAGCCGGGCAACGTCAAGCTCAAGCCTGCCGTGCTCGCCGAGGGCCAGCGCATCGCCGAGCAGAAGCTGGGCCTGGCCGAGGGCTCGAACCCGTTCGACTTCGTCTTCCACGGCGGCTCGGGCTCCTCGGTCGAGGACATCGAGGAGTCGCTGCGGTACGGCGTCATCAAGATGAACGTCGACACCGACACCCAGTACGCGTTCACCCGCCCCCTCGCCGCGCACATGTTCACCAACTACGACGGTGTGCTCAAGGTCGACGGCGAGGTCGGCAACAAGAAGGTCTACGACCCGCGCAGCTACCTCAAGAAGGCCGAGGCCGGCATGACCGCCCGCGTCATCGAGGCCTGCAACGACCTGAAGTCGGCCGGCCGCTCGGTGTCCGCCGGATAGCCTCAGCTCGCCTCGAACGGGCGGTTGCCGGGCAGGTCACTCGACCGTTGCCCCGGTAACCGCCCGTTCGCGTTGGCGGGCGACCGGTCAGCAGACCTTCCAGGTGTCGCCGTCGCGCTGCAGGCTGAACGAACGCTCCGAGCGGACCGACGGCGCGGCGCCGGTGTGGACGGTGACCTGCGCGATGGCGCTGTCGTCGGTGACCGAGACGGCATCGATGCTGTCGATCACCGGGATCGAACCCTGGTCCACCGAGGCCTTGTAGACCTGGGCGAACTGGGCGTCGTGGATCTGCTGGTAGTAGCCGCCGAGCTCGCCGCAGGTGGCGGTGCGCAGGGTGGCGAGATCGCCGCCGGCGACGGCGTCGGTGAAGCCGTGGATCGCGGTCTCGACCTCGCTCTGCGTGTTGTCGGACCGCAGGACGGAAAACAGGACCGCCGCGCCACCGGCGACCAGCGCGAGGACCGCGGCGAGGGCGACCCAGAGCGGCCAACGGCGCCGACCCGTCGAGTCCGGCTCGGCCGCGGGAATCCGCGTCGGCCGCACCGTCGGTGCCGGGCCCGCGGGTGTCGGCGGGACGGCCGCGGTGGCGACTGCGGTGGGGGCGACGGCTGCCGGGGCGCCCTGAGCCGGGTCGGTGGGCGCCGGGTTCCCCGGGGCAACCGCGGGCGCGACCCGAGTGGGCGTCGGCAGACCTGGCCCCACCCGCACCGGAGTGGCCCGGACCGTGTGCGGGATGACCGTGGTGACGGGCTGGTCCGCCGCCGCGGGTTCCGGTCGGTCTATTCGGGTGGTCGGGCTCTCGGATCCCGAACCCGCGAGGGCGGGACTCGGGGCGCCGGAGACGGGGGCGCCGGGGACCGGGGCGTCAGGGGCCTGGGCCTCGGGGCCCCTGGCGTCCGACGTCGTGGGGTCAGGCGTGGTTGAGTCCGGCACGTGCGCCCTTTCGTTCGTCGATCCGTGTCTTGCCGTGGGCAGCCTATCGACCGGGCGGGCTCGGGGGCACAATGGTCGCCATGACCTCATTCGGTGATTTGCTCGGCCCGCAGCCCACCCTCCTGCCCGGCGACGAGGACGCGGAGTCCGAACTGCTCAATCACGCCGATCCCAAGCAGGTGGCGGCCACGCACCCGACCGCCTCGATCGCCTGGGCGTACCTGGCGGAGGGGGCTCTCGCCGACGGCGAGACCATCACGGCCTACGCCTTCGCCCGCACCGGCTACCACCGCGGCCTGGACCAGTTGCGTCGCAACGGCTGGAAGGGCTTCGGGCCGGTCCCGTACAGCCACGAGCCCAACCGCGGATTCCTGCGCTGCGTCGCGGTACTGGCGAAGGCGGCGTCGGCGATCAACGAATCCGACGAGCACGCACGCTGCCTTGACCTGCTCGAGGACTGCGACCCACGGGCCGCGGAAGCACTCGGTCTCGGCTAGCCGGTGGAGGCCCGCCGGCGTCGGTTAACCGATCGGGGTCGCAGGCGCCTGCGGGCATCACGGGCACGGCTCCGCGCCTCCGCGTTCCCGGTGCTGCAGTGCGCGCTGGCGGCGGGCCTGGCCTGGTGGCTTGCCAACGACCTGTTCCACCATTCCGACCCGTTCTTTGCCCCGATCGCAGCCGTGGTCTCACTCGGTGTGGCGATCGGGGCGCGCCTGCGCCGGTCCCTGGAACTGGTGGCCGGTGTCGCCGTCGGCATCGGCGTGGGCGACCTGCTGATCTCCCAGATCGGGGTCGGCGCCTGGCAGATCGTGCTGGTGGTGGCGCTGGCCATGTCCACCGCGATCTTCGTGGACGGCGGCCCGATCATCTCGATGCAGGCCGGTACCTCGGCGGTCTTGGTGGCGACCCTCATTCCGCCGGACCGCGGCGGCGGTCCCGACCGGATGATCGACGCACTGATCGGCGGGCTCGTGGGGATCCTGGTGGTGGCCTTCGTGCCGACCCATCCGGTGTTGCGTGCCCGGGTGAGTGCCGCCGAGATTCTCGGCACGGCGGCCGAGGTGCTGCGCCTGGTCGCGGACGGCCTGGTCGCCAACGACCCGGAACCGATCGTGACGGCCCTGAACAAGGCCCGCAGCACGCAGCAGGAGATCGACGCGCTGCGCGCCCAGATCAGCGGCGGCGAGGAGATCAGCCGTGTCTCGCCGCTGTACTGGCGGTCCCGGCCCCGCCTCGAACGGCTCAGTGCCACCGCGGACCCGATCGACAACGCGATGCGCAACATCAGGGTGCTGGCCCGGCGGTCGCTCACGCTGGTTCGAGACGACGAGATCCTCGATCCGCGGTTGGTCGACGTGATCGAGCGACTCTCGCACGCGGTGGACGTGCTGCGCAGGACGGTGCTGGCCGATCCGGGGCAGCAGCCGGACCGGGCGGAGGCGGCCCGAGTGCTCCGCTCGGTGGCGGCGGCGGCCAAGCCGGAGCTGGTCCATGACGCCGGCATCTCCGCGACCGTGGTGTTCGCGCAGATCCGGTCCCTGCTGGTCGATCTGCTGCAGGTAGCGGGGCTGACCCGGATCTCGGCGAGCGCCACCCTGCCGCCGACGGTGGCGAACCCCGCGTACCGGCCGGACCTGTGATCTGACCGCGCCGACCCATATCTTTCGATATATGCGAATGTATGCATATTATGGTCGCGGGACGGCGGCACAGCCGGTCCGCGCGAAGGAGGAAATCATGGGAGTGGGGCACGGCCACAGTCACGGACCCAGCCCGACCGCGGTCGGGCCGGGGCGTTCGCGGATCCGCAGGATGGTGTTCGCCCTGGTGATCCTGCTGGCGTTCCTGCTGCTCGAGGTCACCGTCGGAGTCATGATCGACTCGCTGGCACTGCTCGCGGACGCAGGCCACATGCTCACCGACGTGGTGGGGATGTCGATGGGTCTGGTGGCGCTGCTGCTGGCGAGCAAGGGCTCGAAGGCTGCCGCACGGACCTTCGGCTGGCATCGCGCCGAGGTGCTGACGGCGATGGCCAACGCGGTACTGCTGCTCGGTGTCGCGGTCTGGGTGATGTACGAGGCGATCGGCCGGATCGGTGACGCCCCCGACGTGCCCGGACTGCCGCTGATGCTCACCGCGGCCGCGGGTCTGGCCGCGAACCTCGTCGTGATGCTGATGCTGCGCGCGGACGCGAAGGACAGCCTCGCGGTGCGGGGCGCGTACCTCGAGGTGCTGGCGGACGCGGTCGGCAGCGTCGGGGTGCTCCTCGCCGGCGCGGCGGTGCTGGCCTTCAACTGGGAGTACGCCGACATCGTCGTGGGCGTGCTGATCTCGCTGTGGGTGGTGCCCCGCGCGATCAAGCTCGCCGGCGCCGCGCTGCGCATCCTCACGCAGGCCTCACCTGCGAACATCGACATCGGTGCCGTCCGCGCCGACCTGCTGGCCCTGCCCGGGGTCCAGGACGTGCACGACTTGCACGTGTGGACGCTGACCACCGGGATGGACGTGGCGACGGTGCACCTGACCAGCGAGTCGGACGCCGGCCGGATTCTCCTGTCGGCCAAGGTCGTCCTCGACGGGCACGGTCTCGGTCACGCCACCGTGCAGGTGGAGTCCGGGGTCGAGGGTTCGCGCTGCCAGCAGGACCTCACCTGGTGAAGCGGGTGACCGGCGAACCCGGCCGCCAGAGGTCGACATGCAGCTTGTCGTCGTCGACCGTGGTCAGGACCGCCTCCTCGATGTCGAGCGCGAAGATCTCCGCATCGTCCCCGGGGTCGTTCGGGTAGGCGTCGCGGATCGCCCGCTTCTCGGCGTCGAGGAGCTCGCGGGCGCGGCCGGAGATCTTGGCGTCACCGCCCGCCATGGTGTGGTCGCCGGGGTTGCTGTGCAGGGCGTACCGCGGATCGCGCCGCAGGTCGAGCACCTTTCGGGCGCCCGGCATCGAGCCAAGCACCAACAGCGGGCCGAACAGCTCCACCTCGGTACCGCTGACCCGCGGTGAGCCGTCGGCCCGCAGGGTGGCCAGGACGTGGTGTTTGTTGGCTCGGAGCCGGGCCTCGATCGCGGCCGACAGGTCGGGAGCCTGCTCTGCGAAGAGCTTCCAGTTGGTCATCGGCGGGTGCGGCGCCGCCGCTTCCGTGCGGACACGGGAGACGAAAAGCGCCTTCTCCTCTCGTGGTGACGGACATTTCGAGCTGGTGGACGACAGTGTGCACGGGGCCACCGACACCGCTCCTGTCCTGGGGAAAGTCCGTGCACTGTAAGGAAACAACTTTGTGCACCGTAAAAGACAGGTAGTCGGTACGCATGTGAGTGTCGTCGCCAGCCGATAGCGTGTCGGGAGTGAACACAGTGAGCATCTTCCGCCGCGGCCGAAGGGCCGCTCGGGCGGACGTTGCCCACGTGGTCGAAGGACAGGCGACCGTCGTCGGCGAAGTCCGCCGTGAGGTGCTCACGGCGGAGGCCGTCCCGCTCTCCTCGGTCCAGGCGCAGCTCTGGCGGGAACAGGCAGGTCGGCCGGACCTGCCGATGTGGGTGGCGCACTGTGTGGAACTGAGCCGCGACGAGACGAACGGCGATGCATTGGGCGCCGGCGAACTCGACGTGGCCCGGCTGCGCGAGGCCAGTCGACTCGCCGCCGCCGAACTCGGGTCCGGACTGCTCAGGCTGGTGACAGTCGACGGGACGCCGCACCAGGTGCTCGATCCGACGCTCGACGCGGACCCCGACTATCTCGACCTGCGCGGCGAGCCGGCCCCGCGGGCGGCGGCCGAGGCTTGGATGCGCGCCGAACTGGACACGCCGGACCCGCAGCTCGCCCGGATCGCGGTGCTCCGCGTCGACGACACCCGGTACCTGTGGTTCAGCCGGTTCCACCCGACGATCCTGGACGGCTTCGGCGCGGTGACGCTGCTCGCCCGGGCCGCCGAACTGTACGACGCCGCGGTGACCGGCACGCAGGCCCGCCCGGACCGTGCCCTCGGTCCGGCGGCGATCGCGGACCTCGAACGCGACTACGAGGCGTCCGCCCGCCGGACCGCGGACGCCGCCTACTGGTCCGAGCGGCTGGCCGGAGCCCCGGCAGGCACCAGCCTCGCCGACGCCGCGCAGGCTGCCGAATCCGGCCCGGCCTCGGACCCGGTACGGACCGGCGACGACCGGTACGTCCACGCCGAGCGGCCCGGAATGGCAGGCCTGCTGGTCGACGCCGAGCGACGGTACGGGACGGGGGCCGCGGCGCTCGCCGCGTCGGCGCTGGCGGCCTACCTCGCACGCGTGACCGGCCGCTCGGACGTGGTGCTCGACCTTCCGCTGCCGGCCAGGATGAGCGCGGGCCTGCGGTACTCGGGGGGCGCCCTCGAGAATGCCGTCCCGCTGCGGCTGCACGTGGCAGCGGGTGCCACGGTCGCCGAACTCATCGTCGACACCCACCAGGCACTGGTCGGGGCCGTGCAGCATCAGCGGTTCCGGTTCGCGCCGGACCGCGCCAGCCGGCCGGTCGGCCCCGTTCTCCGGGTCGCCCTGGCGACCAGGGTGCTTCGACTGCACGGCCAGCAGGTCGAGCTTCGTGAGATGTCCACCTCGGCCGTCGAGGACCTTCGGGTGGAGCTGGCCGAACGACCGGACGGCAGCGTCCGAGTGGCGTTCACTGCCAACCCGAACCGCTACGACGGGGCGGAGCTGGTCAGGCACCACCGGCAGTTCACCCGACTGTTCGCGCGGATGCTCGAGGCCGATCCGTCGACCGAGATCGGTGACCTGCGTATCGAGCCCAGGGTGCGGCTGCACGTGGTCTGACCACCGCCGTCGCCTACAGCCAGAAGCGCATCAGGTAGTTGCCGTACTGCGGCCACGACTCGGGTATCCCGGACAGGCCGAAGAGCCAGTAGATCGTGTCGAAGAACGCGACGTTGATCGCGGGCACGAACAGCAGCGCCACCAGGAACATCAGGCCCAGTCCCTTGAACTGGTCGAGCGAGCGGCGGACCCGCGGGGACAGCGAGGGCTCGAGGGCCGCATAGCCGTCGAGGCCGGGTACCGGAAGCAGGTTCAGCACCGTCGCCATCACCTGGAGGAATGCCAGGAAACTGAGCCCGTACCAGAACACCGGCTGGCTGCCGGCGTCCCCGAAGATCCGGATCACCAGGAGCAGCACCGCCGCCGCGACTGCGTTCACCGCCGGGCCGGCCAGCGAGATCCGCCGCGCCGCGCTCGCCGACATCAGGTCGGTGCGTAGGTACACCGCACCGCCGGGCAGCCCGATGCCACCGAGCGCGATGAACAGGACCGGAAGCCCGATGGAGAGCAGCGGGTGGCTGTACTTGAGGGGGTTGAGGGTCAGGTAGCCGCGGGCGGCCACCTCGTGGTCGCCGTACCGCCACGCGGTGTACGCGTGCCCGAACTCGTGCAGGCACACGGTGACCACCCAGCCGGCAACCACGAGCAGGAACACCCCGACATGCGCCGTCGTCGACCGCGGTTCGGCCTGCCAGGCCACCACCCCGCCGGCCGCGGCGAGCGCAAGGACGCCGAGGAACACCGGGCTCGGGCGGATCGAGGCCCGTCTGATCGAGGCGTCGGGGAAGGTCATGGGTCCAGTATTGCCCGGTGCCTGTCGGTCACCGCCGAACCAGCAACCACTCACGGGTGTCGCGGTAGAAGCTCGACCGCTTCAGCGCCCGCGGGGTGGTCACCGAGTCCCGGGTGACCACCGCGCCCATCGCGCCGAGTTGGATCGCCCGGCCCGGCAACCACCGGGTCGGGCTCAGTGCCCAGCGGCGGGGGACGGCGGCACGCAGCCCCGGCAGCTCGAGGGTGGGGGTGATCCGGAGCATCGGGGTGGATCCGGAGAACAGGCGGACGGAGTCGACGTACGCCTCGCCGACGAGTTCCGCGCCCTCGGGCCCGGTCACGGTGGCCTCGCCGACCAGGGCACTGCCGGCATCGTCGCGGATCAGTGGCAGCGGCCTCGCGCTGCCGGTGCAGGCGAGTGCGGCCGCGCGGTCGCCGACCGGCAGCCGGTACAGCCGGGTGGCGGGCGAGCGGGTCGCGCTGACGAAGGCGAGTTCGACGTGCAGGCGATCGCTGCGCATCAGCCGGGTCAGCGCCGCGGCCAGCGCTCCGTCGCCGCCCACCACCACCAGCCGCGACGCGGTGTCGCCTGCGTCGTCCAGCCGGGGCAGCAGGGCGTCGAAGTCGGGCTTTCCGGGGACGGCGGGCGCGGTCACCGTGGTCAGCGCCGCCAGGGCGGAGGGGACGGCCGCGTCGCCGCAGGCAAGCACGAGGGTGGTCACAGGTCGGCTCCCGCTGGGTGTGGATGTCTCGGTGGTGTGTTCCGACGATACGAAAATGGCATCCGTCGGACGGCGCCGGTCGGTACCTGACAACGGAGTAGGTAGTGCATTACGCGTGTGTACCGGCGGCAACGCTTCTAGCGTAGAGGTGTGTAGTCGCCACCTCATCCAGTCGCTACCGACATCGGAGTGCATGATGCAGATCACCGAGACGCAGATCGCCGATCCTGCCCGGCCGAGATCCCGTACCCACGCCCGCGTCACCAGGTTCTGCAGATCCGGCCTCGCCGCGGTGGTCTCCGACCTTCGCCGGGACGGTGTCGTCGAGTCCTCCGACGAACTGGCCGCGGCCCGGGTGTTGCTCGCGCTCGGGATCGGCCAGATGTCCACCCCGACCCTGCTGCACGAGCACCCCTTCCAGGTTCAGCCGGTGCTCGGGGCGACGAGCGTGCACGCCGACATCGGACGGCTCGAGATCCACCCGGACCGGGTGCAGTTCTCCGCCGACCTGCCCGCGGACACGCACGGGCCGGTCCGGGTCATCTGGTTCAACATGGACTCGCTGACGGGCGGAACCAAGACCCTGCACCCGCATCCCACCGACAGCGGGTACCGGGCCGAGGGGGAGGTTCGGGCCGGGGTCGGTGTGGTGGTCGCGGGTCTGGTCCCGGCGGCCGACGACGAAGGGTGCCGGGCCGGGTTCGCACTGGTCGCAGAGTGAGCCGCGGCGCGGCCGCGGCACGTCGGCGCCCTGCCGCGCGGGGCGTCTGCGGCGCCGGATCGGGTCGCGTTACGCCGCACCAGGTTCTAGGCTCGATCAATGGTCGTCGCATGGTCCACGATGAACCGGGATGCCCAGCTGCGCACGGTGTTGTCGGCGCTGCGGGGCCGTCGTGGTCCGTGGGGCGCCGTGCTGACCGGTGCGGCCGGGGTGGGCAAGACCACGCTGGCCCGCCGCGCGGTCGGGGCGTTCGCCCCACAGAGCAGGTGGACGGCCGGAACCGAATCCGCGCGTAGCGTCCCGCTCGGCGCGTTCGCGCACGTGGTGGAGATCGACACCCCGAGGGATCCGGCGTCGGTGCTCCGCGCTGCCCGGGTGCGCCTGGCCGAGCTCGGCCCCGACATCGTGATCGGAGTCGACGACGCGCACCTGCTCGACAAGCTGTCGGCCACCTTCGTGCACCAGTTGGCGGTCAACCGTGTTGCCCCACTCGTGGTTACCGTCCGCACCGGTGAGCCCGTGCCGGACGCGGTCACCGCGCTGTGGAAGGACGGACTGCTGACCCACGTGGAGTTGGCGCCGTTCACCCTCGACGAGACCCGGAAACTGGTGGAGTCGGCGCTCGACGGCCCGGTCGAGGAGTCGAGCATCGCGCGGATCTACACGATGTCCGAGGGCAACCCGCTGTTCCTGCGTCACCTGGTGGGCGGCGCGGTCGAGGCCGAGCGGCTGCGTCAGGTTGCCGGGGTGTGGCAGTTGCGCGGGGAGACCGTCGTCAACCAGCACCTCAGCGCGCTGATCGAGTCCCGTATCGAACTGCTCGATCCTGCGCTGCGACATGTGTTGGAACTGTTGGCCTTCCAGGAACCGCTGTCGCTGGAGGTGCTCACCACCCTGAGCGATCCGGAGTCGGTGGAGGCGGCCGAGAACGCGGGGCTGATCCGGGTGCGCCTGCGCGACGACACCGGGCTGACGGTCAAGATCGCGCACCCGCTGTACGGCGAGGTGGTGCGCGCCGGCACCGGCGTCCTGGCCGCCCGTCGGCTGCGTGGTGAGCTGGCCCGGCAGATCGCCGCGCAGCCGCCTGCCAACGTGAGTGACCGAATCAGGTTGGCGGCGTTGGCACTCGACAGCGACTCACCCCCGGAGCCCGAGCTGCTGATCTCCGCCGCGCGCGACGCCCTCGTGCTCGGTGAGCTGGTGCTGGGGGAGCGGCTGGCGCGCGGCGCGATGGCGATGGGTGCCGGGTTCGCGGCCGCGCTGCCGTTGGCGAACACCCTCGCCTGGCAGGGCCGGGGCGCCGAGGCCGAGGCGGTACTCGGCCCGATCGACACCACGCACCTCGACGAGTTCGAGTTGCTGCTGTGGTGCATGCCCCGGGCGGCGAACCTGTTCTGGATGCTCAGCCGGCCCGACGACGCGGCGGCGGTGATGAAGTCGACGCGCGCGCGACTGACCCAACCCGCCGCGCTCAATCTGGTGGATGCGTTGGAGGCCATGTTCGCGGTGTACCGCGCGCAGACCGCCTGGGCGCTGCCCAGGATCTACGAGACCGGTGGCGCGCCGGAGGCGCTGCCGCTGGCGAAGGCCTGGACGGGGGCCAGCGGCGCGCTCGCCGCCGCGTACATGGGTCGGTTCGACGAGGTCCGGCCGTTCGCGGAGCAGGGCCTGGCGGCGTCCGCGGAGTCGGAGACCGGGAACCTGCGCTTCACGATCGGGCTCGGACAGGTGTACACGCACAGCATGCGCGGTGACCTGGAGGCCGCCGAGACGACGGCCCGCGAGTACGTCGACTTTGCGGAACTGCAGCAGCCGGGCCGCTCGCTGGGCGGCGTGCTGCTCGGGCGGGTGCACTACCTGCGGGGCGATCTGGCGGCGGCGGAGTCGGAGTTCCGGCAGGCCGCGGCGGTGCTGGAGGGGACCGGGTACTCGTGGGCCTTCCTGTCGGCGGCGTTCCTGTGCCAGACGCTGGCGGTCGCCGGTCGGGCCGAGGCGGCGCGGGAGGCGCTGGTCCGAGCCGAACGGCTCTTCGGCGTCAACACCGAGCTGTTCCGTTCCGACCTCGAGATGACGCGGGCGTGGGTGGCGGCCGCGGAGGCCGACCGCTCCCGTGCGGTGGCACACGCCCTGGCCGGGGCGCGGGCGGCGGCCAAGTCGGACCTGCGTGCTCAGGAGATGCTGTGCCTGTACCTGGCGGTCCGGTTCGGCGACGGCGGCGTCGCCGACCGGCTCGAGCAGCTCGCGGCGCAGGTTGCCGGCACGCTGTTCGGCGCTGCCGCCGTGCACGCCCGGGCGCTGGCCGACCGCGACGGGGACCGGCTCGACGTGCTCGCCGGGAAGCTCGAGTCGGTGGGCGCGCTGCTGGTGGCGGCGGACGCGGCCGCGCAGGCCGCGACGGTGCACGGCGCGGCAGGCAACCGGCGGGCCGAACTGGCGGCCGCGGCCGCGGCCAAGCGACTGGCCCAGCGCTGCGCGGGCGCGTCCACTCCGGCGCTGACCGCGGTGTCGAATCCGCTCCCGCTGACCGGTCGGGAACTCGAGGTCGCGTCGATGGTGGCGCGGGGGCTGTCCAACAAGGAGATCGCGGACCGGTTGGTGGTCTCGGTGCGCACCGTGGAGGGCCACATCTACCGCTCCTGCACCAAACTCGACGTGCCGGATCGGACCGCACTGGCGGCCGCGGTCCGGATGGAAGGCGAGTAGCCGACTACTGGTGTCGGCGCGGTCCTTACGGTGGCATGCTGGAGGGCAGGCGGGAGACATTCGTGGCACGGATGAGTCCGAGGTGAGTTGCGATGACAACGGTGACGCTCACGATGGTCAACTCGACCAACGAGGAACTGCTCCTCGATTCCGTCACCCAGTCGCCGCCCGGCCCGGCCCGGACCGACCCTCCAGATCGCGTCGGCCCCCACGACTCTGGTCAGTTCCGGATGAGTGGTTGCCTGAACTTCCTGATCGGCGGTGACGCCGACCGCTCGATCTACGTCCAGGCAGACGGCGCGGTGTGGGCCCCGCCGACCTGCGTGATCCGGTCTGCCGTCGGGGCGTCGGGACTCGAGGTCCAGGTGAGCCCGGCGCCCTGGGCGCACACCAACGGGCGTCCCGGACGCGGTGTTCGCTGGGCCCGTCAGGTGCGGGCAGCCACCGGCTGGGGCGGCGCCAGCGGTCGCGTCAACGTACTGGACTGAGCGTCCAGAAGACTCTGGACTAAACTTTCCTTTCGGCCACTGTCCACGGACGGCTGGCCTCTGCGCTGAGATGTGCAGAAGCCCGTCAACCGTAGGAGACGTCATGCCGGCAATCGTCCTGATCGGAGCCCAGTGGGGCGACGAGGGCAAGGGCAAAGCCACCGACCTGCTGGGCGGCCGCCTGCAATGGGTGGTTCGCTACCAGGGCGGCAACAACGCCGGTCACACCGTGGTGCTGCCGAACGGTGAGAAGTTCGCGCTGCACCTGATCCCGTCGGGCATCCTCACGCCCGGAGTCACGAACGTCATCGGCAACGGAGTCGTCGTCGACCCGGGTGTGCTGCTGACCGAACTGGCCGGGCTCGAGGCCCGCGGGGTGGACACCACAGGCCTGCTGATCAGCGCCGATGCGCACCTGATCATGCCGTACCACGTGGCCATCGACAAGGTCACCGAGCGCTTCCTCGGCGCCAAGAAGATCGGCACCACCGGCCGTGGCATCGGCCCGTGCTACCAGGACAAGCTCGCCCGTGTCGGGGTTCGAGTCGCCGACGTCCTGGACGAGAAGATCCTCACCCAGAAGGTCGAGGCGGCCCTGGAGTTCAAGAACCAGGTGCTGGTCAAGATCTACAACCGCAAGGCCCTCGACGCCCGTCAGGTCGTCGACGAGGTGCTCGAGCAGGCGGAGGGCTTCAAGCACCGCATCGCCGACACCCGGCTGCGGCTGAACCAGGCCCTCGAGGTCGGCGAGACGGTTCTGCTGGAGGGCTCGCAGGGCACGCTGCTCGACGTCGACCACGGCACCTACCCGTACGTCACCTCGTCGAACCCCACCTCCGGCGGCGCCGCGGTGGGTTCGGGCATCGGTCCCACCAAGATCACCACGGTGCTGGGCATCCTCAAGGCGTACACCACCCGCGTCGGCTCCGGCCCGTTCCCCACCGAGCTGTTCGACGAGTTCGGCGAGTACCTGGCGGACAAGGGCGGCGAGGTGGGCGTGACCACCGGCCGCGGCCGTCGCACCGGCTGGTTCGACGCCGTGATCGCCCGCTACGCCACGCGCGTCAACGGCATCACCGACTACTTCCTCACCAAGCTGGACGTGCTCTCCAGCCTCGAGACCATCCCGATCTGCGTCGCCTACGACGTGGACGGCGAGCGGGTCGAGGAGATGCCGATGACGCAGACCGGCGTGCACCACGCCAAGCCGATCTACGAGGAGATGCCCGGCTGGTCCGAGGACATCTCGGGCGCCCGCACCTTCGAGGAGCTGCCGGCCAACGCGCAGGCGTACGTGCTGCGGCTCGAGGAGCTCTCCGGCGCGTACATGTCGTGCATCGGCGTCGGGCCGGGCCGCGACGAGACCATCGTCCGCCGGGACATCCTGCGCTGACATTTCCGGACCGAGCACCCGGTGCACGAGCCTGCCCCGCATCGCGAGATGCGGGGCAGAGTCGTTTCCGAGACCGATTCCGGTCGTCGGTGCGGGCAGGCGGCGTCAGCAGACGAACAGGGCGAGCCGTCCGATCTGCAGCGGCTGCGCGGTCGCGGTCGGCCGCCCGCACTCCGCGATCCGCGCCTGCGTCCCGGTAGTCGGCAACACCGCCTGGACGGTGACGGCGAGAGGCTGCGGGTCCCACGCCCCCGCCGCCGCGAGCGCCTGGACCAGCGCGGTGACGTCGAAGGTGACCCCGACGCCGCCGGCGGACATCCCCGGGGCCGGCTGGGCGTCGAGCCCGAACGCGGCGAAGGTGCCGGCCAGGTGATGGTCGGGGAGGGCGTCGGCCGTCGGGTCCGGGACGTTGAGGTACACCCGGTAGACGACGCCGGGCGGGCACTCGGCGGCAAGCTCGTCGACGGTGAGCAGCACCGCGCCGAAGCCCGCCGCCGCCGCCGCCTCGGGGGCGTGAGCCACCGCCGCTCGGTCCGACTCGGCGACGACGAGACGCGTGGTGACCCGCGCGGTCACCTCGACCGGACCGGTCGCGGCGGCGAGCACCGGCGTCGGCGTGACGGGCACCGGCCGCGGTGACGGAGCCGACGGCTGCGGCTGGTCGTCGTACCGGTAGTCGAGCTGGTCCACGTGGTCGAGGACGTCCGCGACCCGGCACCGGACCGGTGCGCCCGCCGCGTCGTAGAACTCGAACTCGGTGCCCAGCCAGAACTCGTCCGTCGGGTTGGCGTGCCGCTCGAGCCACTGCACCCACAGCCGGTCCAGGTTCGCGTGGTGCAGCCAGTAGACCGGGTCCAGCGCGCACCGGGCCGAGCTGGACATCAGCGAGCCCGCGCGGTCGCCGCCGACCGCGACCTGCACGCAGCCGTGCGGGGCGTTCTCGAGCTGCCCCGAGAACCCGGTGCCGGTCGGATCGGAGAACGACGGCCGCCACATGGCGGTGGAGGTGGAGGTGATGCCCAGGCTCAGCGGCGCGCCCGCCATGACCTCGGCGCTGCGCAGCGGTGCCGGCAGCGCCAGGGGGTTCGGGGCGCCGCCGGGCAGCAGCAGCCTCGGGTCGCGGAACGGGTGCGGCAGCGTGTTCTGCGGTGCCGGGTTGCCGTAGTTCCAGTACGGCAGGGCGAAGTCGGCCGGCCCGCCGTCGGCGGCGACCGCGTCCCGGACGATCGCCTCGAAGTAGTGCAGGTGCATCCGGTGCCAGGGCAGGAAGAGCCAGTTGCCGCGGCCGCGGTCCGCGGCGGTGGCGTCGGCGTAGCGGGACCGTAGCCCGGCCTGGAAGGCCCAACTGGTGGGGTCGTGCGGCGGTCGCGACTGCATGGTCCGCACCGCCCGGGCGTAGGCCAGCAGCGTCGGGTCCCAGGCCGCGTCGTGGCTCAGCCGCCACACGTTGCGGCGGATCCGTGGCAGTGGGCCCGTCGTTCGGCCCTCCGCCGTCGCCTGCAGGCGGTCCAGGTGCAGGACGATCTCCGGTCCCGTCACGTCCGTCGCGCTGGCCTCCGGCTCGCCGAGCATCGTGACCTTGAACCGGCGGACGGCCGCGGCGGTGTGCGCGCAGTAGGTCGGTGCCGCATTCGGCGCGGGCAGGCAGTGCGGATCCCAGTTGCGCAGCGCCGTCTGCAGCTTGCCGACCGCGTCCCCCGACGCGTTACGCGCACTCGACATGCGGTCGCGTCCGCCGGCGATGGCGGTCAGCACGACGTCGCCCTGGAACAGGACAGAAGAGATCATCAACAGGCTCCCCGGCATTTCTGGGACAGGTGCGGTTCCGCAGTTCCTCAATCCTGGTTCCGGACCCGTCCGCGGTCGCGGGTAGTCCACTACCTGTTACGCCCGCGGGGCGTGTGCGAGAGCACTTCGGCGTCCGGCGTTTCGCGGTCGGTGCCCGGCCACACGGGTACTACGGTCGCGGAATGCGCAAACTTACGGCCGGTGTCGGTGCCCTGTCGGTAATGCTGGCCTTGGCCGGTTGCTCGTCGAGTTCCGATGACTCCGAGTCGGTGACGGCCCCGGTGACCTCGTCGGTCGCGGCATCGGTGACGTCCACGACCTCCGCACCCGAGACCACGACGCCCGAGACCACGACGCCCGTCACCAGCGCACCCGAGACGAGTGCGCCGCCGACCACGCCGCCGTCCAATGCCGGGAGCTACACGGTCGCGCCGGGGGACACGCTGTCCGGCATTGCCGCGCGGCACGGCATCCCGCTCGGCGCGCTGCTCCAGGCCAACGGACTGACCGTCGACTCGGTGATCCAGCCCGGCCAGGTGCTCGACGTGTCCGGCAGGCCCGGACCTGATCCCGTCAACCCGGCCCCGACGCCGGGCACCACGACGTACACCGTGCAGCCGGGCGACGGCCTGTCCGACGTGGCCCTGCGGTTCGGCGGCGACCTCGGTGAGATCCTGCGGCTCAACGGCTTCACCGCCGTCGACACCGTCATCTACCCGGGCCAGGTGCTGATCGTGCCGGACAAGCCGGGCGTCGGACCGTACTTTCCCGGGGCAGGCAACGGCGGCGCACCGCAGCCCGAGGACGCCACCTGCGGTCAGTTCTCGATCGGCGCTACCTCGTTCAACCTGGTCGCGGTGAGCACTCCCGCCGGACGCGTCGGCTGCGGCGAGGCCTTCAACGTGATGGAAGGCTTCATCGCCACGCCCGGTGCACCCGGTACGCCGGCGTCGGTTCGTGGTTGGGACTGCCGTCCGCGGGAGAACAACTTCCCGGAGTGCACCAAGGACGGTCTGCTGATGTACGGCACCCCGGCCTGAGGGCGCGCCCTAGCCGCGCAGCCGCGGCAAGCTGGGGCGTGTCTCCCAGTTCCGAAACCGGGATGGGGTGACACGCCCTAGAAGAGCGTCGGCTCGTCGAAGCCAGGCGCGCGCTCGATGGCCAGCAGCACGCGCTTGGTGACGGCGCCGCCGTGGGCGGAGAACCCGCCGACCCTGCCGCCGGCGGCAAGCACCCGGTGGCACGGCACCAGCAGCGGAATCGGGTTGCGCCCCAACGCCTGTCCGACTGCCTGCGCGGCACCGGGACTACCGAGCAGGTCGGCCACCTGCCCGTAGGTGAGGGTGGATCCGGCCGTGATCGTCCTGGTGACGGCGTACACCCGGGCATCGAACTCGGGTACCTCGCTCAGGTCGAGCGGCACCGCTGCGTCGGGGGCCCGGCCGCATTCCAGCAACTCGGTGACGGCCTCGACGGCCCGCCCTCCGGCGGCGTCCGGCGCCGACTCGACCGCGGCCGGGCACGCGGCCCGGATCCGGTCACGGGTGGCGTCGTCGCTGCCCTCCGGCAACTGGACCCCGATGACGCCGCGATCGCCCCAGGCCAGTGCGCACCGGCCGATCGCGGTGTCGAAGAGGGTGTATCGGACGTCGGGCACGACCCCAGTATGCGTCAGGGGTACGACGTCGAGAGATCTTTGCAGTCCAGTTGAGACAAACTGGACTCCTCGATGTCGTGGTCGGCGCTAGTGGTGCGGGGCGGACTTGTTCAGGAACTCGATGTCCTGCCGAGTCCGGACGGCATCGAGGTCGTGGCGGGCTCGGGTGGCGTCACGTTCCTCCGGAAGCGTTCCGACCAGCGGTGCAGCTGGACGGAACTGTTCGAGCCGGAAGATCCGGCTGCCGTTCGAGCGGCGTGCGGCGACGTAGAGCAGGGCGGCGCCGAGGGTGAGGGCGAGGATGGTCAGCGCGGGGATCATGTGCCCATCCTCCGGCCAACTGGACTTATTGAAAATATCCAGTTAGGCGGATCTGGACCCTTCGATTGTCCGGGTGGTTGTCGCGAGATCGCCACGAGGGGGTTTCCGTGGATCGCCGGGCACTGGCATTGAAATCAAGGGCCATTCGCTCGATACTGGCCTCTATGGCAGTGAGAGTGCTCGGCGCAACCACCCTGGCCCGCGACCTCGGCAAGTGGCAGGGCGACGACGGGCCCGGCGGCGGACCGGGGGACGCGGACGGGGCCGGCGACGACCGGGGCGGCCGTCGCCGGCTGGGCGTGCCCGCGTACCGGGCGCTCGCGGACAGTGTCCGGCTCCTGGTCCTCGACGGCCGGATTCCGATCGGCGTCGCGCTGCCCAGCGAGCGGGACCTGGCGGCGGTCCTCGAGCTGAGCCGGACCACCATCACCTCGGCCTACACCGTCCTGCGTGAGGAGGGGTATCTGCAGAGCCGGCAGGGCTCGCGCAGCACCGTCGCGCTGCCGGCCGTCGTCGGCGGGGCGGGCCGGTCCGGTGGAGCGCGGGCCGCGACGTCGCTGCACGCGGTGCCCGCCGGCGAGGAGGGCTCGGCGCCACCGGTGGACCTGACCTGTGCGGCCATGTCCGCGGCCGTCCCACAGGTGCAGGCCGCGTTCGCATCGGCCCTCGAGGAACTGCCGGCGCACCTGGCCGGTCACGGGATGGAACCGGCCGGCGTCGAGGTGCTCCGCAGGGCGATCGCCGACCGCTACTGCCGGCGCGGGCTGCCCACCGAGCCCGATCAGATCATGATCACCTCCGGCGCGCAGCAGGCGCTGGTTCTGCTCCTCGGCCTGCTCACGGCGCCCGGCGAGCGGGTGCTGATCGACCACCCGACCTACACCAATGCCATCGAGGCGATCAGACGCGCGGGAGCCCGGCCGGTGCCGGTGCCGCTCCGGCTGGCTGAGCAGGGCTGGGATCTCGACGGAATCCGTAGCAGCGCAAGGCAAACCGCGGCCAGGCTGGCCTACCTGGTACCGGACTTCCACAACCCGACCGGTTTCTGCCTCGACGAGCCGGGCCGGGCGGCGCTGGTCGAGATCGCGCGCGAGACGTCGATGACGCTGATCATCGACGAGACGATGACGGACCTGGGCCTCGACCTGGATGCGCCTGCGCCGGTGGCCTCGTTTGCGCGGGGTCCCGGACGTGCGCAGGTGATCACCGTCGGCTCGGCGTCCAAGTCGTTCTGGCCGGGGCTGCGGATCGGCTGGATCCGGGCCGAGGCGTCGATGATCGGGGCCCTGGTCGCGACCCGGTCCGCGCAGGATCTCGGCACCGCGGTGCTCGAGCAGTTGGCCACGGTGCCGCTGATCGAGGGGGCCGAGCTGGTGCTGCCGCAGCGTCGCGAGCAGCTGCGCAGGCGGCGGGGCGCCCTGCTCGAGGCGGTGGCGGAGGAGCTGCCGCAGTGGCGGTGCCAGGTCGGCAGCGGTGGGATGGCGCTGTGGTTCCAGCTGCCCGCCCCGATGTCGACGGCGCTGGCCGCGACCGCGCCGTACCACGGCGTGCTGCTCGCCGCGGGACCCCGATTCGGCGTCGAGGGCGCCTTCGAACGCTACGTGCGACTGCCCTACGCACTCGACGAGGAGTCCCTGCGGGCCGGGGTGCGGGGCGTCGCCGCCGCGTACCGGGCGCTGGACGGCGGCGTGGAACGGGTGCGCCCGGCCATGGTGGTGTGAGGCCTTCCCCGGACAGCAGAACGCTCGGCTGGGATGTCCCAGCCGAGCGTCAGGCGTGAGCGGCGGTGCTGCGGCTCAGCTCCAGACCGTGTCGATGTCGGTCGCCTCGACGGCAGGCGGCGTCGGCAGGTCCGGCTCGGAGCGGGAGAACCGCGGCGCGGGCCGGTGCTGGACGACCTTGTCCAGCTCCACCAGCGACCCGCGAGCAGCGATGTGCGGGTTGTCCGGGGCCTCGGCGAACGTGAGCACCGGGGTGACGCAGGCGTCGGTGCCGTCGAAGATCGCGGCCCACTCGTCGCGGGTCTTGGACAGGAAGCGCTCGGTGAAGAGCTTGCGCAGCACGGGCCACGCCTTCGCGTCGTTCTGTCCGGGCAGGTCCGCGGGATCGAGCTCGAGACCCTCGAGCAGCACCGCGTAGAACTGGCGCTCGATGGCGCCGACGGCCATGTACTTGCCGTCCGCGGTCTCGTAGGTGTCGTAGTACGGCGCGCCGGTGTCGAGCATGTTCACCCCGCGCTCGTCCGACCAGAAGCCCTGGCCGCGGAAGCTCCACATCATGTGCGAGAGGGCGACGGTGCCGTCGACCATCGCGGCGTCGACGACCTGGCCCTGGCCGGAGGTCTGCCGCTCGATCAGCGCGGCGAGGATGCCGAAGATCAGGAACATCGATCCGCCACCGAAGTCGCCGACCAGGTTCAGCGGCGGGACGGGGCGCTCGCCCTGACGGCCGATCGCGTGCAGCACGCCGGTCAGCGAGATGTAGTTGATGTCGTGGCCGGCGACCTGTGCGAGCGGGCCGTCCTGGCCCCAACCGGTCATCCGGCCGTAGACCAGCCGGGGGTTGCGGGCGAGCGCCGCGTCGGGGCCGAGTCCCATCCGCTCGGTGACGCCGGGGCGGAAGCCCTCGATGAGCACGTCGGCGCGCTCGATCAGCGTGAGTACCTTCTCGATGTCGGCGGGATCCTTGAGGTCCGCCTCGACGATGCGGCGGCCGCGCTGGGTCTGGTCGTGCCGCTGGTCCGGGCCGGGGATCATGCCGGCGCGCTGCACCCGGATCACGTCGGCACCGAGGTCGGCGAGCAGCAGTGCGGCATGCGGGCCGGGGCCGATCCCGGCAAGTTCGACGACTCGGACACCCGCGAGCGGGCCCTTGGCTGACACGTTTTCAGCGGACACGGTTCTCCTCGATCTGCGGTGGAACTTCTCGAACAGACGTTAACTCGCTCATCCCGTCCGATGTGCTCCGGGTCACGGTCGGGTCGGCGGGTTCGGAAGGATCGGCCCCGGATTGCGGGGCCGATCCTTCCGGACTGTCGCCCGACGGCGGTCTGGCAGAGTGGCGCCGGTGAGCACGGGTGCGCAGGTCCTGGTCGGGTTGGCGATCGTGGTGGGACTGGTCGGGATTGTCCTGCCGATCCTGCCGGGGGCGCTGTTGATCTTCGGTGCGATCGCGGTGTGGGCGGTCCTGACGGGCACCGGCACGGCGTGGGCGGTGTTCGCCGTCGCGACGGTCCTGCTCGTGGTCTCGGGCGTCGTCAAGTACACCTGGCCGGGCCGCCGGATGCGGGACGCCGGGGTACCCAACCGGTCGCTGATGGTCGGCGGGCTGCTGGGCATCGTCGGGTTCTTCGTGGTGCCGGTGATCGGGCTGCTGATCGGCTTCCTGCTGGGCACCTACCTGGCCGAGGCGGCCCGGCGGCGTACCCACGCCGACGCCTGGCGGGCGACGGTGCACGCGACCAAGGCCGTCGGCCTGTCGATCCTGGTGGAGTTGCTCGGCGCGCTGATCGCGGCCGGCATCTGGTTCGGCGCGGTCCTGTTCGCCTGACCGGCTCCGCGGCCGCGGCCGCGGCGTGGACGCGAGCTCGGCCGAGCGGACCCGAGCGCGCCCGAGTGAACGCGAAAGCGCCCGAGTGAACGGCACGTTCATTCGATTACATCGAATGAACGCTTCCGTTCATTCGGTGGGGCGGGGCGGGGTGATGCGGTAGAAGGCGCGGGCGTTGCCGCCGAGGACGGCGTCGAGGTCGTCGCCGACGGCATCGGCGATCAGGTCCAGGTCGGCGGCCTCGAAGGCCCGACGGGCCCGGGTCCCGGGCAGGTCGGTGCCGAACATCAGCGCCTCCGGGTTGACGGCGTGCACCCGACGCAGGGCGTCGCCGACGTCGTCGATGGTGGCGCGGCCGAAGCCGGTGGCCTTGACCTTCGCGCCGCGTTCCACCAGGTTCAGCAGGTAGGGCAGGCCGCGGGTGGACATGCCGAGGTGGTCGATGCTCACCGCGGGCAGCTTCTTGAACACCGGCTCGAGCGAGAGCAGCAGCGAGGCGTCGACGTAGAACTCGGCGTGCCAGCCGACCAGGTCCCAGGCGCGCAGGGCCTGGGTGGTCAGCCGCTGCATGTCGGTCGCGCTGCGCCGCAGGTTGAACCGCAACGCACGGACACCGGCGCGGTCGAGCGCCAGGATGTCCTCGTCGGTGGCGTCCGCGTCCAGTTGGCACACGCCGACCCAGCCGGGGCCCAGCTCCTGCAGCGCGGCGAACAGGTAGGCCTGGTCGGTGCCCTGGTACGACGCCGTCACCACCGCGCCGCCGTCCACCCCGAAACCGTCGACCCGGGCCCGGTAGTCGGCGATCGTGTAGTGCTCGGGGAGGTAGCCGTTGTTCTCGACCAGCGGGAACCGGGGGTCGAGGATGTGCACATGCGCGTCAAACACGCTCCGAAGTGTGCCACCTCGGGCGTGACGCACCGCGGCGCCCGACCGGTGGGTCGGGCGCCGCGGTGGTTCGAACGGGCTTCGGCTACTGCTTCGAGGCGCGCAGCATGTCCTCGCGCTCGACGACCTTGATGCGCTCGCGGCCCTCGGGCTCGCCGAGGGAACGCTCGTGCGCGTCGAGGCGGTACCAGCCGTCCCACGTGGTGTACGGGACCTGCTTCTCGTCGAGGAACTTCACCACGGCGTCCTCGTCGGGCTCGGTGGCGCCTGCGAAACCGGGCGCGTCCGCGAGGAGGTTCGCGACGGTCTCGTTGGCGTCGCCCTTGGTGTGGCCGATGAGGCCGACGGGGCCGCGCTTGATCCACCCCGTGACGTAGGTGCCGGGCAGCTGCGAGCCGTCCTCGGCGGTGACGCGTCCGGCCTCGTTGGGGATGACGCCGGCCTGCTCGTCGAACGGCAGCTTGGCGATGTTCTGCGAGAGGTAGCCGACGGCGCGGTAGACGGCCGTCACGTCCCAGTCGTTGAACTTGCCGGTGCCCTTGACGTTGCCGGTGCCGTCGAGTGCGGTGCGCTCGGTGCGCAGTCCGACGACCTTGCCGTCCTCGCCGAGGACCTCGGTGGGCGACTCGAAGAAGTGCAGGAACAGCTTGTGCGGGCGGTTGCCCACGTCGCGGATCGCCCAGTCCTGGAGCGTGTTCGCGACCATGTCG
This sequence comes from Rhodococcus kronopolitis, assembly GCF_042654025.1. Lineage (NCBI taxonomy): Bacteria > Bacillati > Actinomycetota > Actinomycetes > Mycobacteriales > Nocardiaceae > Rhodococcus > Rhodococcus kronopolitis. Next base: position 100,724 of record NZ_JBHSFO010000008.1, on the reverse strand, counting down.
ACCTGCTTGGAACCGCGACGGGCGGCCTCGGAGCCCTCGTCGTAGTCGATGTCCTCGGGGTCGACGATGACCTCGATGGTCGGCGAGTGGTCGAGCTCGCGCAGCTCCAGCGGGGTGAACTTGGCCTGGGCCGGGCCGCGGCGCCCGAAGACGTGCACCTCGACGGCCTTGTTGTTCTTCAGGCCCTCGTAGACGTTGGCCGGGATCTCGGTCGGCAGCAGCTCGTCACCGGTCTTGGCCAGCACCCGGGCCACGTCGAGGGCGACGTTGCCGACGCCGAGGACGGCGACCTTCTCGGCGTCGAGGGGCCACTCGCGGGGGACGTCGGGGTGGCCGTCGTACCAGGACACGAAGTCGGCGGCGCCGTGGCTGCCCTCGAGGTCGATGCCCGGGATGTCCAGCGCGCGGTCCGCGTTGGCGCCGGTCGAGAAGATGACGGCGTCGTAGAAGCGGCGCAGGTCGTCGAGGGTGATGTCGGTGCCGTAGTCGATGTTGCCGAGCAGGCGGACCTGGTCCTTGTCGAGCACCTTGTGCAGGGCGGTGACGATGCCCTTGATGCGCGGGTGGTCGGGCGCGACGCCGTAGCGGATCAGGCCGAAGGGTGCCGGCATGCGTTCGAAGAGGTCGATCGAAACGCCGCGGTCGGCGGCGGTGTCTGATTTCATCAGCGCGTCGGCGGCGTAGATGCCGGCGGGGCCGGCGCCGACGATGGCCACGCGCAGTGGGCGGGCGGGGTTCTGAGTCATCGGAAACGAACTACCTTCTCGATTGGCGGACAGGCGGCGCGGTGCTACGGAGCAGCCGTACCGGCGAGCTTCAGCTTAGGCTAAGGCCTGCCTAACAGGGCTTCTCGGTTCAGTCCTGGCGGACAATCTCCGATTGTCCCCCGTCGGATGGCGCACCGGTAGGCAGCCCGCGTTTGAGGGGGCACAAACAACGTTTGTGCCAAGGCATTGTTGTGGGGTCGGACGCCGGCCGCAACCGTTGGCGTCACGGCTGAGCGAAACCCTTCTCCGCGCCGCGGACACCGCGTAGCAATGCTCCCCATGACCGAGACGCTCGCCCGCCGCGCCCCGGCCGCCGCCACCCGACCCGGCGCGGCGGCTGCCGCCCCCACCTCGGGTGCCCCGGCGCGCTGGCTCCGCCGCGGCGGCCGGGCCGCGGTGCCGCTGCTGCCCGTCCTGGTCTTCCTGGGGTTGTGGCAGCTCGCCGCCGTCAGCGGGCTGTGGAACGAGATCTTCGTGCCGCACCCGGCGACCGTCTGGCGCGCCGCGGTCGACGCCTCCACCACCCACGACGGGGTCCGCGGCTACCAGGGCTACCTGCTGTGGGAGCACCTGTACATGACGCTGCGCCGGGTCGCGGCGGGCGTGGCGATCGGCGTGGCCGTCGGGGTCGCGCTCGGCCTGGCGATGGGCACCGTCGGCTGGTTGCGCCGCATTCTCGAACCCTGGCTGACGTTCCTGCGGGCGCTGCCGCCGCTGGCCTACCTGTTCCTGCTGGTGATCTGGCTCGGGATCGACGAGGCGCCGAAGATCGCGTTGCTCGCGCTCGCCGCGCTGCCGCCGACCGCCGTCGCCACGACCGCCGCGGTGCTCGCGGCCCCGGTCGGCCTGATCGAGGCCGCGCGGGCCCTCGGCGCCACCCGGGCCCAGGTGATCCGCGACGTGGTGGTGCCCGCGGCGCTGCCGGAGACCTTCACCGGGGTGCGGCTCGCGGTCGGTGTCGCCTACTCGTCGGTGGTCGCCGCGGAACTGTTCAACGGCCTGCCCGGGATCGGCGGCCTGGTCAAGGACGCCTCGAACTACAACAACACCCCGGTCGTGCTGGTGGGCATCGTCGCCATCGGCCTGTCCGGACTCGTCATCGACGTCGCGCTGCGTGCCGCCGAACGGCGCGCGGCACCCTGGAGAGGAAATCTATGAGTAACCCCGTTCGTCGCGCCCGCCGGGTGCTGGCCGTCGCCGTGGCCGGAGCGGTCCTCGCGCTGGGCGTGACGGCCTGCTCGGTCGACTCGTCGGCGAGCAACGACAAGCCCACCATTCGCGTTGCGTACCAGTCCTTTCCGAGCGGCGACCTGGTGGTCAAGAACGGCCACTGGCTGGAGGACGCGTTGCCCGGCTACCACGTCGAGTGGACGAAGTTCGACTCCGGAGCGGACGTCAACACCGCGTTCGTCGCGGGCGAGGTCGACTTCGGGGCGATCGGGTCGAGCCCGGTGGCGCGCGGACTGTCGGCACCGCTGAACATCCCGTACCAGGTCGCGTTCGTGCTCGACGTGGCCGGTGACAACGAGGCGCTCGTCGCCCGGAACGGCACCGGCATCGAGTCCGTCGCCGACCTGCGGGGCCGGAAGATCGGCACCGCCTTCGCCTCCACCGCCCACTACAGCCTGCTGGCCGCGCTGAACCAGGCCGGCCTGTCGGCCTCCGACGTGCAGTTGGTGGACCTGCAGCCGCAGGCCTCGCTCGCGGCGTGGCAGCGCGGCGACGTCGACGCCGTCTACACCTGGCTGCCGACGCTCGACGAGCTCCGCAAGGATGGCAAGACCCTGGTCACGAGCCGTGAGCTGGCCGCCGCGGGCAAGCCGACCCTCGACCTGGGCGTGGTGTCCGCGGCCTTCGCGGACGCGCACCCCGAGGTCGTCGACGCCTGGCGGACGGCCCAGTCGCGGGCCCTGACCACCATCGCCGACGACCCGGCCGCGGCGGCCAAGGCGGTGGCGGCGGAGATCGGCGGCACCGAGCAGGACGCGGCCGCCCAGCTGAAGCAGGGCGTCTTCCTCGCGCCCGCCGCGCTGTCCTCGCCGGAATGGCTCGGCACCGACGGCGCCCCCGGCAACCTGGCGAACAACCTGCACAGCGCCGCGCAGTTCCTGGCCGAGCAGCAGCAGATCGGTGCCGCGCCGGACCTGGCCGTCTTCCAGCGGGCGCTGTACCTGGAGGGACTGCCCGGTGCCGTTCAGTGACGCCGTGCCGTCCAGTGAGGCGGTGCCGTCCGGTGACGCGGAGCCGCACGTCCGGCTCGGCGACGTCACCCACTCGTACGGGGCGGTCACCGCGGTCGGGCCGCTCTCGCTCGACGTGCCGGCCGGGGAGTTCCTGGTGCTGGTCGGGGCGTCCGGTTGCGGCAAGAGCACCCTGCTCCGGCTGATCGCCGGCTTCGAGCGACCGACCGCGGGCGTGATCAGCGTCGCGGGCCGGTCCCCGGAACCGGGCGTGAGCGCGGGCGTGGTGTTCCAGCAGCCGCGGCTGTTCCCGTGGAAGACCGTCGGGGGCAACGTCGACTTGGCGCTCGAGTACGCGGGGGTGCCGCGGTCGGAGCGGGCCGAGCGGCGCGAGGAGCTGCTCGCGCGGGTCGGCCTCGACGCCATGTCGGGCCGACGGACCTGGGAGATCTCCGGCGGCCAGCAGCAGCGGGTGGCAATCGCGCGGGCCCTGGCGGCGCAGACCTCGCTGCTGCTGCTCGACGAGCCGTTCGCCGCGCTGGACGCGCTGACCCGGGAGCGGCTCCAGGAGGATCTGCGGGCGGTCAGCGCGGCATCTCGTCGAACCAGTGTGTTCGTCACGCACAGCGCGGACGAGGCGGTCTTCCTCGGATCCCGCATCGTCGTACTCGGCAGGCGGCCGGGCCGGATCGCGCTGGATCTGCCGGTGGACCTGCCGCGTTCGGGGGTCGACCCGGACGAGTTGCGGGGGTCGCCGCGATTCGCCGCGCTGCGTGCTCAGGTGGGGCACGCGGTCAAGGAGGCTGCCGCCGCGTGAGCCGCTCCGGGAGGTTGTGAAAAACTGTCCCCATGAGCTACGCAGGCGACATCACTCCCGAGCAGGCATGGGACCTGCTGCGCGAGCATCCCGGGGCGGTCCTCGTCGACTGCCGCACCGACGCGGAGTGGCGGTTCGTCGGGGTTCCGGACACCTCGGACCTGGGCCGGGCCCCGGTGTTGATCGAGTGGGTCAGCGTCAGCGGCGCCCGCAACGACAACTTCGTCGACGAGCTCAAGGAAGCCGGCATCACCGGCGGCGAGGCGCGCGAGGTCGTGTTCCTGTGCCGCTCGGGCCAGCGTTCCATCGGCGCCGCGACGGCGGCGACCGCGGCCGGCATCGGCCCGTCCTACAACGTTCTCGACGGCTTCGAGGGCGACCTCGACGCGAACGGCCACCGCGGTGCGGCCGGCTGGCGCGCGGTCGGACTTCCCTGGAGGCAAGCATGAGTGGCATTCCCCAAGGCGGCGCGTTCCACAAGGAGCTGCCCCCGAACGTCGGCCTGGGCACCCTCGGGGTGCGCGGCGGCGTGATGCGCACCGGGTTCGAGGAGACCTCCGAGGCGCTGTTCCTCAATTCGGGGTTCGTCTACGAGTCCGCGGGCGCGGCGGAGGCCGCGTTCACCGGCGAGGTCGACCACTTCGTGTACTCGCGCTACGGCAACCCGACCGTGAAGATGTTCGAGGAGCGGATGCGCCTGATGGAGGGCGCCGAGGCGTGCTTCGCCACCGCCAGCGGCATGTCCGCGGTGTTCACCGCGCTCGGCGCGCTGCTCGGTGCCGGCGACCGCCTGGTCGCCGCGCGCAGCCTGTTCGGCTCCTGCTTCGTGGTGTGCAACGAGATCCTGCCGCGCTGGGGCGTCGAGACCGTGTTCGTCGACGGCGAAGACCTCGAGCAGTGGGAGCAGGCCCTGTCCGTGCCGACCACGGCGGTGTTCTTCGAGACGCCGTCCAACCCGATGCAGTCGCTCGTGGACGTGCCCCGGGTCGCCGAGCTGGCGCATGCCGCCGGCGCAAAGGTGGTGCTGGACAACGTGTTCGCCACGCCGCTGCTGCAGCGCAGCCTCGACCTCGGCGCGGACGTGGTGGTCTACTCCGGCACCAAGCACATCGACGGCCAGGGCCGGGTGCTCGGCGGCGCGATCCTCGGCAGCGAGGAGTTCATCGACGGACCGGTCAAGAACCTGATGCGCCACACCGGTCCGGCGCTGAGCCCGTTCAACGCCTGGACCCTGCTCAAGGGGCTCGAGACCATGCCGGTCCGGCTGCGGCACACGGTGGCCTCCACGCTGCAGATCGCGAAGTTCCTCGAGGGACACAAGGCGATCCGCTGGGTGAAGTACCCGTACCTCGAGTCGCACCCGCAGTACGAGCTGGCGACGCGGCAGATGAGCGGCGGCGGCACCGTCGTCACGTTCGAGCTCGACGCACCCGAGGGCGAGGCCAAGAAGCGGGCCTTCGAGATGCTCGACGCGCTGCGCGTGATCGACATCTCGAACAACCTGGGCGACGCCAAGTCCTTGATCACCCACCCGGCCACCACCACGCACCGCGCGATGGGGCCGGAGGGTCGCGCGGCCGTCGGGATCACCGACGGCGTGGTGCGACTGTCGGTCGGACTCGAGGACACCGAGGACCTGCTCGCGGACCTGGCCGGCGCGCTCGACTGATCGGTTCGTCCCGGCGGGCGGCAGCAGCCGCACCGCCAGCAGCAAGCATCTCGGAGGTCAGTGTGTCGGTGGCGGGTTCGGTTCCGGTGGCGAGCGGTCGGCGCCGCGGCCGGGTGGTGGCCGCGGCCCTGCTCGCCGCGATGGTTGCGGTCGCGTCGGCGGCGTGCGGCGGCACGACGCCGGTCGAGGGCGCAGGGGAGTCCGGCGGCGACGGCGCCTTCCCGGTGAGCGTGCAGTCCGGGGCGTCGGGCGAGGGTGCCGCGGTGACGATCCCCGCCCGGCCGAAGTCGATCGTCTCGCTCAGCCCCACCGCGACCGAGACGCTGTGGGCGGTCGGCGCGGACGAGCAGGTGGTGGCCGTCGATGCACTCTCGGACTACCCGGCGGGCGTGCCGACCACCGACCTGTCCGGCTTCTCGCCGAACGTCGAGGCGATTCTCGGCTACGAGCCGGACCTGGTGATCGCGATGGACGACACCGGCGAACTGGCGGCCGGGCTGAAGGCGGCCGGTGTGCCGACCCTGCAGCTGCCCGCGGCCGCGGACCTCGACGAGGCGTACTCACAGATCGAACGGATCGGCACGGCCACCGGGCACCTGCCCGAGGCGACGTCGTTGGTGGCGGACATGCGCGGCAAGATCGACGCCGCGGTGGCCGCGGCACCGACGCGGACCGAGCCGCTGACCTACTTCCACGAGCTCGACGACACCCTCTTCACGATCTCCGGGCGGACCTTCCTCGGGGAGATCTACGGACTGTTCGGGCTCGAGAGCATCGCCGACGCGGGCGCGGCGGGCGACGCCTACCCGCAGCTCTCGGCCGAGTACGTGGTGGCCGCCGATCCCGACCTGATCTTCCTGGCCGACGGCCAGTGCTGCGGCGTCACCGCGGCGAAGGTCGCGGCCCGGCCCGGCTGGTCGTCGATGGCGGCGGTCCGGAACGGGCAGGTGCACGTGCTCGACGAGGACATCTCGAGCCGCTGGGGCCCGCGGGTGGTGGACCTGGTGACCACGATCGGTGGCGTGGTCGCCGCGCAGCCGGCGCCGGTCGGGTGACCACGACGGCTCGGGCGCCGGAATGACCGCGCCCGTCGCGCGAGCGGACGCCGGGCCGCGGCCGACTCGGTCCGCGCTGGTCCTGACGGTGGCCACGGCGGTCCTCGTCGGGGCGCTGCTGGTCGGGGTGCTGGTCGGACCGGCCGGGCTGACCCCGCGCTCGGTGCTGCTGGACCTGCTCGACGCGATCCCCGGGGTGCGGGTGGACTCCGGGCTCTCGGCGCAGCAGCACGCGATCCTCTGGCAGATCCGGCTGCCGCGGGTGGTGCTCGGCGCGCTCGTCGGTGCGACGCTGGCCGTCGCAGGCGCCGCCTACCAGGGCGTGTTCCGCAACCCGCTGGCCGACCCGTACCTGCTCGGCGTCTCGAGCGGTGCCAGCCTCGGCGCGACGGTGGCCATCGTCGCCGGTGGGGCCGGTCTGGCGTACGGGGTTCCGGTTGCCGCGTTCGTCGGTGGAGTGCTTGCGGTGGCCGCGACCTACCTGCTCGGACGCAGCATCGGCGGGGTGCGCAGCGAGGTGGTGATCATCCTCGCCGGCGTCGCGGTCGCGGCGTTCGCGAATGCGATCCAGACCTTCCTGATGCAGCGCTACGACGAGACCCTGCGGCAGGTCTACAGCTGGCTGCTGGGCCGGCTGAGCACCGACGGCTGGACCGACGTCGAGGTGGTGCTGCCGTACGTGGTGGTCGCCGCGGCGGTGATCCTGCTGCATCGGCGGACGCTGGACGTGATGGCGGTCGGTGACGTCGAGGCCGCCAGCCTGGGCGTCAACCCCGGCCGGGTGCGGCTGGTCCTGGTCGGTGCCGCCACCCTCGGCACCGCCGCGGTGGTCAGCGTCAGCGGGCTGATCGGCTTCGTCGGCATCGTGGTGCCGCACGCGATCCGGCTGGTGGTCGGGCCCGGACACCGACTGCTGCTGCCGCTCTCGCTGCTGCTGGGCGCGGCGTTCCTGGTGCTCGCCGACGTGGTGGCCCGGACCGCGGTGGCGCCAGCCGAACTGCCGATCGGCGTGGTGACGGCCGCGATCGGCGCGCCGTTCTTCCTGCTGGTGCTGCGGCGGACCCGGGGGACCGGATGAGCGCCGCCGTGGAGTGCGCCGGCCTGGCGGCCACCCGTGGCGGCGCCACGGTGCTGGACGGAATCGACCTGCTGGTCCGGCCCGGCGAGTGGGTCGCGATGGTCGGGCCGAACGGCGCAGGCAAGACCACGCTGCTGCACGCCCTGGCCGGGCTGGTGCCGGTGACCGCCGGGACCCTCGCCGTCGGCGGACTCGACCCGGCGCACGCGTCGCGACGGGCAATGTCCCGGGTGGTCGCGCTGATGCCGCAGCGGCCGGTGGTCCCGGACGGGGTGACGGTGACCGAGCTGGTGCGCCTGGGCCGGACCCCGCACGTCTCGCGGTTCGGCACCGAGTCCGCGCACGACCGCGCCGTCGCCGACGGTCTCCTCGAACGGCTGGACCTGACCCGGCTCGCGCACCGCCCGGTGAACGCGCTGTCCGGCGGGGAGCTGCAGCGGGTGGGACTGGCCCGGGCGCTCGCGCAGGAGCCGCAGGTGCTGCTGCTGGACGAGCCGACCAGCGCCCTCGACATCGGCCACCAGCAGCAGGTGCTGGACCTGGTGGAGGGGATGCGGGTGGCGGACGGCCTCACCGTGGTCGCGGCGATGCACGACCTGACCCTCGCCGCCCAGTACGCCCGGCGGCTGGTGCTGCTCGACGGCGGCCGGGTGGTCACCGAGGGGACGCCACGAGAGGTGCTGCGGGCGGAGACGATCGGCCGCGTGTACGGCGCCCGGGTGGAGGTGCTGGACCGGCCCGGTGGGCTGGCGGTGCTGCCGGTGCGCGGCCTGCCCGGCGCGGACGGGCTCGGCACCCCCGACCGGCCGGAGGCCTGATGGAACTCGTGTTGCTCGGTACCGGAGCGGCGGACGGCTGGCCGAACCCCTTCTGCACGTGCGCATCCTGCAGTCTCGCCGCGGAACGGGGGGAGATCCGCGGGCAGACCGCCGCGCTGGTGGACGACGTGCTGCTGCTCGACTGCGGACCGGAGGCGCCCCGGGCCGCGCTCCGTGCCGGCCGCACCCTGGCCGGGGTGCGGCACATCCTGCTCACCCACGCCCATCCCGATCACGTCGGCCCGGCGGCGCTGCTGTTCCGGTCCTGGGCCGGCCGGCCCGAGCCGTTGGACGTCGTCGGGCCGCCGGAGGCCCTGGAGTTGTGCCGCGACTGGGTCGGCCCCGACGACCTGGTGCGCTTCGTGCCGGTCGCGGCAGGCGAGACGGTCCGGGTGGGCGGGTACACCGTGCGGGTGCGGGCGGCCGCGCACTGGGCCGTGCGACCGGGCGAGGTGCCGGGGGACGGCGACGCGGTCCTCTACGACCTCACCGGCCCGGACCGTCGAAGGTTGTTGTGGGCCACCGACACCGGCCCGTTGCCCGACGTCACCCTGGCCGCGGTTGCCGGCGCCGAGTACGACGCGGTGTTCCTGGAGGAGACCTTCGGCGCCAAGACCGACCACGGCGCCGACCACCTCGACCTGGCCAGCTTCCCGCGGGCCCTGGCGGCGCTGCGCGAGGCCGACGCGATCACCGACCGGACCGACGTGGTGGCCGTGCACCTGGGTCACCACAATCCGCCGCTTCCCGAACTGGCCGAGCGGCTCGGCCATTGGGGCGCACGGGTTCTCGACGACGGTGCCGTGCTCGAGATCGGTCCGGGGCCGGACCGGTCGGCGGTGGCCCCGGTGTCGGCGCCGTCCCGGACGCTGGTCCTCGGCGGCGCTCGGGCCGGCAAGTCCACCTATGCCGAGGGGGTGCTGGCGGCGGAGCCTCGGGTGCTCTACCTGGCGACCGGGGTGGTGGACGACGGCGACGCCGACTGGGCGCGGCGGGTGGCCGCGCACCGGGCCCGCAGGCCCGCCGGCTGGCACACCGTGGAGACCACCGACGTCGCGGCGGCGCTGCGGGCGGCGCGCGAGCCGGTGCTGTTCGACTGCGTCGGCACCTGGCTGGCCGGCCGGATCGATCACCACAAGGCTTGGGACAGTGGAGATTTCGCCGACGTGGAGGCGGATGTCGCGGACCTGTTTGCGGCCTGGCGCGGCGCGCCGGTGCGGGTGGTCGCGGTGAGCAACGAGGTGGGCAGCGGCGTGGTGCCGGCGACGGCGTCCGGCCGCCGGTTCCGGGACCTGCTGGGGCGGGTCAACGCCGCGTTGGCCGCCGAGTCCGAGACGGTGGTGCTGGTGACCGCCGGACTGCCCGCCGCGCTGCGTGGGACAACTCCCGGACAGCGGGCGCGGTAGCGGAACCCGCCGCGGACGCCGCGGCCGCCGGGTCGGCGCCTGCTACCGCCCGAACGGATCCTGGGTCCGGCCGACCAGGTCGGCCACCGAGTTCAGCACCAGCGTCGGGCGGTACGGGAACATCTCGACGCTCTCGCGGGTGGAGATCCCGGTGAGCACCAGGATGGTCTGCAGCCCCGCCTCGAGGCCGGAGACGACGTCGGTGTCCATCCGGTCGCCGATCATCAGGGTGTTCTCGGAGTGCGCGCCGATTGCCCGCAGCGCGGAGCGCATCATCAGCGGGTTCGGCTTGCCGACGTAGTACGGCTCGCGCCCGGTGGCCCGGGTGATCAGCGCCGCGACGGCACCCGTCGCGGGCAGGGATCCGTCCCGCGACGGACCGGTGGCGTCGGGGTTGGTGGCGATGAAACGGGCGCCGCGCTCGACCAGGCGGATCGCGGTGGTGATGGCCTCGAACGAGTACGTGCGGGTCTCGCCGAGCACCACGTAGTCCGGGTCGTTGTCGGTGAGTACGTAACCGATCTCGTGCAGCGCGGTGGTCAGGCCGGACTCACCGACCACGTAGGCGCTGCCGCCGGGGCGCTGGTTCTTCAGGAACGTCGCGGTGGCCAGCGCCGAGGTCCAGATGGACTCCTCGGGGATGTCCAGGCCCGAGCGCACCAGCCGGGCCCGCAGGTCGCGCGGGGTGCGGATGGAGTTGTTGGTCAGCACCACGAACGGCGTTCCCGCGGCCTGCAGTTCGGCGAGGAACTGATCGGCGCCGGGTACCAGGTGTTCCTCGTGGACCAGTACGCCGTCCATGTCCATCAGGTAGGTCCAGTTGGCGGGGGACTGCTGCTCGTCGCGGCTCACGGCTCAAGTGTGCCGCCTGGCCGGGGTACCGGCCAGCCCCGGAGGTCGTGTGCCGCGTCACGTGGTCGGGGCCGCGGGCGAAAGGGGCTGCGGCGCGAGGGAGTTGCGGCGCGAGGGGGCCGCGTCGCGAGGGGCGCTGCGGCGCGAAGAACGCCCCGCGTCGCGAAGAACGGACTCAGGCCTGCTCGTACGCCTGCCTGATCACGTCGATGTCGAGCTTGCGCATCTGCATCATCGCCTGGACGGCTCGGTGCGCGCCGTCGGTGTCGGGGCCGCCGATGTACTTCTCGAGGTCACTCGGCACGATCTGCCAGGACATCCCGAACTTGTCCTTGAGCCAGCCGCACTGCGACTCCTCGCCGCCGTCGGCGGTGAGCCGGTTCCAGTACTCGTCGACCTCGGCCTGGTCGCCGCAGTCGATCTGGAACGAGATCGCCTCGGAGAAGGTGAACTGCGGACCGCCGTTGAGGGCGGTGAACTCCTGTCCGTCCAGGGTGAACGCTACGGTCAGCACGGTGCCCGCGGGCATCGGCATGCCCTCGGAGTAGCGGCTGACGGCGCCGATGCTCGAGTTCTTGAACACGGACGTGTAGAACTTCGCGGCGTCCTCGGCCTGGTCGTCGAACCACAGGCAGGGCGTGATCTTCTGCATGGCGTTCGGTCCTCTCGGTAGCTCCGGTGGGTGCGTATCGATGTAGACCAGCCTCGCAGGCCGAACTCATCGCTGCCAGCGCGCGCGAACGGGCGGTTGCCGGGGTCGACTCCTGGTCGTTGTCCCGGCAACCGCCCATTCGTCGGGTACGGCGTCAGAAGCGGCGGATCTGGTTGATCGGCGGCAGCTCGGACAGCGGGGTCAGCCCGACCGGGACGCCGGCGCCGTAGGCATTGAGCACCTGGCCGCCGCCCGCGTAGATGCCGACGTGGTCGTTGATGGTCCGGAACGTGATGATGTCGCCCGGCGCCATCGCGGCGAACGGGATCGACTGGCCGACCCACGCCTGGTCCTGACTGACCCGGGGCAGCTTCACCCCGGCCTGGCGGAAGGCCCACTGCGTCAGGCCGGAGCAGTCCCAGGCGTCCGGCCCGGTGCCGCCCCACAGGTAGGGCTTGCCCGTCTGGGTGGTCGCGGCGGCCAGCGCGATCAGTCCGGCGGGGCTGGGGATGGGCAGCGCGAACTCCGAGCTGCCGGATCCGCTGGAGCTGCCGGAGCCGGAGGAACTGCCGGCGCTGCCCGACGCGGGCGCGGCGAAGGCGGGTGCGGCGGGCAGGGCCACCACGCAGGAGGCGAGTGCAGCCGCGACGAAGGCGCGGCGGAGGTTCTTGGTGCGGTTACCGCTCACAGTCGATGGGGTCACGTGCATGTCCTCCTGGCCGGCATTGAGTAACGGTCAATTGTTAGATAACAATTCGGCCGGGAAGTGTTACAGCTCACTCTCTGCGCGGACTCGGTGAATCACGTGGCCCCGGGGCATCGCGTCCAGGTCAGGCGGCCGGTCGGCCTCAGAACCGCTGGACGTTGTGGATCGGCGGCAGGTCGGCGAGCGGGGTGAGGCCGATCGGGACGCCCTCGTCGTACGCGTTGAAGACCTGGCCGGAACCGGCGTAGATGCCGATGTGGTCGGCGGCGTCGCGGAAGGTGATGACGTCGCCGGGCGCCATGTCGGCGACGGGCACCTCCGCGCCGACGAGGGCCTGGTCCTCGCTGACCCGGGGGAGTTCCACCCCGGCCGTCCCGAAGGCCCACTGGACCAGTCCGGAGCAGTCCCACTCGTCGGGCCCGGTGCCGCCCCACTGGTACTCCTTGCCTGCCTGGGTGTGCGCGGCGGCCAGGGCCACCAGCCCGGCCGGGCTCGACGACGGACTCGACTCCGGCGTCCAGACCGGCACCGTGACCTCGGTGTCGGTGGACTCCACGGTGTCGGCGACCTCGGTCTCGGCCGCGGTGAGCCTGCCGAGCTCGTCCGTGGTGGACCTCGCGAGCGCCGGTGGGATCAGCACGGCGCCCGCGGTCAACACGGCCAGCCCGGTGACGCCGAGTGCGGTCCGGACACGGTTGCGTCTGCGGTCGGCCGCGGTCGTGGGCGTCATTGTCGGTGTCCTTGTCGTCTCTGGCGCCGGCCGCGGCTGGTGATCCGGTCTTGGCTCCGGGCAGGGTACTACGCGGTGCTCACCGGCAGGGTGTCTTGCCCTCCCCTCGGCGACCCGCGATGCGAGGATGGTCGAGTGGTGGAACCCGACCGGCCCGACGAACGATTCACCCTCGCCAGCGAGCGGACCTTCCTGGCCTGGATGCGCACCGCGCTGGGCCTGCTGGCAGGCGGCATCGCGATGGTGCACCTGGTGCCGGAGTTCAGCACCGGTTGGGTCCGGACGACGCTGGGACTGATGCTGATCGTGCTGGCGGTTCTCGCGCCGATCGCCGGGTTGCGGCGCTGGCTGCAGGTGCGGCACGCGCTCGAGACCGGCGCGACGATGCCCGAGGACCGGGACCTGTGGGTGTTCGCGGTCGCGATCTCGGTGATCGCCGGGCTCGCCGTGGTGGTGACGGTGATCGGCGCACTCTGAGGCGCGCACGCGAGTGCCCACCGGGCGGGTGTACCGCTCCCGCCCGGCGCCGATCGGGACCGGCCCGCCGCGGCGTGGCCGTGATTGGTTAGTTTCAGCGGAAGCACTCACTAGGCACGTCATGAGGAGGAACGGTGGCTCTCAAGCTCGGGTACAAGGCGTCGGCGGAGCAGTTCGGCCCGCGCGAGCTCGTCGAACTGGCGGTGGCCGCGGAGGCGCACGGCATGGACTCGGCGACCGTCTCCGACCACTTCCAGCCGTGGCGGCACAACGGTGGGCACGCGCCGTTTTCGATCTCCTGGATGACCGCGGTGGGCGAGCGCACCAGCACACTGCAGCTCGGCACCTCGGTGATGACCCCGACCTTCCGCTACAACCCGGCCGTGGTGGCGCAGGCGTTCGCGACGATGGGCTGCCTGTACCCGGGCCGCGTCATGCTCGGTGTCGGCACCGGCGAGGCGCTCAACGAGATCGCCACCGGCTACCAGGGTGAATGGCCGGAGTTCAAGGAGCGTTTCGCCCGTCTGCGCGAGTCCGTGCAGCTGATGCGGGCGCTGTGGACCGGCGAGCGCACCGACTTCGAGGGCGAGTACTACCGCACCACCGGAGCCTCCATCTACGACGTGCCGGACGCCGGGATCCCGGTCTACATCGCCGCAGGCGGACCGGTCGTGGCCCGGTACGCGGGCCGCGCAGGCGACGGCTTCATCTGCACCTCCGGCAAGGGCATGGACCTCTACACCGAGAAGCTGATGCCCGCGGTCGCCGAGGGCGCCGCGAAGGTCGGCCGCGACGTCAACGAGATCGACAAGATGATCGAGATCAAGATCTCGTACGACACCGATCCCGAGCTCGCGCTGGAGAACACCCGGTTCTGGGCCCCGCTCTCGCTCACCCCCGAGCAGAAGCACTCCATCGAGGACCCGATCGAGATGGAGGCCGCGGCCGACGCCCTGCCGATCGAGCAGGTGGCCAAGCGCTGGATCGTCGCCTCCGACCCGGACGACGCCGTCGCGCAGGTCAAGCAGTACACCGACGCCGGCCTGAACCACCTGGTCTTCCACGCCCCCGGCCACGACCAGCGCCGTTTCCTCGAGCTCTTCCGGCGCGACCTCGAGCCGAGGTTGCGGGCGCTGGCCTGACCAGGGCCCGCACGCCGGACCGGCCCCGGGCCTGACCCGGGCGGGCGGCGGGCGGAACACTAGGCTCGTCCGTCATGGACGCCAAGGAATCCGCCCGCCGCATCGGCCTCGTCTTCGGGGCCACCCGGGTGCTCAAGTTCCGTGCCCCCGTCGACCCCGACGCCCCGGACGCCGAGGGCCCCGACGAGGTGGCGATCGCGGTCGGCGACGGCTGCCCGGGGCCCGGCTACGCGTCCTACTCGACCCTGGACATGGCCAGGTTCCCCACCAACGTCACCACCGACGACGGCGCGAAGATCCGCACCGAACTGGTCACCGTCGGCCGCGCCGACTACCGGCCGCTGGCCGACGTGCTGGCCCGCTGCGCGTTCGCCGTCGCCACCGGCTCGTTCCACGTGACCCCGAACGCGATCATCCCCAACGCCGTCCGCGAGGTGGACCCGGACGTGGCGATGAAGCACGCGCTGCTGGTGCCCCCGTTCATCTGGCCGGACCTGGAGATCCTCGTCGAGGACGACGACGGCGTCACCACCTGGCTGCAGGCGGTGCCGATCAGCGACAGCGAGCTGGAGTTCGCGTCGGGCAGCGGCGCCGACGCGCTGTTCCGGCGGCTCGAGGCGGCAGGCGCGGACGTCTCCGACATCAACCGCGCGTCGGTGGCCTGAGACCGCCGCGTTCTCGGCAGGATCCGCCCCGCATTCCGGGGCCGATCCCGCCGAACCCGGCGCGACCGGCCGGTCCGCGGCCGGGCCCGGACGGCCGGACCCCCATTAGGGTGGCACCATGGCTTCCGGTGAATCGGCACTCTCGAGCATCTACATCGCCTCCCCCGAGGGGGACACGGGAAAGTCGACGGTCGCACTCGGCGTCCTGCAGATGCTCGCAGGCAGCGCCGCCCGGGTGGGGGTGTTCCGGCCGATCGCCCGGTCCACGGACGAACCGGACTACATCCTCGAACTGATGCTGGCCCACACCACCGCGGAACTCGGCTACGACGAGTGCCTCGGCGTGACCTACGAGCAGGTGCACGCGGACCCCGAACTGGCGATCGGCGAGATCGTCGCGCGGTACCACCAGGTGGCGCGGCAGTGCGATGCGGTGGTCATCGTCGGCAGCGACTACACCGACGTCGGCAGCCCCTCCGAGCTCGGCTTCAACGCGAGGATCGCGGCCAACCTCAACGCCCCCGTGCTGCTGGCGCTGCGCGGCGCCGAGCGCAGTCCCGACGAGGTCCGCCAGCTCGCCGAGATGTGTGCGGCCGAACTGCGCGCCCAGCACGCGCACCTGGTCGGTGTGGTCGCCAACCGGTGCGACCCGGACCGCCTCGACGAGGTCATCACGGCGCTCGCGTCGATCGGGGTGCCGGTGTGGAGCCTGCCCGAGGTCCCACTCCTGTGGGCGCCCACGATGGACGAACTGCTCACCGCGGTGGACGGCGAGCTCTACAGCGGTGACCGCGACCTGCTCCAGCGCGAGGCGTTGCACGTGATGGTCGGCGGGATGACCGCCGAGCACATTCTCGAGCGGCTCACCGAGGGACAGGTGGTGATCGTGCCCGGCGACCGGTCCGACGTGCTGCTCGCGGTGGTCAACGCGCACGAGGCGGAGGGCTTCCCGTCGCTCGCGGGGATCATCATGAACGGCGGACTGCTCCCGCACCCGGCGGTGGCGCGGCTGATGGCAGGCCTGCGCCGACGGCTGCCGATCCTGAGCACCACCCTGGGCACCTTCGACACCGCGTCCGCGGCGGCGCGGGTCCGCGGCCGGGTTGCGGTCGGCTCGCAGCGCAAGGTCGACACCGCGCTGGGGCTGATGGAGCGGCGGGTGAACTCGGCGGACCTGTTGGCCAGGCTGCAGGTGCCCCGCCCCGAGGTGATGACACCGCAGATGTTCGAGTACCAGCTGATCGAGCGGGCCCGGGCGGACCGTCGGCACGTGGTGCTCCCGGAGGGCGGCGACGACCGGATCCTGCGGGCGGCCGGTCGGCTGCTGCAGCGGCAGGTTGCGGACCTGACCATCCTCGGCGAGGAGGCCGCGGTGCGGCGCCGCGCCGCGGAACTCGGCGTCGACCTGTCCGCCGCGACGGTGCTGGACCCGACGAACTGCGAGTACACCGAGGAGTTCGCGGTCGAGTACGCCCGACTTCGCGAGCACAAGGGGATGACCCTCGAGCGTGCCCGCGAGGTGGTCGCGGACATCTCGTACTTCGGAACGATGATGGTGCACAAGGGAATCGCCGACGGCATGGTCTCCGGTGCCGCGCACACCACCGCGCACACCATCCGGCCGTCCTTCGAGATCATCAAGACCGCACCCGGAGTGTCGACGGTGTCGAGCATCTTCCTGATGTGCCTGGCCGACCGGGTGCTCGCCTACGGCGACTGCGCGGTGGTGCCGGACCCGACGGCCGAGCAGCTCGCGGACATCGCGATCTCTTCCGCGCACACGTCCGCGCAGTTCGGCATCGAACCGCGGATCGCCATGCTGTCCTACTCCACCGGCGACTCCGGCTCGGGCGCGGACGTGGACAAGGTGCGTGGGGCCACGGCGCTGGTCCGCCAGCGCCGACCGGACCTGTTGGTGGAGGGGCCGATCCAGTACGACGCCGCGGTGGAGCCGAGCGTCGCGAGCACCAAGATGCCCGACTCCGCGGTGGCAGGCCGGGCCACCGTCTTCGTCTTCCCCGACCTGAACACCGGCAACAACACCTACAAGGCGGTACAGCGCAGTGCCGGTGCCGTCGCGATCGGCCCGGTGCTCCAGGGCCTGAACAAGCCGGTCAACGACCTCTCCCGGGGGGCGTTGGTCGAGGACATCGTCAACACCGTCGCCATCACCGCAATCCAGGCGCAGGGCCTGAGCCCGCAGGAGGTCCGGTCGTGAAGGATTCTGTCCTGGTGATCAATTCGGGGTCGTCCTCGATCAAGTTCCAACTGGTGGATCCGTCCGGTGGCGCGGCCGTCGCCGACGGGATCGTCGAGCGGATCGGCGAGCCGGACGGGCTGGTGACGCTGCGGCACCGCGACGTCGACGCCGAGCACCGCGGTCCGATCGTCGACCATGCGGAGGGATTGCGGCTGGCGTTCTCGATGCTCGCCGAGGTGGGTCTGGACCTGGCCGGCGCCGGTATCGCCGCGGTGGGGCACCGGGTGGTGCACGGCGGCGAGGTGTTCTACCGGCCGACGGTGATCACTCCCGAGGTGCTGGCCGAGGTGTCCCGACTCTCCGCCCTTGCCCCGCTGCACAACCCGGCGAACGTGATCGGCATCGAGGGCGCGATGCGGGAGCTGCCCGACGTCCCGCACGTCGCGGTATTCGACACCGCGTACTTCCACACTTTGCCGCCGCGGGCCAGGACCTACGCCATCGACCGGGAGGTGGCGCGCGCGCACTCGGTGCGCCGCTACGGATTCCACGGCACCTCGCACGAGTACGTCGCCGGGCAGGTCGCGACCGTGCTCGGCCGCGACCTGGGCGAGCTCAACCAGATCGTGCTGCACCTCGGCAACGGGGCGTCGGCCTCGGCGATCTCCGGTGGCCGGGCGGTGGACACCTCGATGGGGCTGACCCCGCTCGAGGGCCTGGTGATGGGCACCCGCAGCGGCGACATCGACCCCGGGATCGTGACGCACCTTCGCCGCAGCGCCGGCATGGACATCGACGAGATCGACACCCTGCTCAACCGTCGCTCCGGGTTGAAGGGGATGTGCGGGGTCAACGACTTCCGCGAGTTGAGCCGGTTGATCGACGCCGGTGACGAGGACGCGGTGCTGGCCTACCAGGTGTACGTGCACCGGCTGCGCAAGTACATCGGCGCCTACCTGGTCGAGCTGGGCCGGCTCGACGCGATCACCTTCACCGCCGGTGTGGGGGAGAACGTGGCGCGGGTGCGGGCGGACGCCCTGGCCGGACTCGAGGGCCTGGGCATCGAGGTGGACCCGGTCCGCAACACCGCGAAAGGCCGTGGGGCCCGTCTGATCTCGACCGACGGCTCGGCGGTGGCCGTGCTGGTGGTGCCCACCAACGAGGAACTGGCCATCGCCCGCCAAGCCGTCGAACTGGTGCGGGCCGGCTAGCGCGCGACCCGCTCCCACATCTGCAGGAAGCCCTCCGCGCCGCGGCTGAGGTCCTCGACGAGCTGGTCGCCCTCCGCCCCGGCGACCAGGCGCGCGTCCGCGATCCAGTCGGGGATCAATCCGTACTGCGCGGCGCCGTCGGTGTTGATGTCGAAGACGCGGTCGCCGGTCCGCTGCCGGTCCATCACGGTGCCACCGTCGAAGGTGGTGAACGGGTAGCGCAGCGGGTTCTCGTCGGCGTCCTCGCGCGGCGCCACCTGCGGGGCGAATCCGTTGGTGTCCGCGCCGAATCCGAGGCCGAAGTAGTAGTCGTCGCTGCGCTGCGCCCGGGTCTCGCGCCAGGTTTCCACGAAGCCGGGCAGGGTGCCCGCGTACTGCGAGACGAACCCGCCGAGCGCGTAGATCCGCGGGACGTTCGTGTCGTCGGTCCAGCCGTGGCTGGACACCACGCCCGAGTACTTCGCTGCCTCCAGGATGGCCAGGGCGGCATCGGATGCCTTGGCGCTCATGTGGTCGACGTCGACGATCATGCCGCGGCTCATCATGGCCCGGACGGCGTGCTCGCCGAGGTCGGACAGGCCGCGCACGTTGCAGTGCGGTCCGGCCGGGTAGTCGGCCGCGCTGCCGGTGGGCAGCAGGCCCGCCATGCTCCCGAGGTCGCCGGGCGAGATCGACTCGAGCGTCTTGTCTTTCGCCGCACCCCGGCAGGGCTCGACCTGCCAGAACGTTCCGGTACCGATGAAGTTCCCGACGTTGATCGCCATGCCGGTCGTGCCGGGATCGAATCGCGTTCCGCCGAGCGCATTGTCGAACTTGTGGGTGAGGATCATCTGGCGCACCCCCATCGCGTAGAGCTCGTCCAGGCCGCGGTCGATGTCCTCCGCCGTGCACTGCGGCACGTTGTTGCGCAGGGTGCAGCCGAACGGTTCGGAGACCTCGACGCCGAGGGTGACGGCCAGCTTGCCCTCGGCCGCAACCTGGCGGACCTGTTCCGGCGAGCTGACGATCCGGAACCAGCCGCGGCCGGGGCCGCCGTGCTGGGCGTCGATGTAGTCCTGCATCTCACGGACCTGGGCGGCCTGGATTCGGACGGTGTCCATCTCGTCGCACGAGTTGCGTTTGGTCGGATACAGCTCGCACAGCACACGGTTGGCGACGAACATGTCGGTGAAGATCCGCAGTCCGCCACGCCAGGCCCGTTCCACCCACTTGTAGTAGGTCTGCTCGTGGGTCATCGAGTCGTTGGCCGGCCAGTCCGCAAAGCTGGGCCAGCCGGTGGTGTCGTGCTCGGTGAACGGGTCGCCGTACGAGAGCACGTTCTCGAGCAGCGCGGGCATCCCGTCGGTGCCGTGGTCCGGGCAGTCGACCAGCGCGGCGGTGATGCCCTGCGGGTCGAAGGGCTTGCCGCAGTGCACGTTTCCGCCCATGAATTCGGACGCATCGAGGTGGACGTGGTTGTCGATGAAGCCGCGCACCTCCCCGTTCGGCCCGGTGGCGGTCGACGGCGTCCCGGTGGCGTTCACCTCGGCCTCGGGGAAGTCGGCGCAGCCGCCGGTCGGGGAGACGGTGAACCGGTCGGCGGTGGCGCCTACGCCCTGCACGCTCCCCGCGACGGGGCTCGCGCCGGGGTCGGTCAGTGCCAACGCACCGTCCGCGGTGCCCAGCTGGCGGCCGTTCGTGGTGGCGGTGACGGAGTAGCTGCCGTCGGTGTGGGTCAACGTCCAGTCGGTGGTCGGCACGGCGTCGCGCGTCGGGACCACCGCGCGGGCGTCGTCGTGGGCGAGCAGGTCCCCGCCCGGGCCGTAGAACATGAAACGGCCCAGCTGGGCGGCGTGCAGTCGGAACGGTTCGGCGTCGGTCTCGGCGGCGCCGTCGGCGCGGTAGCCGGCTCCCTCCCGCCGGACGAACTTGCCGGTCTGCTCGGACTTGACCGCGTAGCAGCCGTTCGCGAGCCCGAAGACGGGGTTGTCCACGAGGGGGTCGGGGGTGGTCGCGGGCTGGGCGACGGCCAGGCCCGCGGCGGAGACGACGAGTACGAGTGAGGCTGCGAGCGCCTGCACCAGGTGGCGCGTGCGCCGCGCGAGGAAAGTCATGTGGTTTCCGATACCTTGTCCGGGCCAACGACTTGGCCCCGCCAGGCAGCGTAGATGATCTTGGACGAACGTCCAGGGGTTTCGGGGGGTCCGAATTGTCCGGTTGGTTGCCGCCGTCGCTCCGGTTCCGCTCAGAACAGGGTCTTGGGCCGTACCGAGTTCGCCGTGTCCACCAGGGCGTAGCGGTGGCTCGCCTCGACCGCGTTGCGCGCCAGGGCCCGCAGGCCCGCCTCGGTGCCGGTGCGCAGTCCCCGCTCGGTGAACGGCACCCCGAGGATCGGCCCGAGCGCCGTGTCGGCGCGGTGCCCCGTCAACACCCAGTCCAGCGCGGTGCCGAGCACCAGGGTCCGCATCTGCAGCGCCCGGCCCTCGTCCGGCGGCAGCAGCTCGACCCGGCGGGCCGCCTCGCGCAACGCGTCCTCGCCCATCTCGTCGATCGGGGTGCCGGACAACCGGGTGAGGATCGCGGTCATCCGGGCGACGCTGAAATGTCTGGAGCTGTGCGGGACCTGGTCCAGGGCGGCGATCGCGCCGACGGTGTCGCCGCGGTCCGCGAGCTGGCGGGCGAGGCCGAAGGCGGCGCTCACCGCGCCGCGGTCGGTGCGCCAGACGGTGCGGTAGTAGCGCTCCGCGAACGCCCGCCACTGCGAGGGATCCTCGCTCTCCCAGTGCTGCAGGACCAGCTCCGCCGTCGCGGCCAACGCGAGCGTCGGCGCCGCCTCGCCCGGCAGGGCCGCCATCGTGGACTCGAAGTGGGTCATCGCGGCCTCGTACTCGCCGTCGATCAGGGCCGCGACGCCGCGGAACCAGTCCACCCGCCAGTGCAGCCCGGTCTCGCCGAGGCCGTCGAGCACCGCCCGCGCCGCGGCGCCGTCGCCGAGGTCGAGGTGGGCCTTGGCCTCGACCAGGCTGACCTGCAGGGCGAACCCGGGTGCCGACGGCCCGGCGACCCGTTCGATGCCGTTCTCCCGGGCCAGCCGCAGCGAGTCGAGCGTCTGGCGGGGTTCGGTCTGGATCGCGGCAGCGAGCAGCGCCGCGCCCGGAACGGTGCGGTCGATCAACGGAACCGCGAGTGCCGCGGTCACGTCCCGCGCGTCGAGGGTGACGTTGCGACGATGCCCGTGGACGTAGACGTCGGTGGCCAGCACGGCCTCGTCGGTCCCGAAGGTGGTGCGGGACGGGCTGAACAGCTCGGAGAGGCCGGGGTGCTCCTCGCCGGTCTGCTGGGCGCGAATCTCGCGCAGCACCCCGAACAGCTGACCGGCCATCTCGTCGGCGGACTGGAACCGGCGGGTCGGATCCGGGTCGGTGGCGCGGAGCAGCAGTCGGTGGAAGAACTCGTACTCGGCGAGCAGCGGCGCCTGCTCCGCGGTCGGCAGTCCGTCGGTGTATCGCCCGTCGGCCGAGGGCATCGCGATGGTCAGCACTGCCAGGGTGCGGCCGACGGTGTAGATGTCGGAGGCGACGGTGGGACCGGTCCGGATGATCTCCGGCGCCTGGTATCCCGGGGTGCCGTAGAGGTAGCCGTAGTCCTCGATGCCGGCGACCGCCCCCAGGTCGATCAGCTTGAGCTGGTCATCGGTGACCATGATGTTCTCGGGCTTGAGGTCGTTGTAGACCAGCCCCATCGAGTGGAGGTAGGACAGCGCGGGCAGGATCTCGAGGATGTAGCCGATGGCCTGCTCGACCGGGATCCGTTCGGGCCGTTGGTGAGCGCTCAGCACGTCGCGCAGGGAGTGGCCGCCGACGTACTCCATGACGATGTAGCCCATCGGGCTGCCGTCCGGCCGGGGGTGCTCGACGAAGTTGAAGATCTTCACGACGCCGGGATGCTCGACCTCGGCGAGGAACTGCCGTTCGGCCAGGGCGATCGCGTGCGCCTCCTCGTCGCCGAAGTGCAGCAGGCCCTTGAGCACCACCCACCGGTCGCTGACGTTGCGGTCGATGGCGAGGTAGATCCAGCCGAGTCCGCCGTGTGCGATGCAGCCCTGCACCTCGTACTGGCCGGCCACCAGGTCCCCGGCAGACAGCAGCGGGGTGAAGTCGAAGAGGGTGCCGCAGGAGGGGCAGGTGCCCGCGGACGGTCCGGGCACGTCCGGGGTGTCCGGAGAACTGCGGCCGACCGGCTTGCTGCACTTCCAGCAGACTCGTTTGTACTCGGCCACAACTGGATTCGTCATCACCGCGGTGCTGGGGTCGCGGGTGGGGACTGGGGGCACCTCCACCAGCCCGCCGGCGATCCGCCGGCGCAGCGACGGCCGGGAACGCTGCGACCGGGCCCGCCGACCCGTGGGTACCGAGGCGCTGCCGCTGGTGCCCGGGGTCTCGGTGGGCAGCGAGGCGGCGGTGGGGGTGTCGACCGGCAGCGAGGCGGCGGTGGGGGTGTCGACCGGCAGCGACGCGGCGGTGGGGGTGTCGACGGGCCTCGTCGCCTGGGTGGGGGCGTCGACGGGATCTCGATCCCGGCTCGGGTCCCCGTGCGGGCGGTCCTGTCCTCCGGTGGTGGTCATGCTCAGTCCTGGTAGGTGGGGGCGGGCGGGCCGGGAGACGACTCGAGGACGCCGAGCCACCGGTCGTAGAGCCGGGACCAGGTGCCGTCCTGCCGGATCCGCTCCAGGCTCGCGTTGACCGACCGGACCAGGTCCGGGTCGGACTTGTTGATCCCGATGCCATACGGTTCCGAGCTCAGGGAGCCGCCGACGATCTGCAGGTAGGGATCCTGCGAGGCGAGTCCGGCGAGAATGCTGTCGTCGCTGGTGGCAGCGTCGGCCTGACCCTGCTGCAGCACCACCAGGCAGTCCGCCCAGCTGGGCACGGTGAGGACGGTCGCGGCCGGCTGGGCCTGCTGCAGGTGGGTCAGCGAGGTGCTGCCGGCGGCGGTGCAGACCCGCTTGCCTGCGAGGTCGGCGACGTCCCGGATGTCGGAGCCCTTCGTGGTCAGGATTCGTTGTTGCGCAAGGAAGTACACGGTCGAGAAGTCGACCTGCTCGCGGCGCTCGCAGGTGATCGACATCGTCTTGACGACCACGTCCACCCGGCGGTCCTGCAGGGCCGGAATCCGGTCCGCGGAGGACATGATTCGGAACTCCACCCGGTTGGGGTCGCCGAGCAGGTCGCGCGCCACCTCCCGGGCGATGTCCGCGTCGAAGCCCTCGACGGTGCCGGTGATCGGGTCCCGGAAGCTGAACAGGTTGCTGCCGGTGTCCAGCCCGACGACCAGGCGGCCCCGTTCCCGGATTCGGTCGAGCGACGGACTCGGCTGCCCGGTCCCGCCGGGGAACGGGCGGAGGCTGGCGGTCGGGTTGGCGCACTGTTCGGGGACCGGCGGCGCGGTGGGACTCGGTGCGACCGCCGCACCCTCCGGCAGCGGGGCCTCGGTCGTGTGGGGCGCCGTGGTGCCGCCGGGCGGGACGTGGCCGGCCGTGGGTGAGTTCTCGGTGCACCCGGTGACCAGCCCGCCGCAGACCAGGACGGCGGCGGCCGCGACCAGCGCCCGCCGTCCGCGCATTCCGTTTCCCGTCATTGGTACTCCCGCCAGCGGGGCCACAGGCCCACGCCGATGCCGACGACTGCCAGTACCGACAGTACGAGGCTTCCGGAGGCGAGGCCGGAAAGGATGGAATGGGCGTGGGTGAGATTTCCGCGCAGCTCGGCGCGGGCCTGCTCGATCGCGGTGTCGAGGGCCGCGTCGGCGCCGGCGAAGTACGCGGCGGAATCGTCGCTGCCTCGTCCGACGGCCACGTCGGCCGCCCCGGACCAGTCGCCGATCCCGAGCAGCGCGTCGATTCGTTGGTGCGCCGCCGCCCAGCCGGCCCGGGCCTCGGACGCGGCCTGGATCTCGTCGATCCCGACCCTCGTCCCGCCGTGCGGGTAGTCGTCGAGCAGTGTCCCGAGGCGGTCGAGGTGATCGACGAACTGGTCGTGGTAGCGGCCGCTGACGTCCCGGCGAACCAGCGCGAGGGTCTCGTCGGCGCGGGCCTGCTGGGCCAGGATCCGGCCGTTGGTCAGGACGGACAGCGGTCGCGCGCCCTCGTCGAGGGCGTGGTTGGTGGCGGTTGAGGAGACCAGTCCGGCGATCAGCAGCCAGCCGAGCAGTGCCGCGACGGCGGCCGCGGCCAGCACCAGGCCCAGGTTCAGGGTCCGGCGGGTCCAGCGGGCCAGCAGCACCAGTGCGACGACCAGCGCGGCCAGTGCCGCCAGCAGCAGCCCGATCGCCGGCCACGGCGGGGTGGCGAACTCGGCCTGCGTGGACACCACCGTCGCGGCCTGCGCGGAATGCAACTGTTCGGCCGCGGGCAGCAGGGTGGTCTGCATGAGCGTCGACGCCTCGCGCAGGTAGGCGGCGCCGACCGGGTAGCCGATGCGGTTGTTGGCGCGGGCCGTCTCGATCAGGCCGGTGTACACCGGCAGCGATTCGGACAGCTCGGTGAGCAGCGCATGCGCGGTGGTGTCGGTGACGGGAATGCCTGCCGACGCGTCGACCAGATCGTGGCCGGCGTCGTCGATGGCACGGGTGTAGCGGTCCCGCACCTCCGTCGGTTCGAGGCCACCGGAGATGAATGCGGTGGCCGCGGCGGCGTCGGCGATGGACAGGGAACTGTAGAGATCCTGCGAGGCGTAGGCGATGGGCTCGATCTGGGTCAGCAGCGAGTCGAGGGTGCGCTGCCGGTCCGTGACCTGGGCGGCGGCGACGCCGCCGGCGACCAGGGCGAACACGGTCAGTGCGACCGCCATCAGGACCAGTCGGTACGGGGTGGTGCGCAGGCGGGCCCGGAGGTCGGCGGCGCGGCCGGCGGCGCGGCGCTCGGGCGCGTGGCGATCGTCCGGCTCGGGCGCGTCGTCACCCGGCGGCTCCGTCGACGGTACGACGCGATCAACCACCACGGACCCCTTCTATCTGGCCTGAGTGCCCGATACAAGGCAGCATATAAGCAGTAATCGCGCATCGGGGTCGGCGACTCGCCTATGTTCGGTGGCCAATAGGACTTGGTCGGCGTGAGGTGCGACGGTGGTCTCGACGACACGGTCTGAGGTGGAGCGGGTGAACGTAGTCGATGCGTGGTGACGGAGACGGCTGGGCACAGAGCGAGGACGGCAGCCGCCAGTGGGGGCGGTTCGGTGCGGCGGGGTTGTTGCTGCGCGCGCCGACCGCGGACGGACGACCCGCGGTGCTGCTGCAGCACCGGGCCGCGTGGAGTCATCAGGGCGGCACCTGGGCGCTGCCCGGCGGTGCCCGCGACAGCCACGAGAGCACCACCCTGGCCGCGGTCCGGGAGGCCGAGGAGGAGACCGGGATCGCAGGCAGCGCACTGCGGGTGCGGGCCGAGCGGGTCACTGCGACCTCCGACAGTGGCTGGAGCTACACGACGGTGATCGCCGATGCGGCCGCCCAGCTGTCGACCGTGCCGAACGGCGAGAGCACCGAGCTGAGGTGGGTGCCGGAGGAGCAGGTGGCGGAGCTCCCGCTGCACCCCGGCTTCGCGGCGAGCTGGCCGTCGTTGCGGGCGGTGCCGGTGCGGCTGCTGCTCGACACCGCCAATGTCCTGGGCTCGCGCCCGAACGGCTGGTGGCGGGACCGGGTCGGGGCCACCGGCGCACTGCTGGCCGAGCTGGCCGCGGCGCTGCCGCGGACCATCGAACTGCCCGGCGGCGGGTTCGGCTGGCTGCCCAGGATCGAGGCGGTGCTCGAGGGGCAGGCCAGCGAGGTGGCCGACACCGACGCCCGGGTGCCGGTGTACGTGGCGTCGGGTAGCGGGGACGACGCCTTGGCGGCCCTGGCCGGCGCCGGGGTGCCCGCGGGTGGCGCGGTGCTCGCGGGGGTGGACACGCACCTGACCGCGGTGGTCACCGCGGACCGCGGGCTGCGCGAGCGGTTGCCCGAGACGGTGCTGCGGCTCTCGCCGTCGACCGTGCTCGGTTGGCTCGACTGACCCGGCCGCTCACCCGCCGGGTCGGCCGGGGTCGGTCAGCGGGCGTTGCGCGCCAGGGCGTCCGCCAGCGACCGGGCGGCCGCCTGCGGGTCGGCGGCCTCGGTGATCGCACGGACCACCACGATCCGCTCGGCGCCTGCGTCGAGCACCGCGGGCAGACGCTCCTCGTCCACGCCGCCGATCGCGAACCACGGCCGGACCGGGTGCGAGTCGGCGGTGCTGCGAACGAGCTCGAGGCCCGATGCCGCCCGGCCGGGCTTGGTCGGTGTGGCCCACACCGGTCCGGTGCAGAAGTAGTCGACGCCGTCCTCGATCGCGGCGAGCTGGGCCTGGGCCCGGCTGCCGGTGGAGCGGCCGATCACCACGTCCGGTCCGAGGATCTGTCGGGCGTAGTGCACCGGCAGGTCGCCCTGCCCGAGGTGCAGCACGTCCGCGCCCGCGGCCAGGGCCAGGTCCGCGCGGTCGTTCACGGCCAGCAGCGCGCCGTGCCGACGGGCCGCGGCGGCCAGTTCGGCCAGCGCGCCGAGTTCCTCGCGGACCTCCATGCGTCCGTACTTCTGCTCACCCGCCGAACCCTTGTCGCGCAGTTGGATGATGTCGACGCCGCCGGACAGCGCCGCCTCCGCGAACCGTGCGAGGTCACCGCGCTCCCGACGGGCATCGGTACACAGGTAGAGCCGGGCGCTCGCCAGGCGTTCTCGGGGGGTCGGTGGCTTACCGGAATGCGGGGGGTGCACGCGCACAACGGTAGTCTGGTGACGAACAAAGTGACACGGGAGTCCCGGCGAACGCGGGGCTGAGAGGGGGCCCGCGAGCCTCGACCGTCATACCTGACCCGGATCATGCCGGCGCAGGGAGTGAGGTGGAGTGGTGAGCAGAACTCTCGCGGTGGTCGGCGGCGGCGCGATCGGGCTGGCGGTCGCCTGGCGGTCCGCGCAGGCGGGCTGGAAGGTCACGGTCCACGACCCGGCGGTCGGCTCGGGTGCGTCCTGGGTGGCAGGCGGCATGCTGGCCCCGCTCTCGGAGGGATGGCCCGGCGAGGACACGCTGCTGCAGGTCGGCGCCGCGTCGCTGCAACGGTGGCCGGACTTCGGCGGCGAGCTCGCGGCGTTCGCCGACGAGCCGCTGTTCACCTCGCACAGCTCGCTGACGGTCGCGCTGGATGCGGCCGACGCCGCGGACCTGCGCACCGTCGCCGAGTGGATCGAGACCCAGGGGTACCGGCTCGAGCTGCTGGGCCGGGCGCAGATCCGGGCTGCGGAGCCGTCGCTGGCCCCCAACATCCGGCTGGCGATGCTGGCCTCGACGGAGTCCGCGGTGGACAACCGGGTGCTGGTGCGCGCGCTGCGGCTGGCCTGCGAGGCCGCCGGGGTGGCGTTCGTGACCGAGTCGGTGCGCTACCCGGAGGCGCTGCCCGCCGACCAGGTGGTGGTGTCGGCAGGCACCGGCGCGGCCGCCCTGTGGCCGGGGCTGCCGGTGCGCCCGGTCAAGGGCGAGATCCTGCGGCTGCACCACCGGCCCGGGGTGGCCCCGGCGCCCACCCAGACCATCCGCGGCAGCGTGCACGGCAGGCCCGTGTACCTGGTGCCGCGCGGCGACGGCCTCGTGGTCGGCGCGACGCAGCACGAGTCCGGGCTCGACACCCAGGTGACCGTCGGCGGGGTGCGGGACCTGATCGCGGACGCCCAGACCCTGATGCCGAGCATCGGCGAGTACGAACTGCACGAGACCGCGGCGGGCCTGCGGCCGATGAGCCCGGACAACCTGCCGATCATCGGCCGGGTGTCGGAGAAAGTGGTGCTCGCGGCCGGGCACGGCCGCAACGGCATCCTGCTCACCCCGCTGACCGCGGACGCGGTGGTCGCCGAGCTGTCCGGCGCGACGCTGCCCGAGGCCAAGTACTGCACGCCGGACCGCTTCGGCCCGACCGGCCCCGCCCACTGACCTGTTCCCTCCACCGACAATGAGGAATTGATGACGAACATCCCGGTGAACATCGGTATCACCGTCAACGGCGAGGACCATCAGCTGTCCGAACCGCTGACGGTCGCGCAGCTGCTCGACCACCTCGGCCTGCCCGCCAAGGGCATCGCCGTCGCGGTGGACGGCGCGGTGCTGCCGCGCGCCTCGTGGGACACCCCGGTGGGCAAGGGCTGGGAGATCGAGATCCTCACGGCGGTCCAGGGTGGCTGAGTCGACGGGCACCCTCACCATCGGCGACCGCAGCTTCGGCTCGCGCCTGATCATGGGCACCGGCGGCGCCGCCAACCTGACCGTGCTCGAGGAGGCGCTGGTCGCCTCCGGCACCGAGCTGACCACGGTGGCGATGCGCCGGATCGACGCCGCGGGCGGCACCGGTGTGCTGGACCTGTTGCGCCGGCTCGACATCGCGCCGCTGCCGAACACCGCGGGCTGTCGGGGCGCGGCGGAGGCGGTGCTCACCGCCCAGCTCGGCCGCGAGGCGCTCGAGACCGACTGGGTCAAGCTCGAGGTGATCGCCGACGAGCGCACCCTGCTGCCCGACGCCATCGAACTGGTCTCGGCGGCGGAGCAACTCGTCGACGACGGATTCACCGTCCTGCCGTACACCACGGACGACCCGGTGCTGGCCAAGCGCCTCGAGGACGTGGGCTGCGCGGCGGTGATGCCGCTGGGGTCGCCGATCGGGACGGGCCTGGGCATCTCCAACCCGCACAACATCGAGATGATCGTCGAGGCGGCCGGGGTGCCGGTGATCCTCGACGCCGGCATCGGCACGGCCAGCGACGCGACGCTGGCGATGGAACTCGGCTGCGACGCGGTGCTGCTCGCGACGGCCGTGACGCGGGCGAAGGACCCGGCGCTGATGGCGTCCGCGATGGCGTCGGCGGTGGTCGCCGGGTACCAGGCCCGCCGCGCCGGCCGGATTCCGAAGCGGTTCTGGGCGCAGGCGTCGTCACCCATGTAGGGGTGGACACGGGGGAAGTCTCGGGGTGGGTGTCATCCCAGGGGACGACACGCGAATGAGACTCGCGGGTGATGCATTCGGCCCCGGTGTGCGGCAGAGTTCCCCCCATGATTGAAGTGAGGGGTTTGACGAAGACGTTCGGGCCCACGAAGGCGGTCGAGGACCTGACCTTCACCGTGAAGCCGGGGATCGTGACCGGATTTCTCGGGCCGAACGGTGCAGGCAAGTCGACGACGATGCGGATGATCCTGGGCCTGGACCGGCCCACGTCCGGCACCGCGTTGATCGACGGTCAGCGGTACCACGACCTGAAGCAGCCGCTGCGCACCGTCGGCGCGCTGCTCGACGCGAAGTGGGTGCATCCCAACCGGTCCGCCAGGGCGCACCTGCAGTGGATGGCGGCATCGAACGACATCCCGTCGTCGC
Organism: Rhodococcus kronopolitis; assembly: GCF_042654025.1. Classification (NCBI taxonomy): domain Bacteria; kingdom Bacillati; phylum Actinomycetota; class Actinomycetes; order Mycobacteriales; family Nocardiaceae; genus Rhodococcus; species Rhodococcus kronopolitis. Next base: position 70,903 of record NZ_JBHSFO010000008.1, on the reverse strand, counting down.
GCGTCGACGAGGTGCTGCGACTGGTGGGGCTGACCGAGGTGGCCGGCAAGAAGGCCGGTGGGTTCTCGCTCGGCATGTCGCAGCGGCTCGGCCTGGCCGCGACGCTGCTCGGGGACCCGAAGGTGCTGCTGTTCGACGAGCCGGTCAACGGTCTCGATCCGGAGGGCATCGTCTGGATCCGGAAGTTCATGCAGCGCCTGGCCGCCGAGGGCCGCACCGTCCTGGTGTCGAGCCACCTGCTCTCCGAGATGGCGCTGACGGCCGAGCACCTGGTGGTGATCGGTCGGGGCAGGCTGATCTCGGACACCACGGTCAAGGAGTTCGTCGACCGGTCCTCCGAGTCCACGGTCCGGGTCCGCAGCCCCCAGCTGGACGCGCTGCGCAGCGCGCTCACCTCGCACGGGTTGACGGTCCGCGAGGACGGCAGCGCGGCGGGCGCGGCGGCGGCGCTGGTGGTGCTCGACTCCACCACCGACGCGATCGGCCAGATCGCGGGCAGCAGCGGAATCGTGCTGCACGAGTTGGCGTCCCAGCAGGGATCGCTCGAGGACGCGTTCATGAAACTGACAGGTGACGACGTGCAGTACCACGCTGCGGGCATCGACGAAGTGATGGGAGGGACGCTCTGATGGGTGTTCTGGCAGCAGAACGAATCAAGCTCACCTCGACCAAGTCGCCGTGGTGGTGCACGGCGACGATCGTGGCGCTGGGCCTGGGCCTGGCCGCGGTGATCGGGCTCAGCGCCAAGGCGAGCGTGAATGCCTTCGACAACCAGCGCGCGAGCGGCGACGGGCCGGACTTCGATCCGTTCCTGCCGCAGCTGGCGGACGCCGTCAGCGGTGTGTCGGGCTTCGGCGTCCTGGTGCTGATGATCATGGCGGCCCTCGCGGTCACGAGCGAGTACCGCTTCGGCCTGATCCGGACCACCTTCCAGGCCGTGCCGCGGCGGGACTCGGTGCTGATCACCAAGGCCGGCCTGATCGGGGTGTTCGGCGCGGTGCTCACCTTCGCGCTCACCTTCGGCGCCTACGCGATCGCCAAGGTCACCGCGGGCGAGAAGGCCGGGGCGGCCCTGACGCTGACCGGTGGCGACGCGTGGCGGGCGATCTACGGGGTGCCGATCTACGCGCTGCTCTGCGTGTTCCTCGCGGTGGCGGTGGGCACGCTGGTACGCCAGTCGGCGGGCGCGATCACCCTGCTGCTGCTGTGGCCGCTGCTGATCGAGAGCCTGTTCAACCTGTTCGGCTCCTTCGGCCGCAACGTCCTGCCGTTCCTGCCGTTCACGAACGCGAACCACTTCCTGGGCTCGGACCAGGGCATCGACTGGCACTGGGGACCGTGGGGCAGCCTGGTCTACTTCGCGGCCTTCGTGGCGGTCGTCTTCGGTGCCGCGCTGTTCCTGGTGAACCGCCGCGACGCCTGACCGTCCGCCGCGGACCGACGTTCCGCGGTGACCGTGCGCGATCGTCGCCCCGACTGTGGGGTGGCGGTCGCGCACTGTCGTCTGCGGACCCCGGCATTGTCTGTAACCCTCGGTTACACTTCGGAGGGTGAGCGAGGACCCCGCGCCCCAGCCTGTGGTCGACTGGTTTCGAACGATGAACCGCCGACCCGCGCTCGTCGACGCCGTCCGCCGGGCGCGCCGGGCGCTGCCCGGTGACCCCGCCTTCGGCGACCCGCTCTCGACCGCCGGACCCGGCGGCGTGCGCGCCATGGCCCGGGTCGCGGACCGGCTGCTCGAGGACGGTCCCGGGGCGTCGCGGGAGGTGAGCCTCGGCACCCTGCAGGTCTGGCAGGCCCTGCTCGAACGCACCGGCCGGGGCCGCGGCACCGGCCAGGTCACCATCGTGTTCACCGATCTGGTCGGGTACTCCGGTTGGTCACTCGGTGCGGGCGACGAGGCCACCCTGACGCTGCTGCGGCAGGTGGCCAGCGCGGTGGAACCGCCGTTCGTGGAGCGCGGGGGACAGGTGGTCAAGCGGCTCGGCGACGGGCTGATGGCCGTGTTCGCCTACCCGGGGCGTGCGGTGGAGGCGGTGTTCGAGGCCCGCGACCGGCTCGCCGAGGTGGAGCAGGAGGGCTTTCGGCCGCGGATGCGGGTGGGCCTGCACACCGGGACGCCGAGACAGTTGGGCGACGACTGGCTGGGCGTGGACGTCAACGTCGCCGCCCGGGTGATGCAGGCCGGGGCGGACGGCAACGTCGTCGCGTCCGCGCACACCCTCGACGCGCTCGACCCGCAGACGCTCGAGACCCTCGGACTGCGGGCCAGGCCGTACCGGCGCGGGTTGTTCGCGCCTGCCCCGCGCGGCGTCCCCGACGACCTGCGGATGTTCACCCTGACGCGGTAGGCGCCGGTGGCACTCGTGCGCGGGAAGCTGCACTAGTGCAGGCGCCAGAGGGGGGACACCGGGCCGTGGCCGGCGCCGAGGTCGTACGACGCCGCCAGGCACCGGGTCACCCACTGCTTGCCGAACTCGACGGCCTCGGGCATCGGGTACCCGTTGGCCAGCGCGCAGGCGACCGCGGCGGCGAGCGTGTCGCCGCCGCCGTGGTCGTTGCCGGTCTCGATCCGCGGGCTGGTGAACTCGTGGAAGGTGTCGCCGTCGAAGAGCAGGTCGGTGCTGTCCGGCGAGGTGCGCAGGTGCCCGCCCTTGACCAGCGACCACTGCGCGCCGAGCCCGTGCAGGGCCTCCGCGGCCCGGCGCGCCGACGCGTCGTCGACCACCTCGATGCCGGTGATCAGCCGGATCTCGTCGAGGTTCGGCGTCACCAGCGAGGCGATCGGAATCAGGGTGTGACGGACCGCGTCGAGCGCCTCGGCGTGCAGCAGCGGGTCGCCGTGCATGGACGCGCAGACCGGGTCCACCACCAGGGGCACGGCGTGGTCGCGGCCGATTCCGACCTCGCCGCACACCTGCGCCACCGCCTCGATGATCGCGGTGGACGCCAGCATCCCGGTCTTGGCGGCGCTCACCCCGATGTCGGTGACCACGCTGCGCACCTGGTCGGCCACCACGTGCGGGGGAATCTCGTGAAACCCGCTGACCCCCACCGAGTTCTGCACCGTCACCGCGGCCACCGCGACGCACGCGTGCACCCCGCACAGGGCCATGGTGCGCGAGTCGGCCTGGATGCCGGCGCCGCCGCCGGAATCGGTGCCGGCGATGGTGAGGACGCGGATCGGGGTCTCGCCGTCGGGGGTCAGGGGCAGGAGATTCACGCGGTCGAGCCTATCTGTCGGCCTGGACGAGGGGCAGGTACACCTGGTTGCCGGTCTCGGCGAACTCGGCTGACTTCTCGGCCATGCCCGCGGCGATCATCGCGTCGATGTCCTCCTGGGTCTCGAGACCGTGCTGCGCGGCGTACTCGCGGACGTCGGCGGAGATCCGCATGGAGCAGAACTTGGGACCGCACATCGAGCAGAAGTGCGCGGTCTTGGCGGGCTCGGCGGGCAGCGTCTCGTCGTGGTACTCGCGGGCGGTGTCCGGGTCCAGGGACAGTGCGAACTGGTCGCGCCAGCGGAACTCGAAGCGCGCCTTGGACAGTGCGTCGTCGCGTTCCTGTGCCCGCGGATGCTGCTTGGCGAGGTCGGCGGCGTGCGCGGCGATCTTGTAGGTGATCACCCCGACCTTCACGTCGTCGCGGTTCGGCAGGCCGAGGTGCTCCTTCGGCGTGACGTAGCAGAGCATCGCGGTGCCGGCCTGCGCGATGATCGCGGCGCCGATCGCGGAGGTGATGTGGTCGTAGGCGGGCGCGATGTCGGTGGCCAGCGGCCCGAGGGTGTAGAACGGGGCCTCCTCGCACAGCTCCTCCTCGAGCCGGACGTTCTCCACGATCTTGTGCATGGGTACGTGCCCCGGGCCCTCGATCATCACCTGCACGCCATGGGATTTCGCGATCCTGGTGAGCTCGCCCAGGGTGCGCAGCTCGGCGAACTGGGCCTCGTCGTTGGCGTCCGCGACGGACCCGGGGCGCAGGCCGTCGCCGAGCGAGAAGGTGACGTCGTACTCGCGCAGGATCGCGCAGAGCTCCTCGAAGTGCGTGTACAGGAACGACTCCCGATGGTGCGCCAGGCACCAGGCCGCCATGATCGAGCCGCCGCGCGAGACGATGCCGGTCACCCGCTTGGCGGTCAGCGGGATGTACCGCAGCAGCACCCCGGCGTGCACGGTCATGTAGTCCACGCCCTGCTCGCACTGCTCGATCACGGTGTCGCGGTAGATCTCCCAGGTCAGTGCGGTCGGGTCGCCGCCCACCTTCTCCAGTGCCTGGTAGATCGGCACGGTGCCGACCGGCACGGGTGAGTTGCGCAGGATCCACTCGCGGGTGGTGTGGATGTCCTTGCCGGTGGACAGGTCCATGATGTTGTCCGCGCCCCAGCGCGTCGCCCACACCATCTTCTCCACCTCTTCGGCGATGGAGGAGGTGACCGCGGAGTTGCCGATGTTCGCGTTGATCTTCACCAGGAACCTCTTGCCGATGATCATCGGCTCGGACTCGGGGTGCTTGTGGTTGGCCGGGATCACGGCGCGTCCCGCGGCGACCTCGGCCCGGACCAGCTCCGGGTCGACGCCCTCGCGGGCGGCGCAGAAGCGCATCTCGGTGGTGACGATCCCGGCCCGGGCCCACGCCAGCTGCGTGCGCGCGCCCGACACCGCGTCGGGCTTGGCCCAGCCGTCACGGGTCTTCGGCAGGCCGGCCTCGAGGTCGATGTGCGCGTCGGCGTCGGTGTACGGGCCGGAGGTGTCGTACAGGTCCAGGTGTTCGCCGTTGCTCAGATGCACGCGCCGGACGGGCACCGCGAGTCCGTCGACGCGGAGGTACTGCTTGCTGCTGCCCTGGATCGGGCCGGTGGTGACGGCGTCGTTGGCGACGGACGTGTCGGTGACAGGGGTGTTCCCCATGTGTGCTCTCCCTACGCCGGCATTACCCGGTCAGGTTCAACGGTCGACGGCCCTGTCGCTTCGAGAAGCTAGCCGTCATCTCAGCCCGCTGGTGCGAGCCCCCGTGGGTTGTGTAGTTGTCGAGCAGACCATAGCCCCCCGCCGCCGCCCGTGCCGCGCGAGCCGGTTCCTTGTGGGATCCCCACCGTCCGGGCCGATGGAACTTGTTCCAGAAACGGGTGACCGACGGCCCGTGGTGTCATACAGTGGCGTAGATCACATTTCAGTGACGGTAACGCGAGGGAGTTGTCGGATGATCGCGGAGACGCCTACGGCGGAAGTGACGAACAATGCTGGTCAGAATCGTTTTGAGCTCTGGCTCAACGGCGACCTCGTCGGCATTCTCGGCTATTACGATTTGGACTCGACGGCGCGCGGAGTCGGGCGCGGGGCGCGGTCCGGACCGCCGGTCGTCTCTTTCATGCACACCGTGATCGTCGAGGACTTCGGCCATCGCGGGCTGGCGGCGGTGATGGTCCGACGGGCGCTGGACGCCGCCCGTGAGTACGGCTGGAAGGTCCGCCCGGTGTGCACGTACCTGCAGCGCTTCGTCGTGGCCAATCCGGAGTACCGGGACCTGCTCGCGCCGCTCTGAGGGTGTCCGCGCGGGCGCCGCAGGTGCCAATTCGGCCACGATCGGGCGAACAGTGGGCTACAAATTCCGTCGCGGGTTCGACAGTGCTCGGGGAGCTGTTTACATGGTGGTGTGGATCACATCTTCTGGCGGCATCGAGCCCAGGCCACGTCGGTGACAACACCCGTCGTGGCACCCGCCGACCCGGCGCGCGCCTGCGTCGAGGACAACCCGTCGCACTCGCGCTTCGACCTGTGGGTCGACGGCGAGCTGGTGGGGATCCTCGGTTACCGCGCCGCTGACGGCGTCACCGAACTGCCGGGTGGCGTCGGCGCCCTCACGGACGGCGACGTCATCGCGTTGATGCACACCGTGATCACGGAGGACTTCGGCGGTCGCGGCTGGGCCGCGGTGCTGGTGCGGGAGGTGCTCGAGGAGGTCCGGGTCCGGGGCGTGCGGATCCGGCCGGTGTGCACCTACCTGCGGCGCTACCTGGGCACGCACCCCGAGTACCTGCCGCTGCTCGACGACGGGCTGGGCGAGCTGGACTGAGCGGTCACCGCACCTACTGCCGCGCCCGCGTCAGGCGTGCCGCGACGCCAGCCGCCACAGCGAGACCACCTCGGCGGTGCGGGCCGTGGCCAACGGGTCGCGTCCCGCCCCGGTGCCCGCGTCGCCCTCGACCGCCCGGGGGTGACGAGGACGGGTGTCGACACGGCCGAGCACCGTGAGCCCGGACCCCTCGAACAGGTCGGTCAGCTGCTCGCGGGTGCGCAGCCCGAGTCGCTCCGCCAGGTCGGAGAGCACCAGCCAGGCCTCGCCCCCGTCGGTGAGGTGGCCCGGGATGCCCCGGACGAAGTCGGCGAGCATCTGGCCCCGGCGATCGAAGACACCCATCTCGAGCGACGAGGTGGGGGAGGCCGGCACCCACGGCGGGTTGCACAGCAACAGGTCGGCGCGGCCGTCCGGGAACACGTCGGTCCGGACCACCTCGACCCGGTCGCCGTATCCGAGACGGTCGACGTTGTCGGCGGCGCACGCCACCGCCCGCGCCTCGATGTCCGTGGCCACCACCCGGGCGACGCCACGCCGCGCCAGCACGGCGGCCAGCACCCCGGTCCCGGTGCCGATGTCGAACGCGACGGACCCGGGGGCGGTCGCGGCGGCGGGCAACTCGGCCTCGGCGACCAGGTCGACGTACTCGTTGCGGGTGGGCGCGAAGACGCCGTAGTGCGGGTGGATCCGGGCGCCGAGGGCCGGTATCTCGACGCCGCGTCGGCGCCACTCGTGTGCGCCGACCGCGCCGAGCAACTCCTGGAGCGAGGCCACTCCGGGCGCCGCGTCGTCGCCGTACGCGGCCCGGCAGGCAGCCCGGATGTCGGGGGCGCGCCGCAGGTCGACGGCGAAGTCGTCGCCGAGTTCGATCAGCACCATGCCGAGGATGCGGGTGCGGTGCCCCCGGGCCTGGCGATGCCGGTGGAAGGTGACCGCGGGATCCGGATCGGCCTTGACCCGCAGGCGGTCCAGCCGCCGCTTGAGCGCGTCGAGCAGCTGTCGGGCGCCCTGGTAGTCGCCGCGCCACAGCAGCGCGGCGCCCTCGGAGGTCAGCCGCATCGCATCGTCGGCCCGGAGGGCGTCGTCGACGACCACGACCTTCTTCGGCGGCTTCTGGCTTCCGGTGGTCAGCCACGGCGCCGACCTGGATGTGCCGTCCTCGACCCAGGTGACGGCGTCGGCCGCCGCGGAGTCGCCGGGCTCGGGTGCGGTGGTCACGCTCAGTTCAGCTCCACCACGACGGGCGCATGGTCGCTGGCGCCCTTGCCCTTTCGCTCCTCGCGGTCGATCGAGGCGCCCGTCACCCGGGCCGCGAGGGCGGGCGAGGCCAGCGCGAAGTCGATCCGCATGCCCTGCCGCTTCGGGAACCGGAGCTGGGTGTAGTCCCAGTAGGTGTAGACGCCGGGCCCGGGGGTGTGGGGGCGGGTGATCTCGGCGAACCCGGCCTCGGCAAACGCCTCGAACGCGTCCCGCTCGGGCTGGGAGGTGTGCGTCTTGCCCTCGAACAGCGCGGGATCCCACACGTCCTCGTCGGTGGGCGCGACGTTCCAGTCGCCGACCAGCGCCACCTGCGCGTCGGGATCCTGGGCCAGCCACTTCGCGGCGTCGTCACGCAGGGTGGCCAGCCAGTCGAGCTTGTAGCGGTAGTGCGGGTCGGACAGTTCCCGGCCGTTCGGCACGTACAGGCTCCACACCCGGACGCCGCCGCAGGTGGCGCCGATCGCCCGCGCCTCCACCACCGGGGTGGCGATCTCGAGGCTGTCGGGGACGGCCTTCGCGAAGCCCGGCTGGCCCTCGAAGCCGACCTGGACGTCCTCGAGGCCGACGCGGGAGATGATCGCGACCCCGTTCCACTGGCTCAGGCCCACGTGCGCCACCTCGTAGCCGAGGTCGGTGAACCGCTCGGTGGGGAACTGGTCGTCGCGGCACTTGGTCTCCTGGATCGCCAGGACGTCCGTCTCGGTCCGCACCAGCCAGTCCACGATCCGGTCCGTGCGGGCCCGCACCGAGTTCACATTCCACGTCGCCAGTCGCATGGGGGAAGCGTAGTGCGCGGCGGTGACAGGCCCGAACCGGCGTCAGCCGGGTGCGGTCGCGTAGCGGTACCGGTGGTGCTCGACCATCCCCAGCGTCCGGTACAGGTTGAGCGCGGGCGCGTTGTCCGCGACGACCTGGACGTAGGCGTGGGTGGCGCCCAGGTCCGCGCCCCAGCGGATCATCTCCGCGCAGATCAGCATTCCCAGTCCGCGACGACGGTGTTCGGCGGCGACCTCGACCGCGGCCAGCCCCACCCAGCGCCTGCCGTCGGGGGCGCCGGTGACCACGCCGCGCGTGACGGCCAGCGGTTCCGGGCCGCCGAGGGAGCCGAACCCGACCCGGCCGCCCCGGACGGCGCCCAGCACGGCCGGGGCGGACGGCGGCAGCGCCGCACCGTGGTAGCGGTAGAGCGAGAGCCAGCGTTCGTCCGGGGCGGCGTCGACCCGGACCATCGACTCACCGTCGGGCAGCGTGAGGTTGGCGATGTCCGCCGCCATCACCTGCACCGCGTCGGAGGTCTGCCAACCGTCGGGGGCGGCACCGAGCCGGTCCGGCAGCAGCAGTGTCAGTGGCTGGCCGCGCTCGGCATACCAGTTCCGCAACCTCGCCAGGGTGTCTCCGACGCGCAGGTCGCCGACCTCCTCGGCCGTGCCGAGCGGGGCGGCGGCGTTGGCGCGGCGGGTGAAGCCGTCGCCGCTGCGGGCCAGCCAGCCGTCGATCCAGGCCTGCTCGGTGCCGGGCCAACCGTCCACGGCGGTGAGCTCGAGGGCCCGGATCTCCCGGGTCCGCACCGGGCGTGGGCCGACCGCCTTGAGCGCCAGCACCTGGTCGGGTGTCACCTGGACGGTCCGGCCGTCGGGCGCGCGAACCACGACGACGGGATCCAGCGCGACGAGTTCGCCGATCACGTCCGTCATCGGTCGGGGGTAGCCGGCCGGCAGCTTGTAGCGCAGCACCACCCGGTTGCCCGGAACGGGGCGGCCGTCGGTGCTCATCGTCGGTGCCCGCGCGTCGTCAAACCGTCAGTCCTCGTCGTGCCCGAAGGGATCCTCGACCGTGCCCGGGATCCAGCTCTGGCCCGGCACGCCCCAGCCGGAGCGCTTGATGACCTTCTTCGCGGCGCGGGCGTGGCGGCCGATCAGCACGTCGGTGTAGAGGAAACCGTCGAGGTGGCCGACCTCGTGCTGGAGCATCCGGGCGAAGAAGCCGGTGCCCTCGACGACCACCGGGGAGCCGTCCGCTTCGAGGCCGGTGACGCGGGCCCAGTCGGCGCGGCCGGTGGGGAACTGCTCGCCCGGCACCGACAGGCAGCCCTCGTCGTCGTCCTCGGGGTCCGGCATGGTCTCCGGGATCTCGGAGGTCTCGAGCGTCGGGTTGATCACGGCGCCGCGGCGACGCTCGCCGTCGGGGTTGCCGTCGTAGTCCGGGCAGTCGTAGACGAACACCCGCAGGCCGACGCCCACCTGGTTGGCGGCCAGGCCCACGCCGTTCGCCTCGTCCATGGTGTCGTACATGTCGGCGATCAGTTCGGCGACGTCGGACGGGTTGCTCACGGGCGTGGTCGGCTGGTGCAGCACGGGGTCGCCGACGATCACGATGGGAAGGATTGCCATGTTGACCAAGGATAGTGGGCCTGCGCGTGGCGACGCGCCCGCGTCCGATAGCCCGTGTCGGGATTGATTACCGTGGTTCAATATTTGCGGAAAGCACAACGGTGTAGTTCGTATACATGGTGGTCGCCTCCGTCGCCGACGCGGGGCGGTCGCGGACCGGTCGCACGGCCGGTGTCGTACCGCTGGTGTTTGGTAGTACCGCTGATGTTGAGCGAGAGCTCGAAGTGGGGAGTGAGTATGGACGGCGCAACCGCGCGCAGCCAGAGTGTCGAGGGCACCGAGGTGTCGGGTGGCACGGAGGCCGGCGCCGACGGACTCACCCGACGCGATCACGACATTCTGTCCTTCGAACGCCAGTGGTGGAAGTACGCGGGCGCGAAGGAAGACGCCATCAAGTCGCTCTTCGACATGTCCGCGACCCGGTACTACCAGGTGCTCAATGCGCTGGTCGACAGGCCCGAGGCGCTCGCCGCGGATCCCATGTTGGTCAAGCGGCTGCGTCGGCTGCGGGCCAGCAGGCAGAAGGCCCGGGCCGCCCGTCGCCTCGGATTCGACATCACCTAGATGTCGGCAACCACCCGGCGACAACTAGGCTTGTCGTTGTGAGCACCCCGAATCCCGAACCGTCGGGCCCTCCGCTTCGCGCGCTCGCCATGGTGCTGATCGCCCTCGCCATCGCGTTCGCGGGAATCGGCGCGATGACCCTGTCCGGCTCGGACACCGAGACGCAGGCACCCACGGTGGTGCCGAGCGTGGCGCCGGTCAAGGGATCGGCGAACACCCCGGCCGGTTCGGCACGCCCGACCACACCGCCGCCCAGCACCGTCTCCGCGGCCCCGACCACCTCCGCCGCCCCGGCCTCGGTCGCGGAGGTCGACCGGTCGGCCGTGCCGGTGCGGGTGTTCAACAACAGCGTCGTCAGCGGCCTGGCCGCCGAGACCGCCGAAACCCTGGAGTCGGAGGGGTGGACGGTGTCCGAGACCGGCAACTACGCCGACGGCACGATCGCCAAGACCACCGTCTACTACCGGCCCAGTTCCGCCAGCGAGAAGCAGGCCGCGACGGAGATCGCCGCGGCGATCGGCGCACCCGCGGAGCCCCGATTCGCCGGCATCGCGGGTTCCTCGCCCGGCGTGATCGTGATCGTCACCGAGAAGTAGCCGGACCCGGAGTCGTCCCGGCCGTATCCGAGCGGCGGCCGTGCCCGTCCGGCGGCCGTGCCCGACCCGAATGAACGTGCCGTTGCTTCGATCTCATCGAATGAACGGAAGCGTTCATTCGATCTCATCGAATGAACGTGCCGTTCACTCGGTCTCCGCACTGACACCTACGCCGTACGGCGTACACCCGGTCGGCCGGATCGTCCCGGCTGGCTATGATCAGTGCACTTCCAGCCCACCTGAAGGAGCGGTTTGATGGCCACCCACACCCGACGCGACGCGCAGACCCGCAGCCGCAAGTCCTGGCGCGTCGTTGCCCCGATGGTCGCGCTCGCGGCCGTTGGCCTCACCGCGTGCAGCAACGGCGAGTTCCCCAGCGACGTCCCCGGCACCACCCCGCCGGTGTGGACCGGGGTCTCGGCACCCGCGCACGGCGAGGGCACCGGCTCCGCCGACCAGATCCGCACCAGCCTGCGGAACGCCGAGGGCACCAACGTCGGCGCCGTCACCTTCGCCTCGGTCGGCGACCACGTCACCGTGACCGTCGTCGGATCCGATCTCACCCCCGGCTTCCACGGCCTGCACGTCCACTCGGTGGGCAAGTGCGAGACCAACTCGGTGGCCCCCAGCGGCGGCGCGCCGGGCAACTTCCTCTCCGCGGGCGGCCACCTCCAGGTCAAGGGCCACACCGGTCACCCGATGAGCGGTGACCTGCCCTCGCTGTACGTCAACGAGGACGGCACCGCCGAGCTGAACTTCTCGACGAGCGCGTTCACCCTCGAGGACCTGAACAACGACGGCGAGGGCACCGCGATCGTGGTGCATGAGGGCATGGACAACCACGGCAACGTCCCCGGCCGGTACACGCTGCCCGGCGGCGCGCCCGTGCCGGACCAGACCACGCTGGACACCGGCGACGCGGGCTCCCGCGTGGCCTGCGGCGTGCTGAAGTAGCACCCCGCAGCACCCGTTCGACACGACGGCCCCGACGGCCGCCGAAGCCCGCCCGACGCCGCACCGGAATGACGCTGGCCACATGCCAGTTCCCGGTCGCGGCGTCGGTGCGTTTGCTGTGATTGGATCAACCCCGTGGCAGTGCAATTCGCCGGCTCTCCCCGGCCGACGCTCGGCGTCGAATGGGAGATCGCGCTGGTAGACCGGACCACCCGGGACCTGTCGAACACCGCTCCGCAGGTCTTCGAGGCGCTGCACTCGATCGACGGCTTCGATCCCGCCCGCCTGCACAAGGAGTTCCTGCGCAACACCGTGGAACTGGTCACCGGGGTCTGCGACACCGTCGCCGAGGCGATGGGCGACCTGGACGAGACGATGGGCCTGCTGCGGCGGGCGTCGGCACCGCTCGGCGTCGAGTTGCTGTGCGCAGGCACCCACCCGTTCGCGCAGTGGAGCGCCCAGCAGGTCACCCGCGCCCCGCACTACGACGAGATGATCGAGCGCACCCAGTGGTGGGGTCGGCAGATGCTGATCTGGGGCGTGCACGTGCACGTCGGGGTGTCCTCCGCGGACCGGGTGTTCCCGATCATCAACGCGCTGCTGGTGAAGTACCCGCACCTGCTGGCGCTGTCCGCGTCGTCGCCGATGTGGGCGGGGGTGGACACCGGCTACGCCAGCAACCGGGCGCTGATGTTCCAGCAGCTGCCCACCGCCGGGCTGCCCTTCCAGTTCGAGACGTGGTCGCAGTTCGAGGGCTTCGTGCATGACCAGATGAAGACCGGGGTGATCGAGCGGCTCGGGGCCCTGCACTGGGACATCCGCCCCGCACCGCAGTGGGGCACCATCGAGGTCCGGGTCTGCGACGGCGCCTCCACCCGCGCCGAGCTGGAATCGCTCGTCGCGCTGATCCACTGCCTGGTCGTGCACTTCGACCGGTGCCTCGACGCGGGGATCGAGCTGCCCGGGATGCCGCCGTGGCACGTGCAGGAGAACAAGTGGCGGGCCGCCCGCTACGGCCTCGACGCGGAGATCATCCTCGACGCCGACAGCAACGAGAGGCTTGTCACCGACGACCTGGACGACCTGCTCGAGCAGCTGGCGCCGGTCGCCCGTGATCTCGGCTGTGCCGACGAGCTGGCGCGGGTCGCGGACATCCCGCGGCGCGGCGCGTCGTACCAGCGGCAGCGCGCGGTGGCGGCCGCGACCGGCGGCGACCTGACCGCGGTGGTGGATTCCCTGGTGGCCGAACTCCGCGGTTAAGTCGCTGTTCATGCACCGTTTACTATGTACGGGTGCTGAGCAGCCCCACGCCCGTGTCGGTCCCCGGGCGGAGCTGGACGCAGCCGCGCCTGCTGGTCGCGATCGGCGCGTCGGCGCTCGCCCTGGTGCTGGTGGCGCTGCAGGTGCTGGCCGCCCGCAACGGGTTCGAGGGGCCGTTGCAGAGCCTGGCCCGTGACTTCGTCGGGACGCCGAAGTCGATGTCCGTGCCGTGGGCCGGCTTCGCGCTCGCGCTGGTCGGTCTGACCAACCGGCAACGGCTGCTCGCGGTGGGCTGTGCGGTCGGGCTGGACGCGGTCTTCGCGGCCGGCCGGCTGCTCACCGGCGGTCCGGCTGCCATCGGCAACGGACCGACCTGGGTGCTGGTGGCGATCGGGGTGATCGCCGCCGTCCGCTGGACCGGTTCGCAACGCGCCGACGCGCTGCGGGGCGCGGCGCTGGGCGCGCTGCTGATCCTCGCCACCAAGTTTGGCGACGTGTGGCTCGAGATCACCGTGCTGACCCGGCCGCGGGTCCTCGACCAGTACCTGGAGCTGGCCGACCGCGCGCTCGGCAGCCCGTCCTGGCTGATGGGCCGGGTGGTCGAGGCGTCGGGCGACCTCGGCTACGGGGTGCTGCACTGGGTGTACATCGAGCTGCCGGTCGCTGCCATCGTCGTCGCGCTGTACCAGCTCCGCAACGGCTGGCCCGCCCACTACCTGGTCCGGACATTCCTGGTGATCGGGCTGATCGGCCCCCTGTTCTACCTGGTCTTCCCGGTGGTCGGTCCGGACTTCGCGTTCGGCACCGCGGGCGCGGGCGCCCAGCTCGGCGACTACTGGCCGCACACGCTGCCGACCTTCACCGATCCGGCGTCCTTCGCATTCGACGCCCCGGCGCCGCGCAACTGCATGCCGAGCCTGCACACCGCCTGGGCGCTGGCGATCTTCGTGCACTCGCGCGGCGGCCCGCGCTGGCTGCGCTGGGGCGGCACGTTCTGGCTGGTGTGCACGCTCGCCGCGACCCTCGGCTTCGGCTACCACTACGCGGTGGACCTGCTGGCCGGCGTGGTGCTGTGCCTGACCATCGAGGCGGCGCTGCGCGACCCGGAACGCGGCTGGGGCCGGTTCCGGATCCGGCTGGTGGTCGGCGGTGCGGCGGTGTTCGTGGCGCTGCTGGCGTCGTACCGCTACCTCGCGGTGCCGATCGCGCAGTTCCCGATGCTCTCCGCGCCGATGCTGCTGGGCGCGACCGCCGCGGTGGCGGTGGCCTTCTACGCGAGCTTCTTCGCGGCACCGGGGACCGCGCTCGCGGTGTGGGGTGGCAGGCAGGTTCCGGTCGACCTCGCGGGCCCGGTCACCGCCACCGACGCCGGTGACCTGCACTACCGCGCCGCCGAGGACGGGGACCCACTGCGCGTCGAGAGCCGGTAGTCCGGTGGCCCACCGGCTCGGTCGGCCACCGCCGCCGGATGGACCCGACGACCGCGCGGCTAGGTCCGGTCCCGGCGTTCCAGGTCGCCGACCATCTCCAGCCCGTCCCGGCCGCGCTGCTCCCGGTAGGCCACCCGGCCCACGACGTGCGCGATCACCGGCGCGGTGAGCAGGGTGAACACCCCGACCAGCACCAGCATCCAGATGTCGACGTTGCCGCGCAGCCGGATCACCGCGCCGGCGAGCACCAGCACCATCCCCACCACCTGGGGCTTGGCGGCGGCGTGCATGCGCGAGAGGGTGTCGGGGAAACGCACGATTCCGATCGCCGCGGTCAGCGCGAGCAGCGCGCCGAGCAGAATCGCCGTCGCGGCGAGGACGTCCCAGAAGGCGGTCACTGGTCGTCACTCACCCGGAAGCGGGCCACCGAGACCGAGCCCACGAACCCGACCAGGGACAGCGCGACGATCGCGGGTACCACCGTGGTGTCCAGGGTGTACGCCGCCCACACCGCCAGCCCGCAGGTGGCCGCGGCGACCAGGGTGTCCATCGCGACCAGCCGGTCGAGGGTGTTCGGTCCGGCCAGCAGCCGGTAGGTGGTCAGGAGCGCCGCGGCGGTCAGCATCACCCCGGCGATCACCATCACGATGGTCACGGCAGGTCCTTCCGGGTAGTGGCGTCGTCGTCGTGCCAGGTACTGGGCTGCCAGTCGGAGTCCCGCTCGAACGACTCGATGAACAGCTTCTCGAGCTTGCGCACCGTCCCGTAGAACTGGTCGACGGCCCGGTCGGTGCTCACGTCCAGCACGTGTACGTAGACCATCCGTCGGGCCTTGTCGAGCTCGATGACCATGGTGCCAGGGATCAGGTTCAGCACGTCGATGCACAGGGTCAGGACGAGGTCGGACTTGATCGCCAGCTGGCAGCGCAGCACCCCGGTCAGCGGCGGCGGACCGGGTCGCACGGCCAGCCACGCCACCTGCGCGCTGGACTGCGCGGCGTAGTACAGGCTCAACCCGAAGAGCTTGAGCACCGACAGCGGCCGGACCCGGCCCTCGACGGGCACCCGTGGCAGCGGCAGCAGCAGCATGATCGTCGCGCCGACCGCGAGTCCGCCGAGGAGGTTGCCGATGCTGAAGTTTCCCCACAGCAGGATCCACACCAGGGTCAGCCAGGCCAGGATCCCGGCCTGCATCCACGTGCCGCGGTTCATCTCGGGCCCCCGTCCGGTCCGGTGGCGGGTTGGCCGGTCTCGAGCGCGTCCTGCTGCTCGGTGTACCCGGGTCCGAGCACCGTGTCGATGTAGATCGAGCGGTCCTGCAGGTCCGCCGCCGTCCGGTTGGTGATGTCGATGAACTGCCCGGCGAACACGGTCAGGGCCAGCCCCACCGCCACCAGGGCGATCGTCGGGATCAGCATCAGCACCGGCATCTTCCCGACGTCGGCGCGGTCGCCGAAGGCGATGTCCTCCTCGGACTCGTCGATCAGCGCGGACGGTCCGACGTCCGCGAGGTCGCCCTCCGGCGCGTCTGCGCGGGCCCGCCAGAACGCCTTCGTCCACACGCGGCCGACGACGTACAGGGTGAGCAGGCTGGTGACGGTGCCGCCGCCGACGAGGATCCAGGACAGCGCGCTCGGGTGCGCGACGCCTGCCTGCAGCAGCGCGACCTTGCCGATGAAGCCGGAGAACGGCGGGATGCCGGCCAGGTTCAGCGCCGGGACCAGGAAGACGATCGCGAGCACCGGGCTGGCGGCCGCGAGCCCGCCGAGCCGGCGCAGCGACGCGGAGCCCGCCTGCCGCTCGATCAGGCCGACCACCAGGAACAACGTGGTCTGCACGATGATGTGGTGGGCGACGTAGTACACGGCGCCGGACAGGCCGAGTTCGGTGGAGAGCGCGACGCCGAACACCATGTACCCGATGTGACTGACCAGCGTGAACGACAGCAGGCGCTTGATGTCGGTCTGCGCGATCGCACCGAGGATGCCGACCAGCATGGTCAGCAGGCCGCAGACCATCAGCACGTTGTCCAGGTCGCCCTGCGGGAACAGCAGGGTGTGCGCCCGGATGATCGCGTACACACCGACCTTGGTGAGCAGGCCCGCGAACACCGCGGTGACCGGGGCCGGAGCCGTCGGGTAGGAGTCGGGCAGCCAGGTCGAGAGCGGGAACACCGCGGCCTTGATGCCGAACGCGACGAGCAGCACCCCGAAGATCGCCATCCGGGTGCCGGACGGGATGTCGTCGAGTCGCAGCGCCATCTGAGCCAGGTTCAGGGTGCCGGTCGCCGCGTAGGCGAAGGCGATGCCGACCAGGAAGATCAGCGACGACACCATCGAGACCATCACGTACGACACCCCGGCCCGGACCCGGTCCGCACTGGCGCCGAGCGTGAGCAGCACGAACGACGCGGCCAGGAGCACCTCGAACCCGACGTACAGGTTGAACAGGTCGCCGGCCAGGAAGGCGTAACAGACGCCTGCGGTCAGGGCCAGGTAGGTCGGCAGGAAGATCGATACCGGTTGGCGTTCGGTGCCGTCGTGCACGCCCTGCCCGGCCGCGAAGCCCATCACGGCGAGCAGCACGATGGACGAGACCACCAGCATGATCGCGGAGAGCCGGTCGACCACCAGCGTGATGCCGATCGGGGCGTCCCAGCCGCCGACCTGCAGGGCAGACATGCCGTCCCGGTCGGCCAGGTACAGCAGCAGGCCGGAGACCGCGACCACCGCGACCAGCGCGATCATGGTCACCACCCGCTGGAACCGGGGGCGCCTGCCGCCGACCAGGGTGACGGCCGCCGCGAGCATCGGAATCAGCACGGGCAGCGGGGTGAGGGTGGCGATCAGGCCCGGTGACAGGGTCATTCCCGACCACCGCCCGGGGTTCGCAGCGGACTGTCGCCGTCGGGGTCGAACTCGTCGAAGTCGCCCTCGCGAAGATCCTCGTAGACCTCGAGGTCCTCCAGGTTGGGGAGCAGTTCGAGGGGGATGGGGTTGCCCTTGTCGTCGAAGGCGTCGCCGCGGAAGGTCGAGTCGCCGGTGAGTGGGTCGTCGGAGCGGTCGCGGTCGGGGGCGTCGGCCGGGCTGCGGCGCCGGATGACCTTGGTGTCCTCGGGGTCGTTGTCGAGGGCGTCCTTGGTGTTGATCTTGTAGGACCGGTAGGCCAGCGCCATCACGAAGGCGGCGATGCCCATCGTGATGACGATCGCGGTCAGGATCATGCCCTGCGCCAGCGGGTCGGCCATGGTCTCGCGGATCTCGTTTCCGCGCCCGACGATCGGGGCGCTGCCCGGCGGGCCGCCGACCACCAGGATCAGCAGGTTGACGCCGTTGCCGAACAGCAGCAGGCCCAGCAGCATCCGGGTGATGCTGCGCTCGAGCAGCAGGTACACCCCGCACGCGACGAGCACGCCGACGACAAGCAGGAGGGCGAAGTTCGCGGTCATCGGGCGTTCACCTCCACCTCGGCGTCGAGGCGGGCGCCGAGGCTGCGCAGCACGTCGAGCACCAGCCCCACCACGATCAGGTACACGCCGAGATCGAAGAACAACGCGGTCACCAGCTTGATGTCGCCGATCAGGGGCAGGGTCAGCTCGAGGGTGGCCGAGGACAGCACCGGGGCGCCGAGGAACAGCGAGGTCAGCGCGGTGCCGGCGGACATGATCAGGCCCAGCCCGAGGATCTTGCCTGCGTCGATGGGGACGGTCTCGCCGAGCTCGTAGCGACCGCCCGCGAGGTAGCGCAGCACCAGGGCCAGGCCTGCGGTGAGCCCGCCCGCGAAGCCGCCGCCCGGTGCGTTGTGGCCGGAGAAGAAGAAGTACACCGACAGCACCATCATGGTCGGGAAGATCAGCCGGGTGGTGACCTCGAGGACCAGCGACCGGTGCCGCGGGTCGATCAGGTCGCCGCCGCGCAGCCAGGTGGTCTCCGGACCGGCGCCTGCGTCCGGGTTGGGTGCGTCCGCGACCCGGGGCGCGATGCCGAACCGGCGGTTGCGGAACACCAGCGAGGCGACGCCGGTGGCGGCGACCAGCAGCACGCAGATCTCGCCGAGCGTGTCCCAGGCGCGGATGTCGACGAGCAGCACGTTCACCACGTTCTTGCCGTTGCCGAGGTGGTAGGCGGCGTCGGGGAGCTGCAGGGAGATCGGGGCCGCGGTGCGGGCGTTCATCGCGAAGGCGCCGATCCCGGCGACCGTCGCGCCGACCACGACGCCGAGCAGGGCCCGAGGGAGCTTGAACCCCACGGACTGCCGCTCGTCGATCTCGGCGGGCAGCTTGCGCAGCACCAGCACGAAGATCACCAGCGTCAGGGTCTCCACCAGGAACTGGGTCAGCGCCAGGTCGGGGGCGCCGTGCAGGGCGAACAGGACGCCGCAGCCGTAGCCGCCGAGTCCGACCAGGATCACGCTGGCCAGGCGGTTTCGCATCACCGTCGCGGTGATCGCGGCGGCGACCATCATCAGTCCGACTGCCAGCTGCAGCGGCGAGTCCCACAGCCGCAGCCGGACGCCGGAGTCCTGGTGTACGGCCAGCAGGATGACCGGCAGCAGCACCAGGGTGACGAGGATGCTGGCCTGGGTCAGCGGCAGCGAACCGCGCTGGGTGGTACCGGTGAGGCGGATCGAGAGGGCGTCCATGCCGCGCAGGGTGGCGTCGTACATCCGGTCGGCGTTGAGCGATGCGTGCTCGAACTTCAGGCGGCTGATCCGGCGATGGGTGAGGTACAGCGCGCCGCCGCCCGCGAACACCACCACGGTCAGCCACAGCGCCAGCCCGAAACCGTGCCACAACGCGAGGTGGTAGTCGCCGTCCGCGCCCGCGGGCAGGGTCTGCGAGTAGGGGCTGAGCAGGCGGTCCATCAGCGGTGCGGCGAGGCCGGCGACGAGCCCGCCGACCGCGAGCAACGCCGGGACGAAGAGGAACAGCGGACCGGCCGGGTGCATCTTCTCGACCGCCGCGCTGGGGTGGGCCAGCTGCTTGCGGCCGAACGCGCCCCAGATGAATCGGACGCTGTACGCGACGGTGAGGATCGAGCCGACGACGATGCCGACCAGCTCGATGATCCGGACGGTGGGGTGCAGGCCGGACGCGGTCGCGATCGCCTCGAGCGCGCCCTCCTTGCCGACGAACCCGAGGAACGGCGGCAGCCCGGCCATACTGGCCGCGGCCAGCACCGCGACGACGTACAGCACGGGTGCGCGCTTGCCGAGGTGGGCGAGCTTGCGCAGGTCACGGGTGCCGGTGGTGTGGTCGATGATGCCGACGACCATGAACAGGGAGGCCTTGAACATCGCGTGCGCGACCATCAGGGCCATGCCCGCCAGCGCGGCATCGCGGCTGCCGGTGCCGACCAGGATCATCAGGAACCCGAGCTGGCTGACGGTGCCGAACGCCAGGATCAGCTTCAGGTCGAATGCGCGCAGCGCCCGCCAGCCGCCGAGCAGCATGGTGACCAGGCCCAGCGTGATGACGGTGACCCGCCACTCGGTCTCGCCGGCGAACCCCGGCGCCAGCCGCGCGACCAGGTAGATCCCGGCCTTCACCATCGCCGCGGCGTGCAGGTAGGCGCTGACCGGGGTGGGCGCCGCCATCGCGCCGGGCAGCCAGAAGTGCATCGGCACGATGGCCGACTTCGACAGCGCGCCGATCAGCACCAGCACCACCGCGACGCCTGCGAGCCAGCCGGTCGGTGGGTCCGCCAGCAGGACCGAGAGCTGGTAGCTGCCTGCGAGCTGGCCCAGGATGATGAACCCGACCAGCATCGCGAGTCCGCCTGCGGTGGTCACCAGCAGCGCCTGGGTGGCGGCGCGGCGGCTGGACGCGCGTTCCGCGTAGTGGCCGACCAGCAGGAACGACAGCACCGTCGTCAGTTCCCAGAAGGTGTAGAGGATCAGCATGTTGTCGCTGGTGACCAGGCCGAACATGGCGCCCGCGAATGCGACCAGTTCGGCGGCGAAGATGCCGAGGCGCGGTTCGTCGTCGGTGAAGTAGCGCGAGCAGTAGACCAGCACCAGCGCGCCGATCCCGAGCACCAGCACCGACATGATCGCGGCCAGGGAGTCGAATCGCATGTCGATGTCCATCGACAGACCGGGGGCCCACTGGATGTGCAGCGACTGTTCGGTGCCCCAGTTCTGCACCACCCAGCCCAGGCTCGCCAGCGGCACCAGCGCGAGCGGCAGGAAGGCGTTTCGCCCCATTGCTCGCACGGCAAGCGGCGCCAGAACGGCGGCGACTGCATGGGCGAACAAGATAGCGAGCAAAAGGCACTCCGTCGGGTTGCGTGCGGGGGCGGCGGGGTGTCGATACGCCCAGGAGTATCCGGGCGACCGGAGTCCAGTTTAGGGGATGGCCGGTCGTTGCTCGCAGGCGCATCGCCGCGACATTCGGGCGGTACCGTGTGGAAATGGCCGAGATCAGGACCGTCGCCCTTGCCCACATCAGGGATCGCCGACTGCTGCAGGCGCGCTCGTCCGGCAAGACCGCCTTCTACATGGCGGGCGGGAAGATCGACCCCGGCGAGAGCCCGGAACAGGCCCTGCACAGGGAGATTCGCGAGGAACTCGACGCAGGCATCGTGGCGGGCACGCTCGAGGAACTGGGAGTCTTCGAGGCCGAGGCGTTCGGGCATTCGCCCGGCACCCGGCTGCACATGACCTGCTACCTCGCGGACCTGACCGACGAGCCGACCGCGACCAGTGAGATCGCGGAACTGCGGTACTTCACCACCGACGAGTACGCGGCGATGGACGAGTCGGCGCCGGGTTCGCGACTGGTGTTCGAGCGGTTGCGGTCGCTGGGCCTGGTGGACTGAGGGGGCCCGGGTCACGATGATCTTCACCGCGGCGGCACTCGAGGGCATCGAGGCGGGCGCGGTGACGCTCGCCTTCCGGCGGTGGGAACAACCCCGGGTGCGGGCCGGGTCGAGCCAGCGGACGGCGATCGGAGTCGTCGCGTTCGACGCGGTGGAACCGGTCGACGCGGCCTCGGTGACGGATGCGGACGCGGCGGCGGCCGGTTTCGCCTCCGCCGAGCGGCTGCTCGCGTTCGTGGACAGGAAGGCACACGGCCCGGTGCTGTACCGGATCGCGCTGCGCTACGACGGCGCCGACCCGAGGCTCGCGCTGCGGGTGGACGACGCGTTGTCGGACGCCGACGTCGCGAACCTGCGCAGGCGGCTCGACCGGATGGACGCGCACGGTGCGTGGACCGAGGCGACGCTGAGGCTGATCGCCGACCGGCCGGCGGTGGTCTCGACCGAGCTGGCACCCGTGCTGGGCATGGAGCGGGCACCGTTCAAGCAGCGGGTCCGCCGGCTCAAGGAGCTGGGTCTGACCGAGAGCCTGGAGGTGGGTTACCGGCTTAGCCCGCGTGGCCGGGCCCTGCTGGCGCGGCTCGGCACCTGATTCGCGCTGCCGACATCCTTTCCGGGGGTTAGATTTCGACGATGAACTCGCCCAGGGTGTCCCGGCGTTCGGTTCTTCGAGGTGCGGTGCTCGGAATGGGCGCCGCCGCGCTGGGTCCGATGACCCTGGGGCAGGCCGCCGCGGGCGCTGCGCCGCCCGGCGGGAAGACGGCCGTGGTGATCGGCAGCGGGTTCGGCGGCGCCGTCGCCGCGCTGCGGCTGGGCCTGGCCGGGTTCGAGACCACCGTCGTCGAGCGGGGTCGGCGGTGGCCGATCGACCCGGCGGGCAACACCTTTGCCACCCTGGACCAGCCGGACGGTCGTGCGGCGTGGTTCAGCGACCGGCCGTACATCAACCCGCTGACCCAGTTCCAGCCGATCGACCGCTACGCCGGGGTGGTCGACCAGATCGCCGGCAACGGCATCAACGCCGTCTACGGGGCCGGGGTCGGCGGCGGCTCCCTGGTGTTCGGGGCCTACACCCCGCAGCCCCGCCGTCAGGACTTCGAGCGGGTGTTCCCGCGCGAACTCGACTACGGCGAGCTGGACCGCGTCTACTACCCGAGGGCCCGGGCGATGCTCGGCACGTCGCCGCTGCCCGCCGACCTGCTGGCGCACCCGAAGTACAAGGGCGCCAGGGCGTGGCTGGCCGATCTCGCCGACTTCGGCACCGCACCGACCTTCAACGACTTCTGCATCGACTGGGACCTGGTGCGGGCCGAGCTGGCCGGGACGCGTCGGGCCTCGGTGACGGTGGGCGAGGGCCCGTACGGCATCAACTCCGGGGCGAAGAACAGCGTCGACCACAACTACCTGCCGCGGGCCGAGGCCACCGGGAACGTATCGGTGCTGCCGCTGCACGAGGTGGTCGATATCAGGGAAGTGCAGGGCAGCAACAAGTTCGAGGTGCTGCTCAAGCAGATCGACGAGCGCGGGACGGTACTGGGCCACACCCGCAGGGTCGCCGACTACCTGTTCATGGCGGCCGGGTCGTTCCACACCAGCGCCCTGCTCGCGACGGCGAAGGCGACCGGCGCGCTGCCGAGGCTCGGCGACCAGGTCGGTCAGGGTTTCGGCAACAACGGCGACTTCCTCACCTCGCGCGTGCTCACCCGCCGCGACTACGGCGCCAAGCAGGCCGGGCCCGGGGTCGCGCTGGTCTACGACGACACCGACCCGGCCGGACCGGTGTCGATGTCGTGGCAGGCGGCGCCGTTCCCGGAGATCGCCGGGGGAAACACCACGACCAACCTGGTCCAGGCGATCACCGCCGAGCGCGGGTCGATCGACTACAACCGTGCCACCGGCCGGGCCGAGCTGAACTACCCCCACGGCGAGGGCGGCGAACTCGACGTGCAGGCGAGCCGCTTCGCCGGCCGGTTCCACGAACTCGCGGACACCCGGCACGGATACCCGGCCAACGGGATTCCCGTGTACACGCGGCTCGCGGGCTTCGGCAGCGCCGCCACCTACCACGGCCTCGGCGGCATGGTGATGGGCAAGGCGTGCAGCCTCGAGGGTCAGGTGGACGGCTACCCGAACATGTTCGTCGTCGACGGCTCGCTCATCCCGGGAGCGGTGGGGCTGGTGAATCCGTCGCTCACGATCACCGCGATCGCCGAGCGGTGCCTGGACCACTTCGTCGCCGCGCACGGCTGAGGCGTTGCCGGCGCGGTCGGCGCGGCCGAAGATGAGTCCAGGGAGGACGGCACGCGGCGCGGGGGCTGAAGGGGTGGACCCATGATGCGCAGAACGGTTGGATCGTCCGCCGCGCCCGAGCGCGCGGCGGTGCTGGCGGTGTTGGTGGCGGCCTTCGTCGGGGGCGCGGTGGTCGCGAACCGACTGGCGGGCAAGCCGGTGCCGTTCCTGCGCTGGTCGGTGCTCCGCTTCCTGCTCGGCTCGCGTCGACTTGTCCGGGAGGGACGGGTCGGTGACGGCCGCGAGGAGGCGTTGGCGCGGCGGGTCGTCGAGGTCGCCCGGCCCGGCGACCTCGACGGGGTGATCGAGCTGATCGACGACTTCGCCCGCCGCACGAGCTTCCTGATGAACGTCGGCGACGAGAAGGGGCTGTTGCTCGACGACGCGATCGTCCGGGCCCGGCCGTTGCGGCTGCTCGAGCTGGGCACCTACTGCGGCTACAGCGCGCTGCGGGCGGCCCGGGTGATGCCACCCGGCGCCCGGCTCTATTCGGTGGAGTCGAGCGCAGCGAATGCCGATGTCGCGCAGCGTATCTGGGAGATCGCGGGGGTGTCCGACCGGATCACCTCGGTGGTCGGGTCGCTCGGTGACGGCGGCGCCACCATGGACCGGCTCGCGGCCGAGTACGGATTCTCCTCCGGCAGTGTCGATTTCGTGTTCCTCGACCACGCCAAGGAGGCCTACCTGCCGGACCTGCTGCGGATCGAGGATGCGGGCTGGCTGCACCCGGGGTCGGTGGTGGTGGCCGACAACGTGCTGACGCCCGGTGCGCCCGACTACCTGGCGTACCTGCGGGGCGAGGAGGGCCGCAGGTGGCGGACCGTCCCGCACCGCACCCACGTCGAGTACCAGAAGGTGCTGCCGGACCTGGTGCTCGAGTCGACGTTGCTGGGTGTGGCGCAACCCTGAATTTCATCCCTCGCCTCTACCCTGCGGGCGACACTGAACGGCGCCCGAACCGGCGACGCCCGTGCTGGAGCCGGCACTGCCCGGAGCGGGATTGCTCCGGGCAGTGCGGACCGTCGGCGGGCGGCGGCTCGCGCGGGTTCAGTGCACCATGGCCAGTTGCCCGTCCGGTGCCTCGGCGGGCGCGGGGAGCTTCCCGCCCGGCAGCAGGAACGCCGAGATCACTGCTCCCGCAGTGAAGATCGCGGCCGCCCACCAGAAGGTGGTGGTGTAGCTGTGCACCGCGGCCATCGCCATGTTCTGCGGGCCGGGCGCCTGGCCGGTGAGGTAGTCGGCCGCTGCGGTGGCCGCGACGGTGCTCAGCAACGCGGTGCCGATCGAGCCGCCGACCTGCTGCATCGTGTTCACGGTCGCGGAGGCGACGCCGGCGTCCTCCGGTTCGACGCCGGTGATCGCGCCCTGCATGCCGGGCGCGAAGACCATGCCCATGCCGGCGCCGAGCAGGACCAGGCCGGGCAGGATGTGCGGGGCGTAGCTGCTCTCGACGGTGAGCTGGGCGAGGATCGCCATGCCAAGTGCGGCGACGAGCAGTCCGGTGGTGATCAGCAGTCGGGGCCCGACCCGCGGCAGCAGCACCCCGGTGGAGGTGGTCGCCGAGACCACCATGCCCGCGACCATCGGCAGGAACGCCACGCCGGTGACGATCGGGCTGTACTGCAGCACGGTCTGCAGGTAGAAGGTCAGGAACAGGAAGACCGCGAACATGCCGGAGCCGGTGACGAACATGGCCAGGTAGGCGCCGCCGCGGGTGCGGTCGAGCACGATCCGCAGCGGTAGCAGCGGGTGCGCGACGCGCGTCTCGATGACCACGAACACCGCCAATCCGACGACGCCCGCCACCAGCCAGGCGATCGTCGCGCCGTTGGACCAGCCGTGCGACTCCGCATGCGAGAAGCCGTAGACGATGCTGAACAGGGCTGCGGACACCGTGATCGTGCCGGGGATGTCGAGGCGGGGCCGGTGCTCGGACCTGTGCGGCGCCATCATCGTCAGGGCGCCGACCAGCGCGACGGCCGCGAAGACGAGGTTCACGTACAGGCTCCAACGCCACGACGTCCACTCGGTGAGAACGCCGCCGAGCAGCAGTCCCACCGCGCCGCCCGCGCCCGCGATCGCACCGAAGATGCCGAACGCCTTGGCCCGCTCGCCGGGCTCGGTGAAGGTGGTCGCCAGCAGCGACAGGGCGGCGGGGGCGAGCAGGGCGGCGAACACGCCCTGGCCGGCCCGGGCCGCGACCAGCATCGGGAAGTTCATCGCGGCCCCGCCGACGGCGGACATCACGGCGAACCCGACCAGCCCGATCACGAAGGTGTTGCGGCGGCCGAACAGGTCGCTGAGCCGGCCGCCGAGTAGCAGCAGGGAGCCGAAGGCCAGGGCGTAGGCCGTCACGACCCACTGCCGGTCGCCGTCCGAGAACTCGAGCGACTTCTGCGCCGCAGGCAGGGCGATGTTCACGATGGTGGCGTCCAGCACCACCATCAGCTGCGCCAGCCCGATGACGGCCAGGACGTACCAGCGCAGGCGGTGCTCTCGGGTCTGCTCGGCCTGCCCGGTCTCCGGTGGATCGATCGTGGTGGTGGTCATGGGAACGCCTTCCATGGATTCGGTGGTGCCGGCGTCTGCGGGGGCCAGGCGTCCGAGTGCACCGCTGCGTCTGAGTGCCGAGATTGAAATGGAGGAGTAATCTCCACTTAGGTCACCGTACGCCCAAGTGGAGGAGATGTCTCCACTTAATTTCGACCCTCGTTTGCCGACTGCCCGAGATGTCGGGATCTGCGGCTGGCAGAATCGAGCGACCAGGGATGACAGAATGAGGATCGTGAGCACCGTCACAGCAGGGCGCAGGCTGCGCGCCGACGCCGAACGCAACCGGCGCAAGATCCTCGACGCCGCGGCCGACCTCTTCGCGACCCGCGGCATCGACATCACCCTCGACGACGTCGCCCGGCACGCGAAGGTGGGGGTCGGCACGGTGTACCGGCGCTTCACCTGCAAGCAGGAACTGGTCGACGGGGTCTTCGAGCAGCGCATGGACGACATGGCCGAGGCGGCCGACGCGGCGCTGCTGCAGGAGGACCCCTGGGAGGCGCTGGTCGACTTCCTGGTCCTGACCTGCGAGTGGATGTCCCTCAACCGGGGACTCGGCGACGTCTTCTTCAGCGTCGACGAGGGCCGCGAGCAGGTCGCGTGCGCGCGCAAGCGGATCGGCCCCGCGATCGAGAAGCTCGTCGAGCGCGCCAAGGCGGCGGGCGTGCTGCGCCCCGACCTCGAGGTGAACGACCTCTTCGCGATCAGCTGCATGGTCGACGCGGTCATCGACTTCGCCCGACCGGTCGCGCCGCAGGCCTGGCGGCGCTACCTGGCGATCGTGCTCGACGGCATGCGAGCCGAGGGGTTCGAGCGTGCGGTACTGGACATCCCCCCGCTGACCGACGAACAGGTCGAGGCGGCCAAGGCCGCCCGGCACTGTTCCTAGTCCGGACCGCCGGGGGAGTCGCCGCCGTCGGGAGTGCCGGGAGCCGGGGCGGTCCGTGGCCGACCGAGGGATCGGATTCCGAAGGCACAGAAGGCCACCGCGATCAGCAGCACGACGCCGGCGATCCGGTCGTCGTGGTGCGGGACGGACAGCAGCTCACTGTCGAGGAGGGCCGAGATCTCCGGGGCGCGGCCCGTCTCGACGCCCGTCAGTGGCTGGTAGCTGCCGCTGAAGACGGTGCGTGTGGTGGGCACCGTGGCGACGGCGTAGAAGACCGTGGACACGAACGGAATCCCGAGTCCCGTCGCCGCCAACGCCGCGGCTCCGGGCGCGGTGGCGCCCAGGGCCAGACCGGCCCCGGCTCCCACCAGGGCCAGTCGCACCAGTAGCGGCGCGCCGCTGTCGCCGAGGTCCGGCCACAGCGCGGCGAGCAGCGGAACCACCGCGGCCAGCGCGAGTCCGGCGAGCGGGAGCCGCCAGCGCATCGACACCCGCAGCCCGACCGCGACCGACGCCGCGGCCACCGCCACCGCCACCCACGGGGCCACGCCGACGTCGGCCGTCCCGAGTCGCGGCATTCGCAGGTCCGCCAGCACCGGCGTCGCGGCCGCAGCGATCGCCGTGGCGCCCAACAGGAACCGGCCGTCCGGCCCGTCGGCCATCCGGGCGCACACCTCCGTCGTCACCAGTACCACCGTCACCGACGCCGCCATCGCCACCCACGCGGTGTACCTCGAGGCGTCCACCGACTGCTGCCCGATCCAGGCCAGCAGCAGCCGGTTCGCCACCGCGACGGCGACCGCCGAGGTGAGCGCCACTCGCAGTTCGTGCGCACCGGCCCGCTGGACCCGGCTGCCCTCGTTCCCGAGCACGGCGCAGGCGACCGCGGTCGCACCGGCCGCCGCGAGCAGCCACCACGACGGTTCGCCGATCACGGAGGTGCTGTACGAGACGGCCGCGGACCCGAACGCCGGGGCCGCGAGGAACACCGCCGTCACGCCGAGTGTCAGCGTCAGCTGGCCCACCCGTCGACCCCATGCCGCGGCCACGGCCGCGCCCAGAATCGCGCCCGCGGCAGCGGTTTTGACGTAGTGCAGCGCCGTGAGGCCGTCCAGGCCGGCCACCTCCACCACGGCGAACCTGCCGCCGACCAGGACCGCGGTACCCACCGCCATCGTTGCCCACGCCAGCCGCCGTGAGCCGCGGTGCTGCAACAGCAGGTACACCGCCACCGCCAGCACCACCCCGATCGCGACGCCGGTCGGCTGCGCGCCGAGGTACCGGTCCAGCTCCCGATCGGAGGCGGAGACGGACCAGCGCCCGCCCGGCGGGGCGGTCAGGACGAAGGCGGCCAGGGCGCCGCCGAGCAGGGCGGTCAGCGCGGGCAGGGCCTCGCGGGTGTCGACGGGCATTTACCGACGCTAACCGAACGGTGGCGCGCCCGGCGCAGATGTCGCGTCGACGCGACGCGCGTGCCACGATCGACAGGTCCACAAAATTACGAGGAGCCGGACATGACGTCGATCACCGAAAAGGCCACCACCCTGCTCGGACTGCACCGACCCGGGGATCCGGTGATCCTGCCGACCGTGTGGGACGCCTGGTCCGCAGACCTGGCCCAGCAGGCCGGGTTCCCGGCACTCACGGTCGGTAGCCACCCGGTCGCCAACTCGCTCGGCAAGGCGGACAACGAGGGGATGGCATTCGGGGAGTTGATGATCCGCGTCGCGCAGATCACCTCGGCCGTGGACCTGCCGATCTCGGTGGACATCGAGTCCGGCTACGGACTGGACCCCGACACGCTGATCAACGGTCTGGTCGAGGTGGGTGCCGTCGGCCTGAACATCGAGGACACCGTGCACCGGGAGGGCGGCCGGCTGCGCGCCGCCCAGGAACACGCGGACCTGGTCGGCGCGCTGCGCCGGTCCGCGGATGCGGCCGGTGTGCACATCGTGATCAACGCCCGCACCGACCTGTTCCTCAGGCAGATCGGTGACGAGGCGGACCGCGTGCAGCGTGCGATCGCCAGGCTGACGCTGGCGGCCGAGGCCGGCGCGGATGCGTTGTACCCGGTGGGATTCCACACCGACGAGGTGCAGCGACAGCTGACCGCCGCGTTGCCGTTGCCGGTCAATGCGATCGCCGATCCGGCCGGTGGCGACCGGGACCACCTCGCCGCGTTGGGCGTCGGCAGGGTCAGCTTCGGGCCGCTGCTGCAGAACGCGCTGTCCGTGCGGGCGGCCGAGATGTTCAGCCGCTGGCGGTAATTGCCGGTCAGCGCCGGTCGGCGGTTCGATCAGCGCCGGTCGGCGTAGGCCTGCAGGTGCGCGACCTGTTCGGGATCCAGCGAGGGGCGGACCGTGTCCCGGGCCGCGGCAATGTCGGCGACCGTGACGTCGGCCGCGTCCACGCTGCGCCGCATCGCCGCCAGCGCGGCCTCGCGCAGCAGCGCCGCGCAGTCCGCGGCGCTGTAGCCGTCGAGGTCGACGGCCAGCGCGTCGAGGTCGACGTCGGCCGCCAGCGGCACCGGCCGGCCCGCGGTCCGCAGGATCGCCTTGCGGGCCTCGGCGTCCGGCGGCGGGACGAACACCAGTCGTTCCAGCCGTCCGGGACGCAGCAGCGCCGGGTCGATCAGGTCGGGACGGTTGGTCGCGCCGAGCACCACCACGTCGCGCAGCGGCTCGATGCCGTCGAGTTCGGTGAGCAGCGCGGCCACCACCCGATCGCTCACCCCGGAGTCGGACGACTGCCCACGGCGCGGGGCCAGTGCGTCCACCTCGTCGAGGAAGATCAGGGACGGCGCGGAATCGCGTGCCCGCTGAAACAGTTCGCGCACAGCCTTTTCCGACGCACCGACCCACTTGTCCATCAGCTCGGCGCCCTTGACGGCGTGCACGCTGAGCTGGCCCGAGCTGGCCAGCGCCCGGACCAGGAAGGTCTTGCCGCATCCCGGCGGTCCGTACAGCAGCACCCCGCGCGGCGGATCCACCCCCAGGCGGGCAAAGGAATCCGGGTGCTGCAACGGCCACAGCACCGCCTCGGTGAGGGCCTGCTTGGTCTCGATCATGTCGCCGACGTCGTCGAGGGTGACACTGCCGACGGACAACTCCTCGGTCCCGGACCTGGACAGCGGCCGGATCACCTCCAGCGCCCCGAGCAGGTCGTCCTGCCGAAGCGCCGGCTTCTCGCCGGTGCTGCTGGCGCGCGAGGCCGCCCGCAGGGCCGCCTCCCGTACCAGGGCAGCCAGGTCGGCCGCGACGAATCCGGGTGCCCGGGAGGCAATCTCGTTGAGGCTGAGGTCGGCCGTCGGGACCTTGTTGAGCAGGTGCTCGAGCAGCGCGCGGCGCCCGGCGCCGTCCGGCAGCGCCAGGGTGAGTTCGCGGTCGCACAGGTCCTGGCCGCGCACCCGGGTGTCGAGGGCATCGGGGTGCGCGGTGGTGGCCACGAAGGCCGCACCGGGCGACTCGACGGCCCGCCGCAGCTCGTCGAGGATCAGGGTGGACACCGGTTCCGGGTCCGCGGGCAGCAGCGCGTCGATGTCGGTGACCAGCAGCACCCCGCCGTTCCCGGCGAGCTGCGCGACCGCGTCGGTGACCCGCTGCAGTCTGGTGGCGGAGTCGAGGGCGCCGATCCCCGGACCGTCCAGCTCCGTCACCGTCCGACCGGCCAGGACGGCGCGGGCCAGCGTCGCCTTGCCGACCCCGGCGGGACCGGTGATCAGCACCCCGAGGCGCGGTGACGCGCCGAGGGTGGCGAGCAGCTCCGGTTCGTCCAGCGCGAGGGCGAGCCACTCGGTGAGCTTGCCTGCGGACACGCCGACACCGACCAGGTCCGCGACGGCAGGCGGCGCCGGACGCGGGGCGGGGGCGGGGGAGCTCGGCCTGGCCGCGGCGGGGGTCGGCGCCGCGCCGGCAACGGCGGCGCCCGTGCCGCGGTCCCAGCCGACCGCGGAGTTCGGCTGCACGCTCACCGGGCCCGCCGGGTCGACCGCGGTGATGGTGAGCAGTTCGGAGGTCCACGCGACGCCGAACGTGCGGGCGAGCGACGCGGTGGCGCCGGCGGTGGAGGTTCCCGGTCCGAGGTCGCGGGGCAGCAGCGAGACCGTGTCGCCGACACCGAGGACCTTGCCGAGCAGTGCCTGGCGCAGCGTGGTCTCGGAGATGGACTGCACCGCCAGTGCGGACCCGGTGACCGTGACGGCTCGCGCGCCGTACACGGTGACCGGGGACAGCACCACCCGCGCGTCCTCCCGCAGGCCGGCGTTGGAGAGGGTGACGTCGTCCAGCAGCGCGGTGCCGGTGGGGGTCCCGATCGGTGCCCGGGCCACCACGGCGGCGGTGCGGCGGGCGCCGATCACGGCGATGCCGTCCCACTCGCGGAGCCCTAGCGCGGCCAGCGCCTCGGGGTGCAGGCGCACCACCCCGCGGCGGGCGTCGGCGGCGGAGGTGTTCAGCCGGGCGGTCAGCGCGAGTTCCGGGGAGGTCACGGCGTCCAGCCTAGTGTCGGCGGGCCGGGTGCCCCGGTAGTGCGGGCGCCCGGCGGGCCGACGGGGTCAGCGCGGCCGGCGCAGTCCGAGCCGCGCCATGGAGTTGTCCGGTCGGACCCGGTCCGGTGCCCGGCGGATGGCGCGGCGTTCGGCGCGGCGCTCGGCGGGCTTGCTGTCCCACACCTCGGGGCGGGCGGCCACCCACCGCTTGGAGCGGACCGCGAACGGGATGTGCGCCAGGTACGCGACGACCAGCACGATCAGCAGCACGAACGGGTAGGTGATCAGCGCGGCGGCGGTGAGCGCGACGCCGATCAGCAGCAGCGCGGCCATCCGTCGCGGGACCGAGAAGGACTTCATCGCCAGCGTCGGGACCCGGCTGACGATCAGTGCCGCGGAGGCAATGGTCCACGCGGCCACGAAGTAGAACGAGGACCACCAGCCGTCACCCCACTGCAGGTACGCCGCGATCGGTGCCAGTGCGATCAGGGCCCCGGCAGGCGCGGGGACCCCGGTGAAGAACTCGCTCGTGTAGGCCGGTGCGGTGTCGTCGTCGAGCAGGGTGTTGAACCGGGCCAGCCGCAGCACGATGCTGACCGCGTAGACGAGCGCGACGATCCAGCCCGCGTTGGTGCCGTCGAGCAGCGTCACGTACAGCACCAGGGCAGGCGCGACGCCGAAGGAGATCGCGTCGGACAACGAGTCCAGTTCGGCGCCGATCTTGGTGGTGGCGTCGAGCATCCGCGCGAGGCGGCCGTCGAGCGAGTCCAGCACCGCCGCGACGCCGATCATCGCCAGCGCCGCGCCGAGGTTGTTCTCCAGCGCGAACTTCACCGCGGACAGGCCGGAACACAGCGCCAGGATGGTCAGCGTGCTCGGCAACAGCAGCAGTCCGCTGCTGGCGACGCGGCGGGGGCTGCTCACGGAAGCTGGGCGAGGACGGTCTCGGCGCCGACCGCGCGCTGTCCCCGCTCCACCAGGAGGGTGGTGCCCGCCGGGAAGTAGGTGTCGACGCGCGAACCGAACCGGATCAGCCCGTAGGTGTCGCCGATCGGCAGGCGGTCGCCGACCTTGGCGTCGCAGACGATGCGGCGGGCCAGGAGCCCGGCGATCTGCACGACCGCGATCTCGTGGCCGCTCTCGGTGCGCAGCAGCATCGAGTTGCGCTCGTTGGCGTCGCTCGCCTCGGCGAGGTCCGCGGACAGGAACTTGCCGGGCTGGTGGGCGACGGCGAGCACCTCGCCGGCGACGGGGCTGCGCTGGACGTGCACGTCGAGCACGGACAGGAAGATGCTCACCCGGGGCACCGGCTGCTCGCCCATGTTCAGCTCGGCGGGCGGCACCGCGGTGTCGACGAGGGCGACCTCGCCGTCGGCGGGGGAGACGACCACGCCGGCGCGGTTCGGCGGGACGCGGTGCGGATGCCGGAAGAAGGCGGCGCTGGCGCCCGCGGCGGCGAGGCCGGCGCGCTTGACCCACCGGTTTCGGCGTCCGAGCACGGCGACGGCCAGCGGGCCGAGCACGAACGGCAGGCCTGCGGGATGCAGCGGCGGGACGGTGTTGCGGATCAGTTCGGCGAAGTGCGCGAGACCGGTCGGCTGCGGAGTGCCAAGCGGGATGGGTCGGCGGGCCACGGAATCCTCTAACTGTTCGACGGCGGCGGTCTCCCCGTCGGCCGAGCCGTCGGGTGAATCACCACAGGCTAGCGGAGCGGCGTGGGCGTCGGTGACCGACGAACCGTCGCAGGCCCCGCCTGCCGGTCCTGCGGGCGCGCGACGGCGCCCCGGGACAGTGCCCCGGATCTGCGTTCCGTCCGGCCCGACCGTGGGCAAGGCAGCCGCCATGCGGACCGTCAGCGGATCCCGTCACGGCGCAGCGCGGCCGACACGGCGCCTGCCCTGCTGTCCACGCCGAGCTTGGCGTAGATGTGCGCCAGGTGCGTCTTCACCGTGGCCTCGCTGATGAACAGCCGCCTGCCGAGTTCCTTGTTGGTCAGGCCCTCGGCGAGCAGGGTGAGCAGTTCCGCCTCGCGCGCGGTGAGGGCCTCGTCGGGCCGGCGCATCTGGTGCAGCAGCCGGGCGGCCACCGGCGGCGACAGCACGCTCTGGCCCGCGACCGCGCCCCGGACGGCCCCGAAGATCTCCGGTGGGGTCGAGTCCTTGAGCAGGTAGCCGATGGCGCCTGCGTCGACGGCGCGGACCACGTCGGCGTCCGTGTCGTAGGTGGTGAAGACCAGCACGGGCAGGTCGGGGTGTACGGCCCGGATCCGCCGGATCGCCTCGATGCCGTCGATCCCCGCACCCAGGGAGAGGTCCATCATCACCAGGTCCGGCACTTGCTCCGCGACCATCGTGACGGCCTGTTCGCCGGACCCGGCCTCGGCGGTCACCTCGATGTCGGGCTGCGAGTCCAGCAGCGCCCGCAGGCCCGCGCGCACCACCAGATGGTCGTCGACCAGCAGCACGGTGATGGTGCTCATCGGGCACCGCCCGCGGGGATCAGCGCGGCGACGACGGTGCCCTCGCCGGGGGCGCTCTCCACCGTGAGGGTGCCGCCCAGCGACTCCGCCCGCTGCCGCATCGCGTGCAGGCCGAACCCGCCCGCTGCGGAGGCGGGTGCCACCTCGTTCACCACGAAGCCGCGGCCGTCGTCGAACACGTCCAGGGCGACGGACTCCGGAAGGTAGGTCAGGGTCACCCCCAGAGTCTGCGCGTTCGCGTGACGTTTCACGTTGGCGGCCGCGCTCTGGGTGATCCGGAGCAGCGCGTGCCCGACCTCCGAGGGCAGCGGGACCGGCGTGCCGACCACCCGCAGTTGCGCCGACGGGAAGTAGCCCCGAGCCGCGTCGAGCAGGATGGCGTCCAGGGGCCGGGCCTCGAGGTCCGGCGAGGCCAGGTAGTGCACCAGGTTCCGGGTCTCGGCCAGGTTCGCACGCAGGGCGGCGGTGGCGATCGCGACCTCCTCGCGAGCCTCGGAGCCGGGCCGGTCCCATTGTTCGGCGGCAGCCTCGAGATGCAGCAGGCTGCTGGTCAGGCCCTGCGTGACGGTGTCGTGGATTTCCCGGGCCAGCCGGTCCCGTTCGGACCGCACCCCCGCGTCCCGCTCGGTCTCGGCGAGCCGGGTCTTCGCCGCCGCGACCTCCTCGAACAGGCGCACCCGTTCCCGGCTGTCCCGTTCGATCTGGCCGTACGCGATCACCACGAGCGCGCCGGTGCAGATCGGGCCGATCAGGACGGCCCACTCGGTGCGGCCGCTGAAGTTGAAGAAGGCGACGCTGGTGACCACCGCGAGCGCCGCGACGATCAGGTACGCCGTCCGGTTCGAGAACGCGCGGGTGCAGAGGAAGAACATCGGGAACGCGCACCACGCGAAGCTCGGCGCCAGCCACACCAGCACCGCCCAGGTGGTCAGCACCGGCCACACCCAGGGCTGCCAGACGGCGGCCCGGTGGGACAGGAACACGGTCACGGCGTAGAGCGCGGCCAGCGCGACAATCAGGGCGGCGACGATGACGAACCGGCCGCTGACCCCGTGGTAGGTCAGGTAGCGGGCGGTCGAGGTCGCCAGCAGCACGTAGAACGAGACGTGGATCGCGACGTCGATCGGTCCTCGGAAGTCCCGGTCGGCAGGGATCCGGTCGCCGTCGGCGGTGGCAGGGCTGGACATCGGCTCGATGCTACGGATCCGCCGCGTCCGCCGGATCGGCCATTCGGATGATCTCCTCGCCCCCGGACGGCTGACCGGGAGGCAGACGTCGGCCCGATGCGGGCGGGTTGGCCCGGCGGCGAGGCTGGAATCCGTCAGCCCGACCGCGCACGGTCGGTCACGCCGCTACCGAAAGGCCCCGCGATGAACCTCTCCCGCCGACTGCCCAAGACCCTCGCCGTGATCGTCCCGCTCGCGGCGATCCTCGCCACCGCGGCGTGCGGAAGTGGGATCGACGAGAAGGTGGCGTCGGCCACCCCGGTCGCCACCGCAACCCAGCCTGCCGACGAGCCGGCCGAGACGGGCACGGCGACCGCGACCCGGTTGACCGTCGGCGCCGCGGGCACGGCCGCCCAGGCCGCGCTCGCGAAGTGCCAGGCCGACGGACTCGGCTTCGTCACCGTGGCCGTGGTGGACCGCAACGGCAACGTGCAGGCGATGCTGCGCGGTGACAACGCGGCTCAGCACACCGTCGAGGCTGCCCGCCAGAAGGGATACACGGCAGCGGCTTTCGGCGCCAACACCAGCGATCTGGCCGGTCGAGCCAAGGGCGACGGCGCCACCGTCGCGGACCTGGACGGCACCCTGTTCCTGCCCGGCGGCGTCACCGTGAAGGCAGGCAACGCCTCCATTGCGGGCATCGGCGTGGGTGGGGCCCCGGACGGCATGGCCGATCAGGCGTGCGCCGCGGCCGGCCTCGACGCCATCGCCGGATCGCTGCGGTAGCGGTGAACGCCCAGACGAGGCGCGCGTCGGCCGCCGCAGTCCTCGCCGCCGCGGTGGTTGTCGGCGCCGCCTGCGGCGGCCCGGACCCGGCGGTCGATGCCGGGCCGCCCACCACCCGGGCGTCGGCGTCGGCGTCGGCGTCCCCGTCCTCGCCCGTGGCCGCGGCCCCGCCCGAGGCCGAGACCACGCCGGTCTCCACCCCGCCGCTGGAGCGGTCGCTGTTCGCGGCGGTCCGGGCGGACGACGCCGATGCGGTGCGCGCGGCGCTCGCCGGCGGTGCGGCGCTCGAGGCTCGCGGAGACGGCGGGCAGACCCCGCTCGTGGCGGCGGCGAAGGCGAACGCGGTGACCGCGGCCCGGGTGCTCGTGACGGCGGGCGCCGACGTGAATGCCAAGGACGACATGGAAGATTCGGCGTTCCTCTACGCGGGCGCGGAGGGACGCGACGAGATCCTCGCGCTGACCCTCGCGCACGGCGCGGACGTCAGCGCCACCAACAGGTTCGGCGGCACGGCGCTGATCCCGGCTGCCGAGCACGGCCATGTCGAGACGGTGCGCACCCTGATCCGGGCCGGCGTCCCCGTCGACCACGTCAACGAGCCGGGTTGGACCGCGCTGCTCGAGGCGGTGGTCTACGGCGACGGGTCGGCTCGCTACCAGGATGTGGTCGGGCAGTTGCTCGCGGCGGGCGCCGACCGGTCGATCGGGGACGCGGACGGCCGGACCGCGCTGCAGCACGCGCAGCGCCGCGGCCAGGAGGAGGTCGCGGCGCTGCTGCGGGACGGACGCTGACGGTCAGCCGCGGGCGCGGGCCTTCGACTCGACCTCGGACTTGATCCGGGTGAGGGTGGTGTTCATGCCCTTGACCATGTCCTCTTCGAAGCCCGCGGTACCGCCCATGAACTTGTCGACCAGGAACGACGAGATCTTGGTGGTACCGGTCGGTGCCTCGCGACGCTCGGTGAGGGTGGAGGTCTTGTCGCCGGCAGTGATCTCGTAGGTCCAGATGGTGTGGTTCTCCACCACGCGCCAGGCGATGGCCTGATTCGGCTCGAAGCGGATGACCTTCGAGGACGTCGGCCACACCAGCAGCCCCTTCTTGTTCAGGTTGAAGGTCTTGGTGCCGCCCCGGACCTCGCCGCCGAGGACCCGCATCATCCGGCACTGCGGGCTCCACTCGCCCATCCGCTTGAGGTCGGAGATCACGGTCCACACCTCGGCCGGTGTGGCGTCGATGTCGATGCTGGCCTCGAGGGTGTTCGTCACTGATCTGCTCCGGTTCGTCAATTTTATGAAACTTGGAGTAACGGATACATCTTGCCCGAATGTCGCCGGGCGTCAAGGGTTGGCGGCGGCCCGTGGCGTCGGGCGTCGGAGGTGTGTAATGCCGGGCGGGGAACGGGCGATGAACAGGGTATCCAGGCCGGGAGCGGCCAGCGGTGTTTCGACCAGCGATGGACCGGAGTGATCGTCGTGAAGATTCCAGTTGTGAGGCGCCACGCCCGCCTGCGGCCAGTCCCGATTCTGAAGTCCGCCCGCATGAAGGGCCGGCCGGAATCCTGGCCTGGTGAACAGCTCGAACGGTTGCTGACCCCGCGCGAGCTCGACGAGATCTGGCGCGGCCACCTGTAGCGGATCCGCTCGCCGGATCGATCCGGCTCCGGCCGTCCCAAGTTGTTCTATTAGGACTAGAACTAATAGGGTGTGGGTGTGCTCATCCGCATTGACCAGTCCGCGGCCGTCCCGCTCTTCGAGCAGGTGGCCGCCAGCGTCCGTCGCGCCATCGCGGACGGCTCCGCCGCCCCGGGCGAGCGCCTGCCGGGCGCCCGGGATCTCGCCACCTCGCTGGAGCTCAACGTGCACACGGTGCTGCGCGGGTACCAGTTGCTGCGCGACGAGGGCCTGATCGAACTGCGGCGCGGTCGCGGTGCCGTGGTGGTGGCCGGGGCGCGGGATCGTGGACGGCTGCAGCAGGCCGTCCGGGACCTGGTCGCCGAGGCCCGACGCCTCGGGCTGAGCACAGCTGACGTGGTTCCCCTCGTGGAGAAGGAGATGTCGACGTGACCAAGCAGGTTTCCTGGGGCCGGATGCTCGGGGCGGGAGTGGCGCCGCCGGCGGTTGCCCTGGCCGGGTCGATGGTGCTGCTCTCCCGCTGGTCCGATGAGCTGCCGGATCCGCTGGCGGTGCACTTCGGTGTGAACGGCGAGGCGGACGGATTCGCCTCGCTGCGGTCGGTGGCGTGGTCGGCCTGGGCCGGGCCCGCGGTCGCGCTGTTGTTGTGCCTGATCACCGCGGGAATGGCAGGCCGGGACCGGCGGACTGTCCGGCACGTCGTCGCCGCCGCGTCGGGGTTGGGGGTGGCGCTGGCGATCCTGCCCGCGCTGATGGCGGCGCCGCAGCGCGGTGTCGCGACGGCCGAGACCGTCTCGCTCTCCCCGGTTGCCCTGTTCGGCAGCCTCGCGCTCGCTGTGGTCGGTGCGGGACTGGCAGCTCTGGCGGTGCCCCGCCCGGAGCCGGTCACGGCGGTGGGCCCGCCGCCGGTCGACGCACCTCGGATTCCGCTGGCCCCGGGGGAGCGGGTGAGCTGGACCGGCCGGGCCGGCATGCCGTGGTGGGTGGGGTTGGTGCCCGCCGGGGTCGTCCTGGTGGTGCTGGCGCTGTCGGCCCGTTCGCTGGTGGCGATGCTGGTGACCGTCCTGGCCGGCGTGCTGGTGCTCGTGTTGTTGCTGGCGCCGGTGCGGGTGGTCGTCGACGAGAGCGGTCTCGCGACGCGCTGGTTGGGCGTCTTCCGTCCCACGATCCCGCTCGCCGAGGTGTCGACGGGGGAGTGTGTGCGGGTCGGCTGGCTCAACCGGTACGGCGGGTTCGGCTACCGCGTCGGTCCCGGCGGGGTCGGGGTGATCGTCCGGCCCGGTCCGGCGCTGCGTGTCGTCCGGGGCGACGGCTCGCGGTTCACGGTCACCGTCGACGGTGCCGATCAGGCCGCCGAGGTGCTCAACGCGCTGGCCGCCCGGGGACGCGTCGCGGGCTGACGTCCGCGGCCGGCGAGGCGCGGCCGGCGCTTGCCGGGCCCGGGTGCGGGGGCCATGGTGGAACCGGGCGTCGGAAGGGGTGTCGCGATGACCGGCAACGGCGAACTCGAGGGCGTGCTGTTCGACATCGACGGGGTGCTGGTCACCTCGTGGCGGCCGCTGGTCGGCGCCGCCGCGGCGCTGGACGCGGTCCGGGCTCGGGGGCTCGGGCGTGCCTTCCTCACCAACACCACCTCCTGCACCCGGGCGGAGATCGCCCGCGCGCTGCGGGACTGCGGCCTGGCGGTTCGCGACGAGGAGATCGTCACCGCGGTCGCGCTCACCGCGCAGTACCTGCGCCGTACCCACCCCGGGGCGCGCTGCCTGCTCGTCAACCACGGCGACATCGCCGCGGACCTGGCCGGTATCGAACTCGACGACCGTCGCCCCGAGGTGGTGGTGCTCGGCGGTGCCGGACCGGAGTTCGACCATCGCACCCTGAGCCGGGTGGTGGAGCTGATGCAGGACGGGGTCCCGGTGGTCGCGATGCAGGGCGGTCTGACCTGGGCGACGGACGACGGCCTGCGCATCGACACCGGCACCTACCTGCCCGGGCTGGAGGCGGCGGGTGGCGCGGCCGTCACGGTGATCGGCAAGCCGGCGGCGGCCGGGTTCGTCGCGGCCGCCGCGCTGACGGGCAGCGAGGTCGGGCGGACCGCGATGATCGGCGACGACCTTCGCAGCGACGTGCTGGCCGCGCAGTCCGCCGGACTGACCGGAATCCTGGTTCGGACCGGCAAGTTCCGGCCCGCCGTTCTGGAGGCCGCGCCCGCCCGCCCGGACCACATTCTCGACTCGGTGGCGGACCTGCCGGCGCTGCTGGACGAGCTGGTCGGCTGATCGGATTCCGGGCCCGGACGCGAGGTGCGCGGCGGGCCTCGTGGGTCCGCCGCAAACCGCAACGAAATCGATACCCGGCGCGCGGGAACTTTGGGTACCGTCGCCCACGTGCACGCCCGAAGTGTCGGCGTGCCGACCACACCCATTCGAAGGAGATCCGTGCTGATCAACACCCGCACCCGTTCCCAGGTCCGCGCTCTCGTCATGCGGGCCGGTGTGTCGATGGCGGCAGGCGCCGCAGTCGTGGGAGGGATCATGGTGGGCGGTACCGGCGTGGCGTCGGCCGCGCAGGTCAACTGCGTGTCGCCGCCGACGGCAAACGACATCCAGGTGATCGGCGACGCGAGCTGCGGTGCGACGGCCACCGGCACCGGCCTGGCCAACTCGGGCGCCACCGAGAGCGGTACCGCGGTCAGCGTGGCCGACGGCGGCTCGGCGACGACCTTCGCGACGGGCTTCGGCGTCGCGTTGGCCGGGGCGAAGGGCGTCGGTCAGTCCTACGCCTACTCCATCGGCGGCGGCATCTCGCGCTCCTACGCGGAGAACGGCCACACCACCGTCGCGCTGGCCGGTTGGGGCAGTGGCGCGACCGCCGAGGCCAACGGCGTCAACTGCGTCGGCCCGATGTCCTTTGCGATCAATCTGAACACCGGTGCGGTCTGCGCGTTGCGCTAGCCGCGAACCGGCCGCCTGCGGCGCCCGCTGTCCTTGCACTCGGCATCGACGAGTGCTAAAAATGCACTTGGCACTCGCTATACGCGAGTGCCAGGTCGGGACGGTGAGACTGGGATTCATCGACACCCCTGGTCGTCCGTCGCGGGCGCCGCGCCCGGCCGGAAGTGCAATAGGGGCTGCCCGTCACGTGGTTGCCCCGTGCCGATGAGGTGACCCGACGAGCGGTCATCTTGTGTGTCACCCCAATCCGGAGGATCACTTCGCAATGGCCAAGATCATCGCGTTCGACGAAGAGGCCCGTCGCGGTCTCGAGCGAGGCCTCAACGCCCTCGCCGATGCTGTCAAGGTGACGTTGGGCCCCAAGGGTCGCAACGTCGTGCTGGAAAAGAAGTGGGGCGCCCCCACGATCACCAACGACGGTGTGTCCATCGCCAAGGAGATCGAGCTCGAGGATCCCTACGAGAAGATCGGCGCCGAGCTCGTCAAGGAGGTCGCCAAGAAGACTGACGACGTCGCTGGCGACGGCACCACCACCGCCACCGTGCTCGCCCAGGCGCTCGTGCGCGAGGGCCTGCGCAACGTCGCGGCCGGCGCGAACCCGCTCGGCCTCAAGCGCGGCATCGAGAAGGCCGTCGAGGCCGTCACGGTCCGTCTGCTCGAGACCGCCAAGGAGATCGACACCAAGGAGCAGATCGCTGCTACCGCTGGTATCTCCGCGGGCGACGCGTCCATCGGCGAGCTCATCGCCGAGGCCATGGACAAGGTCGGCAAGGAAGGCGTCATCACGGTCGAGGAGTCCAACACCTTCGGCCTGCAGCTCGAGCTCACCGAGGGCATGCGCTTCGACAAGGGCTACATCTCGGCGTACTTCGCCACCGACGCCGAGCGCCAGGAAGCCGTCCTCGAGGACGTCTACATCCTGCTCGTCAGCTCCAAGATCTCCACGGTCAAGGACCTGCTGCCGCTGCTGGAGAAGGTCATCCAGTCCGGCAAGCCGTTGCTGATCATCGCCGAGGACGTCGAGGGCGAGGCCCTGTCCACCCTGGTGGTCAACAAGATCCGTGGCACCTTCAAGTCTGTCGCCGTCAAGGCTCCCGGCTTCGGTGACCGTCGCAAGGCGCAGCTCGCCGACATCGCCATCCTCACCGGTGGCGAGGTCATCAGCGAAGAGGTCGGACTCTCCCTGGAGACCGCCGGACTCGAGCTGCTCGGTCAGGCCCGCAAGGTCGTCATCACCAAGGACGAGACCACCATCGTCGAGGGTGCAGGCGACGCCGAGGCCATCGCCGGTCGCGTCAACCAGATCCGCGCCGAGATCGAGGCGTCGGACTCCGACTACGACCGTGAGAAGCTGCAGGAGCGCCTGGCCAAGCTGGCCGGTGGCGTTGCTGTCATCAAGGCGGGCGCGGCGACCGAGGTCGAGCTCAAGGAGCGCAAGCACCGCATCGAAGATGCCGTGCGCAACGCCAAGGCTGCCGTCGAGGAGGGCATCGTCGCCGGCGGCGGCGTCGCCCTGCTGCAGGCCGCTCCCGCGCTCGACGCCCTCGAGCTCGTGGGTGACGAGGCCACCGGTGCCAACATCGTGCGCGTCGCGCTCGAGGCCCCGCTCAAGCAGATCGCGTTCAACGCCGGCCTCGAGCCCGGCGTCGTCGCGGAGAAGGTGCGCAACCTGCCCGCCGGTCACGGCCTCAACGCCGCGACCAACGAGTACGGCGACCTCCTCGCGGCCGGCATCAACGACCCGGTCAAGGTCACCCGCTCGGCGCTGCAGAACGCGGCGTCCATCGCGGCCCTGTTCCTGACCACCGAGGCCGTCGTCGCCGACAAGCCGGAGAAGGCCGGAGCGCCCGCGGGCGATCCGACCGGTGGCATGGGCGGCATGGACTTCTAAGTCCGTCTCTTCCACACGCACGGGGTTCGGATCGCCTTTTCGAGGTGGTCCGGACCCCGTCGCGTTTGCGGGAAGCCTGGACGGGCTCGGTTCCGACCAGGTGATTTACTCAATGAGTTGACTATTTTTTGCCAATCACTGGACACCGTGCGGCCGCACCAGTCAGACTGGCGGCGACACAGCTGGCAACGGTTCCCCTCGACTGCGGGTGGAACCGTTGCCGCTGTATAAAAGGCAGATCGAGTAGCCACTCACCAAAGTCGACAAGTCAAGGTGGACGAATGCGCAAGTTTGGACGATCCGGTCGAGCAGGTCGGATCGCGGCCGCGACGGCCGCGCTGACGATCCTGCCGCTCTTCGGCAGCAGCATGGCGCAGGCCGAGCCTGCCACCGCCGAGACGGCAACCGTGAAGTCCGCGGACGGTTCCTACCTGCAGCGGATCGAGGGCACCGGCCGCCAGCAGACCGCCTACGTGTGGTCGGCCGCGATGAACCGGACCATCCCGCTGAAGCTGCAGCGTCCCGCCGACCAGTCGAAGCCGGCTCCCACCCTGTACCTGCTCAACGGTGCGGGCGGCGGCGAGGACAGCGCGACCTGGCAGCGGCGCACGGACATCGCCGATTTCTTCAAGGACAAGGAAGTCAACGTGGTCACCCCCGTTGGCGGCGCGTTCAGCTACTACACCGACTGGCAGAAGCCCGACCCCAAGCTCGGCAACAACAAGTGGACGACGTTCCTCACGCAGGAACTGCCGCCCCTGATCGATGCCGGGCTCAAGACCAACGGCGTCAACGCGCTCGCGGGCATCTCCATGGCGGGCACCTCGGTGCTCAACCTGGCCATCGCGGCACCGACGCTGTACAAGAGCGTCGGCGCCTACAGCGGTTGCGCGGAGACCAGCACCCCGGCGGGTCGCGCCTACATCGACATGGTCGTCGATTCGCGCGGCGGCGGCGACACCACGAACATGTGGGGCGACAAGAACGATCCGATGTGGGTCGAGAACGACCCGGTTGCCCAGGCGGAGAAGCTGCGCGGCGTGAAGATGTGGATCTCCACCGGCAACGGCCTGCCCGGACCGCATGACACCCTCGAGGCCACCGGTGGCGTCTCGGGCCTCGCGAACCAGGCCATCGTCGGCGGCGTCATCGAGGGTGCGACCCTGCTGTGCACCAGCAACCTGGCCCGGCGCCTGGCCGATCTGAAGATCCCGGCAGTCGTCGACTTCCGCCCGAACGGCACCCACTCGTGGGGCTACTGGCAGGACGACCTGCACAAGTCCTGGCCGATGCTGGCCGACTCGATCGGTATCTGACACACCGACACCGAGCAACAGCTGACACGGCGCCGATCCCGCACTGCGGGGTCGGCGCCGTTGCTTGTTCCGGAAGGACCACGGCGGCTTCGGAATCGCCCCGGAGCGTCGCGTCGCACCTGCCCGTCGAAACTCCTATGCGTCGGTAACATCCCGCACAGTCGCGGGTAAGGCCGACACGGTCGGGGCTCGCACGTCGAGACAGGTGGATGCGTGTGGATTCGGTGAAGCTCGTGCTGGAGTTGATCGTGGTGCTCGGCGCCATCGTCATGGGCACCCGATCGAGCGGTGTCGCACTCGGTCTCTGGGGCGGCGCCGGTGTCGCCGTGCTGGTGTTCGTGTTCGGGGAGGACGTCGGCAGTCCGCCGGTCGACGCGCTGCTGATCATCCTGTCCGTGGTGCTGGCGTCCTCGATGATGCAGGCCGCGGGCGGCATCGACTGGATGGTGACGATCGCCGCGGACCTGATCGCCAAGCGGCCCAAGCAGATCACGCTGATCGCCCCGCTGGTCTCGTTCCTGTTCTCGGTCGGCGCCGGTACCTCCAACATCCTGTACCCGCTGCT
Organism: Rhodococcus kronopolitis; assembly: GCF_042654025.1. Classification (NCBI taxonomy): domain Bacteria; kingdom Bacillati; phylum Actinomycetota; class Actinomycetes; order Mycobacteriales; family Nocardiaceae; genus Rhodococcus; species Rhodococcus kronopolitis. The sequence continues at coordinate 26,551 of NZ_JBHSFO010000008.1, read as the reverse complement.
GCCCGTCATCTACGACGCCTCCTACCGCAACGGGATCCGGCCGTCGCGGCCGCTGTCGCTGTCGGTGGTCGCGACCGGCGTCGCCCTCGCCTGCAGCCCGGTCTCCGCCGCGATGGCCGCGATGGTCACGCTCACCGACGTGGCACCGTACGACTTCGAGCTGATCGACATCATCATGATCACCTTCCCCGCCGCGGTCATCGGCATCGTCGCGTCCTCCATCGTCGTCAACCGGTTGGGCAAGGACATCGAGGACGACCCGGAGATCCAGGCGCGCATCGCGTCGGGCGCGATCGCCGCGCCGTCGGCAGCCGGGGCGAACAAGGTCGAACTCAAGGCGTCCAACGAGGGCCGCAACGCCGCGCTGATCTTCCTGCTCGGCGTCGCCGCCATCGTGGTGTTCGGTCTGTTCAAGGAGATCCGCCCCGAGGCAGCGGACGGATCGCCGATGGGGATGACGCCGATCATCGAGATGATCATGTTCGTGGTCGGCACCCTGATCCTCTTGGTCAGCCGCCCGAACGTCGCCGACGTGCCCACCATGTCGGTGTTCAAGGCCGGCATGGTCTCCGCCATCGCACTTTTCGGTCTGGCGTGGCTGACGGACACCTTCATCAGCGCCCACCTGGAGCTGATCACCAGCACCGTCGGGGACTGGGTCAACGCATGGCCGTGGATCTTCGCGCTCGGTGTGTTCCTGGTCTGCGTGCTCACCACCAGCCAGTCCACGGCGACCCGGACCATCGTGCCGATCGGCCTGGCCGCGGGGCTCGCACCCGGACTGCTCACGGGCATGTGGGCCGGCGCCTTCGCCGGCATCTACCTGTTGCCCACCAACGGGTCACAGATCGCGGCCGCCAACTTCGACGAGTCCGGCAGCACCAAGCTCGGCACCAAGCTGGTGGACCACTCGTTCTTCGTGCCCACCCTCGTGCTGGCGGCCACCACGATCGCCGCCGGCTCGGTGATCGGACTGCTGCTCGGCTGAGACCGAAGGGCCAGGGCCGGTCAGCCGCGGTCGCGGTACGCGTCCCAACTGGCCTTGCAGGCCCGGGCCAGCATGTCGACGCGCTCGGGGTCGGGATCGGGCCAGCCGACGCCGGGGGACTGCAGGGTCTCGGTCAGCGCCGGGCCGAGCAGGTACTCGCGACGGAACTCGGCCTGGACCGCGCCGAGCGCCACCCCGGCCGCGGTCGCCCGCGGGCCAAGCGCGCGGAAACGTGCGCCCGCCGAGATGATCTCCTGGCTGCCCAGGTACGGCTGGTTGAGCAGGACGTCGTCCGGGTCGGCCACCTCGAACCCCGCACGATGGGCGCGCGCCAACGCCCGCACGGAATCCGGATCCATGGTCACGGGGTTGTCGTCGATCCGGTCGCCGCGATGGTCGCCGCGGTTGGACAGTGCCACCACGTCCGGCAGCCGGTCCGCCGCGGCGCGCTCGACGTTGACCGCGCCGTCGCGAGTGGTGGTGTGGTTCATGGTGTCGTGGAACGAGAGCGTGGTGAACTCGACGCGACCGGAGTCCGGGCGCGCCGCCCTCGTGAAGGCGAGCTCGACCATCCGCTCGATCAGCTGGTCGCGGGTCCGCTCGTAGACTCCGAGCCCCCGCTCGGCCACCTCGGCGAAGGTCTCGGCCAGCCGCCGCAGCCCGGCGTCGTCGGCCGGTTCGCGCAGCAACGGGTAGAAGGAGAAGGTGACCGGGCGGATGGCGTCCACGCCGGTCAGGTCCACCTTGTTCCAGGCGCCTGCCGCGCGGACCCGGGCGAAGGCCTCGCGCAGGGTCTCGTAGAGGTCGGCGGGCTTGGCCCGGTTCGGGTCTCGCAGCATCCGCGGGTGCGGGTTCTCCACGTACACGATCCGCGGGTCGATCTGCGCCCAGCGTCGCACCACCGGCGCGGTCGAACAATCCGAGAAGTCGAACTGCAGCCGCCGGGTGAACTCGGGGGCCAGGAACTCGGCCAGCTCGGCGGGGATCGCGGCGCCCGAGTGCGGGCAGCTGACGAGCAGGTCGGCCTCGGCGAGCGCCTCGTCCAGGGTGCGCCGGGTGGGATCGGCATAGAAGGTCAGGTCCGCCGGCGTGAACGTGGTGCCGGCGGGCAGCAGAAGCGGATCAGCAGGTGACATGGTCGAACACTATCGGCCACGCCGTCGACGGGAGAGTATTGACGCGTGGAGACGATTCCGATTCAGGTCCCAGACGGCACGACGCTCCCGGTGCGACTTTTCCCGGGTCGGGAGGGGGCGCCGGTGGTGGTGATCTTCCCCGGTCTCGGGGTGCCCGGCGGCTACTACGACCTGTTCGCGCGGGCGTTGGTGGACCGCGGGTTCAACGCCGCCGTCGGCGAGCTGCGCGGGCAGGGCGACAGCAGGCCACGGCCGGGTCCGGGCAGTGCGTACGGCTACCAGGAGCTGGCGGCGGTGGACTACCCGGCGGTCTTCGAGGTGGTGCGCGAGCGGTTCCCGGCGAGTACGCCGTACCTGCTCGGGCACAGCATGGGCGGCCAGCTCGGGGTGATGTACGCGGCCCGGGCACGGGGCCGGCTCGGCGGGCTGATCCTGGTCGCGTCGGGCTCGCCGTATCACCGCAGGCACGGCGCGGTGCGCGGCACCGGACTGCTGCTGGGGTCGGCGGCGATGTCGGTGACGGCCAATGTCGCCGGGTTCTGGCCGGGGGACCGACTCGACGTCGGCGGGTTCGGCAGGCAGTCGCGGGTGCTGATCGCGGACTGGTCGCGGTTCGCGCGGACCGGCACCTTCGAACCGGAGGGGGCGGACATCGACTACGAGGAACGAATCGGAAGGCTGACCCTGCCGGTGCTGTCGATCTCCGTCGAGGACGACGACCTGGCGCCCAAGCCGGCGATCGCGCACCTGGTCCGCAAGCTGCCGGATGCGGACGTCACCACCTGGCACCAGCCGGAGCCGCTGGGGCACAACGGCTGGATTCGCAAGCCGGACACCACCGCGGACCGGATCGCGCAGTGGTTGGACGACCGGTCCTGACCGCGAGCCCCCCGGATCGGGACGACGGGTCAGCCGAGCGCAGCTACCACGGTGGGTGCCGCGGCACGTACGACTGTGGGTTCCGCGGCTTGTGCCACAGTGGGCACCACGCTCGACCCCGATACCAGTTCGGCGATCTCGCGCCGGGCCGCCTTCTCGACGAGCAGTGGCACGTAGTCACGGACCCTTCCGTTCGCGAAGCGTCCGTGAATGCTGTGCACCGTGTGCTCGATGTCTACCGGTGAGACGGAAGGGAATCGAGTGATCAATCGCTTGACGACTTGTTCGACTTGGAGCAGTTCGTCGGGACCGGTCATCGATTCATCGTCTGCCGTGTCGGGAGGTGTGGTCAAGGTCCGAAATGGATTCGGGAGCATCACGATTCGGGAACTTGCGGAGGCCGCCGGCCGAGGCCGGGTTCCTCGGTCGTACCGGCGGGCCGGGAATGCCCGCGTTCGCGACCTGCGGGAACCGGAATCGGAGCAGAATGAGCGTAGGCGGGACACTCTGCCCGCCGTAAGAAAGGGGACGTCATGTCGGACCCAACTTCGACCAAGCAGGGCGTTGCGGCGGGCACGTCGATCGGCGCGGCCGTCATCATGGTGACTGTCGGTATCGTCCAGTTGTTCCAGGGAATTGCCGCGGTGGCCGAAAACCAGGTGTTCGTGGTGGGCCTGGACTACGTGTACAAGTTCGACCTCACCACCTGGGGCTGGATCCACATCGGTCTCGGCGTCGTGGTCGCGGCCGTCGGTCTGGCGCTGTTCACCGGGGCGGCGTGGGCGCGGGTGACGGCGGTGGTGGTCGCGGCGATCTCGATTCTCGCCAATTTCATGTGGCTGCCGTACTACCCGTGGTGGTCGGTGCTCATCATCGCGCTCGACATCGTGGTGATCTGGGCAGTGACGACCTGGGATCCTGATCGCGCCTGACCACGCCGAACGTGGCGATGTCCGCCGCGCCGGATGATGCGGCGGGTCGATCGGCCGAGCCTCGGTCGACCCGCCGCCATCGCGTCGTGCGGCTGAGGGGAGGACCCGTTCGATGACGGACAACCCGATGAAGAACAAGGAGTATCGCCACCACCTCGAGCCGCTGCAGGCCGAACTCGTTGCCTTGCAGGAGTGGGTGAAGGCATCCGGCGCGAAGGTCTGCGTCGTGTTCGAGGGGCGCGACACCGCGGGGAAGGGCGGGGTGATCAAGGCGATCACCGAGCGGGTGAGTCCGCGGGTGTTCCGGGTTGTCGCGCTGCCTGCCCCCACCGAGCGGGAGAAGTCGCAGATGTACCTGCAGCGGTACGTGCCGCACCTGCCTGCCGCAGGCGAGATCGCCGTCTTCGACCGCAGTTGGTACAACCGCGCCGGTGTGGAACGCGTGATGGGCTTCTGTACGGAGGAGCAGGCCCACCAGTTCCTCGAGCTCATCCCGACGGTCGAGCGCGCGATCGTGGAATCGGGTGTCATCCTGCTGAAGTACTGGCTGGAGGTGAGCGAGGAGGAACAGACGCGTCGCCTGCAGAGCCGGATCGACGACCCCCGAAAGATCTGGAAGCTCTCCGATCTGGACCTGAAGTCGTACAGCCGCTGGTACGACTACTCGCGGGCCCGGGACGAGATGATCCACTTCACCGACACCGGTTGGGCGCCCTGGTTCGTCGCGGACAACGACGACAAGAAGCGTGGACGCCTGAACATCATCACGCACCTGCTCGGCCAGATTCCCTACGAGCCGCTCGAGCGCCCCCACATCACCCTGCCTGCGCGGCAGGAGGCCGACGGCTACGAGCCGCCGAAGCTACCACTGCACTGGATCCCGACTCCCTACTGAGGGTCCGGCGGGGAAGGACGATCGGCCATGGCGAGGACGGAAACCGACGGGACGCACCCCCGCCCGTCCACGGACACCCGCACGGACTGGCACGCCCAGGACGCCGAGGCCGTGGTGTCCGCACTCGCCACCGATCCGCAGTCGGGTCTGACGGCGGGCGAGGCGGACGAACGGCGCCGACGGTACGGGCCCAACGTCATTGCCGCCGAGCCGGCGCCGTCGACGTGGTCGATCGCGCTGATGCAGCTGAGGGATCCGATGAACCTGATGCTGGTCGCGGTGGCGGTGCTCAGCGTTGTCATCGGGGAGATCCCGACGGCCATCGTGGTGGCGGTGCTCGTCGGGCTCAACGTGGTTCTGGGCACCCGGCAGGAGGTGAAGGCACGCGCCAGCGTCGACGCGCTGGCAAGGATGCAGACGCCGCAGGGGCGGGTGATCCGCGGCGGGACGCTGACCCAGCTCGACGCCACCGAGCTCGTGCCGGGCGACGTCGTGCAACTCGAGGCGGGCGACATCGTGCCCGCGGACGGCCGCCTGCTCACGTCGGCCACCCTGGAGACCCAGGAGGCGGCACTCACCGGCGAGAGTGCGCCCGTCGCAAAGGATCCGCAGATTCTCGCCGCCGCCGACGTCCCGCTCGGCGACCGCAGCAACATGGCCTTCCAGAACACCTCGGTCACCCGCGGCACCGCCACCATGGTGGTCACCGCGACGGGCATGCACACCCAGATGGGTCAGATCGCGTCGATGCTCTCGGCGGTGGCGCCGAGCAGGTCCCCGCTGCAGCGGGAACTGGACTCGCTCACCAAGGTGCTCGGTGTCATCGCGTGGACGGCGGTGGCGACCATCGTCGTCATCGGGGTGATCCGCGGACAGGACGTGACGATGCTGCTGCTGCTGGGCATTTCGATGGGGGTGTCCGCGATCCCGACCGGCATGCCGACGTTCGTCCAGGCGATGCTGGCCTACGGCGCGCGGCAGTTGGCCGACGCGAAGGCCGTCGTGAAGAACCTGACGGATGTCGAGACGCTCGGCGCGACCAGCGCGATCAACTCGGACAAGACCGGCACCCTGACGATGAACCAGATGACCGTGCGGTCGCTGTACTTCCACGGCCGGTGGTACACGGTCGAGGGCGAGGGCTACGCCAAGTCCGGGAAGATCACCCAGGTGGCGGGCGAGCCGGTCCCGGACTTCACGCTGCTGGCGTACGGGCTGTGCCTCGACAGCGACGCCACCGTCTCCGACACCGGCGAGGTGGTCGGCGACCCGACCGAGGCCGCGCTGGTGGTGCTCGCCGCGAAACTCGGGGTCGACGCCCCACGCACGCGGCGGACCTACCCGCGCGTCGCCACGGTGCCGTTCGACTCCGCGTACAAGTTCATGGCGACCTTCCACCACCTCCAGGTCGACGGCGACACCCAGTTCGTGGAACTGGTCAAGGGCGGACCCGACGTGGTCCTGGCCAGGTGCACGACCGCCTTCCGGCCGGGCAGGCAGACGGTGCCGCTCGACGAGGTCCGGGAGGAGTTGACGGTCGCGACCCGGGCCATGTCCGAGAAGGGGCTTCGGGTGCTGGCGTTCGCCGCCCGTCGACTCGACGGGCGCGAGGACACCGCGGCGGCCGACCCCATGTCGTTGGTCGACGACCTCACGTTCGTCGGCATGGTCGGCATCATCGACCCGCTGCGGCCGGAGGCGATCGAGTCGGTGCGCATCGCGCACGAGGCAGGCATCGCCGTTCGGATGATCACCGGCGACCACGCGATCACCGCATCCGCGATCGGCGCCGAACTCGGCCTCGGCCCCGGCGCGATCGGCGGCCCCGAACTCCAGGCCATGACCGACGAGGAACTCTCGGCGGCCCTGCCCGACCTGCACGTGTTCGGGCGCGTCACCCCGCAGGACAAGCTCCGCCTGGCCGACCTCATGCAGAAGGGCGGCGCCGTCGTCGCGATGACGGGGGACGCCGTCAACGACGCCGCCGCGCTGAAGAAGGCCGACATCGGCGTGGCCATGGGCTCGGGCAGCGAGGTGACCAAACAGGCGGGCAAGATGGTGCTCACGGACGACAACTTCGGCACCCTGATCACGGCAATTCGACTGGGCCGCAACATCTACGAGAAGATCGTGTCGTACATCCGGTACCAGATGTCGAAACTCTTCTCGCTGGTCCTGCTGTTCCTCGTCGCGAGCATTTTCAACATCAACGACGGGGTCGCCCTCACCCCGTTGATGGTGCTCTTCCAGCACTTCTTCATCACCCTGTTCCCGGTGGCCGTCATCATGCTCGACCCGGCGCCGCCGGACCTGATGAACAAGCCGCCCCGCGACCGCGCGATGCCGATCGCGAACCGGCGGGCGTTCGTCCAGTGGCTGGCGTACGGGGTGCTGCAGTTCGCGCTCACGCTTGCCGCGATGCTCCTCGCCCCGGGCGAGATGAGCACGACCGAGGGGAACGTTCCGATGACGACGGCGTTCGTGGTGCTCTCGCTCGGTTCCGTTCTCGGCGGTCTCGCCATGCGGCGCGACCCGGAATCCGGGCTCGTCCCGCCCGTCCTCGGCGCGCTCAAGATCCTGTCGGTCCCGATCGTCGTCACGGTGTTCGCGGTCGAGCTCGGCTTCCTCCAGGACCTCCTCATGACGACGTCGTTGACCGGCGGCCAGTGGCTCGCCTGCCTCGGCTGGTCGCTGATCGTCCCGATCGTCGTGGAGGCGGACAAGGCGCTGCGGCGTCGGCGTCGCCGCCGCGCGGAGCCCGTCCAGCCCATTCCCGCCGAGGTCGCCGTCGACCCCCGACGGGCCCGCGCCCGCTGACGGCGAACCATGTCCTGGCGAGAAGGTCTGGGCCGGCTGCCCGGGGTCGCGACGGCCCGGGGGTACCGCCGGGAGTGGCTGCGTTCCGACGTCACCGCCGGGCTCGTCCTCACCGCCCTGCTGATCCCCGCCGGGATGGGGTACGCCGAGGCCGCCGGGCTGCCCGCGTACGCCGGGCTCTACGCCACCATCGTGCCGCTCCTCGCGTACGCGCTGGTGGGGCCGTCGAAGATCCTCGTGCTCGGCCCGGACTCGTCGCTGGCCCCGCTCATCGCCGCCGCGGTGCTGCCGTTGGCGGTCACCGGCGATCCCGAGGAGGCGCTCGCCCTCGCCGGGGTGCTGGCCGTCCTCGTCGGGCTCATCCTGCTGGTCGGCGGGTTCCTGAACCTCGGCTTCGTGACCGAGCTGCTCTCGAAGCCCATCCGGCTCGGATATCTCAACGCGATCGCGCTGATCGTCGTGGTCGGCCAGCTGCCCAAGCTGCTGGGGATCTCCGTCGACGCGTCCGGGGTGCTCGGCGAGATCGCGGAGATCGGGCAGGCCGTGGTCGGCTGGGAGGTCGATCCCCTCGCCGCCGCGGTCGGCGTCGGCTCGCTGGCCGTCATCGTCGGGTTTCGGCTGTGGCTCCCCGCCGTGCCCGGGGTGCTGGTGGCCGTGATCGGGGCGATCGTGCTGTCCGCATCGGCGGGACTGACCGACGACATCGGGATGGTCGGGGCGCTGCCGAAGGGCCTGCCGCTGCCGACCATCGGTGGCGTCGACTGGCAGGACGTCGGGCACCTGATCGGGCCCGCGGCCGGCATCGCCCTGATCGCGTTCGCCGACAGCGGCGTGCTCTCGCGCACCTTCGCCGCCCGGCACGGGGAGGACGTGAACGGCAGCACCGAGATGAAGGCGATCGGGGTCGCCAACGTGGCCGGCGGGCTGTTCGGCGGCTTCCCGGTCTCGGCGAGCGGGTCCCGGACCCCGGTTGCCGAACAGAGCGGCGCCCGGACCCAGCTGGCCGGGGTCGTCGGCGCGCTCGCCGTCCTGCTGTTCGTGCTCGTCGCGCCCGGCGTCACCGCCTACCTGCCCGACGCCACCCTCGGGGCCGTGGTGATCGTCGCGGCCACGGCGCTGGTCGACGTGCGCGGGATGGTCGCGATGTGGCGGATGAGCACCGTGGAGTTCGGCCTCGCGGCGGCCGCGTTCCTCGGGGTGGCGCTGGTGGGCGTGCTGCAGGGCATTCTGGTGGCGATCGGGCTGTCGTTCGTCGCGGTGGTCGCGCAGGCCTGGCAGCCGTACCGCACCGAACTCGTCGAGACGTCCGACCGCCCGGGCTTCCACGACGTCGTTCGGCACCCCGACGGGAAGCGCATCCCCGGCCTGGTGCTGGTGCGGTTCGACGCCCCGCTCTTCTTCGCCAACGGCCAGATCTTCGACGAGTACGTGCGGTCGGTGGTGGCGCAGGCCCCGACCCCGGTGGAATGGGTGGTCGTGGCCGCCGAGCCGATCACCGGCCTCGACACCACCGCCGTCGACGAACTCGTCGACCTCGACACGTACCTGGAGGGCAACGGGATCCGGATGGCGTTCGCGGAGATGAAGGGCCCGGTCAAGGATCGGCTCATCCGGTTCGGGCTGGGCGATCGGTTCGACGCGACGCACTTCTACCCCACGGTCGAGGCCGCCGTGGCCGCCTTCCGGAGCCGCGGCGAACGATCCGGCTACTCGGCCGACAGCTGACCGGCGGGTGGGACTGGGAGGTTCAGTCGCCCGAATCGGGTCGTGAGCCGGCTCGGGGCCGGGACGCGATCTGCCACAGCCGAACCCAGTCGAAGGCCGGGGCGGAGGTCCGTACCCCGGGCCGTGTCCGGGGTACCCGCACCCGCAGGGCGCCCGGTTCGACGGCGCACCGCACCGGGGTGCGGAGCAGGAGGGATTCGCCGTCGACCCCCACCGGGATCTCGGGGGCGTCTGCCTCGACGACCACCTCGGTCGCGGTCCCTTGCGTCAGGCCCTGAACCCGGGTGCGGCGCAGCAGGCCGACCGCCTCGAGGGTGTTCGTCACCGACAGCGCGACCGCGCCGAGGACGCCGCGGTCGAGGCGGTCCCGGTGACTGAGCCCCGCGAGGTCGCTGGTGCCGTAGGGATTGTTGCTCACCAGGACCGCCTGCGGGCCAACCACCACCGTCTCGCCGATTCGCGCGACGAGTCGTGGCCCGGCGTGCCCGGTGAGCAGGTCCGGGAGCAGCCCGAGCACGGTGCCCGTCTTGTCGTCACGGTAGGCGGGGCTTCGGACGATCTCGGCGTAGACGCCGAACGAGGCGTTGTTGACGAAGGTACGGCCGTTGACGGTGGCGAGGTCGACGCGGAGTTCGACGCCGTCCCGGAGCGCGTCCAGCGACCGGGTCGGATCGGCGCGGTCGAGGCCGAGGTCCATCGCGAAGTGGTTGCGAGTGCCGGCGCTGATCACCAGGAACGGCAGCCGGTGTTCGGCCGCGACCGCGGCCACCAGCGCCTGGGTCCCGTCGCCGCCCGCCACCCCCAGCAGATCGGCGCCGTCGGCCACCGCCCGGCGGGCCAGCGCGGTGACGTCGACGGTGCCGGGCCCGTCGAGCAGCGCGACCTCGGCGCCCAGTTCCTCGGCCCGGCGCACCAGGTCGAACTCGGCGACCTTGCCGCCGCCGGAGTGCGGGTTCATGATCAGGAACGGGTGTTGTGGTGGCGCAGCGGGGAATTCCGGCATGGCGGTCGCCGAGCGCCCGCCACGCAGGGCGGCGCGGGCGCACACGAGGGACGCCAGCGCGAGCGCGTACGCGAGGAGCACCTCCAGCAGCAGGCCGGCGCGGACGAACATGGCTAGGACGGCAATCGGTGCCAGCACCGCCACGCCCAGCGAGATCCACCGGGCTGCCCCGCGCCGGGTGAGGAACCAGTACAGGGCGGCCACCGTGACCACCACGCCGCCGGCCCCGACGACGACCAGCCCCACGGTGCCCAGCACGCCTGCGGACAGCACGGTCACCGCCGCGGCTCCGCCCGCGCACGCCAGCGCAGCCCACGCCCACCAGCGCCGGGCGGTGTCACCGGTGACCACCTGCTCGGCCGACGGATACTCGGACATCTGATCGGTCCTCCCCGGCGGCGGTGCGGCTGCCGTCTGGTTTCATCTTCCACCCGGAGGGGAGACGATCGCAGCCGGTACCGCCGACCGGGCCCGGTGTCAGCGTGTCAGCTGCCGCCACAGGAACTCGTAGGTCAGTGCCGACTTGAACGCCTGCTGTGCGTTGTCCGCGGCGCCGCCGTGCCCGCCCTCGATGTTCTCGTGGTACCAGACCGGGTGGCCCTGCTCCTCGAGCAGCGCGGCCATCTTCCGCGCGTGGCCGGGGTGCACCCGGTCGTCGCGCGTCGAGGTGGCGATCAGGACCGGCGGGTAGGCGCGGTCCGGGTCGGTGTTCTGGTACGGCGAGTACTGCGAGATGAACTCCCACTCGGCCGGGTCGTCGGGGTCGCCGTACTCCGCCATCCAGGACGCGCCGGCCAGCAGCAGGTGGTAGCGGCGCATGTCCAGCAGCGGCACCTGGCACACGATGGCACCGAAGAGCTCCGGGTACCGCGTCAGCATGACGCCCATCAGCAGTCCGCCGTTGCTGCCGCCGTGCGCCCCGAGCTGCGCGGCGGTGGTGACCCCGCGCGAGACCAGGTCGCGGGCGACCGCGGCGAAGTCCTCGAATGCCTTGTGCCGTCCGGCCTTGAGTGCCTGGGTGTGCCAGTCGGGGCCGTACTCGCCGCCGCCTCGGATGTTCGCGACCACGTAGGTGCCGCCGCGCTCGAGCCAGCCCAGGCCCAGGGCGCCGCTGTAGCCCGGCACCATCGAGTTCTCGAAGCCGCCGTAGCCGTACAGCAGGGTCGGCCCGGCCGGGGCGCCGTCGCGGCGGACCATGAAGTACGGGACCGACGTGCCGTCGTCCGACGTGGCGAAGTGCTGTGTGACGGTGAGTGATTCGGCGTCGAAGAAGGTCGGCGCCTGCTTGAGCGACTCGACGGGCTCGCCGACGTAGCCGTGCAGCAGCGTGGCGGGCGTGGTGTACCCACTGGAGTTGAGGAAGTACTCGTCGCTCTCGACCGGGTCGACGTCGATCACGTCGGTGGCGGTGAGTGCGGGCAGGCCCTCGAACGGCGCGTCGGACCAGCCGTCGGGGTGCGGGGTGAGCACCCGCATCCGGGTCTGCACGTCCTGCAGGGTCACCAGCAGCAGGTGGTGCCGGGTCCAGACGTACTGCTCGAGCGAGGTGTGCGCGTCGGGCTCGAAGAGCACCGTCAGCTCGCGTGAACCCGCCAGGTAGTCGTCGTACCGCGCGGCCAGCAGTGTTCCCGGGGCGAATTCGCGGTCCGCGACGGCCCAGGAGGAGCGGGTGCGGACCAGCAGCCACTCGCGGTGCACCGACAGCCCGGCGTCCTCGGGCGTCTCGATCCGGACCAGCTCGCCGTCGCCCCGCAGTTCGAATCGCTGCGAGGAGTAGAAGTCGACGGCGCGGTCCACGAAGTCCCGCTCGAAGCCGGGGGTGCGGTCGTGCCAGGCGGACACCGCCACGTCGGTCTGCTTGCCCTCGTAGACCGTCGCCGCCTCGCCGACCGGGGTGCCGCGGCGCCAGCGCGCGGCCACCCGCGGGTACCCGGAATCGGTGAGGGAGCCGTCGCCGGTGTCGGTGCCCACGAACACGGTGTCGATGTCGATCCAGTCGACGTCGGACTTGGCCTCGGGCAGGAAGAAGCCGCCCGCCTCGGGAGAGACGAACTCGCGACGCACCAGGTCGAACTCGCGGACCACGGTGGCATCGGCGCCGCCGCGCGAGAGACTGACCAGCGCCCGGCTCTGGTCGGTCGCGTCCTGCGTTCGCAGCACCTGGGAACCGGTCCACACCCAGTTCTCGCCCTCGGCCTCGGCCAGCGCGTCGAGGTCGCACAGCACGTCCCACCGCGGCGCGGCGGTGCGGTACTCGTCCATGGTGGTGCGCCGCCACAACCCCCGCACGTGCGTGCCGTCGCGCCAGAAGTTGTAGAGGAACTCGCCGCGGCGGCGGACGTACGGGATCCGGGCGTCGGTGTCGAGCACCGCCCGGATCCGTTCCCGCAGCCCGGCGAACTCGGCGTCGTCGGCGAATTCGGCGACGGTGCGGGCGTTGCGGGCGCGCACCCAGTCCAGGGCGGCGTCGCCGGTGACATCCTCGAGCCAGAGATACGGGTCGGTCATGTCGGACATTCTTGCAGTCCCGGCGATCGACTAGCGTTCGGCGAATGAGCGCGCCGAGCTATCCACTCTGGGAGCAGCACTGCTGCCTGCCGCTGCAGCCGAGCGCCTCGATCGCGGAGTTGCTGCGGTACCGCCGGCCGGCGGGCAGCTACCTCTCTGTCAACGTGGGGTACGCGCCGCAGTCGCTCGCCGAGGCGACCGGCATCGCCGAGAGCTTCCGGGACCAGGCGCGGGCGTGCGACGCGGTCGAGCCGATCGCCACCCTCGCCGACGTGCACGCCGTGCGCGCAGGCGGCGGGATCGCGCTGGCCTTCGACCTCGAGGATTCCAACCCCCTGGGCGGCGACCCGGCCAACCTCGCGCACTTCTACCGGCTGGGGGTGCGCTCGATGCTGCCCACCTACAACCACGCCAACGCGGCGGGCTGCGGCTGCCTCGACGCCACCGACACCGGACTGAGTGGATACGGCCGCGACCTGGTCCGCGAGATGAACGCGGTCGGGATGATGGTCGACGGCTCGCACTGCTCGGTCCGGACCGGGCTGGACCTGGCCGAGACCACGACGCGTCCGATGATCTACAGCCACTCCAACCTGCGCCGGCTGTGGGAGCACCCCCGCAACATCACCGACGAGCAGGCCCGCGCGTGCGCCGAGACCGGCGGCGTGATCGGGATCAACGGCGTCGGCATCTTCCTCGGCGTCAACGGCCCGGCCGACCACGCGCGTCGGCTGTCCGCGATGGCCGACCACATCGAGGAGGCCGTTGACCTGGTCGGCGTCGAACACGTCGGCATCGGGTCCGACTACTCGTTCGACGCTGCGGACTTCCTCGACGAGATCACCGGCCATTCGGAGTCGTTCTCCGAGGCGTACACCGCGTGGGGGCCGCTGCAGTGGGTGCCGCCGGAGGACACCCTGACCCTGGACCGGGTGCTGCGCGAGCGGGGGTTCGACGAGCCCGCGATCGAGGCCGTGTACGGCGGCAACTTCGCCCGCGTCGCGTCCCAGGTGTGGGCTACCGACGAGTAAGGAGACCATGCCGGGACACCGGATCGGGACGGGACTACCCTGGTGTCTCGTGACCTCACACTATGACGTCGTTGTCCTCGGTGCCGGTCCCGGTGGGTACGTCGCTGCTATCCGCGCGGCACAGCTGGGCCTGAGCACCGCCATCATCGAAGAGAAGTACTGGGGCGGTGTCTGCCTGAATGTGGGCTGCATCCCGTCAAAGGCGCTGCTCCGAAATGCCGAACTCGCGCACATCTTTACAAAAGAGGCGAAGACGTTCGGCATGTCCGGGGAGGTGTCCTTCGACTTCGGCTCCGCCTTCGACCGCAGCCGCAAGGTGGCGGACGGGCGAGTCAAGGGCATCCACTTCTTGATGAAGAAGAACAAGATCCCCGAGTACGACGGCAGGGGCACGTTCGTCGACGCCAACACGATCAGCGTGGCGCTGAGCAACGGCGGCACCGAGACGATCACGTTCGACAACGCGATCATCGCCACCGGTTCCTACACCAAGCTGCTGCCGGGCACCTCGCTGAGCGCCAACGTGGTGACCTACGAAGAGCAGATCATGACGCGGGAGCTGCCCGGGTCCATCCTCATCGTCGGTGCCGGCGCCATCGGCATGGAGTTCGGCTACGTCCTCAAGAACTACGGCGTCGACGTGACGATCGTCGAGTTCCTCGACCGGGCCCTGCCCAACGAGGACGCGGACGTCTCCAAGGAGATCGCCAAGCAGTACAAGAAGCTCGGCGTCACCGTCAAGACCGGTGCCGCCGTGCAGTCCATCAGTGACGACGGCAGCAAGGTCACCGTCACGATCAAGGACAACAAGTCCGGCGACATCGAGACCGTCGTCGTCGACAAGGTCCTGCAGTCCGTCGGCTTCGCGCCCCGCGTCGAGGGCTACGGCCTCGAGAACACCGGTGTCGCGCTCACCGACCGCGGCGCCATCGCGATCGACGACTACATGCGCACCAACGTCCCGCACATCTTCGCCATCGGCGACGTCACCGCCAAGCTGCAGCTGGCTCACGTCGCGGAGGCGCAGGCCGTCGTCGCCGCCGAGACCATCGGTGGCGCCGAGACCCAGACGCTCGGTGACTACCGAATGATGCCGCGGGCGACGTTCTGCCAGCCGCAGGTCGCGTCCTTCGGCCTGACCGAGGAGCAGGCGAGGGCGGAGGGCTACGACATCAAGGTCGCGAACTTCCCGTTCGCCGCCAACGGCAAGGCACACGGCCTCGGTGACCCGACCGGATTCGTCAAGCTGATTGCCGACAAGACGCACGGCGAGTTGCTCGGCGGCCACCTGATCGGCCCCGACGTCTCCGAACTGCTGCCCGAGCTGACCCTGGCCCAGAAGTGGGACCTGACGGTCAACGAGCTCGCCCGCAACGTCCACACGCACCCCACGCTCAGTGAGGCGCTGCAGGAGGCCATCCACGGCCTCGCCGGACACATGATCAACTTCTAGGCACCTGCGTCGACACCCGAACGGCCCCGCTCCCTGTTGGGAGCGGGGCCGTTCGCGTTCCGGGTTCGTCGTCCGGTGATCTCGGGGTCCGAGTAGTACCGTTTCGTCATGCCCCCGGACGGTCGCGGCCACGGCACGCTCCCGGTTCCGCCACGCGCAGGACGTCGCGAATGGGCGGCCCTGTCGGTTCTCGTTCTCGCGGTGGTGATGCTCGCCGTGGACGGCACCGTCCTGTCGCTGGCCGTACCGGCCCTGAGCGCAGATCTGGAACCGACAGCGAACGAGCTTCTCTGGATCGGTGACATCTACTCCCTCGCCCTGGCGGGACTACTGGTCACGATGGGTACGCTCGCTGATCGTGTCGGCAGGAAACGGCTACTTCTCATCGGTGCAGCGGGATTCGGCTTGGCCTCGCTGTTGGCGGCGTTCGCGCCCACTGCGGGTTGGTTGATCGCTGCTCGTTTCCTGCTCGGCGTTGCCGGCGCGACCTTGATGCCGTCGACGTTGTCGATCATCCGGAACATGTTCGAGAACGCACGTCAGCGGACTACCGCGATCGCGGTGTGGGCGGCGGCAGCGTCTGGCGGCGCCGCCATCGGTCCACTCGTGGGAGGCTTCTTGCTGGAGCATTTCTGGTGGGGATCGGTGTTCATCATCAACATCCCCGTGATCATCGTGCTGATCGGGTTCGGGTACGTGCTGATTCCCGAGTCTCGTGATCCCAACCCGGGAACATTCGACCTGTTCAGCGCGGCGCTGTCCATGGTTGCCATCGTTGCCTTGGTATATGCCGTCAAATCGGCAGTCGGTGGCGGGGGCTCATGGGTGCCTGTGGCAGCGCTCGCGGTGGGAATCACTGCAGGCTGGATCTTCATTCGTAGGCAGCAGTATTCGTCTTCGCCGCTGATCGACGTATCGCTGTTCCGACATCCGGCCTTCGCCGGTGCGGTGACCGCAACCTTTGTATCGGTCCTGGCATTCAGCGGGCTGCTGTTCTTCTTCTCGCAATACCTGCAGTTGGTGCGGGGGTACGGGCCGTTGGAGGCAGGTCTTCGGGAACTCCCGGTCACTCTCGCCTCGGTTGCCGTCGTGGGTATCGCGGGCAGCCTCGTTCTCACGTTCGGGCGAGGCTACGTCATCGGTGGCGGACTGGCACTTGCCGCGACTGGAATGGTCGGCATTGCGGTGACAAGCGATTCGGTCCAGTACCTCTGGATCGCCATTGCCCTCGTATTGGTGGGGCTAGGTGTGGGCCTGGCCTTCACGCTCACCACGGATGCCGTGATGACTGCGGTTCCGCCAGACAAGGCGGGGTCGGCATCGGCGGTGTCCGAGACCGCGTACGAACTCGGCGTCGCACTGGGAATCGCGCTGTTGGGCAGTCTGCTCACGACGCTGTACCGCGCGGAGGTGAATACGGATTCGTTGCCCGCTGCAGCAGCCGACAAGGTCTCGGATTCACTCGCATCTGCGGTCAACGTTCTTCCGCCCGATTCAGACTTGCTCCACGAAGCGAAACTTGCGTTCGTGCACGCCATGCAATGGACATCCGTCACCTCGGCGGCGCTGCTGGCGATGGCGGCCGTCATTGCATGGCGGGTCATACCGTCACTCGCGGGAACCCGGGAGAACGAGTCACCGTAATCCACGGCCGTCCTGCGTGTGGTGGCGCACGCAGGACGGCCGTCGGACGACCCGGGTCAGCCCATGTGGACGGCGCCCTCGGTGGGGACGTCGCCTTTCTTGGCGCGGACCAGCACCAGCACCACCGGGGTGACGACGGCCATCAGGACCGCCGCCCAGCCGAAGACGGCCGCGTAGCCCGACACCTCGGCCCCGAAGAAGTGGTCCGTCAGCGACTCGATGAAGTCCCGCACCGGCTGCGGCAGCAGGGCGATCTGACCGGGGTCCGGGAGGGCGGCATTCGCCAGGTCGGTCGGGACCATGGAGTCCGGTACGCCCGCGGGCGGAACGGGGGCCGCGTGCTCGGTGGCAAACGAGGCCTTCGCCGACGCGTAGATCGTGGTGAACAGCGCGGTGCCGAGTGCGCCGCCCACCTGCATGGTGGCGTTGACCAGGGCGCTCGCGGCGCCGGCGTCGTGGTTCGGGACGCCGATCAGTGCCAGGTTCTGCATCGGCACCATCAGCAGGCCGAGCCCCAGGCCGAAGATCGCCAGGCCGGGGAACACGTGGGTCCAGTACGAGCTGTGCACGTCGATCTGCGTCAGCAGCAGCAGGCCCACCGCGGCGACCACGGGTCCGGTCACCATCAGCGGTTTCGGCCCGATCCGGGTGGACAGCTGCGCCGCGACGGTGGACGCGATCACGATGAAGAACGCCATCGGGAGGGAGCCGACACCCGACATGACGGGGCTGAATCCGAGCACGATCTGCAGGTAGAAGGTCAGGTACAGGGTGCCGCCGAGCAGGGCCGCGCCGACCAGCATCGAGCCGATCAGGGCCGCGCCCCGGTCGCGATGCCACGGAATGCTCAGCGGCAGCAGCGGATTGCTCGTACGGCGCTCCACCAGTACGAAGAGCGCGAGGAAGGCCAGTCCCAGCGCGATGAACGCGACGGTGTCGGTCTCGGCCCAGCCGTGCTCGGCGCGGGTGAAGCCGTAGACCAGCGAGCCGAGGCCGAGGGCGATCAGGACGGCGCCGGGCAGGTCGTAGCTGGTGTCGCCGTGCGCCTTGGTCTCCTTGACGATGGGCACGGTGACGGCGATCGCGAACAGGGCGATCGGGATGTTCACCAGCAGGCACCAGCGCCAGTCCACGTACTGCGTCAGGACCCCGCCGAGCAGCAGGCCGATGGCCGCGCCGCCGCCGGAAATTGCGCCGTAGACGGCAAATGCCTTGGCGCGCTCCTTCTCGCCGATGAAGGTGGTGGTCAGGATCGACAGGGCAGCGGGGGCGAGCAACGCAGCGAAGACGCCCTGGCCGGCGCGGGCGACGAACAGTTCGATGCCGTTCTGGGCGAAGCCGCCGATGGCCGACGCGACCGCGAACCCGGCCATGCCGACGATGAACGAGCGCTTGCGCCCCCAGTAGTCGGCGATCCGACCGCCGAGCAGCAGCAGGGCGCCGAAGGCGAGCGCATACGACGTGACCACCCAGGCCCGGTCGAGGTCGCTGATGCCGAGGTCGGCCTGCGCGGCGGGCAGCGCGATCGAGACGATGGTGCCGTCGAGCACCACCATCAGTTGCGCGAACGCGACGATGCAGAGCACCAGCCAGCGCCGCTCGTGGTTGGGGTTCTCGGAGGCCGGCCCGGCGGCGCTCTCGACGGTGGAGGTGGTGGTCACGGGGGATTCCCTCTGGGTTGGCGGTTACACGCCACGGCGATCGCACGGACGACCGGCCCGAAACTACCGAGTCGTCCCGGTCGAGTCAAACGAAATAGTTCGTTCGGTTATGGTCGTCACCATGGCAGCCCCGGATGTGAGTGCAACGAAACAGCGGATCCTCGACGCGGCGGTCGCCGAGTTCGGCGCCTACGGGTTGGCAGGCGCGCGCATCGACCGCATCGCGTCGGCGGCGAAGGCCAGCAAGGAACGCCTCTACGCGTACTTCGGCGACAAGGTGGCCCTGTTCCACGCGGTGCTCGACACCAACTTCGCCGAGGCCATGGAGCGGCTCTCGTTCGACGGCGCCGACCTGCCGGACCAGGCGGTCGCGCTGTTCGACGACATGCTGGCCAAGCCCGACATCCAGCGAATGATGATCTGGGGCCAACTGCAGGGCGAGTCGATCCGGATGCGGGAACTGGCGGAGTCGCACCCGAGTTGGGAACGCCGAATCGGCGCGATCCGGCGGGCGCAGTCGGACGGCATCGTCGACGCCCGCTGGGACCCGGCGGAACTGGTCACCATGATGTTCGGCATCGTCTTCGGCTGGCTGGTGGCGCCGTGCGCCGACGGCAACGACGGCCTCGACGAGGCAGGCCTCGCGCACCGTCGTGAGGTGGTGCGCGAGGCCGTCCGCCGGATCTGCCAGGGCTGACGTTCGCCCCGGGTGTGCCGGGTTCGCGGCTAGTCCGGTTCGATCACCGCGAGCGGCGTGCCCGGCGCGACCTTGTCGCCGGGTGCGACCAGGACCTTCAGGACCGTCCCCGACGCGGGGCAGGGGACCGGCAGCTCCAGCTTCATCGCCTCGAGCACCAGCGCGCACCGCCCCGACTCGACCCGCATCCCCGGCTCGACCTCCACCCGCCAGACGCTGCCGACCATGGGGGCCTCGAGCACCACCGCGCCAGGCGGCAGGTCGGCGATCTCGGTGCCGGCAGGCTCCGGTGCGGGCGCGAGTTCCACCCGGTCGAACTCGCCCGCCGCGCGCCAGGCGGCCTTCTCGGCCTCGAACGCCGCGGACTGGCGGACCTCGAAGGCCTCGATGGACTCCGCGTTCGCCTCCAGGAACCTCAGGTGGTCCGCGAACGCGAAGGTGCCGTCGGCGACCTCGGCGTCGAAGCGCCCGGATGCCGCCTGCGCGCGGTACTCCGTCAACTGCTCCGGGCTCACCGGCTCCCACACGATGCGGTCGAAGAACCGGAACAGCCACGGCATGTCCTGCTCGAACGGCGGGTGCTGCCGGTAGCCCGACCAGATCGGCACGGTCCGCCCGATCAGCTGGTAGCCGCCGGGCGACTCCATGCCGTAGACGCAGAGGTACTTGCCGCCGATCCCGACCGCGTCGGACGGGGTCCAGGTGCGGGCCGGGTTGTACTTCGTGGTCACCAGCCGGTGCCGTGGGTCGAGCGGAACCGCCAGCGGCGCACCGAGGTACACGTCGCCGAGGCCGAGGACCAGGTACTGCGCGTCGAACACGGCGTCGCGGACCTGCTCGACACTGTCGAGGCCGTTGACCCGTCGGATGAACTCGGTGTTCGACGGCAGCCATGGCGCCTCGTCGCGGACACCGCTGCGGTACCGGTCGATGGCCTCGGCGATGGACGGGTCGTCGAAGGAGAGCGGCAACCGGACCGTCCTGCTGGGGACCACGAGGTCGCCGGTCAGCGGCAACGAGTGCTCGATGTCCTGCAGCAGGCCGAGCAGTCGGTACGCAGGCAGCACGTCCGGGTCGAAGTGCAGGTGCAGGGACCGCACTCCCGGCGTGATGTCGATCAGGCCCGGGAGTCGTTGCCGGGTCAGCTCGGTCGCGAGCACGTGAACCCGCATCCGCAGGCCGAGGTCGAGTTCCATCGCGCCGTACTCGACCAGGATGTTGTCGTCCCCGCCGCGCAGGTATGCCACCTCCGGCCGGTCCGGTAGCCGCGGCGAGCGGCCGAGCACACCGCCGTCGCTGACGACGGTGCGCAGCGCGGCCGGCGGAAGGTCCAGCGCCCGTACGGAATCGGACCCGCGGAGTGCGGCCGCGCCGGCATCGGTGACCGGAACGAAGCGGACCTCGTCGCCGGGTCGGATCTGGCCGAGCTTCCAACGGTGCGCGCGCGTGACGGTGAGTGGGCAGGCGAAACCGCCGAGGCTTGGCCCGTCGGGGCCGAGCAGGATCGGGGTGTCCCCGGAGACGTTGAGGGCGCCGACGCTGTACGGGTTGTCATGCAGGTTCGAGGGGTGCAGGCCGGCCCCGCCGCCGTCCGTTCGCGACCAGGTGGGCTTGGGTCCGTCGAGACGGATCCCGGTGCGGTTGGCGTGTGTCTGCACCCGCCAGGTGGTCTCGTAGAACTGGGTCATGTCGGACTCGGTGAAGTACGACGGCGCCGGCTGCGGGCCCTCCGTCACCGCGAGGTGCCAGGTGTGGGTGAGGGTTGGCCTGCTGGCGGCCGGAACAGGTTGTGGTTCAGGCATTCCCGTGGCGTCCTCGAACAGTCCGAGGACGTCCCCGGTGGAGACCGCCTTGCCGGTGACACCGCCGAAGCCGCCGAGGGTGAAGGTGGACGCGCTGCCGTGGAAGAGCGGCGTGTTGATGCCGCCGCGAATAGCGACATAGGTCCGCAGGCCGGTGTCGGTCGGCGTCCCGACGTCCAGGACGGCGCCCGCGGGCACCGTCACCGGCACCCACATCGGCACGCTCATGCCGTCGACGGTCACCGGGGCGTCGGCGCCGGTGATGCACACGATCGTCTCGTCGGAGAACTCGAGAGCCGGCCCGAGGAGGGTGCACTCGAGGCCCGGTGCGCCCGCGGGGTTCCCGACGGCGGTGTTGGCCAGTTGGAAGGAGAGGTCGTCCATCGGGCCGGACGGCGGGATGCCCACTTCCCACAGTCCGATCCGGCCGGGATGGTCCTGCACGGTCGTCATGGTCCCGGCTCGCAGCACATCCGCGCGCAGCCCGGTCGGGCGGAGTCCGGCGAGCGACGCGGTGGTGTGAGTTGCATCCAGAACCGGTGGGTGCGTGCAGATCCGGCGCAGCTGCGGCAGGTTGGTCTGGATCCCGAACATGTGCGTCTCGGCCAGTGCCGCGCCGAGTGCGGCGAAGGCCCCGGAGCGGGTCGGTGAGCTGGTGATCACCTTCGCGAGGAGGGGGTCGTAGTGCGCGCTGACCTCGGTGCCGGTGTCCACCCAGGTCTCGACACGGGTGTGGGCGGGGAACTCGACGCTGGTCAGCAGGCCCGCGCTGGGCCGGTAGTCGTGGCCGGGATCCTCCGCGTACACGCGGGCCTCGACCGCGCAGCCGGTGATCGCCGGGCCGGAGTCGTCGAGCCCGTCGAGCATCGAGCGGTCGCCGCGCGCGAGCCGCAGCATCCAGGCCACCAGGTCGACGCCGGTGACCTCCTCGGTGACCGGGTGCTCGACCTGCAGCCGGGTGTTCATCTCCAGGAAGGAGGCCTCGCCGCGGGCGACGTCGTAGACGAACTCGACGGTGCCGGCCGAACGGTAGTCGACCGACGAGGCCAGCCGCCGGGACGAGCTGAGCAGCTGCTCGACGAGGTGGTCGGGCAGCCCCGGCGCCGGCGCCTCCTCCACCACCTTCTGGTTGCGACGCTGCAGCGAGCAGTCCCGGGTGCCCAGGCTGAGGGTGCGGCCCAGTCCGTCGCCGAACACCTGCACCTCGATGTGGCGCGCGTCCGCCACGAATCTCTCGAGAAACACTCCGCTGGAGGAGAAGTGGGCCTGCGCCAGGCGTTGCACGCGCTCGTACGCGGTGCGCAGTTCGGCGGCGTCGTGGCAGGCCTGCATCCCGATGCCGCCGCCCCCGCCGACGGCCTTGAGCATGACGGGGTAGCCGATGTCCGAGGCGGTCGCGAGGGCCTCGGACACCGATTCGAGCAGTCCGCTACCCGGGACGAGCGGCACCCCCACCGCTCGGGCCGCCTCCCGTGCGGTGTGCTTGTTGCCGAACACCCGCAGCTGGTGCGGGGTGGGTCCGACGAAGGCGATGCCGGCCCGCTCGGCGGCCTGGGCGAATTCGTCGTTCTCGGACAGGAATCCGTAGCCGGGGTGGATCGCACCGGCGCCGGTAGCCAGGGCCGCCTCGATGACGGCATCGGCCCGCAGGTAGGACTCGGCGGCAGGTGCAGGCCCGAGCCGTACCGCGACGTCGGCCATCGCGACGTGCGCGGCGGCGGAATCGGCGTCCGAGTACACCGCGACGGTCTTGAGTCCGAGAGCGTGAGCGGACCTCATTATCCGGCAGGCGATTTCGCCCCGGTTGGCGACGAGAAGCGTGTCGAAGGAATACTCGGCCTGCGATGCATTCACCCTTGTGGACATGCATGTATACGCTAGGGAGAGGGTGTTTCACCCAGATTGCACGCCGTAAAGCGTGAGTTAGTAAGACCTCTCAGTGATCGCTCTCGATCCGCAGCGTCCCGATGGTGGTGGCCAGGCCGTCGTACTGGGTGACCAGCAGGCAGAACTCGATCATCCGACGGTCGTCGTAGTGCGCGGCCAGTGCGGACCAGGTGGCGTCGCCGAGGTTCTTGGTGGCCACCAGTTCGTCGACCGCGGTCATCAGTGCCCGGTGCCGCGGCTCCCAGCCCGTCGCCCCGGGTCCGGTGAGGACCCGGTCGAGGATCTCTTCGGTCACGCCCGCGCGGCGGCCGAGTCGGATGTGGTGGTCCAGCTCGTACTGGCACTCGCGCAGGTGCGCCACCCGCAGGATCACCAGTTCGGTCTCGTGCCGGGAGATCCGGCCGCCGGGCATCAGTCGGCCGGAGTAGTGCAGCCAGCCACGGAACAGGCCCTTGGTGCGGCCGAGCGTGCTGAAGATCTTCGCGTCCGCGGTGCCGGAGGCGAGGGTCAGCACCCGCCAGATCACCCAGTTGACGGGGCCAAGTTCCCGGAGGCGACCCGGTGTGATTCGCGGCTGCACGGTCGTCGGTGTCCCTTCGGTCTCGGAAGCCGGTGATTCGCTCGGTGGTTCGGAGTTCGGTGTCCCAGCGTCGATTGTCACAGTGCCCCTTCGTGTGCCGATCGCGCCCTGGCGGGGACGAGATGGGTTGCCTGGTGCGCGAGCATACGCACGGAGGTGGCCCCGGGGACGCGTCGTGGCGCGTAGATGCGAGTCTTGCGGGCCGCGATGCCCCGTTCGAATGCGTCGATCACCACGGAGACGGGCGATCCGACGGTGCCGGAGCCGCCGCCGGCGACCGCGCCGTCGAACGAGATCTCCGTCCGGTCGGTGTCGATCTCGCCGAGGTGGGCGATGCCGACCCGGGTCCCGAGCGGTCGCATCTCGAGGCGGAATGCGTGGCCCAGGGCCTCGACGCCGGCCCGGGTCGCGGAGAAGGCGCCGCGCAGCGGGAGCCGGTTGGCCGTGGGCGTCGACGCGACCACCAGGGCGTAGCCGGCGGCGTGACCGATGTGCGGGCCGGCCGCGCGGAGCGTGAAGTAGGTGCCCATCAGGTTGACTTCGACGGCGCGTCGCATGATCTCGGGGTCGCCGTCGACCAGGCTGAGCGGGGCGCCGACGCCGGCGTTGGCGACCACGACGTCCAGCCCGCCGAGACGCTCCGCGAGGTGCTCGACTGCGTCCTCGACCTGCCGCTGGTCGCTCACGTCGCAGTGCCGCCACGGGGCCCGCCCGCTCGCGGTGGCGACCTGTTCGAGGAGTTCGGGTTCGAGGCCCAGCAGCGCCACCCGGGCGCCGCGCTCGTGGAGTCGGCGGGCGAGGCCGGCGCCGATGCCGCGGGCGGCGCCGGTGATCAGAACCCGTCGTCCGGTCAGGTCCGCCTCGAGGTTGCGTGCCATCTGCTCAGTCCCAACGCTTTGCTACCGATTGGTATGGAAACGCTAACACCGGGGTGGGGTGACCGGGGGGAATCCGTCAACTCATCGGAGGGGAGGGGGCGACCGGGTCGCGGCGCCGGGCAGTGTCGCCCGTCACAGTGTGGTGGCCTACCCTCCACGCATACGACATGTCATGTAGCACGCCACACAGGAGCAGCCCATGCTGAGCACGATGCAAGACGCACCCCTGTCCATCGCCCACCTGCTTCGGCACGGCAGCACGGTGCACGGCGACGCCGAGGTCGTGACCTGGACCGATTCGGGCCCGCGCCGGGTGAGCTACGCGCAGGTCGGCCGCCGGTGCGCGGCCCTGGCTCACGCGCTGCGCGGACTCGGTGTCACCGGAGACGAGCGGGTGGCCACGTTCATGTGGAACAACTCCGAGCACCTCGAGGCGTACCTGACGGTGCCCTCGATGGGCGCGGTGCTGCACACCCTCAACATCCGGTTGTTCCCCGAGCAGTTGGTGCACGTGGCCAACCACGCGGAGGACCACGTGATCATCGTGGACCCGTCGTTGATCCCGCTGCTCGCCCCGCAGCTGCCCCAGCTCACCACCGTCAAGCACGTGATCGTCACGGGCCCGTCGACCGCGGGTCTCGAGGCGCCCGCCGGGGTGCAGGTGCACGCCTACGAGGCCCTGATCACCGACCAGCCGGAGGAGTTCGACTGGCCAGAGGTGGACGAGCACAGCGCCGCCGCGATGTGTTACACCTCGGGCACCACGGGTGACCCGAAGGGTGTCGTGTACTCGCACCGCTCGATCTACCTGCACTCGATGCAGGTCTGCATGAGCGACGGACCGAACCTGCGCCAGGGCGACCGGGCGCTGGCCGTGGTCCCACAGTTCCACGCGATGTCCTGGGGACTGCCGTACGCCGCGTTCATGATCGGCGCCTCGCTGCTCATGCCGGACCGGTTCCTGCAGCCGGCTCCGCTGGCCGAGTTCATCGCAGCCGAGCGCCCGACCTTCGCGGCCGCGGTGCCCACCATCTGGCAGGGGCTGCACCTCTACCTCGAGCAGCACCCGCAGGACATCTCCTCGATGCGGGAGGTGCTGATCGGCGGTGCCGCGGTGCCGCCGGCGCTGATGCATGCCTTCGAGGACGAGCACAACGTGTCGGTCCTGCACGCGTGGGGCATGACCGAGACCTCGCCGCTGGGCTCGGTGGCGCGGCCGCCCCTCGACGCCACCGGCGAGGAGATGTGGAAGTACCGGTACAGCCAGGGTCGTTTCCCGGCCTCGGTGCAGGCGCGCCTGGTCGACGATGAGGGCAAGGTGGTGCCGAACGACGGCGCGAGCATCGGTGAGCTCCAGGTGCGGGGGCCGTGGATCACCGCGTCGTACTACGGCGTGGACGCCGCGGACAAGTTCGACGACGGCTGGCTGCGGACCGGCGACGTCGGCACCATCACCTCGGACGGGTACCTGGCGCTGTCCGACCGCACCAAGGACATCATCAAGTCCGGTGGTGAGTGGATCTCGTCGGTGGACCTCGAGAATGCGGTGATGGGTCACCCGGCGGTGGCCGAGGCGGCGGTGGTCGGGGTGCCGGACGAGAAGTGGGACGAGCGGCCGTTGGTGGCCGTCGTGTTCCGCGAGGGCAGCGACGCCACCGTCGCCGACGTGCAGGCGTTCCTCGCCGACAAGGTTGCCAAGTGGCAGCTGCCGGAGAACTGGGCCGTGGTCCAGGAGGTGCCGAAGACCAGCGTCGGAAAGTTCGACAAGAAGCGGATCCGCTCGGACTACCACGACGGCGCGTTGTCCGTGACGCGACTGTAGGTCGAGGGTGGGGAGGGGCGGTGGTGCCGGTCGGCACCACCGCCCTTCTGTCTGTGCGGCGTCCTGTCGGTGGCGCACCCGTCGGTAGCGCCGGAACCAAACCACGCCAGACCGGTTGCGGCCGAGTGTGTCTCGGCCGCAACCGGTCCGGTTGTGGGTGGTGCAGGTCTTCGCTGGGTGACGGTGTGGGGCCTGTGCCTGCGGGTCAGGCAG
>NZ_JBHSFO010000007.1:0-34490 GCF_042654025.1 Rhodococcus kronopolitis | reverse complement strand
CGACAGTGCGGTGGGACCACCCCTGGACCAGTGCCAGATGTGGTGGGCGTCGGTCCAGGCGGCGGGGCGTCCGCAGCCGGGGAACGCGCAGCCACAGTCCCTGGCCACCAACGCCTTCCGCAGGCTTGGTGTGACGAAGCGGGTGCTGCGGCCGACATCGAGAGGGTTGCCCTCCTTGTCGACGAACACCGCGGTGACTTTCGCGTCGCAGGACAGGCGGGCGGCGATGGCGGCGGAGACGGGTCCGGCCCACGGCATGCTGGCGTGCCGGACTCTGCGGTAGTACCGCGGCGGCCTGACGTCTGAGCAGCTCTCGCCATGTGTGGATCTGGTTGCACCGACGGGTCCGGTTGCGTTGTCGGAGTGGTAGTCCCAGCCGTTCTTCGTCCAGGCCCCGGTCGCCGGTGTCGACGCGGTCTTGGCGACAGCCTCTTTCAATGCGTCGAGATCGATGGTCACGGTGACGTGCGGTTGTTCGCCGCCCTCGACCGGTCCGCGGGCGTTGTCGAGGTGGCCGCGGATGATCTGCTCCAACGCGTCCGCTCGGCGCTTGGCGGCGGAACGTTGGTCGCGGATCGGGTTTCCGTCGTCGTCTGTGCTCGGGTGCGGCTTGGACAGGCCCGACAGCGCGGTGTTCAGCGCTTCGCCGACCTCGGCGTCGAAGGATCCCTTCACGTGAACCCGTCCTCCCAATGTGGCGGAGGCGTGGAACTCGTTGAGTTCGGGGTTCTCTCCGTCGGGTGGGACGGTTCCGTCGAGTTGCAGGAGCAACTCCAACGCGCGGGCGCGTCTGCGGAGGACGGTGGCGTTCTCGAGTTGGGCTGCGATGAGGAGGTAGGCCTGGCAGTCGTCCGGACGCCCGGTCTCTGGATCGGGGTGCTCCCAGTCGGTCTCCACCAACGGGCCAGGATGACCGACGTTGAGTCGTTCGAGGCGGGCGAGGAAGTCGACGATCACCTGGACGTGTCCGAGTTCGATTCGCCCGGCGTCGAGCGCGGCGGCCATTCGCGGGTGCAGGGGGAGTTCGCGGCCGAGTCGGACGATCTTGCCGGCGTGGCCGGCGGTCATGCGTGTTGCGTCGGAGAGCCAGGAGGTGGTGTCGGCGGCACCGAGGTGGTTGGGCACGCATCGTTGGTCGGCCTCGTGGACCAACCGAATCCGCAGCGCCTCCAGCTCGAGGATCTTCGATGACAGTTCCGGGACGGTGCTCGCGAGTTCGGTTTCGTCGAGTCGCCATGCCTCGACCCCAACGGGGTCGGTGAGCATCTCGACGATTTCCATACACCACACGATACTCGCACATGCATTCGATCACAATGATGTTTCGCCAGGTGAACGGCCTGCCGCCGTAAGCGCTCCCTTTCCTTGCGGGGGTCAGAAGTGCCAACGGGTGCCGGAGGCGCCTTATGTCACCCCTTGCAGTCGATAGATTGTCGATATATCGTCGATAACATGATCGACACGAACCGCGTAGTCGAGGTGACAGTCCCAGGAGGCTGACATGGAAGGCATGAACATTCACAGGGAACATCGGCGCGGCAGGCGTCATCCGGGACGGGTGGGACGAGACCGCCGGCCGGACGGATTCGGTCCGGGATTCGGTCCGGGACCCGGGCAGGGGTTCGGGCCCGGCCCGGGCTTCGGACACGGCGGACCGGGTTTCGGCCGGGGCCGAGGACGAGGTGGGCGGGGTCGGCGCGGTGACGTGCGGGCCGCGATCCTCCTGCTCCTCGCCGAGGGGCCGATGCACGGATACGAACTGATCCAGCGAATTGAGCAGCGCAGCAACGGGATCTGGAAGCCCAGTCCCGGTTCGATCTACCCGGCGCTGGCGCAGCTCGAGGACGAGGGCCTCGTGCTGATCGAGAAGGTCGCCGGCCGGAAGACCGCGCGGCTCACTGACGTCGGCACGACATACGTCGAGGAGCACGCGACCGACCTCGGCAGCCCCTGGGACGAGGTGAGCGCGGGCGTCGGGCGGGAGGCGCAGGACCTGCGAGGACTCGTCGGTCAGCTGATGGGCGCGGTGGGGCAGGTCGCCGCCGTCGGGACTCCCGAACAGGTGAGCGCGGCCGGGGCGATTCTGGTCGAGGCCCGGCGAGCGCTCTACCGCATGCTCGCCGAGGATCCGTCCGCCGCAGGGGATTCCGGCGTCGATTCGATGAAAAGCTAGCCCCCGACGGATACAGTGCACCTCGCAGCGCTCATGATGGAGCTCTGAACCATCGTCTGAGGGGGCGCGCATGCGGGAGACCAACTGTCGAATTGTCGGACTGCAGGCGGTGTCGGCCCGCGCCGTCACCGTGGCGTCGGCCGCGCTGCTCGCCGGATCGTTGTTGCTGGCGCCGGCGGCCGGTGCGACCGGTTCCGCGGATCTGGGATCGGCCGACTCGGCTTCGGTGGACTCGGCTTCTACGGACTCGGGTTCGGTCGACACCCTCTCTGCGGACCTCGGGTCCGCGGCGAAGGAATCACTGACCGTGGTCCCCGAGATTCCCGGACCGCCGCAGTCCACGCATGCCGAGGCCACCAGGTACGACGCCGACTTCCCCGGTTCCGTACCGCCCGGCGTCAACGACTTCGGCTGCAAGCCGACTGCGGCGCACCCGAATCCGGTGATCCTGGCGCACGGAACCGACGCCACCGCGTACTCGGACTACTCCGCGATCGGGCCCCGACTCAAGGCCGACGGATACTGCGTGTTCGCGGTGAACTACGGCGGCAAGCAGGCAGGAAAGCGGTTCGGCACCGAGGACATGAACACCAGCGCGGCTCAGGTGGCAGCGTTCGTCGAGCGGGTGCGGACGTCCACGGGCGCGGCGAAGGTGGACCTCGTCGGCTACTCGCAGGGCGCGACGGTCACCCGGATGTTCGTCAACCGATTGGGCGGCGCCGCCGTCGTCGACAAGTGGGTCGGCATCGCCTCGCCCACCTACGGCGGGGTGTTCTACGGACTCGTCAACGTCGCCAACGTGGTCCCGGGCTCGATGGGACTGATCGGGGCGGTGATGGGCAAGGCATACGAGCAGCAGGTGCAGGGGTCGGACTGGTTGAACGCCCTCAACGCCGGCGGCGACACCGTCCCCGGGGTGAGTTACACCACGATCGGCACCGAGTACGACGAGATGATCCAGCCGTACACGAACATCGCGCTGCGTGACCCCGGCGCGCGGAACATCTTGATCCAGGACTCCTGCGCTCAGAACAAGACCGGACACATGAACATGGTCTACGACCAGTACACGATGGGCCTGGTCTCGCAGGCGTTGGACCCGTCCGCGCCCGCTCCTCGGTGCGAATCCGTGCCGCTCGGCACCGGAATGCTGCAGATGATGATCGCGAGCAACTCCAGCAGCTGAGGTCGGCATCTGCTCACGCTCGAGGCGGCACTCGCCGCGGCCGGACAACTCCGCGCCGCGGCGAGTGTGCCACTGAGGGAACGCTATTCGGCGAGCTTGGCGAACGCCTGTGCCCAGAGGAAGAACTTGTTGGTGCCCAGGTCTTCGACGGTCTTGATGTTGAATGCGGCGAGCAGGTGCTCCGCATCGGACTCGCTGACGCCCTGCAACGCGGACACCGGGGCCTTCGCGATTTCCTCGACTGTCTTGTCTTCCCACGCCTTGATCAGTTTGTTCGCAGTTCCAGCCATGGCAACCTCCAGGTGAGTGCGTGACAATTCCGCATTCCCGTGCGCCGGCATCCCTGCCGCACGCGTCCGGGCCGATCAAGGACAGTCAATACCCGAGTCGGCGTCGGGTGAATCCTTTCGCTCGGCGTTTCGCTGTGAATTCCCCGAGAGTTTCCGGGTGCGGGTGGTTCGGCGGCGCCCCTCGACATCTCTAGACTGTGCGGAGACATTCGCATCCGACTCGTCGCTGCCTCGCGACGACGCCCGAGCCAGGGAGCAGCGCCCGTGACCATCCAGCCGGTTCGCCTGTTCGGCGACCCCGTCCTGCGGACCAGGGCCGACGAGGTCGTGAACTTCGACGGCGAACTACACGCCCTGGTTGCCGACCTCGTCGAGACCATGCGTGACCGCGGCGGCGCCGGCATCGCCGCCCCGCAGATCGGGGTGGGCCTGCGGGTGTTCGCCTACGACTGCGGCGGCGCGTCCGGGCACCTGGTGAACCCGACCTTCGAGGTGGTCGGTGACGAGCAGTCGGTGCTGTCGGAGGGCTGCCTGTCGGTGCCCGGCGTCCGGGGCGAGATACGGCGCGCTGAGCACGTGATCGCCCACGGAATCGACATGCACGGGCAGCCGGTGACCCTCGACGCCACCGGCATCCTGGCCCGATGCGTCCAACACGAGACCGACCACCTCGACGGAGTGATGTTCATGCAGCGGATGGATCCGGACGACCGTAAGGCGGCGATGCGGACTATCCGCGAGTCCGACTGGTTCGGTCGACAGAGTGTCTCGGCGCCCGGCGGGGGTCGCTGACATGCGGATCGTCTTCGCAGGCACCCCCGAACCCGCGGTGCCGTCCCTGGCCCGGCTGATCGCCTCCGACCGGCACGAGGTGGTCGCGGTCGTGACCAGGCCCGACGCCGTCGCCGGCCGCGGCCGCAAGGTCACCCGCTCGCCGATCGGTCAGCTCGCCGACGAGCACGGCATCGAGGTGCTCACCCCGGCCCGCGCGTCGGACCCCGACTTCCTGGCTCGGCTCACCGAGCTGGCGCCAGACTGCTGCCCGGTCGTCGCCTACGGCGCACTGCTGCCGCGTCCGGTCCTCGACGTCCCGAAGTACGGCTGGGTGAACCTGCACTTCTCGCTGCTCCCCGCCTGGCGCGGCGCCGCGCCGGTGCAGGCGGCCATCGCCGCCGGCGACGAGGTCACCGGCGCCAGCGCGTTCCTGCTCGAGGAGGGCCTCGACACCGGACCGGTCCTCGGGGTGATGACCGAGCGCATCCGCCCGGACGACACCGCCGGTGTACTCCTCGGTCGCCT
Organism: Rhodococcus kronopolitis; assembly: GCF_042654025.1. Classification (NCBI taxonomy): domain Bacteria; kingdom Bacillati; phylum Actinomycetota; class Actinomycetes; order Mycobacteriales; family Nocardiaceae; genus Rhodococcus; species Rhodococcus kronopolitis. Next base: position 29,542 of record NZ_JBHSFO010000007.1, on the reverse strand, counting down.
CGCCGACAGCGGCGCGCAGCTGCTCGAGTCGGTGCTCGACGGACTCGAGGCGGGCGCGCTGACGCCGGTTCCGCAACCGGCGGAGGGCATCTCGCACGCGTCCAAGATCACCGTCGAGGCGGCGCGGATCCACTGGGACCGGCCCGCGCTCGCGGTGGACCGGCTGGTCCGCGCGGTCACCCCGGCTCCGGGTGCATGGACCCAGGTCGGCGAGCTGCGGCTGAAGGTGGGCCCGGTGACCCCCGTCGAGGCGGGACTGCTCGATCAGACATTGGCGCCGGGGCAGTTCCTGGTGCGCAAGGACGGCTGCTACGTCGGCACCGCGACCACCCCGGTCCGGCTCAGTGACGTTCAGCCGCAAGGTAAGAAGGCCATGAAGGCCGCCGACTGGGCGCGTGGAGCGCGCCTCGACCCCGAGGTGCGTGCACTGTGACCGAATCCCGTCGACCGGCCCGCGGACAGCGCGGCCAGGGCAGCCAAGGAAGCCCGGGAAACCGTGGCGGCCAAGGAAATCGGGGCAACCAGGGCAAGCAGGGCGGCGAGAACGTCCGGCCGCGTCAGGCCCGCCGCCCCGACCCGACCGTGACGGAGCTGGATCCGGCGCGGGCGGCCGCGCGGGACGTGCTGCGCGCGGTTCGTGAGCGCGACGCCTACGCGAACCTGGTGCTGCCCGGCCTGCTCCGGGAACGGAAGATGGACGGCCGGGACGCGGCCCTGGCCACGGAGCTCGCCTACGGCGCCTCCCGGGCCCGCGGCCTGCTCGACGCGGTGATCTCCGACGGCGCCGGCCGGCCCGTCGAGGAGATCGACGGGCCGCTGCTGGACGTGCTGCGACTCGGTGCCTATCAGCTGCTGCGTACCCGCATCGCCCCGCACGCCGCGGTCGCCACCTCCGTGGACCTGGCGCGCACCGAAATGGGCGACGGCCGGGCGGGTTTCGTGAACGCCGTGCTGCGCCGGGTGGCCGAGCGGACCGAGGAGGAGTGGGTGGCCCGGTTGGCGCCGCCCGCCACCGCCGATCCCGTCGGGCACCTCGCCTTCGGCTACGCCCACCCGACCTGGATCGCGCAGGCCTTCGCCGACGCCCTCGGACCCGACGCCGGTGAGCTCGAGGCCGTCCTCGCGGCGGACGACGCCCGGCCCGTGGTGCACCTGGTCGCGCGGCCCGGGGAGATCTCGGCCGACGAGCTGGCCACCGCGACCGGCGGCGAGGTCGGTCGCTACTCCCCGTACGCGGTCTACCTCGACGGCGGCGACCCCGGGCAGCTCGACGCGGTCCGCGAGGGCCTGGCCGGCGTGCAGGACGAGGGCAGTCAGCTCGTCGCCCGCGCCCTGACCCGGGCGCCGCTGGTCGGCGACGACGCCGGACGCTGGCTGGACCTGTGCGCCGGTCCCGGCGGCAAGGCCGCGCTGCTCGGTGCGTTGGCCGACATCGAGGGCGCCCGGGTGGACGCCGTCGAGCCCGCCGAACACCGCGCCGACCTGGTGCGCAAGACCACCCGCGGGCTGCCCGTCGACGTGCACGTCGCGGACGGCCGCGAGTCCGGCCTGACCCCCGGCTACGACCGGGTGCTCGTCGACGCGCCCTGCACCGGGCTGGGCGCGCTGCGCCGCCGCCCGGAGGCACGCTGGCGCCGGCAGCCCTCGGACGTGGCGGGGCTGGTGAAGCTGCAGCGCGAGTTGCTGGCGGCGGCGATCGAGCTGGTGCGGCCCGGCGGCGTGGTGCTGTACTCCACCTGCTCACCGCACCTGTCGGAGACGGTGGCCGTGGTGGCCGACGCGGTCCGGCGCTACGGCGTCACCCCGCTCGACACCCGCGAGCTGGTGCCCGGCGTGCCCGACCTCGGCGACGGCCTCGGGGTGCAGCTGTGGCCGCACCGGCACGGCACCGACGCGATGTTCATGGCGGCGCTGCGCAAGCCGGAGTGACACCGCAAGCCGGAGTGACACTCGGCATCGCCTGCGCCTCGGCGGCGCTGCTCACCGCCGGTATCGAAGCAGGTCGGTCCGGCTAGCCGACACGACGGGGGATCGTTGCCCAGGACGGGCGCCAGGTCGGCCCCGGCAGCGGTGTCAGGCTTGCGAGGTGGTTCACCACCGCCCGCAGTCGGGGATGCGGAGTCGTCCTGGGGAGGATGAGCGAGAGCGGGTACGCGAGCGTCGGATTGACGATCGGGATGCGGCGCAGGTCGTGGTTGGTCGGCCAGATGTACCGGTCGCGTGCCCCGACGAGGGTGGCCACGTCCGCGGATTCCGCGAGGATGTCCAGGAGTACCTCGTCGCCGAAGTGCGGGCCCGCGGCGTCGATGCGGAGGTCGAACTCGGTGGCGAGCTGGTCGTAGAACTCGCTCCACTCGCTGCGCGGCGCCAAACCCGGGACCCAGATCCGATGCCGGCGCAGCTGCGCCGGCGTCAGGCTCCGCGCCGGGGCGAGCGGATGCCTCGGGCCGACGAGGAGTTCCAGCGGGGAGTCGAACGCGTGGATCATCCGCACGTCGCGCGGCAACGTGGCCGGATCGGTCACCGAACGGAACGAGGCGTCGATGTCGCCGGCTTCGACGGCGGCGACCGCCAGGTGTGGGTCGTTGACCTTGAGGGTCACCACGTCGAGGTCGGTGTCGGGATGCGACCGCCAGTACTCGTGCAGGACAACGGCCTGCGCGGATCGCAGGCCGAGGACGTCGATCCGAAGGGCCCGCGAGCCCGGTCTGATCGCGGTGACGGCCCGATCGACACCCGTCACGATGCTTCGTGCGTGCGGCAGGAACGCCTGGCCGTCGAGAGTCAGCTCGACGCCGCGGGCGGTACGGGTGAACAGGCGGACCTCGAGTTCCCGCTCCAGCGCCGCGATCCGCTTCGAGACGGCCTGCTGCGTCACGCCCAGCTCGCCAGCCGCGTGTTGCAGCTGTCCGAGCTCGGCCGCCCGGACGAACGATCGCACTGCCTCGGTGTCCATCGGCCGAGCATAGGCATGCCCAACCGATCGTTGTGGCTCGCCGGAAACCGGTTGTTTGATCCCGCGTAGGCGCCGCTGATCTGATTTGGCCGACCACATCGGTTGTCGCGGAGGAGTCGCATGAACGTGCAGTTGGGACGCAGCTTCGCCTGGCTGTGGTCGGCCTACGCCGTCAGCACCTATGGCACGTGGATCGCCTTCGGAGCGTTCCCGCTCATCGCGGTGCAGGTGCTGCACTCGTCGGCGTTCGCCGTCTCGCTCCTGGAAGCCGCCGGGCTTGCCGTCGCGGCGATCGTCGCGGTCCCGCTCGGCCCGTGGGTCGAACACCGGTCCAAGCGACCGGTGCTGATCGCGACGGACCTGGCCCGGTTCGTCGCGATGGCGAGCATTCCGATCGCGTACGTCCTCGGCGTGCTGACCTACGGACAACTGCTGGTCGTCTCGATCGTGTCCGGAACATCGAGCATCGTCTTCACCGCCGCTTCCGGCGCGTACCTGAAACGCCTCGTCCGCGGTGAGGATCTCCTCGTCGCGAACGGCAGGCTCGAGGGCACGAGCTGGGTGGCGACCGCGGCGGGTCCACCCCTCGGCGGCGCGCTCGTCGGGCTGTTCGGCCCGGTCGTCACCGTCGCTGCCGATGCCCTCAGTTTTCTGCTGTCCGCGTTCGGGGTTCACCGCATCCGTGGCGACGACGCCGCGACGCCCCGAGACCCGACCAACAGGATGCGTGCCGCCGACCTACTGAGCGGCTGGCGGTTCATCTTCGGTGACCGCGTTCTGCGGAGCCTGTTCCTCAACTCCGTGACGGTCAGCGGTCTGATCATGGCCACCGTCCCGCTCCTGGCCGTTCTCCTGTTGGGCGACTACCACTTCCCGGCCTGGCAGTACGGTCTCGCCTTCGGCGTCCCGGCCCTCGGTGGCTTCGCCGGTGCCCGGCTCTCCGCGCGCCTCGTCGCCCGCTACGGTCGGGACCGGGTCATCACCGTCTCCGGCTGGCTGCGTTCGGTCTTCCCGCTGGGCCTCGCCTTCACCCAGCCCGGCATCGCGGGACTGATCACGGTGATCGTCGTCGAGGGCCTGCTGATCACCTGCATGGGAATCTTCAACCCCGTCAACGCGACGGAACGCCTGCAGCGCACCCCCGCCGATCACGCCGCTCGGGTCCTCACCGCGTGGAGTGTCAGCAGCAAACTCACGCAGGCCGTTTTCGTGGTGACCTGGGGTGCCCTGGCCACACTCACCGGCCCCTTGGCCGCGATCACCTTTTCCGGCGTGCTCCTGCTTGCGACCCCGCTGCTGCTGCCCGAACGGACAGACATGACCGAAGCCGAGGCCGCCGCGTCGGGCGAGGGCGTCCGGGCCGCATGACTCACCCGTGATGCCCCGCTCGTCCCGCAGGCGCACACTCGGATGATGCACACGTGGGACGACGTGGTCGAGCTCGCCCGGAACCTGCCCGAGGTCGAGGAGGGCACCTGGTACCGGACCCCGGCACTGAAGGTCGCAGGCAAGGGCTTCGCGAGGCTGCGCAGCGAGGCCGAGGGCGGCCTGGTGGTGACGTGCGGGCTCGACGAGAAGGCGGCTCTGCTCGGCTCCGGTGACCCGGCGTTCTACACCACCGCGCACTACGACGGCTACGGCGCGATCCTGGTGGACCTCGACCGCGTCGACCGTCGGCCACTGCTCGAACTGCTCACCGACGCGTGGCGGATCAAGGCCCCGGCCCGCCTCCGCCGGAGCCTCGGCGAGCGGCGCGACGGCACCCACTAAACTTGGCGCCCGTGGCCCACCCGATGATCGCCCCGTCCATCCTGTCCGCCGACTTCGCCCGGCTCGCCGAGGAAGCCGCCGCCGTGGCGGGTTCCGACTGGCTGCACGTCGACGTGATGGACGCGCACTTCGTGCCCAATCTCACCCTCGGCCTGCCGGTGGTGCAGTCGCTGCTCAAGGCGACCGACATCCCGCTCGACTGCCACCTGATGATCGAGAACCCGGGCCGCTGGGCGCCGGCGTACGCCGAGGCGGGCGCCTACAACGTCACCATCCACGCCGAGGCCACCGACGACCCGATCGCCGTCGCCCGCGACATCCGCGCCGCGGGCGCCAAGGCCGGGCTGTCGGTCAAGCCGGGCACCCCGATCGAGCCGTACCTGGAGATCCTCAAGGAGTTCGACACGCTGCTGGTGATGAGCGTCGAGCCCGGCTTCGGCGGCCAGTCCTTCATGGCCGAGGTGCTGGGCAAGGCGCGCGCGGTCCGCAAGCTGGTCGACTCCGGTGAGCTGACCCTGGTCGTGGAGATCGACGGCGGCATCAACGCCGACACCGTCGAGGCCGCGGCCGAGGCGGGCGTTGACTGCTTCGTCGCCGGTTCCGCGGTCTACGGCGCCGCCGATCCCGCCGAGGCCGTCCGCAAGCTGCGCGCGCAGGCGGCGTCGGCGTCGCCGCACCTGACACTGGCCGTGTGACGTGCCGGACCGGCCCCAGGACCTGACCGCGCTGCAGGTGGCGATCGACGCCGCCGAGGCGGTGCGCGGCACCACCAGCCCCAACCCGCCGGTCGGCGCGGTGATCCTCGACGCCGGCGGCGTGGTCGTCGGCGTCGGTGCCACCGCCCCGGTCGGGGGGCCGCACGCCGAGGTGATGGCGTTGCGGGCCGCGGGATCGCGGGCCCGCGGCGGCACCGCCGTGGTCACCCTCGAGCCGTGCAACCACACCGGACGCACCGGGCCGTGCGCGGGGGCGCTGCTCGAGGCGGGCGTCGCCCGCGTCGTCTACGCCGTCGCGGACCCGAACCCGACGGCGTCCGGGGGCGCGGACACCCTGCGCGCCGCGGGAGTCGAGGTGGTCCCGCTCACCGGGACCGAGCTCGTCGAACGTGGACCGCTGCGGGCCTGGCTGCACCGCCAGCGCACCGGTCGCGCCCACGTGACCTGGAAGTTCGCCGCCAGCCTGGACGGCCGCAGCGCCGCCGCCGACGGCACCAGCCAGTGGATCACCGGACCCGCCGCCCGGGCCCGGGTGCACGCCGAACGCGCCAAGCTCGACGCCATCGTGGTCGGCACCGGCACCGTCCTCGCCGACGATCCCTGGCTGACCGCACGCAATCCTGACGGCAGCCTCGCCGCCCGCCAGCCACTGCGAGTCGTGGTGGGGGAGAGGGAGATTCCGTCGAACTCCCGGGTCCTCGACGATGCCGCGCCGACCCTGGTGCTGCGTACCCGCGACCCCCACGAGGTGCTCGCCGCGCTGTCCGACCACCCCGACGTGCTGCTCGAGGGCGGCCCGCACCTGGCCGGGGCCTTCCTCGCGGCGGGACTGGTGGACCGGGTGCTCGCGTTCCTCTCACCGGTACTGCTCGGTGCGGGTACCAGCGCGGTGGAGGATGCTGGGGTCGGCACCATCGGGCAGGCGCTGCGGTTCCACCGGGAGTCGGTCGAGACCGTCGGCGACGACCTGCTGCTCAGCCTGACCCCGAACTTTCCCTCGCCGTCAGAGTCATCAGAGAAGAACCACACGCAAGGAGCTCACTGAAGTGTTCACCGGGATCGTCGAAGAACTGGGTGAGATCGTCGCCAAGGAGGACCTGGCCGACGCGGCCCGCTTCACCGTCCGGGGCCCGCTGGTCACCTCGGACGCCGGGCACGGCGACTCGATCGCGGTCAACGGCGTCTGCCTGACCGTCGTCGACGTCCTCGACGGCGACAGCTTCACCGCCGATGTGATGGCCGAGACGCTGAAGCGGTCGAGCCTCGGCGGCCTCGCCGTCGGGAGCCGGGTGAACCTGGAACGGGCCGCCGCGCTGAACAGCCGCCTCGGCGGGCACCTGGTGCAGGGCCACGTCGACGGCACCGGCACGATCATCAGTCGTTCCCCGTCGGAGCACTGGGAGATCGTGCGGATCTCGCTGCCCGCCTCGATCTCCCGGTACGTCGTGGAGAAGGGCTCGATCACCGTCGACGGCGTCTCGCTGACGGTCTCCGCGCTTGGCGTCGAGGGTGACGACGAGTTCTTCGAGATCTCGTTGATCCCCACCACCCTCGCCCTGACGGTCCTCGGCACCGCGGTGCCTGGGACGCTGGTCAACCTCGAGGTGGACGTGATCGCCAAGTACGTCGAGCGGTTGCAGAACGCCGGCCGCTAGGCGGGACGAATTTCGGCCCCCCGCCCCGGGGGTCGTACTGTTGAGGTGCATCCACGGGTGCACACCGGGCTATTGATGACAGTGATGGAGCGCAGGCACGTGACCAGGTTCGACAGTATCGAGCGCGCAGTAGCCGATATCGCCGCAGGCAAGGCAGTCGTCGTAGTCGACGACGAGGACCGCGAGAACGAGGGCGACCTCATCTTCGCAGCGGAGAAGGCGACGCCCGAGCTCGTGGCGTTCATGGTGCGCTACACCTCCGGGTACCTCTGCGTGCCGCTGGACGGCGACGACTGCGACCGGCTCGGCCTGCCGCCGATGTTCTCGAGCAACCAGGACAAGCACGGCACCGCGTACACGGTGACGGTGGACGCCAAGGAAGGCATCGGCACCGGCATCTCGGCGTCCGACCGGGCCGCGACGATGCGGCTGCTGGCCGACCCGGACAGCGGCGCCACCGACTTCACCCGTCCGGGCCACGTGGTGCCGCTGCGCGCCAAGGAGGGTGGCGTGCTGCGTCGCCCCGGACACACCGAGGCGGCCGTCGACCTGGCCCGGATGGCGGACCTGCGTCCGGCAGGCGTGATCTGCGAGATCGTCAGCCAGAAGGACGAGGGCCACATGGCCCAGACCGACGAGCTGCGGGTGTTCGCGGACGACCACAACCTGGCGATGATCTCGATCGCCGACCTGATCTCCTGGCGGCGCAAGCACGAGAAGCACGTCGTGCGCATCGCCGAGGCACGGATCCCCACCCGCCACGGCGACTTCCGGGCCGTCGGCTACCAGAGCATCTACGACGAGGTCGAGCACGTCGCGCTGGTCAAGGGCGACATCGCCGACGGCGAGGACGTGCTGGTGCGGGTGCACTCCGAGTGCCTGACCGGCGACGTCTTCGGTTCGCTGCGCTGCGACTGCGGTCCGCAGCTGGACGCGGCGCTCGAGATGATCGCCGCGGAGGGTCGCGGCGTGGTGCTGTACATGCGCGGGCACGAGGGCCGCGGCATCGGACTGATGCACAAGCTGCAGGCCTACCAGCTGCAGGACGCCGGCTCGGACACCGTGGACGCGAACCTCGAGCTGGGCCTGCCCGCCGACGCCCGCGACTACGGGATCGGCGCCCAGATCCTGGTCGACCTCGGGATCACCTCGATGCGACTGCTGACCAACAACCCGGCCAAGCGCGTCGGCCTGGACGGCTACGGGCTGCAGATCACCGACCGGGTGGCGATGCCGCTGCGCGCGAACGCCGAGAACCTGACCTACCTGCGGACCAAGCGGGACCGGATGGGTCACGACCTGGTCGGTCTCGACGACTTCGAGACCGGGGGCGCACTGTGAGCGGCGAGGGACTGCCCGACCTGCAGCTGGGCGCGGCCAAGGACCTCAAGATCGCGATCGTGGCCGGCTCCTGGCACACCGAGATCTCCGAGGCGCTGATCGACGGCGCGAAGCGGGTCGCCAAGCAGGCGCAGATCACCGACGTCACCCTGGTCCGGGTGGCAGGTGCGATCGAGCTGCCGGTGGTGGCGCAGGCATTGGCCCGCACCCACGACGCGGTCGTCGCCCTCGGCGTCGTGATCCGCGGTGGCACCCCGCACTTCGAGTACGTGTGCGACGCGGTGACCGCAGGCCTGACCAGGGTTTCGCTCGACGAGAGCACCCCGGTCGGCAACGGCGTCCTCACCACCGACAACGAGCAGCAGGCTCGCGACCGGTCCGGGCTGCCCGGGTCCGTCGAGGACAAGGGCGGTCAGGCGTGCGCCGCGGCGATCGACACCGCGGTCACCCTCAAGCACCTGCGCCAGCCGCAGGCGGAGAGGACCGCCCGATGAGCGCCTGGGAGTTGGAGGTCCGGGCCAAGCGGACCCCACGCTTCGCCGTCGGCATCGCGGCGGTCTTCATCCTGGTGTTCGTGGCGCTCGGGGTGCTCCTGCGCGGCTCGCAGACCGGCGTGTACTTCCGGTTCGTCGACCAGCTGTCGATGGCCGGGATCGGCCTGGCGCTGGCAGGCGGGACGCTGATCCTGACCCTGCCGCGAATGCGGGTCAACGCGGAGGGCGTTTCGGTCCGGAACGCGTTCAACGACCGGTTCATCGAGTGGGACCTGGTGCAGGGACTCTCGTTCCCGGACGGCGCGGCCTGGGCCCGCATCGACCTGCCCGACGACGAGTACATCCCGGTGCTGGCGATCCAGGCGAACGACCGCGGTCACGCCGTCGACGCGGTGCGCAGGTTCCGCGAGCTCGAGGCGAAGTACGCCCCGGCGGCGACGGCCGGAGACGAGGCAGACGAGGTCGACGCGGCGGAGACGACGCGGGCCGAGCCTGCCGAGTCCGCCGAGCAGAACTAGGCCGCCGCGGCGACGCGGTCCGGCGCGGGTGCGGTTGGCCGGGCCTGTCGGCCGGGGCGACTAGCCTGGTGGGGTGTCAGATCCCGCCACCTACCGTCCCGCCACGGGCACCATCCCGACGGCCCCCGGGGTGTACAAGTTCCGTGACCCGCACGGCCGCGTCATCTACGTCGGCAAGGCGAAGAGCCTGCGCAGCCGGCTGAACTCGTACTTCGCGGACCTGGCGTCACTGCACCCGCGTACCCGGCAGATGGTCACCACCGCCGCCAGCGTCGAGTGGACGGTGGTCGGCACCGAGGTCGAGGCGCTGCAGCTCGAGTACAACTGGATCAAGGAGTTCGACCCGCGCTTCAACGTCCGGTACCGGGACGACAAGACCTACCCGGTGCTGGCGGTCACGTTGAACGAGGAGTTCCCGCGGTTGTTCGTCTACCGCGGACCGCGACGCAAGGGTGTGCGCTACTTCGGTCCCTACCCCCACGCGTGGGCCATCCGCGAGACCCTGGACCTGCTGCTGCGGGTGTTCCCCGCGCGGACGTGTTCGACCGGGGTGTTCAAGCGGCACAACCAGATCGGCAGGCCCTGCCTGCTCGGCTACATCGACAAGTGCTCGGCGCCGTGCGTCGGGCGGGTCTCGGCCACCGAGCACCGCGAGATCGTCGAGGACTTCTGCGACTTCCTCGCCGGTCGCACCGACCGGCTGGTCCGGGAGCTCGAACGCCGGATGCAGACGGCGTCGGACGAGTTGGACTTCGAGTCCGCGGCCCGGTTGCGGGACAACCTGGGGGCGCTGCGCAAGGCGCTGGAGAAGCAGGCCGTGGTGCTCGGCGACGGCACCGACGCCGACGTGGTGGCCTTCGCCGCGGACGAGCTGGAGGCCGCCGTGCAGGTCTTCCACGTGCGCGGCGGCCGGGTCCGCGGTCAGCGCGGCTGGGTGGTCGAACGCTCCGGCGAGAGCGGCACCGAGGAACTGGTCGAACAGTTCCTCACCCAGTTCTACGGCGAGCAGGCCGACCTGACCGACACCCCCGGGCAGCCGGCGGACACCGCCGCGGTGGTGCCGCGTGAGGTGCTGGTCCCGGTGCTGCCGGACAACGCCGCGCAGCTGCAGGACTGGCTCAGCGAACTGCGCGGCTCCGCGGTCGCGCTGCGGGTGCCCCAGCGCGGCGACAAGAAGGCACTGGCGGAGACCGTCGAGCGCAACGCGAAGGAGGCGCTGGGCCAGCACAAGCTGCGCCGGGCCGGCGACCTGACGTCGCGGTCTGCGGCGCTGCAGGGCATTCAGGAGGCACTGGACCTGGACCAGGCGCCGCTGCGCATCGAGTGCATCGACATCTCGCACGTGCAGGGCACCGACGTGGTGGCCTCGCTGGTGGTGTTCGAGGACGGTCTGCCGCGCAAGTCCGACTACCGGCACTACGCGATCCGGGAGGCCGCAGGCGACGGGCGCTCGGACGATGTCGCCAGCATCGCGGAGGTGACCCGACGCCGGTTCCTGCGGCACTCGTCCGACGCCGCGACCGTGGCGCCGGACGAGTCGGGTGGCGGTGACGCGGCACCCGAGGCCGCGCTGGATCCCGCGACCGGTCGGCCCCGGCGGTTCGCCTACCCGCCCAACCTGTTCGTGGTGGACGGCGGGCAGCCGCAGGTCACCGCGGCGGCGGCGGTGCTGGACGAGCTGGGCATCACCGATGTCGCGGTGGTCGGGCTGGCCAAGCGGCTCGAGGAGGTGTGGGTCCCGGGGGAGGAGGACCCGGTGATCCTGCCGCGCACCAGCGAGTCGCTGTACCTGTTGCAGCGCATTCGCGACGAGGCGCACCGGTTCGCCATCACCTTCCACCGCAGCAAGCGGTCCCGCCGGATGACGGCGTCCGCGCTGGACTCGGTGCGCGGGCTCGGCGAGACCCGGCGTACCGCACTGGTCACCCACTTCGGTTCGGTGGCCAAGCTGACGCAGGCCACCGTCGAGGAGATCACCGCGGTGCCGGGGATCGGTGTGACGACGGCGCGCGCCGTCCTGGCCGCGCTTGGACCGCCTGCGGAACCGGACGAAGTACCCTCCAAGGCGGAGGACGCGACGACGTAGTGAGGGGGATTCGAGTGGGAGACGAGATCAACGACGCAGACGCGGGAATCGAACTCGCGCTCGTCACCGGGCTCTCGGGCGCGGGCCGGAGCACCGCGGCCAAGGTCTTCGAGGACCTCGGCTGGTACGTGGCGGACAACCTGCCGCCCGAGTTGCTGTCCAGGATGGTCGATCTGGGGCTCGAACCGTCCTCGCGCATCCCGAAGCTGGCCGTCGTGATCGACGTGCGCAGCCGCCGCTTCACCGGCGACCTGGTCTCGGTGATCAAGGAGGTCGCGCCGAAGACCAGCCGCACCCGGGTGCTCTACCTGGACGCCGCGGACCCGGTGCTGGTGCGACGGTTCGGTCAGGTCCGGCGCAGCCACCCGCTGCAGTCCGACGGCGTCGACGGCACCCTGATCGAGGGCATCGCGGCCGAGCGGTCGCAGCTCGAGCCGGTCAAGGCGGTCGCGGACGTGGTCATCGACACCTCGGCACTGCTGGCGCACGAACTGCGGCAGAAACTCGAATCCGCGTTCGGCAATGGTGGCGTCGAAACGATGGCCGTGACCGTACAATCCTTCGGGTTCAAGTACGGGCTGCCGATGGACGCGGACCTGGTGTGCGACGTCCGGTTCCTGCCGAACCCGCACTGGATCCCGGACCTTCGTGAGCACACCGGCAGGGAGGCGGCGGTCCGCGACTTCGTGCTCGGGCAGGACGGCGCGCAGGACTACCTCGAGACCTACGGGCACGTGGTCGCATTGACGGCCAACGGTTACCGTCGGGAAGGCAAGCGGTACATGACGATTGCGATGGGATGCACCGGTGGCAAGCACCGGAGCGTGGCCATGACGGAGGCGCTCGCGGCCCAGTTGGCGCAGGACACCTCGATGACGGTTTCGGTGGTGCACCGCGACCTGGGGCGCGAATGACGGGCAGTCTCGGGCGGTCGACACCGGTGATCACCGCACTCGGCGGGGGTCACGGGCTGTTCGCGACCCTGCGCGCCGCGCGGCGCCTGAGCACCGACGTGACCGCCGTGGTCACCGTCGCCGACGACGGCGGCTCCTCCGGGCGGCTGCGCGCCGAGCTCGGCGTCATCCCCCCGGGTGACCTGCGGATGGCGTTGGCCGCGTTGTCCGCCGAGGAATCGGACATCAGCATCTGGACCGAGACGATGCAGCACCGGTTCGGCGGCACCGGGGCGCTGGCCGGGCACTCGGTCGGCAACCTCATCCTGGCGGGCCTGACCGAGGTCCTCGGGGACACGGTCGCGGCGCTGGACGAGATGTGCCGGGTGCTGCGGATCCAGGGGCGGGTGCTGCCGATGTCGCCGATCCCGCTGACCATCGAGGCCGACGTCGGGGGTCTCGAGTCCGATCCCCGGGTGAACCGCTGCATCCGCGGGCAGGTCGCGGTGGCGACCACCCCCGGCAAGGTCCGCCGGGTGCGGCTGGTGCCGACCGATCCGCCGGCCTGCGCGGAGGCGTTGGACGCCATCGAGCGGTCCGACCTGGTGCTGCTGGGCCCCGGATCCTGGTTCTCGAGCGTCATCCCGCACATGCTGGTGCCCGAGCAGCTGCAGGCGTTGATCCGCACCAGCGCCCGCAAGGCGCTGATCCTGAACCTGGCCGCCGAACCCGGCGAGACCGCGGGCTTCTCCGCGGAGCGTCACCTGCACGTGCTCGCCCAGCACGCACCCGAGTTGACCGTCGACTACGTGGTGGTGGACTCCGGCTCGGTGCCGGAGGGGCGCGAACGCGAACACCTGTGCCGGGCCGCGATGCGCCTTGGCGCCGCCGTCATCTACGCCGACGTCGCCGAGACCGGCACGGCAACCCATCACGCGGGCAAGCTCGCGGCCTCGCTCGGCAGCCTGCTGCCGACGACGCACGCGCTGTCCGCATCTGACTCAACCCTCGGAAGGGAGTCCACTTCGTGGCAATGACAGCGGAGGTCAAGGACGAGCTGAGCCGCCTCGTCGTGGCGCAGGTCTCGGCCCGCAAGGCGGAGGTGGCCTCGCTGCTCCGTTTCGCGGGGGGCCTGCACATCGTCGCCGGCCGGGTGGTCGTCGAGGCGGAGGTCGACCTGGGCAACACCGCGCGGCGGCTGCGCCGGGACATCTTCGACCTGTACGGCTACGGCGCGGAGGTCCACGTCCTGAGCGCGGGCGGACTGCGCAAGTCCTCCCGGTACATCGTCCGGGTCGCCAAGGAGGGCGAGGCGTTGGCGCGCCAGACCGGGCTGTTGGACATGCGCGGGCGTCCGGTGCGCGGCCTGCCCACGCAGGTCGTCGGCGGCAGCCTCATGGACTCGGAGGCCGCGTGGCGCGGCGCCTTCCTGGCGCACGGGTCGCTGACCGAGCCCGGCCGGTCCTCGGCGCTGGAGATCAGCTGCCCCGGGCCCGAGGCGGCGTTGGCGCTGGTCGGCGCCGCGCGCCGGCTCGGTATCTCGGCCAAGGCCCGTGAGGTGCGCGGCGCGGACCGAGTGGTGGTGCGGGACGGCGAGGCCATCGGCGCGCTGCTGACCCTGATGGGCGCGCAGGACACCCGGCTGGTCTGGGAGGAGCGCCGGATGCGCCGGGAGGTGCGGGCGACCGCGAACCGGCTGGCGAACTTCGACGACGCCAACCTCCGGCGTTCGGCGCGGGCCGCGGTCGCCGCGGCAGCCCGGGTGGAGCGGGCCCTCGACATCCTCGGCGAGGAGGTTCCGGACCACCTCGCGGCCGCGGGCGGACTGCGGGTCGAGCATCGGCAGGCCTCGCTCGAGGAACTGGGCCAGTTGGCCGATCCGCCGATGACCAAGGACGCGGTGGCCGGCCGGATCCGGCGGCTGCTGTCGATGGCGGATCGCAAGGCCCGCGAGACGGGGATCCCGGACACCGAGTCCGCGGTGACCTCCGAACTGCTCGACGACTAGTGGCAGGACTGCGCCACCGACCGGTGGGCCACCAACCAGTGGGAGCAGATTCATATCTGCCGCGGTCTGCGCACTAGTGTGTGACGTACATCTGATCGAGAACACAAGAAATGGTCAAAGGAGCGAATTGTGACTGTCCGGGTAGGCGTGAACGGCTTCGGTCGTATCGGACGTAACTTCTTCAGGGCCGTCGACGCGCAGAAGGCGCTCGGCACCACTGACATCGAGATCGTGGCGGTCAACGACCTGACCGACAACGCGACTCTCGCCCACCTGCTCAAGTACGACTCGATCCTGGGCCGTCTGCCGTACGACGTCTCCCTGGACGGCGACGACACGATCGTGGTCGGCGACCAGCGGATCAAGGCGCTCGCGCACCGTGGCCCGCTGAACGAGCTGCCGTGGGGCGAGCTGGGCGTCGACGTCGTCGTCGAGTCCACCGGCATCTTCACCGACGCCGCCAAGGCCAAGGGTCACCTCGAGGCCGGCGCCAAGAAGGTCATCATCTCCGCGCCCGCCAAGGGCGAGGACCTGACCGTGGTCATGGGCGTCAACGACGACCAGTACGACGGCAGCCAGAACATCATCTCCAACGCCTCGTGCACCACCAACTGCCTCGGCCCGATCGCCAAGGTGCTCGACGACGAGTTCGGCATCGTCAAGGGTCTGATGACCACGATCCACGCCTACACCCAGGATCAGAACCTGCAGGACGCCCCCCACAGCGACCTGCGTCGTGCGCGTGCCGCGGCCCTGAACATCGTCCCGACCGGCACCGGTGCGGCCAAGGCCATCGGCCTGGTGCTCCCGCAGCTGCTCGGCAAGCTGGACGGCTACGCGCTGCGGGTGCCGATCCCGACCGGCTCGGTCACCGACCTCACCGCGCAGCTGCGCAAGCCGGCCACCGCCGAAGAGATCAACGCCGCGATGAAGGCCGCCGCCGAGGGCCCCCTCAAGGGCATCCTCAAGTACACCGACGCGCCGATCGTGTCCTCCGACATCGTCACGGACCCGCACTCGTCGATCTTCGACTCGGGCCTGACCAAGGTCATCGACGACCAGGTCAAGATCGTCTCCTGGTACGACAACGAGTGGGGCTACTCCAACCGTCTCGCGGACCTCATCGGTCTCGTCGCGAAGTCCCTCTGATAGCTGTGGCTGTCAAGACTCTCAAGGACCTGCTGGACGCCGGGGTCGCGGGCCGCACCGTGCTGGTGCGCTCCGACCTCAACGTCCCGCTGGACAACGGCGTCATCACCGACGCGGGCCGCATCGTGGCCTCGGCGCCGACGATCAACGCACTGGCCGAGGCCGGCGCGAAGGTCATCGTGATGGCGCACCTCGGTCGCCCGAAGGGCGAGGTCGTTCCCGAGCTGTCGCTGGCTCCGGTCGCGGCCAAGCTCGGTGAGGTGCTGGGCCGCAACGTCCAGCTCGCGGGCGACGTCGTCGGCCAGGACGCGCTCGCGCGGGCCGAGGGCCTCACCGACGGGGACGTGCTCCTGCTGGAGAACATCCGTTTCGACCCGCGTGAGACCAGCAAGGACGACGCCGAGCGGGCCGCGCTCGCCAAGGCGCTCGTCGAGCTCACCGACTTCAACGGTGCGTTCGTCTCCGACGGTTTCGGTGTGGTGCACCGCAAGCAGGCGTCGGTGTACGACGTGGCGGCGCTGTTGCCGCACTACGCAGGCAACCTGGTTGCGGCCGAGGTCGAGGTGCTCGAGAAGCTGACCACCGACTCGGAGCGTCCGTACGCGGTGGTCCTCGGTGGCTCGAAGGTCTCGGACAAGCTCGCCGTGATCGAGGCGCTCGCCCCCAAGGTGGACACCCTGGTCATCGGTGGCGGCATGTTCTACACCTTCCTGGCCGCGCAGGGCGTCAAGGTCGGCAACTCGCTGTGCGAGGAGTCGATGATCGGCACCTGCAAGGACCTGCTCGAGCGGTACGCCGACGTGCTGCACATCCCGCTCGACGTGGTTGTCGCGGACTCGTTCTCGCCCGATGCCGAGTCCAAGGTCGTCTCGGCCCTCGACATCCCGGACGGCTGGATGGGCCTGGACATCGGTCCGGGCTCGACGGAGCGCTTCGCGGCGATCCTCTCGGGTGCCAAGACGGTGTTCTGGAACGGGCCGATGGGCGTGTTCGAGTTCGAGAAGTTCGCGGCCGGCACCAAGGGTGTCGCCGAGGCGATCGTCGAGGCCACCGGCAAGGGCGCGTTCAGCGTCGTCGGCGGCGGCGACTCGGCCGCGGCCGTGCGTCAGCTCGGCATCCCGGACGACGGCTTCTCGCACATCTCCACCGGTGGCGGTGCCTCCCTGGAGTACCTGGAGGGCAAGTCCCTTCCCGGCATCGAAGCCCTGGAGGCCTGACCGATGGCACGTAAGCCACTGATCGCCGGCAACTGGAAGATGAACCTCAACCACTTCGAGGCCATCGCTCTGGTGCAGAAGATCGCGTTCTCGTTGCCGGAGAAGTACTTCAAGAAGGTCGACGTGACGGTGATTCCGCCGTTCACCGACATCCGCAGCGTGCAGACGCTGATCGAGGGCGACAAGCTCCTGCTCACCTACGGCGCGCAGGACGTCTCCGCCCACGATTCCGGCGCCTACACCGGCGAGGTCAGCGGCTCGATGCTGGCCAAGCTCGGCTGCACCTTCGTGGTGGTCGGACACTCCGAGCGGCGGACGCTGCACGGTGAGTCCGACGAGACGGTGCTGGCGAAGACGAAGGCGGCGCTCAAGAACGAGCTCACCCCGATCGTCTGCATCGGCGAGGGTCTCGACGTTCGCGAGGCGGGCAACCAGGTCGAGTACAACCTGGCCCAGCTGCGTGGCTCCCTGGCCGGGCTCTCGGCGGAGGAGATCGCCAAGATCGT
This sequence comes from Rhodococcus kronopolitis, assembly GCF_042654025.1. Taxonomy (NCBI): domain Bacteria; kingdom Bacillati; phylum Actinomycetota; class Actinomycetes; order Mycobacteriales; family Nocardiaceae; genus Rhodococcus; species Rhodococcus kronopolitis. The sequence continues at coordinate 12,233 of NZ_JBHSFO010000007.1, read as the reverse complement.
CGTCGCCTACGAGCCCGTCTGGGCCATCGGCACCGGCAAGGTGGCCTCGGCCGCCGACGCCCAGGAGGTGTGCAAGGCGATCCGCGAGGAGCTGGCCGTGCTGGCCTCCGCGGACGTCGCGGCCGGCGTGCGGGTGCTCTACGGCGGCTCGGTCAACGCCAAGAACGTCGGCGAGCTCATCGCTCAGCCCGACGTCGACGGCGGCTTGGTCGGCGGCGCCTCGCTCAAGGCTGACGAGTTCGCGCAGCTTTCGGCGATTGCCGCGGGCGGCCCGCTGCTCTGACGGCAGTAGTTTCCGACGCCGGTGGGCGCGTAGACCTTTCGTGGTCCACGCGCCCACCGGCGTTTCGGCTCAGGTGCCGAGGAAGTCTCGTTGGAAGATCGCCATGCGGGTGGCGTCGCGGTACCTGCCCGCGGAGAAGTACTCCTCGCGCAGCACGCCCTCGACGGTGAAGCCGGTCTTCTCGTAGATGTGCACGGCGGCATGGTTTTCCGTGTCGACGAGCAGGTACACCTTGTGCAGGTTGAGCACACCGAACGCGTAGGACAACACCTTGCGGGTCGCGGCGCCGGCGTAGCCTCGGCCCTGGTTTCCCGGTGCGACGATGATCTGGAACTCGCAGTGGCGGTGGATGTGGTCGATCTCGACCAACTCGACGACGCCGACCGCGCCGCTCTCGCCCTCGATCACGAAGCGCCGTTCGCGTTCGTCGTGAATGTGCCGGTCGTACAGGTCCGTCAGTTCCGCGAGCGACTCGTACGGCTCCTCGAACCAGTAACGCATGACCTGGAAGTCGTTGAACAGCAGGTGCACAAACGGCAGGTCGGCGCGCTCCAGGGCGCGCAGGGTCACCGTCGTCGACGTGTCGGCCATCCACCAAGTCTAGGTCGCTCCGCGTCGGTGGCGCCGTCCGTTCGTCAACGCACCGACGGCGTGTCTCCGATCTGGTTACGCTTGATCGCACACGATGCGGAGGTGGCGCAGTGAAGTTCGAAGAGAATCCGGTGCTCCAGAAGATCGGCGTGCAGGTTCTGAGGGTGCACCAGTGGGTGTATGAGCACACCGGTGGCAGGATCGGGCACCGAATCCTCGGTGTGCCGTGCCTGCTGCTCGACACCGTCGGCGCGAAGACGGGGCGGCCGCGCGTCAGCAGCCTCACCTACGTGCGGGACGGCGAGGACTACGTCGTCGTGGCGTCCAAGGGCGGTGCCCCGCAGTCGCCGGGGTGGTACTTCAACCTGAAGGCCCACCCGGACACGTCGATCCGGGTGGGCACGACCCGGATCCCGGTCACCGCCCGACTGCTCGGACCCGACGACCCGGACTATGCGCGTCTGTTCGCGGCCGCCGATGCCAACAACGGCGACCGGTACAGCGCCTATCAGCGGCACACCACCCGCCCGATCCCGATCGTGGTGCTCACCCCGCGCTGACCGCGGACGAATCATCCGGCATCCCTTCCGGATGCGCATTCGATACATTAATGTATCGAGCATGCCGAGGAGTCGAGCCCAGACGCGGGAACGGTTGCTGGCCGCCGCGCTCGACGTGTTCGCGGAGGAGGGCTTCGGCCGGTCGACCGTCGAGCAGGTCTGCGAGCGTGCGGGTTTCACGCGTGGCGCGTTCTACTCCAACTTCGACTCGCTGGACGAGCTGTTCCTCGCGATGTGGGAGCAGCGGTCGCAGGCGATGCTCGCCGGGATCCGAGACGCGGTCGCCGGCGCCGAGGCGACCGTCGACGACGAATCGTTCGACCTCGACCAGGCCGCCGCCCGCATCCTCGCCGCGATCCCGGTCGAGGACCGCTGGTACCGGATCACCGCCGAGTTCACGGCCCACGCCCTGCGCAACCCAGACCTGAAATCGGTGATGGCGGCCCGGGAGGCCGCGATCCAGGCGACGATCCTGCCGATCGTCGACTCCGCGCTGGCGCGTGCCGGACGTCGGATCAGCGACCCGCAGGCGCTCGGCCGCGCGCTGGTCGCCGTTCACGACGGCACCTCCGTGCAGGTCCTGATGGAACCGGGCGACCCGCAGATCGTCAGCGCGCGCACCGAGCTGTTCTTGTGTGTGCTGCGCAGTTTCAGTGAGAACAACAGTCCCAGCGAGAACAAGTGAGGTGCAGATGTCCGAGACAGCCGATGTCATCGTCGTCGGGGGCGGGCTCGCCGGCCTGGTGGCGACGTACGAGTTGACCCGCGCCGGCCGGTCCGTCGTGGTGGTCGACCAGGAGAACGAGGCCAACCTCGGCGGCCAGGCCTTCTGGTCGCTGGGCGGGTTGTTCTTGGTGGACAGCCCGGAGCAGCGGCGGATGGGGATCAAGGACTCCTACGAGCTGGCGCTGCAGGACTGGCTCGGCAGCGCAGGCTTCGACCGGGAGCGCGAGGACCACTGGGGCCGGCAGTGGGCGCAGGCCTATGTGCAGTTCGCGGCCGGCGAGAAGCGTTCCTACCTGCACGATCTGGGTCTCAAAGTGATGCCGAACGTCGGCTGGGCCGAGCGCGGCAACGGTTCGGCGACCGGGCACGGAAACTCGGTGCCCCGGTTCCACATCACCTGGGGCACCGGGCCGGAGGTGGTGCGGGTGTTCCGTGAGCCGGTGCTCGCGGCCGCCGCCCGGGGTCTGGTGACGTTCAAGCACCGGCACCAGGTGGACGAGCTGATTGTCGAGGACGGCGCCGCGGTGGGTGTGCGGGGCACCGTCCTCGCACCGTCCGCCGAGCCGCGCGGTGTGCAGTCCAACCGCACCCCGGCGGGGGAGTTCGAGTTGCGCGCGCAGGCGGTGATCGTGACGTCCGGCGGGATCGGCGGCAACCAGGACCTGGTCCGGCAGAACTGGCCCGTGGAACGTCTCGGCCCGGCCCCGAAGCGGATGATCACCGGGGTGCCGGCCCACGTGGACGGCCGGATGCTCGGGATCACCGAGGATGCCGGTGGCAACATCGTCAACCGCGACCGGATGTGGCACTACACCGAGGGCATCGTCAACTGGGACCCGATCTGGCCGAACCACGCCATCCGGATCATCCCCGGACCGTCCTCGCTGTGGCTGGACGCGACCGGCAAGCGTCTGCCGGTGCCGCTGTTCCCGGGTTTCGACACCCTTGCCACCCTCGAGCACATCGTCGGCACCGGGCACGACCACACCTGGTACATCCTGACCCAGTCGATCATCGAGAAGGAGTTCGCGCTCTCGGGTTCGGAGCAGAACCCCGACATGACCGGCAAGGATCTCAAGCTGCTGCTCGGCCGGGTGAAGAAGGGCGCGACCGGTCCGGTCGAGGCGTTCAAGAGCCGTGGCGAGGACTTCGTCGTCCGGGACAACCTGCGCGACCTGGTCGACGGCATGAACGCGATCAACCCGGGCCCGCCGCTGGACTACGAGCAGGTCGAGCGGGAGGTCGTCGCCAGGGACCGGGAGGTGGACAACTCCTACTCCAAGGACATGCAGATGATGGCGATCAAGAACGCGCGCGCCTACACCCCGGACAAGATCATCCGGGTGGCCAAGCCACACAAGCTGCAGGACCCCGAGCACGGGCCGATGATCGCGGTGCGGCTGAACCTGCTGACCCGCAAGACCCTCGGCGGCCTGGAGACCAACCTGGACTCGCAGGTGATCCGGCCGGACGGCAGCGCGTTCGACGGCCTGTACGCGGCCGGCGAGGTCGCCGGGTTCGGCGGCGGCGGCGTGCACGGGTACAACGCGCTGGAGGGCACGTTCCTGGGCGGCTGCATCTTCTCGGGACGGGCCGCCGGCCGCGCGCTCGCCCGCGACCTGGCCTAGGCGCTGCGCGCTCGTGCGCGTTCGACGCGTCCTTCGGACCCGTCGAACGCGCACGAGCGGCGGAGTCGCCGCTAGTCGACGAGCTTCGCCTTCAGCTTGGCGATGGTTTCGGTGCTCAGGCCCAGGCCGTCGGTCAGGTACTTGTCGATCGTGCCGTAGGTCGCCGCCATCTCGTCGAGACCGGCCTGCAGGAAGCTCTCCTCGACGGTCACCAGCGGGATGTAGTTGACGTACTTGTCGCCGAACGCGGCCTTCAGGCCCGCGATGCTCTTGGCGACAGAGTCCTTGACGTACTCGTTGGTGAGCAGGTAGTCGTCCATGATCGTCTTCTGGTCGACGCCCGCGAGGGTGAGCAGGACGGCAGACGTCCAGCCGGTGCGGTCCTTGCCTGCGGTGCAGTGGAACACCTGGCCGCCGCCGTCGGTGTTGGCCAGCTCGGTGAACAGTTCGGCGAACTTCGCCTTCTCGACCGTGCCGCTGACGAAGGCCACGTTCATGTCCTGCATCATCTTGCGGGCATCGTCCGGCTTCTCGATCTTGCCGAGCATCTCGTCGATGTTGCCGGACAGGATCGGGATGCGCTTGTAGGTGACGCCGGGCGGCATCACGTCCGGCTTCTTGCCGACCTCGTCGTCGGTGCGCAGGTCGTAGACCGTGGAGAGCCCGAGGGCGGTGAGGGTGGCCATGTCGGCCTCGTTCGGCACGATCGCGTTCGCCCGGTAGAAGGCGCCCTTGTTCACGTGCCCGCCGTCCGCGGTCGCGTAGCCCGCGCCGGTCCCGGCGACGTCCCGGAAGTTGTCGATGCTCGCGAGCCGGGGCGCGTCGGGCGCGGGGGCTTCGGTGGAACTGCCCAGCGCGGCGGAGCCGGAGTCGAACAGCGCGGCCAGGGCCGGCGGGACGGCCGGCTGGGCCTGGGCGAGCCCCGCGCCGCCGACTCCGGTCAGGACGGCGGTGCTGAGGAGTGCGGCGGCGAGCTTGGAACTGTGTCGCGACATGAAAGTGGGCCTTCCGATGATGATGACGAGTCCTGTCAGATCGGGAAGGTAGCCACAGCACGGCCCGGGATCGCGGCGAATGTCCGTTTCCTCCCGCTCAGCGGCCACAATTCGTTCCGGGCGGACAGGTCCGCCCGGTGCGGGGAGAACCAGTACGCGCCGAGTGCCGAATTGTTCGGCGCCAGACTGTAGGCTGGGGCAGCTTAGGGCCGTGTCCGTCACACGATCGGCCCGTATCCGTCATGCGAAGGGCAGAGTACAGCCGAAATGAAACTGTTCCTGGACATCCTGCTGGTTATCACCAGCCTGCTGCTGATCCTGCTGGTGCTCCTGCACCGCGGCAAGGGCGGCGGCCTGTCCAGCCTCTTCGGTGGCGGCGTGCAGTCCAGCCTCTCCGGGTCGAGCGTGGTCGAGAAGAACCTGGACCGGCTGACCCTGTTCACGGCGTTGATCTGGATCATCGCGATTCTCGGCATCGGCCTGGAGATCAAGTACAGCTGAGTCGACCGGCGCCGCGGGGTCCGGGAGTTCCCGCACTGCGCACGCACCGGTGGTCGCCGATACTGGGGTGATGATCCGGACGCCGGAGCAGGACCCGCCATCCGAGCCGTCTCGTGCGGCAACCGAACCGCTGCGTGAGGACATCCGCCTTCTCGGCGGACTCCTCGGCGATGTGGTGCGGGAACAGGCCGGTCCGGCGGTGTTCGACCTCGTCGAACGCGCTCGCGTCGAGTCCTTCCGGGTCCGTCGTTCGGAGATCGACCGCGCCGAACTCGCGGCGATGTTCGCGGACCTGGACACCGCCGTCGCCATCCCGGTGATCCGGGCGTTCAGCCACTTCGCGTTGCTTGCGAACCTGGCCGAGGACCTGCACCGGGAACGCCGACGCGCGATCCACGTGCGGGCAGGCGAGCCGCCGCAGGACAGCAGCCTGGCGGCCACCTACCGCAAGCTCGATGCGGCGGGGTTGGACGCCGTCGTGGTGGCCCGGGCGCTGGACGGCGCGCTGGTGGCACCGGTGATCACCGCGCACCCCACCGAGACTCGACGGCGAACCGTCTTCGAGACGCAGAGCCGGATCACCGAGTTGATGCGGCGGCACGACCGCGCAGACCTCGACGCGGCAGAGACCGAGGACATCGAGCGGTCGCTGCACCGGCAGATCCTCACGCTCTGGCAGACCGCACTGATCAGGCTCTCCCGGTTGCGCATCCAGGACGAGATCGAGGTGGGCCTGCGGTACTACGAGGCGTCCCTGTTCGAGGTGGTGCCGCGGATCAACGCGGAGCTGCGCTCGGCCCTGCGCGGCCGCTGGCCGGGGGTCGACCTGCTGCCCGAACCGATGCTGCGGACCGGGTCCTGGATCGGCGGTGACCGGGACGGCAATCCCTACGTGACCGCGGAGGTGGTGTACCGGGCCACCCACCGTGCCGCGGCCACCGCGCTCGGCCATCACCTGCGCGAGCTCGAGTCGCTGGAGCGGGAACTGTCGATGTCGGAGCGGCTGGTGACGGTCACGGCGGAGCTGACCGCACTGGCGTCGAGTTCCGGCGACGACTCGACGTTCCGCGCGGACGAGCCGTACCGACGTGCGGTGCGCGGAATGCGCGGCCGGGTGAGTGCCGCCGCGCGGGTGCTGCTGGGCGGCGAGGCGGCCGCGGCGCTGCCGACGCTCGTCCCGGCTCCGCCGCTGGAGCCGTACCGGGCACCGGCCGAGCTGCTCGCGGACCTGGACACGATCGACGCGTCGCTGCGCGGCCACGGGGACACGCTGATCGCCGACGACCGGCTCGCCGTCCTGCGGGAGTCGGTGCAGGCCTTCGGCTTCCACCTGTCCGGACTGGACATGCGGCAGAACTCGGAGGTGCACGAGACGGTGGTGGCGGAGCTGCTGGCGTGGTCGGGCACCCATCCGGACTACCTGTCGCTGACGGAACCGGAGCGGGTGGCCCTGCTCGCCGCCGAACTGGGCACCCGGCGGCCACTGGCCGGCTCGGACGCATCCCTGAGCGAACTCGCCACCTCCGAGCTCGCCATCCTGGCGGCAGGCGCGGACGCCGTGAGGACCATCGGTCCTGGAGCGTTCCCGAACTACATCATCAGCATGTGCAGCTCGGTCAGCGACCTGCTCGAGGCCGCGGTCCTGCTCAAGGAGGTGGGGCTGGTGTCGGCGGCCGACGGGGCGGACGGCCCGTCGGCGTCGGTGGGAATCGTGCCGCTGTTCGAGACCATCGGGGACCTGCGCGGCGGCGCCGCCACGTTGACTGCGGCGCTCGAGGTGCCGGCCTACCGGGCCTTGGTTCTCGCCCGCGGGTGGCGGCAGGAGGTGATGCTCGGCTACTCGGACTCGAACAAGGACGGGGGATACCTGGCCGCGAACTGGGCGCTGTACCGGGCGGAACTGGACCTGGTCGAGGCCGCGTCCGCGGCGGGCCTGCGACTGCGGCTGTTCCACGGTCGCGGTGGGACCGTCGGACGCGGCGGCGGGCCGAGCTACGAGGCGATCCTGGCGCAGCCGCCGGGGGCGGTGTCCGGGTCGCTGCGGATCACCGAGCAGGGCGAGGTGATCGCCGCCAAGTACGCCGAACCCCGACTGGCGCACCGGAACCTGGAGACGTTGCTGGCCGCGACCCTCGAGTCGACGTTGCTCGACGTCGAGGGGCTCGGCGCCGACGCCGAACCCGCGTACCTGCTGCTCGACGATCTCGCCGAGCGGGCCAGGGTCGCCTACAGCGACCTGGTGCACGAGACGCCGGGTTTCGTCGAGTACTTCACCACCTCCACCCCGGTCGCCGAGATCGGCGCGCTGAACATCGGCAGCCGCCCCGCCTCGCGCAAGCCCACCCAGACGATTGCGGACCTGCGGGCGATTCCGTGGGTGCTGTCGTGGAGCCAGGCGCGGGTGATGCTGCCCGGCTGGTACGGGACCGGAGCGGCATTCGAGGGCTGGGTGGACGGTGATCCGGTGCGCCTGGCGCGGCTCACCGACCTGTACCGGCGGTGGCCGTTCTTCCGGACAGTGCTCTCGAACATGGCGATGGTGCTGGCGAAGTCGGACATGGGACTGGCCGCCCGGTACTCGGAACTGGTGGCGGACGTGGAGCTGCGCGAGCGGGTCTTCGGGAAGATCACCGCCGAGCATGCGAGAACCGTCGCGATGTGCAAGGCGATCACCGGCAGTGACGACCTGCTCGCAGACAACCCCGCAGTGAAGCGGTCGGTGCACAACCGGTTTCCGTACCTCGAACCGCTCAACCACCTGCAGGTGGAACTGCTGCGGCGGTATCGGGCCGGGGACGACAGCGACCAGGTGCGGCGCGGGATCCAGCTGACGATGAACGGGCTCGCGACCGCGCTGCGCAACAGTGGGTGACGGTCGACGTCCACCTGAGCGGAACCCGCGCCGACAGCCGCGGCGTCCGCTCACCGGAAAGCGCGGAACTGTGAGTTGTGTCACGATTCGACGCTAGGCTCGTGGTGCGAATGGGACGCAAGGGGCAGAACGGGGTCAATGGAACTGTTGGGTTCTCGAATTGGGCCGATATGTCCGCCCGGCAATTGACGGGTCCACCCGAGCCCGGATCGACGGCCGTTGAGCGCTGTACTCAGACGTCCCTGCCCGGATAGTCTCCGTTGCCGCCCCGGGTGTCCTGCTCACACGGCGCGTCCGCCGGTCACGGTCGGGGTGCGGAGTCCTGGAGTTGGTGTGTGTGCGGTCGTGTCATGCCGTGGAGAAGTGGGCTCAGATGATCCAGAAAGTGAGCTCGAATGCCTGAGAGTGAGTCGAGGCTGCCCAACCGGCTGCTGAACATCGGTCTGCGATGGAAGGTCGTCGCGGTCCTCGCCGTGCCCGTCACCGTGGCTGTGGTGTTGGGCGGTCTCCGGGTGGAGAACGAGATCAGCACTGCGGCAGCGTTCAGTTCCGCCGCCGAACAGGTCGCCGAGATCCCGGCCATCGTCGGGGTCGGGACCGCGCTCGGCACCGCCTCGGCGGCGGTGGGTACCGGGACGATGACCGCCCAGGACATCCAGGCGGTCAAGGACGGCGTGGCGGCCGCCCGCCCCGCGGTCGGGAACCCGGCCTTCTCCCCGGCGATGAGCGCAGATCTCGACCGGGCCCTGACGACGGTCGAACAACTGACGGAAGAGATCGAGTCGGGTACGACCACCCCGGACCTTCCGCGGCGAACCACCGAGGTCCGCGCGCAGCTTGCCGGGATCATCGACGGGATCCTGGAACCGATCGAGGATCCGGACGTGGTGTCGGCGCATGCCCGGTTGACCGGCTCCTGGTCCGCGCAGCGGCGCCTTGCCGACCAGGTCACCGGTGCCATCACACTGGTCAAGAACCCGAATGCCCCGCTGACGAACCTGGTGACCGCGGCGGGCGCCGAGCGGGCGATGATCGACACTCTGGCCGCCCAGTTCCAGACGGAGGAAAGCCAGATCGACGTGCTCCGCGACGGCGTCAACTACCGCGTCGACGCGATCGAGAAGGCCGCGGGTGGACCGTTGCCGATGCTCGAACTTCGTCAGTCCCTCATCGAGAGTCGCGACATCTACGGTGCGCTGATCGACGAGTCCTCGAGGGACATCGTGAGCACCGTCGACCAGCGTGCCGAGCAGGCCCGGAGCGCGGCGCTTCGCGACGGCCTCCTCGTGCTCACGACGCTGTTGGCCACGGTGATCCTCGGTCTGGTGGTGGCGCAGTCGTTGGTCCTGCCGATCCGACGGCTGCAGCAGAGCGCGCTGCAGGTCGCCAACCACGACCTGCCCGACGCGATCGAGCGGATCAAGGTCGGCGACACCTCCGCGGTCACCGACTTCGAGCCGATCCCGGTGCACACCACCGAGGAGATCGGCCAGCTCGCGCGTGCCGTCGACGACATGCACGGCCAGGCGCTCAAGCTGGCCGGCGAGCAGGCGCAGCTGCGCCTGCAGATCGGCGACATGTTCGAGACGCTGGCCCGGCGCAGCAAGTCGCTGGTCGACCAGCAGCTGGGCCTGATCGAGAACCTCGAGTTCGAGGAGAAGGATCCCAAGCGCCTCGAGAGCCTGTTCCGGCTCGACCATCTCGCGGCGCGCATGCGGCGAAACGGCGAGAACCTGCTGATCCTCTCCGGCACCCGGACCCGCCGCGGCAGCTCCGAGCCCGTCCAGTTCGGTGACGTGCTGCGGGCCGCGATGTCCGAGGTCGAGGACTACCAGCGGGTGGAGGTCGGCAACCCGCCACAGGGTGCGATCGCCGGTGCCGTCGCCACCGACATCGTGCACCTGCTGGCGGAACTGCTGGACAACTCGCTGCGGGCGTCCCCGCCCGAATCTAGCGTGACCTTCAACTTCGACCGCGCCGTCGACGGTGGCCTGTTGCTCGAGATCTCCGACCAGGGCATCGGCATTCCGCCGGCCGAGATGGTCGCGATCAACCAGCGGCTGACCGCGGGCGGCGAGGTGAGCGCCGAGACCGCCCGGCACATGGGTCTGTTCGTCATCAGCGAGCTCGCCGCACAGCACGGTCTGACGGTCCGGCTGCGCCCGACCTTCGACACGGTCCGGAATCCGGGCGTCACGGCGAGCGTGCACATCCCGCACTCCGTGATCGTCTCGCCGATGGAGTTGGCGACAACCGGATCGCACACCCGCGTGGTCGAGACCGGCCCGGCCAGGACCGGACAGCCGGTGCAGGCGGCGCCGCCGGTCAATGTCACCGTGGGTCCCGGACCCATCGTGCTGACGGACCGCGCCCCCGGACCAGCCACGAACGGGTTGCCGCGGCGCACCCCCGGTGCCACGTCGGGGTTGCCGCAGCGCACCCCAGGCGCCACGTCCGGGTTGCCGCAACGGTCCGACGCGGTCGGGGCGACCCCCGCACAACCCGTTGTTGCACCGGCCCCCGTCCCGGCGCCGCCACAGGCGGCCCGTCCGGCGCCTGCGGCCGGTCCGGCCGCCGACGAGCAGGGCGTGTCGCGTCGGCGCCGCTACCGGTTGAACTCTGAGAAGACGGCATCGTTCTTCGTGGCCCGCCCGCGTCCGGAGGAGTCGACTGACCTGCTGTCCACCGAGACGACGCCGATCTTCATGGGTATGGTCTCGGACTGGCTCACCGACCCCACCGACGCCGAGGTGAACCCCGGCTGGAAGTCCGCCGCGGACGCGGGCTGGGACGCCGCCAACCGGGCCACCGGAATGCGCGACGAGCCGCGGACCCCGACGGGGCTGCCGCAGCGCCAGCCGGGCCACCGACTGGTGCCCGGTGGCGTCGAGGACGCCGACAGGATCAACCAGCCGGAGAGGCTGCGCGACCCGGAAGCCATCCGCGAGAAGCTCAGCAGGCACCAACAGGGCATTCGCGACGGCCGCGCCGCCAGCCAGGCCGAACGCAACAGCATCGAAGGAGACAGATGAACACGGATCAGGGATCCGAGCCGAATCGGGATCAGGGATCCGCGGGTGGCAGCTCGCTCGACTGGCTGGTCTCGAACTTCGCGCGGGACGTGTCGGGTGTGACCCACGCGGTGCTGGTGTCCGCGGACGGGCTGCGGATGGCGGCCAGCGCGCACCTGCCGGTGGACCGGGCCGAGCAGCTGGCGGCGGTGACGTCCGGTCTTGCGAGCCTGTCGGCAGGCGTCTCCGGGTTGTTCGACGGCGGCGGAGTGCTCCAGTCCGTCGTCGAGATGCAGCGCGGTTACCTGCTGTTGATGAGCGTCGGCGACGGTTCGCACCTGGCGGCGCTCACCTCGGCGGGCTGCGACATCGGGCAGGTCGGCTACGAGATGGCGCTGCTGGTCGACCGTGTGGGCGCGTCGGTGCAGGCGGCGCCTCGGGTCACCTCCGCGCAGGCGGCGCCTCGGGCCGCCGCCGGCAGCTGAGTTCGCAGTGGCCAGGGACGACGAGTACTTCGAACAGGTCGGCAGTGGGCCGAGCCTGGTTCGGCCGTACGCGCTGACGTCCGGGCGTACCCGACCCGCGGTGGAGTTGGCGCTCGAGGCGCTGATCCAGGCGCAGCCGGACACCGCGAACCAAAACGCGGAACTCGGGGACGTGGACACGACGATCGTGGCATTGTGCGCACAGTCGCCGTCCGTGGCCGAGATCGCGGTCCGGGTCGGTGTGCCGATCGGTGTCGCGCGGGTGCTGGTCGCGGACCTGGTCGAGTCGGGCCAGTTGCGAATCCTGGCCACTCTGACAGAAGACGCCAGCGACAGCGAACGTCGTGAACTCATTGAAAGGGTCCTCGGTGGACTTCGGAAAATCTAGCGTGCAACCCGGCCGGGTGACCTCGACGAAGATCGTCGTGGCCGGGGGGTTCGGCGTCGGCAAGACCACGCTGGTCGGTGCGGTGTCCGAGATCGTGCCGTTGCGGACGGAGGCGTTGGTGACCGATGCGTCCGTCGGTGTCGACAATCTCAGTGCGACGCCGCAGAAGGCGACCACCACGGTGGCGATGGAC
>NZ_JBHSFO010000006.1:0-155794 GCF_042654025.1 Rhodococcus kronopolitis | reverse complement strand
TGCAGGTGGCGGCGCGGTTGGGTGCTGCGTTGGACGCGCGGGTCGCGGTGCGTGAGTTGTTCGAGGCGTCGACGGTGGCGGCGTTGGCGGCTCGGGTGGAGTCGCAGGTCGGTGCGGGTGGCCGGTTGGCGTTGGTTGCGGGTGTGCGTCCGGAGCGGGTGCCGTTGTCGTTGGCGCAGTCTCGGATGTGGTTCCTGAACCGTTTCGATCCGGAGTCGACTGCGTACAACATTCCGATGGCGATTCGGCTGTCCGGACAGTTGGATGTGGCTGCGTTGCAGGCGGCGGTCGGTGACGTGGTGGCGCGGCACGAGTCGCTGCGGACGATGTACCCGGAGTTGGACGGCGTCGCCCATCAGGTGGTCGTGCCGGTCTCGGAGGTCGACCTCGACCTGGATCCGACGTGCGTCGCCGAATCCGACCTGCTCGCGGTGGCGGCGGAGTTCCTTTCTGCCGGTTTCGATGTGCGGGTTGCGCCGCCGGTGCGCGCGCGGTTGTTCGAGGTGTCCGATACCGATCGGGTGCTGGTGATGGTGGTACACCACATCAGTGCGGATGGTGTGTCGATGGCGCCGCTCGCCCGCGACGTGATGCTGGCCTATTCCTCCCGTGCGGAGGGTGTGGCTCCGGCGTGGGCGCCGCTGCCGGTGCAGTACGCGGATTACGCGTTGTGGCAGCACGAGGTGCTCGGGTCGCCGGACGACGAGACGAGTGTGGCCGCGCAGCAGCTCGCGTTCTGGACCGAGGAGTTGGCGGCGTTGCCTGCCGCGCTCGACCTGCCGATGGACCGGCCGCGGCCGGCGGAGCAGTCGATGCGCGGTGCGCGGTACGACTTTGGGTTGGACGAGCGGATCGCGCGGGCTGTGCGCGATCTCGCGGCCGCGCATGGTGCGACGCCGTTCATGGTGTTGCATGCGGCGCTGTCGGTGCTGCTGGCGCGGTTGTCGGGTGAGTCGGACATCGCGGTCGGTACGCCGGTCGGTGGCCGCGGCGAGGCCGCGTTGGACGATCTGGTCGGCATGTTCGTCAACACTCTGGTGTTGCGGACCGCGGTCGACTCGTCCGCGTCGTTTGCGGATCTTCTTGCGTCGGTTCGTGCGACCGATGTTCGGGCGTTCGGTCACATGGATGTGCCGTTCGAGCAGTTGGTCGATGCCCTGAACCCGGCGCGGTCGAAGGCGCACAATCCGTTGTTCCAGGTGTCGTTGTCGCTGCAGAACCAGGAGCGGGCGGTTTTCGAGCTGCCGGGCCTGACGGTCAGCGCGTTGGATACGGAGATCGAGGTCACGCAGTTCGACCTGGACCTCACTCTCGGTGAGAGCGTCGACGAGTCCGGCACGGTGACCGGGATGTACGCGAGCTTCGTGTACGCGACGGACCTGTTCGACGAGTCGACGATCGCGTCGTTCGCGGAGCGTTTCGTGCGCATCCTCGAGGAGTCGACCCGCGACGCGTCGCGGCCGGTCGGCGACGTCGCGCTCCTCGCCGAGGTCGAGCGGGAACGGGTGCTGCGGAGGTGGAACGACACGGCGATGGATGCCGAGCCGACGACGCTGGTTGCCCTGTTCGACGCGCAGGTCGCGCGCACCCCAGACGCGGTTGCGCTGGTCTTCGAGGGCGTCGAGCTCACCTACGCCGAGTTCGATGCCCGCGCGAACAGCCTTGCCCGCCTGCTGATCGGCCGGGGTGTCGGGCCGGACACCGCGGTCGGCCTGTGCCTGCACCGCTCGTTCGAGTTGTTGGTCGCGATGTACGCGATCGTCAAGGCTGGTGGCGCCTACGTGCCGATCGACCCGGAGCACCCGGCCGATCGCATCGAGTACGTGCTGGCCTCGTCGGCACCCGTGTGCGTGCTGACGACCTCCGGCACCGGTGCCGAGCTGCCGATGGGTGCCGATGTGGTCGAACTCGACCGCCTCGACCTCTCGGCCCACGCCGCCACCCCGGTCACCGACGCGGACCGGATGGCCCCGCTCCGGCCGGCCAACGCCGCGTACATCCTCTACACCTCGGGGTCGACCGGTCGCCCGAAGGGCGTGACGGTCTCGCACGCCGCGATCACCAACCAGACTCGCTGGATGCACGGCTACTTCGGCCTGACCTCGGCCGACCGGACCCTGCAGAAGGCGCCGGTCACGTTCGACGTCTCGGTCTGGGAGTGCTTCGCGCTCCTCGAGATCGGTGGGGCGGTGGTGATCCTGCGGCCGGACGGGCACCGGGATCCCACGTACATGGCCAAGGTCATGGACGAGCATTCGGTGACGATCGCGGAGTTCGTCCCGTCGCTTCTGGACATGCTGCTGCCCGACGAGGACTCGGCGTTGCCGATGTCGCTGCGTCAGGTTCTCGGTGGTGGCGAGGCGCTCACCCCCCAGACAGCCCGCCGGGTCGCGGCGCGTGGTGTCCGGGTCGAGAACACCTACGGCCCGACCGAGGCCGCGATCACCACGACCCACTTCGATGCCACCGACATCGGTGACGTCTCCGTGGTCCCGATCGGCCGCGGGGTGTGGAACACCACCTCGTACGTGCTCGACGCACGCCTTCAGCCGGCGCCCGTCGGCGTCGCCGGCGAGCTCTACCACGGCGGTGTGCAGTTGGCTCGTGGCTATCACGGCCGCGCCGACCTGACCTCGGACCGGTTTGTCGCCAACCCGTTCGGTGAGCCCGGTGAGCGCATGTACCGGACCGGTGACCTCGTGCGCTGGAACACCGGCGGTCAGTTGGAGTTCTTGGGCCGCACCGACTTCCAGGTCAAGTTGCGTGGTCTGCGGATCGAGCTCGGTGACATCGAGTCGTCGCTGCTCGACGTCGACGGACTCGACCAGTGCGTCGTCGTGCTGCACAACGACCCGCACGTCGGTGACCGGTTGGTGGCCTATGTCGCAGGGACAGGTCTCGAGATTGCGGAACTCAAGGCTCATCTGGGCGCTCGACTGCCGTCGTACATGGTTCCGGCTGCGTTCGTGGTGCTCGACGAGATGCCGCTGAACAGCTCCGGGAAGCTGGACCGCAGGGCGTTGCCGGATCCGGGGTTCGAGGCGAAGGTGTTCCGTGCACCGTCGACCCGACTCGAGGAAATCGTGGCGTCGGTGTTCGGTGAGGTGCTCGGTGTCGAGCGCGTCGGTCTGGATGACGACTTCTTCGAGCTCGGTGGCAACTCGCTGGTGGCGATGCAGGTGGCGGCGCGGTTGGGTGCTGCGTTGGACGCGCGGGTCGCCGTGCGTGAGTTGTTCGATTCGTCGACGGTGGAGGCGCTGGCTGCTCAGGTGGGATTGCACGCAGGTAGTGGTGGGCGTCGCCCGCTGGTTGCGGGTCCGCGGCCCGAGCGAGTTCCGTTGTCGTTGGCGCAGTCTCGGATGTGGTTCCTGAACCAGTTCGACACCTCGTCGTCCCTGTACAACATTCCCGCGGCGGTGCGACTGTCCGGCGAGTTGGACGTGGCGGCGTTGCAGGGGGCTGTCGGTGACGTGTTGGCCCGCCACGAGTCGCTGCGCACTGTCTACCCGTCCGTGGACGGAGCCGGCAGACAAGAGGTCCTGCCCGTCGGTGAGTTCGCCGTCGAGCTGACGCCGGAGATTATCGCCGCGGAGGACACGGTCGCACGCGTGACCGAGGCGGTCACCGCCGGATTCGACGTGACCGCACAGGTTCCGGTGCGGGCGCGGCTGTTCGCCGTGGCCGGCACCGACGAGCATGTGCTCGTGCTGGTGGTTCACCACATCGCAGGCGACGGTTTCTCGATGGGGCCGCTGACGCGCGACGTGATGGTCGCCTACGCCGCCCGCCGTGCGGGGAGCGTGCCCGGCTGGGCGCCGCTCGAGGTGCAGTACGCGGACTACAGCCTGTGGCAGCAGGAGATCCTCGGTTCCGAGGACGACCCGGAGTCGCTGATCTCGCAGCAGTTGTCGCACTGGGAGCGGGCGCTGGACGGGTTGCCCGATCAGTTGGATCTGCCCACGGACCGGCCGCGGCCGGTCGTGGCGACCAACAGTGGTGCGGTGGTGTCGTTCACCCTGGACGCGGCGCTGCACAAGGGTCTCGGCGATCTTGCCCAGAACCACAGTTCGACGATGTTCATGGTGCTGCACTCGGCGCTCGCGGTGCTGCTGGCCCGGCTGTCCGGGACCTCGGACATCGCGATCGGCACGCCGATCGCCGGACGTGGCGAAGCGGCGCTGGACGAGTTGGTCGGCATGTTCGTCAACACGCTGGTGCTGCGCACGCAGGCCGAGTCGTCCACCACCTTTGTGGACCTGCTCGAGCAGGTGCGGGAGAGCGACCTGTCGGCGTTCGCGAATGCGGACGTGCCGTTCGAGCGGTTGGTGGAGGTGCTGAGCCCCGTTCGGTCGCAGTCGCGCAACCCGCTGTTCCAGGTTGCCCTCGCGATGGAGGACACCGGTCCCGTCGGCTTCGAGCTGCCGGGCCTGCGCCTGAGTGGGGTCGAATTCGACGGGCACGTCGCCAAGTTCGACCTGCAGCTGTCGATTGTCGAGTCGTTCACCGAGGACGGGGTCGCCGACGGAATCACCGCCGAATTCCTGTACGCCACAGATCTGTTCAACGAGCAGACCGTTGTCGGCTTCGCGGAGCGGCTGGTCCGGATTGTCTGCGCGGCGGTGGCGACGCCGTCAACGGAGATCGGCGACATCGAGATTCTGGGGCCGGCGGAGCTGGCGGATCTGAGCAGCCGCCGGGGTGCGGACGCCGGTCCGATCCATGCGTTGCCGGAAATGCTCGCCGATGCGGTGCGGATGAACCCGTCGGCGATCGCGGTGGTCGACGGTGACCGCTCCCTGACGTACCGGGAGATCGACGAGTGGTCGTCGCGGGTGGCCCGCGTGCTGATCTCCGAGGGTGTCGGGCCGGAGTCGTTCGTGGCGTTGGGGATCACTCGTTCGATCGAGTCCGTTGTGGCGGTGTGGTCGGTGGCCAAGACCGGTGCCGCGTTCGTCCCGGTCGACCCGAACTATCCCGCGGAGCGGGTGGCGCACATGGCATCGGATTCGGGTGCGCGGATCGGACTGACGGTGTCGGCGTCGGTGGACAGGTTGCCGGACACGGTTCGGTGGCTGGTTCTCGACGATGTCGACTTCGAGGTCAGGTGCAACGCGCAGCCGGCGGGTGAGGTGGAGGCATCCGAACGTCTGGCGGCTGTCAGGGTCGAGAACACGGCCTATGTCATCTACACGTCGGGGTCGACGGGCAAGCCGAAGGGCGTCGCGGTGACGCACGGCGGGCTGTCGAACCTGTCGGCGGAACAGCGGGATCGGTTCAAGATCGATTCCGGTTCGCGGACCCTGCATTTCGCGTCGCCGAGTTTCGATGCCTCGATGCTCGAGTTGCTGCTCGCGATCGGTGCGGGGGCAACGATGGTGATCGCGCCGCCCACGGTCTACGGCGGTGCGGAACTGAGTGTGCTCATGCGGGACGAGCGGGTGACGCATGCGTTCATCACTCCGGCCGCGTTGGCCTCGGTCGACCCGTCCGGACTCGACGACCTCCGTTCGTTGGTGGTGGGCGGTGAGGCGTGCTCGCAGGACCTGGTGGTGCGGTGGGCGCCGGGTCGGGACTTCTTCAACGGCTACGGCCCGACCGAGACAACAGTTCTCGCGACCATCGGTGATCTGCTGGCGACGCGTCCGGTGCTGATCGGTGGGCCGCTGCGGGGCGTGTCCGCTCATGTACTCGATTCCCGCCTGCACCTGGTGCCGGACGGTGTCGCGGGTGAGCTGTACCTGTCGGGGCCCGGTGTCGCGCGTGGGTACCTGGGTAGGTCGGCGTTGACGTCTGATCGCTTCGTGGCCAATCCGTTCGGTGGCGGTGGCGAGCGTATGTACCGGACCGGTGACATCGTGCGCTGGACCGACGAGGGTGAACTGGACTACCTCGGCCGTGTGGACCACCAGGTCAAGGTGCGTGGATTCCGGATCGAACTGGGCGAGATCGATGCTGCGCTGGCGGCGCACCCGGACGTGGACTTCGCGATCACGATGGGGCACACCAATGCGCTTGGGGTGTCCTCGTTGGTGGCGTATGTGCTCCCGGTCGAGGGCGGTTCGATTGATCCGGCCGCGCTGACCGCCTTCGTTGCCCTGTCGCTGACCGCGTACATGGTGCCGGCGTCGATCATGGTGCTCGACGAGATCCCGCGGACCCCGGTGGGCAAGCTGGATCGGAAGGCGTTGCCGGAGCCGGTGTTCGAGGCGAAGGTGTTCCGGGCCCCGTCCACGCCGGTCGAGCAGATCGTCGCGAACGTGTTCGCGGAGGTGCTCGGTGTCGAGCGGGTCGGTCTCGACGACGACTTCTTCGAGCTCGGTGGCAACTCGCTGATCGCGACCCAGGTCACCGCTCGCCTCGGATCTGTGCTCGAGACCAAGGTGCCCGTGCGGGATCTGTTCGACGCCTCCACCGTCGAATCGTTGGCAGCCCGAGTGGCCTCGCTGGCGGGCAGCGGTGCGAGGGCGGCGCTGACCAGGCAGGAGCGCCCGGAGCAGGTGCCGTTGTCGTTGGCGCAGCAGCGGATGTGGTTCCTGAGCCATTTCGACCCGGACTCCTCGGCGTACAACATCCCGGTGGCGATCCGGCTGTCCGGACGACTGGATGTGGACGCACTGCGGGCGGCCGTTGCGGATGTGGTCTCCCGGCACGAGGTCCTGCGGACGGTGTACCCGGAGACCGCGGATGGGCCCGTTCAGGTGATTCTTCCCACCGACCGCGCGGTTCCGGATCTCGCGGTGGTGCCGATCGCGGCAGACGAGGTGACGAGCGCTGTCACCGAGTTCATTCGGTCGGGCTTCGACGTGACCGCTCAGGTCCCGGTGCGCGCACTCCTGCTCCGGGTCGAGCGCGATGGCGTCGAGGAGGACGCCGGTGTCGAACATGTCCTGGCAATGGTCGTTCACCATATTTCCGCGGACGGTTCCTCGATGGGGCCCTTCACACGTGACGTGATGGTGGCGTACGCCGCCCGCAGTACGGGACAGGCGCCGGCGTGGGCGCCGTTGCCGGTGCAGTACGCCGACTACGCACTGTGGCAGCGGGCGGTGCTCGGTTCGCAGGACGATCCGAACTCGTTGATGACACAGCAGCTTGACTACTGGACATCGGCGTTGGACGGGCTGCCGGATCAGCTCGAGCTTCCGACGGATCGTCCTCGCCCTGCCGTGCAGTCGTACCACGGTGCCAAGGTCGACTTCGCGGTGAGCGAGGACCTGCACAAGGGGCTGGTCGAGGTCGCGCGCACCCACAACTCGACGCTGTTCATGGTCGTGCATGCGGCATTCGCGGTGTTGCTGGCGCGGTCGTCGGGAACCGAGGACATCGCGGTCGGTACCCCCTTTGCCGGGCGTGGCGAGGAGGCACTGGACGACCTGGTCGGCATGTTCGTCAACACGCTGGTCTTCCGCGCGCAGGTCGCCGCAGATTCCACCTTCACGGAACTGCTCGAGCAGGTGCGGGAGGTGGACCTGGGGGCCTTCGGGCATGCAGATGTGCCGTTCGAGCGTCTGGTCGAGGTCCTGAACCCGACACGGTCGACGGCCCGGCATCCCTTGTGCCAGGTGGGATTCTCGTTCCAGAACTTGGCCGAGGGAGAGTTCGAGCTACCGGGGCTGTCCGTCTCTGCGGTGGATTTCGAAGAGGAGATCTCGCAGTTCGACCTGCATCTGATCATCGCCGACAGCTACGGCAGCGACGGTGGTCCCCGAGGTATGTCGGCAGGGCTCACCTACTCGACGGCGCTGTTCGATGCCGGGACTGCGGATGCCTTCGGGGCCAGATTCGTCCGGATCCTCGAGGCCGTGGTCGCGGACCAGACGGTGGTCGTCGGGGACGTCGACCTGCTCGGTGTAGCCGAGCGGGAGCACATGCTCGAAGACTGGAACGCGACCGCCGAGGTCGTGCCCGAATCGACGCTCGTCGACCACTTCGACAGCCAGGTGGCGCGTTCTCCGGAGGCTACGGCACTGGTCTTCGAGGGCGAGATGCTCAGCTACGGCGAGTTCGACGCCAGGGTGAATCGTCTGGCACGCAGGCTGATTGCCCTTGGTGTGGGGCCGGAGTCTCTCGTCGGGTTGGCAATGCGCCGGTCGCTGGACCTGATGGTCGGCATGTACGCGATCGTCAAGGCCGGCGGCGCCTATGTGCCACTCGATCCCGACCATCCCGCCGAGCGCACCGCGCTGGTACTCGAATCCGCAGCGCCTGTCCTGGTACTCACCCGAACCGACGACAACGTGGAACTGGGTGGCGACGTGCAGACCCTGCCGGTGGACTCCGACGACGCGCCAGCGCTCGACGGGTCGCCGGTCACCGATGCCGAGCGGACCTCGCCGCTGCTCCCGTCCCACCCGGCATACGTGATCTTCACGTCCGGGTCGACGGGAAAGCCGAAGGGTGTCACGGTCTCGCACGGCGCGGTTGTCAATCAGCTGCTCTGGAAGCAGGCCGAGTACCAGATCGGCGCTCGGGACGCGGTGCTGCTCAAGACCGCAGCGACGTTCGACCTGTCGGTGTGGGAGTTCTGGTGGGCGCTGCAGACCGGCGCACGACTGGTGATCGCCCGCCCCGACGGCCACCAGGACCCGGGCTACCTGCTCGACTTGATGGCCCGGGAAGCAGTGACCACCCTGCACGTGGTCCCGTCGATGCTGTCGATGCTGCTCGCCGAGTCGGACACCACGTTCCCGGACTCGGTCACCCGGGTGCTGGCGATCGGCGAGGCACTGCCCGCCGCCACCGGGGCGCGGCTTCGCCGGGTGAGCTCGGCGCGGCTGGACAATCTCTACGGCCCGACGGAGGCGGCGGTCTCGGTGACCTCGTACCGGACCTCCGATACGGACACGGTCACGGTGCCGATCGGCTCGCCGGAGTGGAACACCCAGGTTTTCGTGCTCGACTCGCGGCTACACCCGGTGCCCGCCGGGGTCGCAGGTGAGCTCTACCTGGCCGGTGCTCAGCTGGCGCGCGGCTATCACCGCCGGTCCGACCTCACCGCAGATCGATTCGTCTCCAACCCCTTCGACACTGCCGGCGGCCGGATGTACCGCACGGGTGACGTGGTGCGGTGGCGTTCGGACATGGCCCAGAACCGGGGAACGCTCGAGTACCTGGAGCGCGCAGACTTCCAGGTGAAGGTGCGCGGTTTCCGGATCGAACTCGGCGAGATCGAATCCGCGCTGCGGGCTCAGCCCGGTGTGATCGAGGCCGTGGTGGTGGCTCGCGAGGATGCGCATGTCGGCACCCAGTTGGTGGGTTATGTCGTCGGTGGCGCCGACGGTCGGCCGCTCGACGGCCAGACGATCCGGGAGGGTCTTCCGGGATCGTTGCCGTCGTACATGGTCCCGGCCGTAGTGATGGTGCTCGATCGGTTGCCGCTCAGCGTGAACGGCAAGGTGGAGCGGAAGGCCTTGCCGGCGCCGGAGTTCGAGGCAAAGGTGTTCCGTGCTCCGTCGACGCCGGTGGAGGAGATCGTTGCGTCGGTGTTCGGCGAGGTACTCGGCGTCGAGCGCGTCGGCGCGGATGACGACTTCTTCGAGCTCGGTGGCAACTCGCTCGTCGCGATGAAGGTGGCGGCGCGGTTGGGTGCGGCACTCGATGCGCGGGTGGCGGTGCGTGAGCTGTTCGAGGCGTCGACGGTGGCATCGCTGGCGGCGCGGTTGGAGTCTCAGGTCGGTGCGGGTGGGCGTCTGGCGCTTGTTGCTCAGCCGCGTCCGGATCGGATTCCGCTGTCGTTGGCGCAGCAGCGGTTGTGGTTCCTCAACCGCTTCGATTCCGAGTCGACCGCCTACAACATTCCGGTGGCCATTCGGCTGTCCGGGCGGCTCGATGTCGAGGCGTTGCAGGCGGCAGTGGTCGACGTGCTGGAGCGTCACGAGTCGCTGCGCACCGTCTACCCGGAGTCCGATGGCACCGCGTATCAGGTCATTGTTCCGATCGCAGAGGCGATACCGGATCTCGTCCCGGTCGCGGTGACACCCGAGACCATCGCAGCCACTGTCGCCGAGGTGATGGCAAGGAGCTTCGACCTCACCTCCGAGGTGCCGGTGCGGGGCGGGATATACCGCCTGGACGACACCGAGCACGTCCTGGTGCTGGTTGTCCACCACATCAGCGCCGACGGTTGGTCGATTGCGCCGCTGACCAGGGACGTCATGATCGCCTACGCGGCGCGGACCGCGGGGTTGCAGCCGGCCTGGTCGATGCTGCCGGTGCAGTACGTGGACTACACGCTGTGGCAGCGAGAGGTGCTGGGCTCGGAGGACGACCCGGAATCGGTGCTCTCGCGGCAGCTCGGCTACTGGACGGATGCGCTGGCAGGTCTTCCCAACCTGTTGGAGGTTCCCACCGATCGGCCGCGTCCTGCTGTCATGTCCGGTCGTGGTGCGAGGCACGAGTTCGAGATCGACGCAGACCTGCAGGTGGCCCTCGACAGGTTGGCGCGCGAGCACCGGGCGACCGTGTTCATGGTCTGGCACGCGGCACTGGCAACTTTGCTCGCCAGGCTCAGCGGGTCGTCCGACGTCACGATCGGGACACCCGTCGCCGGCCGCGGTGACGAGGCGCTCGACGACATGGTCGGCATGTTCGTCAACACTCTCGTGCTGCGGTCTGCGCTCGACGCCGGCGAGTCCTTCGCGGCCCTTCTCGGGAGTGTCCGCGAGACGGACCTGGCGGCCTTCGCGCACGCTGACCTTCCGTTCGAGCGGCTGGTCGACGCCGTGAACCCCGTACGGTCCCAGTCTTATTCGCCGCTGTATCAGGTGTCGCTCGCATTCCAGAACCTCGCGACGACGGTACTCGAGCTGGACGGACTACGCGTCTCCGCGGTCGACAGCGACGTGGTCATGGCCAGGTTCGACCTCGAGTTCGTCGTCGCCGACCGACTCGACGACGGTGTACCGGTGGGATCCGCCGTGACGCTGACCTATGCGACCGACCTGTTCGACGCGGCAACCGCGGGTAGGTTCGCTGACGCGCTCGTGCGCATCCTCGAGCAGGTCACCGCCGACGCCACCCGGGAACTCGGGGACATCGAGGTGGTCTCCGAGGCGGATCGTGACACGATGCTCGGGCAGTGGAACTCCACTGCCGCCGAGGTGCCCGCCGGCACCCTGGTCGATCTGATCGACAGGTCCGCCCGCGAGAACTCGGACACTCCCGCCGTGACTTTCGACGGCGACACGCTCAGTTACACCGAGTTCGATTCGAGAGTCAACAGACTCGCTCGTCACCTGATCGAACTCGGTGTGGGTCCGGAGGAGCGGGTCGTGGTCGCGGCCCGCCGCTCCTTCGAGATGCTCGTCGGCATGTACGCCGTGATGAAGGCCGGCGGCGCCTACGTGCCGGTTGATCCGGACCAGCCGGCGGAGCGGTTGGCGGCGGTGCTCGAGATCGCCGGACCGGTCTGTGTCCTCACGACGGACCGCGATCGTGTCGAGGTGCCTGCCGGCGTCACGGTGGTCGAAATGGACAGTGTCGACACTGCGGGTCTCGACGACGCCCCGATCTCGGACGTCGATCGGATCCGCCCGTTGCGGTCCGGCAACCCTGCATATGTCATCTTCACGTCCGGATCGACAGGCGTGCCGAAGGGTGTGGCGGTCACACACGAGGCGATCGTGAACCAGTTGTGCTGGTTCGTCGACGAGTACGCGGTCACGTCCTCGGACGTGGTGCTGCAGAAGACGCCGATCGTGTTCGACCCGTCGGTGTGGGAGTTGTTCGCGCCCTTCATTGCGGGTGCGCACCTCGTCATCGCGCGTCCGGACGGGCACCGTGACCCGGAGTACCTGGTCTCGACGTCTCGTGAGTGGGGCGTGACCCTGTTGGGCTTCGTGCCTTCGATGCTGGCGACCTTGGCGTCCGATCCGGCGTTGGCGTTGCCGCCGTCGGTGCGTGCACTCCAGTTGGCGGGCGAGGCACTGAGCCCCGAACTCGCAACACGGGTCATGCAGGCTTCGGCGGTGGGAATCGACAATGCGTACGGCCCGGCCGAGACCACGCTGACGTCTGTCCACTACTGGTGCGACGGAACCGAGTCGGACTCCATGCCGATCGGCCGGCCGGTGTGGAACACCCAGGCCTACGTGCTCGACTCGCGGTTGCACCCGGCGCTGCCGGGGGTCGCCGGTGAGGTGTATCTTGCCGGCCGGCAGGTCTCGCGGGGCTACCACGGCCATCCGAACCGCACGGCCGAGCGGTTCGTCCCCAATCCGTTCGGGGATCCGGGCTCTGTCATGTACCGCACCGGTGACCTTGCCCGCTGGCGAGTGGACGGTCAGCTGGAGTACCTCGGCCGCACCGACTTCCAGGTGAAGCTGCGAGGTCAGCGGATCGAGCTGGGCGAGATCGAGTCGGCGCTGGAACGCGTCGACGCGGTGTCCCAGGCGGTCGTGGTGCTGCGTTCGGGCGCAATGTTCGGCGATCAGCTGGTCGGGTACGTGGTTCTCGACCCGGGCGTCTCACTGACGTCGAGCACGCTGCGCGCGAAGGTGGCGGAGTCGCTGCCCGGGTACATGGTTCCGTCCACGGTCATGGTGCTGGCGGAGTTCCCGCTCAACACCAGCGGCAAGCTGGACCGCAAGGCACTGCCCGAGCCGGTGTTCGAGGTGAAGGTGTTCCGTGCGCCGTCGACCCCGGTCGAGGAGATCGTCGCAAATACATTTGCGGATCTGCTGGGTATCGAGCGGGTCGGCGTCGACGACAACTTCTTCGAGCTCGGTGGCAACTCACTGCTCGCGACGCAGGTGGCGGCGCGGTTGGGTGCGGCGCTGGACACGCGGGTGGCGGTACGTGAGCTGTTCGATGCGTCGACCGTGGCGGCGCTGGCGGTGCGGTTGGAGTCTCAGGTGGGCGCGGGTGCGAGCCTGGCGCTCGTTGCGAAGGAGCGTCCGGAGCAGATCCCGTTGTCGCTCGCGCAGCAGCGGATGTGGTTCCTGAACCGCTTCGACCCGGAGTCGACCGCCTACAACATCTCGATGGCCATTCGGCTGTCGGGACGACTGGACGTCCACGCGCTGCAGGCTGCGGTGGGCGACGTGATCGCGCGGCACGAGTCGTTGCGCACGATGTACCCGGACTCCGAGCACGGCCCGCGCCAGGTGATCGTGCCTGCCGCGGAGGTCGACCTCGACCTGGAGCCGACGGTGGTCGCCGAGGACGACCTGCTCTCGGTCGCGGGGGCGTTCCTGTCCACCGGATTCGACGTGCGGATCGCACCGCCGGTACGTGCGCGAATGTTCGAGGTGACCGATACCGACCGGGTGCTGGTGATGGTCGTGCACCACATTGCGTCGGACGGCTTCTCGATGACACCGCTGACGAGGGACCTCGTGGTGGCGTACGCCGCCCGAGTCGACGGCGAGATCCCCAGCTGGACACCGCTGCCGGTGCAGTACGCCGACTACACACTGTGGCAGCGAGAGGTCCTCGGCTCCGAGGACGACCCGGACTCGTTGATCAGGAAGCAGGCCGACTACTGGACGGCCACGCTGGGCGGTCTCGTCGATCAGCTGGAGTTGCCGACCGATCGGCCACGGCCGGCGGTCGCCACGAACAGCGGCGCCAGTTACACCTTCGCCATCGACGCGGACCTGCACCGGGCGCTCAATGCTCGGGCGCGGGAGCACGAGGCGACGCTGTTCATGATCGTGCACGCCGCACTCGCGGTGCTGCTGGCACGGTTGTCGGGTACCTCCGACATTGCGGTCGGAACTCCGATGGCCGGCCGCGGCGAGCAGGCCCTCGACGACCTGGTCGGGATGTTCGTAAACACCCTGGTGCTGCGGACCGAGATCGATTCGAACGAGTCCTTCGCTGAGTTGCTCTCCCGGACTCGGCACGTCGATCTCGAGGCGTTCGCGCATGCTGACACACCCTTCGAGCGTCTCGTGGAGTTGCTCAACCCACCGCGGTCCCAGGCCCGCCACCCGCTGTTCCAGGTGGCGCTGTCGTTCGAGAACGCCGCGCGAACCAGCCTCGAAATCACGGACCTCACGGTGGCCGCTCTCGACGTCGACTTCACCCTGGCCAAGTTTGACCTGCAGGTCACCGTGTCTGAAAGCGTCGACCAGGCAGGCGAACTCTCCGGATCCTCGGTCGCGTTCGACTACGCCACAGACCTCTTCGACGAGGAGACCGTGGTGCGTTTCGCCGAGCGGTTCGTCCGGATCCTGGAGGCCGTCGCCGCCGACACCTCGGTGGTCGTCGGAGACGTCGACGTGCTGTCGGCAGCAGAGCGTGCCGAGCTGACCCGTGTCGGTGACCAGGACGCCCTGCCCGTGGGGACACTGCACGAGATCCTCACCGCGGGTAGCACCGTCGATCCAGAGGCGGTGGCGATCCGGTTCGAGGAGCGCTCGGTGACGTACCGGGAGCTGGACGAGCAGTCCTCGCGGCTCGCGCGGGTCCTGATCGGTCGCGGTGCGGGTCCGGACACCATCGTCGCTCTTGCCTTCCCCCGGTCGTTCGACATGGTCGCGGCGGTGTGGGCGGTGGCGAAGGCCGGAGCGGCATACGTTCCGGTCGATCCGACCTATCCGGGCGATCGAATCGCGCACATGGTGACCGATTCGGGTGCGGTGCTTGCGCTGACGGCGGTCGAGTTCGTGGAGCGGCTCCCGCAGGACCTGAACTGGCTGATCGTCGACGAACCGTCGACGCAGGAGCTGTGTGCGGCGCAGTCGTCTGCTCCGGTCACCGACGGCGAGCGGACATCGGCGGTGTTGCCGCAGCACCTGGCGTACATGATCTACACGTCAGGATCGACAGGACGGCCCAAGGGCGTGGCCGTGACGCATGCCGGCCTTCGCGGACTGCTCGAGTACGCCAGGGGCATGTACGGAGTGCGGCCGGAATCCCGTTTCCTGCACGTCTGCTCCCCGAGCTTCGATCCATCGGTGCTGGAGTGGATGCTGACCTTCTCGGCCGGAGCGACGCTCGTGATCGTGCCGTCGACGGTCATTGGTGGACACGAGATGACACAACTGCTTGCCGCTGAGCGGGTGACCCACATGATTTGCACGCCAGGGGTGGCAGGCACTCTGGATCCGGCCCCGCTGGTGGACCTGGAGCTGCTGCAGCTGGGCGGAGAAGCCTGCCCCGACGAACTGGTGGTGAGGTGGGCACCCGGCCGGGTGATGCTCAACGGCTACGGCCCGACGGAGACGACCATCATCTCCTCGTACGCACGACTGGAATCGGGCCGTCCGGTGCGGATCGGCCGACCGATCGAGGGAATGTCGGCCTGGGTACTCGATGCTCGGATGAACCCGGTCCCCGCGGGGACGCAGGGCGAGCTGTACCTGGCTGGACTGACGCTGGCGCGCGGCTATCACGGGCGTGCCGGGCTGACCGCGGAGCGTTTTGTCGCGAATCCGCACGCGAGCGGTGCGGTGATGTACCGCACCGGTGACGTGGTGCGGTGGACCGGCGACGGCGAGCTGGAGTACGTGGGTCGCAGCGACTTCCAGGTGAAGGTGCGAGGGCTGCGGATCGAGCTCGGCGAAATCGACGCGGCCTTGACCGCGCATCCCGATGTGGACTTCGCGACCACCGTTGGGCATGAACTGTCCTCGGGTGCAACGGCACTGGTCTCCTACGTGGTGGCGATTGCCGATCGGCCCCTGGTTACCGCGGAGCTGACGGAGTTCGTTGCCCGTGCCCTGCCCAGCTACATGGTGCCGATGGTGATCGTGCAGCTCGACGAGGTGCCACTGACTCCGGTGGGCAAGCTGGACCGGAGTGCCCTGCCGGTGCCGGAGTTCGAGGCGCGGGCATTCCGTGCGCCGTCGACGGCGGTCGAGGAGGTCGTCGCGAGTACGTTTGCGGATGTCCTGGGCGTCGAGCGGGTCGGCTTGGACGACGACTTCTTCGAGTTGGGCGGCAACTCGTTGATCGCGACCCAGGTGGTGGCTCGGATCGGTGCGGCATTGGATGCGCAGGTGCCGGTGCGGGTGTTGTTCGAGGCGTCGTCGGTTGCGACGTTGGCGGCTCGGGTGGAGTCGCAGGTCGGTGCGGGTGGCCGGTTGGCGTTGGTTGCGGGTGTGCGTCCGGAGCGGGTGCCGTTGTCGTTGGCGCAGTCTCGGATGTGGTTCCTGAACCGGTTCGATCCGGAGTCGACTGCGTACAACATGCCGATGGCGATTCGGCTGTCCGGACAGTTGGACGTGGCTGCGTTGCAGGCGGCGGTCGGTGACGTGGTGGCGCGGCACGAGTCGCTGCGGACGATGTACCCGGAGTTGGACGGCGTCGCCCATCAGGTGGTCGTGCCGGTCTCGGAGGTCGACCTCGACCTGGATCCGACGTGCGTCGCCGAATCCGACCTGCTCGCGGTGGCGGCGGAGTTCCTGTCTGCCGGTTTCGATGTGCGGGTTGCGCCGCCGGTGCGCGCGCGGTTGTTCGAGGTGTCCGATACCGATCGGGTGCTGGTGATGGTGGTACACCACATCAGTGCGGATGGTGTGTCGATGGCGCCGCTCGCTCGAGATGTGATGGTGGCGTACACCGCCCGTGCCGAGGGTGTGGCTCCGGCGTGGGCGCCGCTGCCGGTGCAGTACGCGGATTACGCGCTGTGGCAGCACGAGGTGCTCGGGTCGCCGGACGACGAGGCCAGCCTGGCCGCGCAGCAACTCGCGTTCTGGACCGAGGAGTTGGCGGCGTTGCCTGCCGCGCTCGACCTGCCGACGGACCGGCCGCGGCCGGCGGAGCAGTCGATGCGCGGTGCGCGGTACGGCTTCGCGATCGACGAGGGCACTACCCGCGCGATTCGTGATCTCGCGGCCGCGCATGGTGCGACGCCGTTCATGGTGTTGCATGCGGCGCTGTCGGTGCTGCTGGCGCGGTTGTCGGGTGAGTCGGACATCGCGGTCGGTACGCCGGTCGGTGGCCGCGGCGAGGCCGCGTTGGACGATCTGGTCGGCATGTTCGTCAACACTCTGGTGTTGCGGACCGCGGTCGACTCGTCCGCGTCGTTTGCGGATCTTCTTGCGTCGGTTCGTGCGACCGATGTTCGGGCGTTCGGTCACATGGATGTGCCGTTCGAGCAGTTGGTCGATGCGCTGAACCCGGCGCGGTCGAAGGCGCACAATCCGTTGTTCCAGGTGTCGTTGTCGTTGCAGAACCAGGAGCGGGCGGTCATCGAGCTGCCGGGCCTGACGGTCAGCGCGTTGGATACGGAAATCGAGGTCACGCAGTTCGACCTGTCGCTGACACTCGGTGAGAGCGTCGACGAGTCCGGCACGGCGACCGGGATGTACGCGAGCTTCGTGTACGCGACGGACCTGTTCGACGAGCCGACGATCGAGTCGTTCGCGGAGCGTTTCGTGCGCATCCTCGAGGAGGCGACCCGCGACGTGACCACCGCCGTCGGCGACATGCGTATCGTGTCTGATCACGAAGCGCAGACGTGGCTCGTCCGATCCGCGGGTGAGAGCGTTTCCGGCAACGGTGGGCTCCTTCTCGACGACTTCGAGGCGCAGGTCGCTCGCACACCGGACGCGATCGCGCTCGTTGACGACACCCGCCGGATGACCTATGCGGAATTCGACGCGCAGGCGAACCGCCTCGCGCGAGTTCTCATCGCACGTGGGGTTCGACCGGAAACGACGGTCGCGATCGCGATGCGTAGGTCGCTCGAGATGCTGGTGGCGATGTATGCGGTCCTCAAGGCGGGCGGGGCGTACGTGCCGGTGGACCCGGATCAGGCTGCGGCCCGCAACGAGTTCGTTCTGGAAACGGTGACTCCGGTGCTGGTCCTGACCAGGGCTGTGGATCGGGGGGACATCCCTCCGACCGATTCGGACATTGTCGAGATCGAGAAGCTCGACACCGCGGGAGTTCGCAGCGAGGCGATCGACGCCTCGGAGCGGCTCGCGGTGCTGCGTCCGGGCAATGCCGCGTACGTGTGCTTCACCTCGGGGTCGACCGGTCGACCGAAGGGCGTCGTGGTCTCCCACGAGGCAATCGTTCGTCACCAGAGGTGGATTCGAGATCAGCTCGCCCTCACCGGCGAGGATGTGGTGCTGCACAAGTCGGCGCTGACCTTCGATGTCGCGGTGATGGAGGTCTTCCTCGCGATGACGGTCGGTGCCAGGACCGTCGTCGCCCGCCCGGACGGGCACCGTGATCCGGAGTACCTGGCCGCGCTCATCCGCAGCGAGGGCGTGACGGTCGTGCAGTTCGTTCCGTCCATGCTCGAGGCCTACCTCGCGGGCCGGGCCGACGGGTCCGTCCTGCGGCGGGTCCTGACCGGTGGCGAGGCGATCTCCGTCGATCTCGCAACGCGTGCCGCCGAACTGGGCCTGCAGCTGCGCAACTGCTACGGACCGACAGAGACGGCGGTCACGGCAACGATGTCCGAGGTGCTCGGACCCGACCTCTCCGACGCCCAGATCGTGCCGATCGGACGACCCGCGTGGGACATGGCGGCCTACGTGCTCGATGCGCGACTGAATCCTGTTCCCACCGGTGTGGCAGGGGAGTTGTATCTGGCCGGTGGCCAGCTCTCGCGCGGCTATCTCGGTCGTTCGGACCTGACGGCTGACCGGTTTGTCGCCGACCCGCATGGTGTTGTCGGGGATCGGATGTACCGGACCGGTGATCGTGTTCGATGGAATTCCGATGGTGAGCTCGAGTACCTCGGTCGTACCGACTTCCAGATCAAGCTGCGGGGTCAGCGGATCGAGCCGGGCGAGATCGAGTCGGTCCTCCGCGAGCATCCGGCGGTGTCACAGGCGGTTGTTGTCGTACACACCGACCCGTCGACGGGCGCTCAGTTGGTTGCGTACGTCGTCGCGCCCTCGGGCATGGATGCCTCGTCGGCGGAACTTCGGGCGTACCTCGAAACCCGGGTACCGCGGTTCATGGTGCCGTCGGCTGTGGTGGTGCTCGAGCAGATGCCGCTGAACGCCGCCGGCAAGTTGGATCGGAAGGCGCTGCCGGCTCCGGTGTTCGAGGCGAAGGTGTTCCGTGCGCCCTCGACTCCGGTTGAGCAGGTCGTTGCTGCCGTCTTCGCCGAGTTGCTTGGCACCGAGCGGGTCGGTCTGGATGATGACTTCTTCGAGTTGGGTGGCAACTCGTTGATCGCGATGCAGGTGGTGGCTCGGATCGGTGCTGCGCTCGATGCGCAGGTGCCGGTGCGGGTGTTGTTCGAAGTGTCGACGGTGGAAGCGTTGGCGGCGCGGGTGCAGTCGCAGGCCGGTGCGGGTGCTCGTATCGCGTTGCGTGCGGGTGCGCGTCCGGAGCGGATCCCGTTGTCGTTGGCGCAGTCTCGGATGTGGTTCCTGAACCGTTTCGATCCGGAGTCGACTGCGTACAACCTTCCGATGGCGATTCGGTTGTCGGGTGTGCTGGATGTGGCTGCGTTGCGGGCGGCTGTCAGTGACGTGGTGGCGCGGCACGAGGTGCTGCGGACGATGTACCCGGAGTCGGACGGCGTCGGCCATCAGGTGGTGTTGTCGGCAGCGGATTGCGTCCCGGAGCTCGTGCCGGTGACGGTTGCCGAGGAGGGCCTGCTCGAGCGGGTGGTCGAGGTGGTGTCGGAGGGATTCGACGTCACCGACCGGATTCCGGTGCGCGCTGAGATTTTCCAGGTGGAGGGTACTTCCGAGCATGTGTTGGTGCTGGTGGTGCACCACATTGCGTCGGATGGTTTCTCGATGGGTCCGCTGACGCGGGACGTGATGGTCGCGTACGCGGCCCGTACCGCGGGTGAGGCCCCGGGTTGGGCGCCGTTGCCGGTGCAGTACGCCGACTACGCGATGTGGCAGCGTGAGGTTCTCGGGTCGGAGGACGACCCGGAGTCGTTGATGTCGGCTCAGCTGGCTTACTGGTCGGATGAGTTGGCGGGGCTGCCGGATCAGTTGGACCTGCCGAGCGATCGGCCGCGGCCGGCGGTGGCGTCGAACCGTGGTGCCGGTGCGGCGTTCACGATCGACGCGCAGTTGCACGCTGCGCTCGGTGAGCTTGCCCGCAGGAGCAATGCCACGATGTTCATGGTCGTGCACGCGGCGCTGGCGGTGCTGCTGGCGCGGTTGTCGGGGACCGACGACATTGCGATCGGTGCGCCGGTCGCCGGTCGTGGTGAGGCCGAGCTCGACGACATGGTCGGGATGTTCGTCAACACCCTGGTGTTGCGGAGTCGGGTGGATTCGGCGGCCACGTTCGAGGACTTGCTGGCAAGGGCGCGGGCCACCGACGTGGCCGGCTTCGCGCATGCGGATGTGCCGTTCGAGCGGCTCGTGGAGGTGCTCGATCCGGTTCGGTCGCAGGCACGGAACCCGTTGTTCCAGGTCTCGTTGGCCTTCCAGAACCTGGGTGCGACCAGTCTCGAGTTGCCGGGTCTTGCGATCAGCGCGGTCGATTTCGATGTGCAGCTGGCGAAGTTCGATCTGCAGTTGACGCTGTCGGAGTCGGTCGAGGAGGACGGGCGGCCGTCGGGGATGGCTGCAGAGTTCACCTATGCCACCGATCTGTTCGACCGGTCGACGGTTGAGTCGTTCGGGGAGCGTTTCCTGCGGGTGCTCGCTGCTGTGGTGGCGGATCCGGCTGTGGTGGTTGGTGACATTGACCTGCTCGAGTCGGTAGAACGTGAACTGGTTCTCTCGCAGTGGAATTCGTCGGGAGTCGATGTCGGTTCCGATGCCACGCTGGTGGAGCTGTTCGATGTTGCCGCGCGGCGGTTCCCGGATCGTATTGCGTTGCGGTACCAGGATGACGGGCTGTCCTACCGGAACCTGGACGAGCGGGCGAATCGCCTGGCCCGGGTGCTGATCGACGCCGGGGTGGGGCCGGAGTCGTTGGTGGCGGTGGCCCTGCCGAGGTCCGCGGACCTGGTGGTGGCGTTGCTCGCGGTGGTCAAGGCCGGTGGCGGATACCTGCCCGTCGATCCGACGTACCCGGCGGACCGGATCGAGTACATGCTCGCCGACGCATCGCCGGTCTGTGTGCTCACGTGGTCGGAGAACGCGATCGCGCTGCCGGACGGACTGCCGGTGATCGAGCTGGACGCGGTCGATCTGTCGATGTATTCGACTGCGGCGGTTGTGGACTCGGATCGGCGTGCGCCGTTGGTGCCGGGCAATGTCGCGTATGTGATCTACACCTCGGGTTCGACGGGGCGCCCGAAGGGCGTGCTGGTGCCGCACCGCAATGTCGGTCGGTTGATGCGTAACACCGAGGCGGAGTTCGGGTTCGACGAGACGGACGTGTGGACGATGTTCCACTCGTATGCGTTCGACTTCTCGGTGTGGGAGCTGTGGGGTCCGTTGCTCTACGGAGGCACGCTGGTGGTGGTCGACTACTTCACGTCGCGGTCGCCGGAGCAGTTCCTGGAGTTGTTGGCGCGGGAGCGGGTGACGGTGCTCAACCAGACGCCGTCGGCGTTCTACCAGTTGGCGGAGGCGGATCGTCAGGCGCCTGCGGAGCTGGCGCTGCGGTACGTGATCTTCGGCGGTGAGGCGCTGGAGTTGCGCCGGTTGACGGACTGGTACGGACGACACGACGACGCGTCTCCGCGTCTGGTGAACATGTACGGCATCACCGAGACCACCGTGCACGTCTCGCACCGTCGTATCGACGAGCCGACGGCCAAGGCGGCGTCGGCGTCGCTGGTCGGGCAGGCGATCGCGGGTCTGCAGGTGTACGTCCTGGACACGCGGCTGCGGCCGGTGCCGGTCGGCGTTCCGGGCGAGATGTACGTCGCGGGTGTGCAGTTGGCCCGGGGCTACCTCGGTCAGCCGGCGCTGACGGCGTCGCGTTTCGTGGCGAACCCGTTCGCTGTGGACGGTTCTGCGTTGTACCGCTCGGGTGACCTGGCGCGGTGGAGCCGGGACGGCGACCTCGAGTACCTCGGTCGGTCCGACGACCAGGTGAAGGTGCGTGGTTTCCGGATCGAGTTGGGTGAGATCGAGTCGGCGCTGTTGGCTCACGTGCAGGTGGGTCAGGTTGCGGTGATCGTCCGCGAGGACGTCCCGGGAGGCGCACGACTGGTCGCCTACCTCGTGCCCGCGGTCGGGGCCACCGTGGATGTGGCTTCGGTGCGGGACGGTGCGGCGGAGTTGCTGCCGGAGTACATGGTGCCGTCGGCGTTCGTGGTGCTCGACGAGATTCCGCTGACGTCGAACGGGAAGTTGGATCGGAAGTCGTTGCCGGCGCCGGTGTTCGAGGTTCGGGAGTTCCGGGCGCCGACGACTCCGGTCGAGGAGATCGTGGCGGGTGTGTTCGCCGATGTGCTGGGGGTCCCGCGGATCGGTCTGGATGACGACTTCTTCGAGCTCGGTGGCAACTCGTTGGTGGCGACGCAGGTGGTTTCGCGCATCGGTGCGGCACTGGACGCGCGGGTGCCGGTGCGGACGTTGTTCGAGGCGTCGACGGTGGCGGCGCTGTCGACGGCGGTGGAGCAGCATGCGGGTTCGGGCGGCCGGATCGCGTTGCGTGCCGGTGTGCGGCCCGAACGAGTTCCGTTGTCGTTGGCGCAGTCTCGGATGTGGTTCCTGAACCAGTTCGACACCTCGTCGTCCCTGTACAACATTCCTGCTGCGGTGCGGCTGTCCGGCGAGTTGGATGTGGCGGCGTTGCAGGGGGCTGTCGGTGACGTGTTGGCCCGTCACGAGTCGCTGCGCACTGTCTACCCGTCCGTGGCCGGGGCCGGATACCAGACCGTTCTGCCGGTTGGTGAGTTCGCCGTCGACCTGACGCCGGAGACCATCGCCGCGGAGGACACCGTCGCACGCGTGACGGAGGTGATCTCGGCCGGATTCGACGTGACCGCACAGGTTCCGGTGCGGGCTCGGCTGTTCGCGGTGGCCGGCACCGACGAGCATGTGCTCGTGCTGGTGGTTCACCACATCGCCGGCGACGGTTTCTCGATGGGGCCGCTGACGCGCGACGTGATGGTCGCCTACGCCGCCCGCAGCGCGGGGAGCGCGCCCGACTGGGCGCCGCTCGAGGTGCAGTACGCGGACTACAGCCTGTGGCAGCACGAGGTCCTCGGTTCCGAGGACGACCCGCAGTCGCTGATCTCGCAGCAGTTGTCGCACTGGGAGCAGACGCTGGACGGGTTGCCCGATCAGCTGGACCTGCCGACGGACCGGCCGCGGCCGGTCGTGGCGACCAACAGTGGTGCGGAGGTGTCGTTCTCCCTCGACGCGGTCCTGCACAAGGGTCTCGGCGATCTTGCCCGCACCCACAATTCGACGATGTTCATGGTGCTGCACACGGCACTCGCGGTGCTGCTGGCCAGGGCGTCCGGGACCTCGGACATCGCGATCGGCACGCCGATCGCCGGACGCGGCGAGGCCGCGCTGGACGAGTTGGTCGGCATGTTCGTCAACACGCTGGTGCTGCGCACGCAGGCCGAGTCGTCCACCACCTTTGTGGACCTGCTCGAGCAGGTGCGGGAGAGCGACCTGTCGGCGTTTGCGAATGCGGACGTGCCGTTCGAGCGGCTGGTGGAGGTGCTGAGCCCCGTTCGGTCGCAGTCGCGCAACCCGCTGTTCCAGGTTGCCCTCTCGATGGGAAACACCGGTCCCGTCGGCTTCGAGCTGCCGGGCCTGCGCCTGAGTGGGGTCGAATTCGACGGGCACGTCGCCAAGTTCGACCTGCAGCTGTCGATTGTCGAGTCGTTCACCGAGGACGGGGTCGCCGACGGAATCACCGCCGAATTCCTGTACGCCACAGATCTGTTCAACGAGCAGACCGTTGTCGGCTTCGCGGAGCGGCTGGTCCGGATCGCCCGGGCGGCGGTAGCAACTCCCATGGTCGCCATCGGCGACATCGAGCTTCTCGAGCCGGCGGAACTGGTCGATCTGAGCACGCGTCGGGGTGCGGACACCGGTCCGATCCATGCGCTGCCGGACGTCCTCTCCGATGCGGTGCGGATGAACCCGTCGGCGCCTGCCGTCACCCTCGGCGGTCGCACGCTGACCTATCGGGAGATCGACGAGTGGTCGTCGCGGGTGGCCCGTGTGCTGATCTCCGAGGGTGTCGGGCCGGAGTCGTTCGTGGCGTTGGGTATCACCCGATCGATCGAGTCGGTGTTGGCGGTCTGGGCTGTCGCCAAGACCGGTGCCGCCTTCGTCCCGGTCGACCCGAACTACCCCGCGGAGCGGGTCGCGCACATGGCCGCCGACTCGGGCGCGGCTATCGGATTGACGGTGGCCGCGTCGGTGGACAGGCTGCCGGACGGTGTTCGGTGGCTGGTTCTCGACGACCATGAGTTCGAGGTCAGGTGCAAC
This sequence comes from Rhodococcus kronopolitis, assembly GCF_042654025.1. NCBI lineage: Bacteria > Bacillati > Actinomycetota > Actinomycetes > Mycobacteriales > Nocardiaceae > Rhodococcus > Rhodococcus kronopolitis. The sequence continues at coordinate 131,558 of NZ_JBHSFO010000006.1, read as the reverse complement.
GCGCAGCCGGCCGACGAGGTCACCGCCTCCGAGCGACTGGGTGTGCTTCGGGTCGAGAACACGGCCTATGTCATCTACACGTCGGGGTCGACGGGCAAGCCGAAGGGCGTCGCGGTGACGCACGGCGGGCTGTCGAACCTGGCGGCGGAGCAGCGGGACCGGTTCAAGATCGATTCCGGTTCGCGGACTCTGCATTTCGCATCCCCGAGCTTCGATGCCTCGATGCTGGAGTTGCTGCTCGCGGTCGGTGCGGGCGCCGCCATGGTGATCGTGCCGACCACGGTCTACGGCGGTGCGGAACTGGCCGAGCTGCTGCGGGCCGAGCGGGTGACGCATGCGTTCATCACTCCGGCCGCGTTGGCCTCGATCGACCACACGGAGCTCTCCGAACTGCGGTCGGTGATGGTCGGCGGTGAGGCGTACTCACCGGACCTCGTGGCCCGGTGGGCGGCGGAACGTGACTTCTTCAACGTCTACGGTCCGACCGAGACGACCGTGATCGCGACCAGCAGCAATCCACTGGTCGCAGGTGGGCTGATGCCGATCGGTGAGGGCCTCCGGGGAGTCCGCACGCTGGTGCTCGATTCCCGGTTGCATCCCGTTCCCGTCGGTGTCGCGGGTGAGCTCTACCTGTCGGGTCCGGGTGTCGCGCGCGGCTACCTGCACCAGCCGGGGCTGACCGCAGACCGTTTCGTGGCGAACCCCTTCGCCACGAGCGGAGACCTCACCGGCACCAGGATGTACCGGACCGGTGACGTGGTTCGCTGGACGGGCGACGGTGAGCTCGAGTACGTGAGCCGCGCGGACTTCCAGGTGAAGGTTCGTGGCTTCCGGATCGAACTCGGCGAGATCAACCTTGCGCTGACCTCGCACGACGACGTGGAGTTCGCGGCAACGATCGGCCACACCGGTGTCGGCGGTGCGACATCTCTCGTGTCGTACGTGGTGGCGGTTCCGGGTCGGGTGCTCGATCCGACCGCCCTCAAGGAGTTCGTCGGTCGATCACTGGCCGCGTACATGGTGCCGGCATCGGTCATGGTGCTCGACGAGATCCCGCTGAACCCGGTCGGCAAGCTGGACCGGAAGGCGTTGCCGGAGCCGGTGTTCGAGGTTCGGGCGTTCCGGGCCCCGTCCACGCCGGTCGAGCAGATCGTCGCGAACGTGTTCGCGGAGGTGCTCGGTGTCGAGCGGGTCGGTCTCGACGACGACTTCTTCGAGCTCGGTGGCAACTCGCTGATCGCGACCCAGGTCACCGCTCGTCTCGGCGCGGCGCTCGATGCGCAGGTGCCGGTTCGGGTGGTGTTCGAGGCGAGCGTCGTCGAGGATCTGGCGGTTCGGGTGGGTCAACTCGAGGGGCATGGGGCGCGCCCCGCACTGAGTGCCGGCGCGCGCCCGGAGCGGGTGCCGCTGTCACTGGCGCAGCAGCGGATGTGGTTCTTCAACCGGTTCGACCAGGACTCGGTGGCGTACAACATTCCCGCGGCGATCAGGCTGACCGGTGACCTCGACGTGGCCGCCATGACGGCCGCGGTCGGTGACGTGGTGGCACGACACGAGGTGCTGCGCACGGTGTACCCGCAGGCAGAGGACGGTGCCGCGACACAGGTGATCCTGCCGGTCGGGGACGTCGTCGTCGACCTCGAACCGGTCACCGTGGCGGCCGACCAGGTCGTCGCGGAGGTGACGAAGTTTGTCTCCGGAGGATTCGACGTCACGTCTCAGGTCCCGATCCGGACGATGCTCGTGCGTGTCGACGGCACCGACGAGACGCCCGAGTACGTGCTCGCCATGGTCGTTCACCACATCGCGGCCGATGGTTCCTCGATCGGCCCGTTCACCCGGGATCTGATGGTGGCGTATGCGGCCCGCGCAGCGGGTACCGTCTCAGCGCAGCCGCCACTGGCCGTGCAGTACGCCGACTACGCGCTGTGGCAGCGGGAGGTCCTCGGAAGCGAGGACGATCCGGAGTCGCTGATCTCCGAGCAGCTCGGCTACTGGAAGTCGGCGCTTGCCGGCCTGCCGGAGCAGCTGGACCTGCCGACCGACCGGCCGCGGCCGGCGGTGCAGTCGTACCACGGCGGCACGGTCGAATTCGCGGTGAGTCCCGATCTGCATCGGGGGCTCGTCGAGATGGCGCGCGCTCACAACGCCACCCTGTTCATGGTCGTGCACGCCGCGTTCGCGACCCTGCTCGCCCGGCTGTCGGGGACGCGAGACATCGCAGTCGGCACACCCTTCGCCGGCCGTGGGGATGCCGCGCTCGACGATCTGATCGGCATGTTCGTCAACACGCTCGTCTTCCGGACCGATGTCGCACCGGATGCCGGTTTCGCTGAGCTCCTGACCCAGGTCCGGGAGGCGGACCTCGGGGCATTCGGGCATGCGGACGTGCCGTTCGAACGGCTGGTGGAGGTGCTCAACCCGACCCGTTCGACCGCTCGGCATCCGCTGTGCCAGGTGGGCTTCTCGTTCCAGAACCTGGCCGAGTCCACCTTCGAACTCGACGGTCTGGCAATCGCGCCCGCCGAGCTGGCATCCGAGGTCTCCCAGTTCGACCTGCACCTGATCATCGGCGACCGCTACGACGAGGAGGGCACGCCGATCGGATTGGGCGCGAGCCTGACCTACGTGACCGCGCTGTTCGACCGGGCCACCGCGCAGGCGTTCGCGGACCGCTTCCTCGGCGTGCTCGAACAGCTCGTGGCGAACCCGGACGGCGTCGTCGGCGACCTGTCGATGGTCACCTCGGTCGAGGCAGATCAGATCCTGGGCGACTGGAACGCCACCGACGAGTCGGTGCCGGATGCGACGCTGGTCGATCTCTTCGACGCGCAGGTGTCGAGGACGCCGGAGGCTGTTGCCCTGGTGTTCGACGGTGACTCGCTGACGTACCGAGAGTTCGATTCCCGGGTGAACAGGTTGGCGCGCAAACTGATCGCGGCAGGCGTCGGTCCGGAGACCCTGGTCGGACTGGCGATGCGACGTTCAGTCGAGTTGATGGTCGGCATGTACGCGATCGTCAAGGCCGGCGGTGCCTACGTGCCGATCGACCCGGATCATCCCGGCGAGCGAATCGCCCTGGTCCTGGAATCGGCTGCCCCGGCGTTGCTGCTCACCCGCACCGACGACGTGGTTGCGCTGCCGGGCGACTGCCCGGTGCTGGCGCTCGACACCCTCGAGCTGTCCGGCTTCTCCGACGCGCCGGTCTCCGACCGCGACCGGCTGGCGCCGCTGCGGACCGGCAACCCGGCCTACGTGATCTTCACGTCGGGCTCGACCGGCCGGCCCAAGGGTGTCGCCGTCGCGCATGCGGCCGTCGTCAACCAGATGGTGTGGAAGCAGGCGGAATACGGACTGGGCGGCGACGACGCGGTTCTGCTCAAGACCGCGGCCACGTTCGACCTGTCGGTGTGGGAATTCTGGTGGGCGCTGCAGACGGGTGCTCGACTGGTGATCGCCCGTCCCGACGGGCACCAGGATCCCGCCTATCTGCTCGAGTTGATGTCGCGTGAGGTGGTGACCACGTTGCACGTGGTGCCGTCGATGCTGTCGATGCTGCTGTCGGACCCGCTGACCGGCTTCCCGGAATCGGTGACGAGGGTCCTGGCCATCGGCGAGGCTCTGCCGGCGGAGACCGCGGCGCGGCTGCGGGCCGTGAGCGCAGCCCGACTCGACAACCTCTACGGGCCCACCGAGGCAGCGGTCTCGGTGACCTCGTACCGGACGTCGGCGGCGGACACGGTGACGGTGCCGATCGGCACGCCCGAGTGGAACACCCAGGTGTTCGTGCTCGATTCGCGCCTGCACCCGGTTCCGGTGGGTGTGTCGGGAGAGCTGTACCTCGCCGGTGCGCAGCTGGCCCGTGGGTACCACGGCCGGACTGACCTCACGGCGGACCGGTTCGTCGCGAACCCGTTCGGTGACGGCACCCGTCTCTATCGCACCGGCGACGTCGTGCGGTGGCGTGGCGACGGCAATCTCGAGTACCTCGACCGCGCCGACTTCCAGGTCAAGGTCCGCGGTTTCCGTATCGAGCTCGGTGAGATCGAGTCCGCGTTGCGGTCCGTGACCGGGGTGATCGACGCGGTCGTGGTGGCTCGGGTTGACGCCGTGAGCGGCACCCAGCTCGTCGGCTACGTCGTCGGGGCCGAACTGGACGGAGCGCTCGTTCGTAGCGCGCTGTCCGGTGCAATGCCCTCGTACATGGTCCCGGCCGTGGTGATGGTTCTCGACGCGTTGCCGCTGAACGTGAACGGCAAGGTGGATCGGAAGGCACTTCCCGATCCGGAGTTCGTGGCGCGTGAGTTCCGTGCGCCGGAGACCGACACCCAGCGCACGGTGGCGGGCGTCTTCGGTGCGGTGCTCGGGATCGAGCGGGTCGGGCTGGACGACGAGTTCTTCGATCTCGGTGGTAACTCGCTGGTGGCGACGCGCCTGACCGCGCTGCTCGGCGCCGCGCTCGGAATCGAGGTACCGGTGCTGTGGGTGTTCTCGAATCCGACCCCGGAGTCGATGGCAGCCCGGGCGGACGCCGTGCTCGCAGGCGTCGAGGATCTGGACACGGAGTCCGCGTTCGAGGTGCTGCTGCCCCTGCGGGAACGCGGAAGTAAGCCGCCGCTGTTCTGCGTCCATCCGGTCATCGGCCTCTCCTGGGCGTTCGCCGGGCTGTCCGCCCACGTCGACCGGGAACGGGGTATCTACGGACTGCAGTCGCCGGCGGTTTCCGGTACCGGACCGCTGCCGGCGACCATTGAGGAATGGGCGCAGCGGTACCTGCAGGAGATCAGGGCCGTTCAGCCCGAGGGCCCGTACCACCTGATCGGGTGGTCACTCGGTGGCGTCATCGCCCACGCGATGGCGGTGCAGCTGCAGTCGGAGGGCGAGGAGGTCGGCCTGCTTGCCATGATGGACAGCTACGCGGACAACGACATCGAGCGCCCCGCGGCCGAGGGGAACATGACGGCCCGAGATCTGCTTGGTGGGCTGCTGCCGGCCGTGGCATCGGGTGGCCGCGACCGGGTCGACGAGGAGCTCACTGCGGACATCGTGCACGAGCTGGTCTCGGATCTCCCCGCGCCGTTCGATTCTCTCGGTGCCGACCGGATCAACGCGGCACTCGAGGCCGCGGGTGCGTCGATCGCCATGATCGGGGACTACGAACCGCGACCGTACAAGGGCGACCTGGTGTACTTCGCGGCCCTGAGCGACGACCCGACCGGGGAACTCGGAGCGTCGACGTGGCGCGAAGCCGTCGACGGACTGATCGACACCCATCGAGTCGAGGCCACCCACTGGGACATGGCGTCGGCGGACGCACTCGCGCAGATCGGCGCGGCGTTGAACGAATGGTGGTCCGACGACGACCTCTGAGCGCACGACCATGACAGCAGGACAAGGATCTTTACAAGAGAGGCAGCGCGATGAGCAATCCCTTCGATGACGAGGACGGCCAGTTTCTGGTTTTGGTGAACGGGGAGGGGCAGCATTCGCTCTGGCCCGTGTTCGCCGAGGTGCCGGCGGGGTGGGTCGAGGTTCACGGCCCGTCGTCGCGTCAGGAGTGCGTGACGTACGTCGAGACCAACTGGACCGACATGCGACCCAAGAGCCTGATCGAGGCAATGGCGGCGGACGCCGCGCAGTAGGTGAGGTGACGCCGTTCGGCCCCGGGGCACCGCTCCGGGGCCGACGGCGCTACAGAAATGACGTAACGGAACCTGCAAACCTGGCGATTTACTGAGGTGACACCTCGCCATTGGTATCGTCAGGGCGACGATGAGGCGAACACCCGCCATCGCGGGGCTGTCTCCATCCCTGCCGGCGGGGTTGTCTACCAGATCCGGGCAGTTGCCTTCTGCCCACGGCAAGGAGTCCTTCCAAGTGTGCTCGATCTTTGGCATGTTCGGCTTGAAGTCCGGCGACAGTACGGTCGCGCTGCGGGTCCAGGCCGTGGAGCTCTCGCGGCGTCAGCGTCACCGTGGCCCGGACTGGAGCGGTGTGTACGTCGACGACGGGGCCATCCTGGTGCACGAGCGCCTGGCCATCGTCGACCCGGCCAGTGGGGCGCAGCCGTTGCGGTCGAGGGACGGGCACCTGGCCCTGGCCGTCAACGGTGAGATCTACAACCACCGTGACCTGCGGGCCGGCAGCGACTACGACTTCACCACCGGCTCCGACAGCGAGGTGATCAGCGCCCTCTACCGCGACGGTGACCCGGACTTCGTGAGCCGACTGAGCGGGATCTTCGCATTTGCGCTGTGGGACGCCGAGCAGCGCCGATTCCTGATCGCCCGCGATCCCATCGGGGTGTGCCCGTTGTACTGGGGCCACGATGCGGACGGCCGGATCCTCGTCGCGTCGGAGATGAAGGCCCTGGTCGGGGCGTGCGACGACATCGAAGCGTTCCCGCCCGGGCACATCTACGACAGCGCGGCCGGCGGGCTCCGTAGGTACTACGACAAGCCGTGGCGTGAGCATTCCGCAACGAAGGACGCGGAGGTGACCCCGCCGGAGCTGCGGAAGGCCTTCGAGGACGCCGTGCACCGCCAGATGATGACCGACGTGCCCTACGGCGTGCTGCTCTCCGGCGGCCTGGACTCCTCGCTGGTCGCCGCGTGCGCCGTCAAGTTCGCCCGCAACCGGGTCGAGAACGACGATCGCGGCGAGGCCTGGTGGCCGCACCTGCACTCGTTCGCGATCGGTCTCGAGGGATCGCCCGACCTGGCCGCGGCGCAGGTCGCGGCGGATGCCCTCGGCACCGAGCACCACGGCTTCGTCTACACCTTCGAGGAGGGGCTGGACGCCTTGCCTGAGGTGATCCGGCACATCGAGACGTACGACGTCACGACCATCCGCGCGTCCACCCCGATGTTCCTGCTGGCACGCCGCATCAAGGCGATGGGCGTGAAGATGGTGCTCTCGGGAGAGGGTGCCGACGAGATGTTCGGCGGCTACCTCTACTTCCACAAGGCGCCGTCCGCGGAGGCCTTCCACGAGGAGACCGTGCGAAAGCTCGACGCCCTGCACAGCTACGACTGCCTGCGCGCCAACAAGTCGATGATGGCCTGGGGCGTCGAGGCCCGGGTGCCGTTCCTCGACCTGGAGTTCCTCGACGTGGCCATGGGCATGGACGCCAAGCACAAGATGGCGGGCGGTGGCCGGATCGAGAAGGCCGTCCTGCGCGAGGCCTTCGACGGCGCCCTGCCCGACCAGATCCTCTGGCGGCAGAAGGAGCAGTTCAGCGACGGCGTCGGCTACGGCTGGATCGACGGGCTCAAGGACCATGCCGACGCGGTCGTCACGGACGCCGAGTTCGCCACCGCTGCAACGCGATTCCCGCACAATACGCCGGAGTCCAAGGAGGCGTTCCTGTACCGGAGCATCTTCGAGCGGAACTTCCCGGGCGAGGCCTGCGCGGAGACCGTGCCGGGCGGCAAGTCGATCGCCTGCTCGACGCCTGCGGCGCTGGAGTGGGATCCGGAGTTCGCGGCCATGGCCGACCCGTCCGGGCGTGCGGTGCAGGGCGTGCACGAGCAGGCGCTGACGATCTAGACCCCGCGCATCCACGAGAGGGCCGCACCGGAGCTTGTCGGTGCGGCCCTCTATGTGTTTTACGTAATTGTCCACGGTCGCAATATCTTTCAATTCGATATGGCAGGTTGACGGTTCGTATACGGTGGCGCGACGTGCCTTCGGGAGGTCTGGAATTCTGCGGTATCTCGCGCGGGCGAACTTCCCTGTGGAATGGAGATCTGAACATGTCACGTCACGCGATTCGCCGTGTCGCATCCGTCGTTGCTGCCGGGGCGATGGTTGCCGGTGCTCTGGCGGGCGGAGCCGGAACAGCCGTTGCCGTTTCCTCCCTGGCGAGCCTGGGGTCGTCCGCAGAGATCCCGGACCTGCCCAGTATCGCCACCGTCACCAGCGGAAACCTCAAGATCACCAAGGAGATCGTCGGGGACAACAAGATCTCCAACGTCGGCCGGATCACCTATCGGACCACCGTCGCCGCGACCGGCGGGCCGGATCTTCTGCTCAACAAGATCGTCGACCTCTTCCCGACCGTGGTCGGCTACGTCGAGGGGAGCGCCACCGTCACCTCGTGGCGGGACGGGGCGATGAAGTCCGAGAAGGTCGTCCCCACGCAGGGTGGCGGCCGCCTGTCCGTGGACAACTCGGCCGGATGGGTCGTCTCGGCGACCGGGAACAAGACGGTCACCCTCGACGTGACCTACGAGGTGCGCTTGAGTGGGTTGGACCCACTCACTGACATCTTCGACAGCGGAGTCTCGATCGAGGTGAACGGCCTCGCGGTGCAGGAGTGGCCCGCGATGGGAGTGAAGATGCAGCTGCTCCAGTCGGGAGGGTCCGAGGCGGCGCTGACCAACCCGCTCTCGATCTTCGGTTCCTGACGGCGCCGGTCGTCACACCGACCGGCATTGCCTGTGGTGCGTCGCCGTCGTCCCGCGGCGGCGACGTGCCCAGGCCCGCACCGTGACGGCCGGGGAGTCTCAGTCCCAGATGCCCGTCCGCTCGAGGTGCGCGAGCAGCCGCTCGGCGCCGTCGGTGAAGTGCCGACGGGTCTCGCGTCCCGCCTCGTCGGCGTCGCCGGCAGCCATCGCCGCGATCAGCCGGCCGTGGCTGGCGGTGGCGGACTCGCCCCACCCGCGGTCACCCGAGTAGAAGTGCACGGGGGTGTAGCGGATGGCGTTGAACAGGAACCACGACAGCTTGGTGGCGCCCGCCAGGCGGTTGACCTCCCGGTGGAAGCCGAACTCGAGGTCCTCGATCCGGGTGGCGTCGCCCGCCGCGACGGCCGAGGCGAGCGCCGCGTTGATCGCGCGCAGTTCGTCGAGGGCCTCCGCGGTCGCCGCGAAGGTGGCGCGGACCGCGAGCTGCTCGGCGATCTGACCCTGCAGCCAGAACACGTCGTTGATGTCGCTGCGGGTCAGTGGTGCCACCACGTAACCCCGGTGCGGGACCAGCTCGACGAGACCCTCCCCGCGCAGGGTCAGCAGTGCCTCCCGTACCGGCGTCACGCTGACCCCGAGTTCGGCGGCGGTCTCGTCGAGCCGGACGAACTCTCCCGGTCGCACCCCGCCGGACATGATCAGCCCGCGCACGTGCGCCGCGACGTCGTCGGAGAGCTGCGGCCTGCGGCGAAGCGCGGGGACGGCAGTGTTTCGAGACGTGGCGGACGGGGTCATCGAGGCTCCTTCGAAGAAGACCGTCAGCATAGACAGTCAGGGTGCGGTCACAGTCCGTACGTCTTGCCGATGATGTCGCGCTGGATCTCGCTGGTGCCGCCGAAGATCGTGGAGACCAGGGTCGCCCGGACGTGGCGCTCCATGTCGAACTCGGTCGCGTAGCCGTAGCCGCCCATCATCTGCATGCCCTCGAGCGCCACCCGCTTGGCGGTCTCGGTGGCCTTCAGCTTCGCCATCGACGCCTCGCGGGCGAGCATCCGGTCCGGGTTGGCGTCGGCCTCCCGCGCCACCGAGTAGACCAGGAGCTTGGTGCACTCGATCTCGGTGGCCAGGTCGGCCATCCGGTGCCGCAGGGACTGGAAGCTGCCGATCGGCCGGCCGAACTGCTTGCGGGTGGTGATGAACTCGAGGGTGTCGGCGAATGCGCGCTCGGCGGTGCCGAGGATCATCGCCGCGAGGATCAGCCGCTCGAAGTTCAGTCCGGTCATCAGCTGTCGCCAGCCGTTGCCGACCTCGCCGACCACCGCGTCCGCCGGCAGCAGGCAGTCCGTGAAGTAGAGGTCGTTCGTCTCCTTCTGCCCGCCCATCAGCTCGATCGGGTTGATCTTCAGCCCGGGGGAGTCGGCGGGCACGTGGAACATCGTCAGGCCCTCGTGCTTGCTCTCGCCGCGTCCGGTGCGGGCGACGAGCAGGATGTTCTCGGAGATGTGCGCGTTCGAGCACCAGGTCTTCTGGCCGTTGACGAGCCAGCCGTCGTCGACCTTCTCGGCCTTGGTGCTGAGGTTGGCGACGTCGGAACCGGCCTCCGGCTCGGACATCGAGATCGACTGCGACGCGCCGCGGACGATGCCGCGCAACACGTTCTCCTTCTGCGCCTGGGTGCCGAACCGGGCGTAGGCGCCGCCGGTGATCAGGGTCGGCCCGATCGCACCGATCGGTGCCATGCCCTTCGCGGTCTCCTCGAGGAAGATGCACATGTCGACCATGGTCGCGTCGGAGCCCCCGAACTCCTCCGGGACGGTCAACCCGAGCCAACCCAGCTCGGCCATCTTCGCGTACAGCTCCGCGTTGTGATTGTGGGTGCCGCGACCGGTCAGCTGGTCGCGCTTTTCGCGAGTGCCGGCCTCGCGCCTGCAGAAGTCCGCCACTGCCTGGGCAAAGGCCTTCTGCTCGGTGGTGAATTCAACGCTCATTCGCTTCGGGCTCCCTCGTCGTGGGCCGGGGCCGGCCGGCGCCTTGTCGATCGGACCGCCGCCGCCTAGTGTGATCTGGGCAACAGTACATCTAATCAAATATATGTGATGCGAACTCGCGCCGAACCCGGCCGGGGTGGGACATCGTGCGTACCAACTGATCCACCATGCCAACGGAGGGAATGGGCCATGACCCAGGAGGTTGACCAGGAGGCGAGCGGCGCCGAGGCGACGGCGGCCGTGGCGCCCGGGATGTTCGCGTCCAGGGACCCGCGGACGAACGCGGTCCTCGCGGAGTACCCGATCGACGGCCCGCCCGAGGTGGACCGGGTCGTCGATCGGGCGCGCGCCGCCGCGCGGTGGTGGGGCGACCTCGGCTTCGACGGGCGTCGACGCTGGCTGCTGAGCTGGAAGGGTGCCATCGCCGCCGATGCGAAGGCGCTGGCCGCGGTGATCACCGCAGAAACCGGCAAGCCCGCCGACGACGCGCTGCTCGAGGTGATGCTCGCCGTAGAGCACCTGGACTGGGCCGCGCGGAAGGCGGGCAAGGTGCTGGGCCGAAAGAAGGTCTCGTCCGGCCTGGTGAGCGCCAACCTGGAGGCGACCGTCCGGTACCAGCCGTTCGGCGTGGTCGGGGTGATCGGGCCGTGGAACTACCCGCTCTACACGCCGATGGGCTCGATCTCCTATGCGTTGGCGGCGGGCAACGCGGTGGTGTTCAAGCCGAGCGAACTGACGCCAGGGGTGGCGGTGTGGATTGCCGAGAAGTGGAACGCGCTGGTGCCGAATCAGCCGGTGCTGCAGGTGGTCACGGGCTTCGGTGACACCGGCACCGCGCTCTGCCGTTCCGGTGTGGACAAGATCGCCTTCACCGGCTCCACCGCGACCGCGAAGAAGGTGATGGCCACCTGTGCGGAGACGCTGACGCCGTTGGTCGCCGAGTGCGGCGGTAAGGACGCGATGCTGGTGTGCCACGACGCCGACCTCGATGCGGCCGCCGACTTCGCGGTGTTCGGCGCCTTCGGGAATGCGGGTCAGACCTGTGTCGGTGTGGAGCGAATCTACGTTGCGGACGAGGTGTTCGACGACTTCGTCGCGAGGGTGACCGACAAGACCCGGCGGCTGCGTCCGGGCGGCGGTCCGGACGCCTCGTACGGGCCGATGACCCTCGGTCGGCAGTCGGAGGTGGTGCGCGGTCAGATCGCCGACGCGCTCGACCGGGGCGCCACCGCGGTGCTCGGCGGCCTGGGTTCGATCCGGGAGCCGTACATCGAGCCGGTGATCCTCACCGACGTGCCCGAGGGCACCGTCGCGACCACCGAGGAGACCTTCGGGCCCACCGTCGTGATCAACCGGATGGCGGACCTCGACGACGGGGTGGCCAAGGCCAATGCCGTCAGCTACGGACTGGGTGGGTCGATCTTCACCCGGGACTCCCGCCGCGGTGTCGAAGCCGCAGAGCGCCTGCGGAGCGGCGTGGCGTCGGTCAACTCGGTGCTCGGCTTCGCTGCCGTGCCGTCACTGCCACTCGGCGGGGTGGGGGACTCGGGGTTCGGTCGGATCCACGGCGCCGACGGACTGCGGGAGTTCAGCTACCCGAAGGCGGTCACCCGGCAGAGGTACCGGGCGCCGATGAACCTGCTGACGCTCGAGCGCAAGGCCCGGGACATGAAGATCGCGGCCTGGTTGCTCAAGACCCGGCACGGACGAGGCTGAGGTGCGGACCGTGCTACTCGTCGATGACGCCGACACGGCACCCCGCGGCCGCAACGGCTGGCTCCGCCGGATCGAGCAACTGGATCCGGTGAAGGACTGCCAGGAGATCCACCGGATCACCGCCGGCTACGAATTCCCCTGGGACTACCAGCGTTCGCTCGAGTTCGCGCTCTTCCGTACCTACTGCGTCCCGACCATCTCGGCGCTGCTCCGCAGGACCGGCGAGTTCGAGTCCCGGCCCCAGAAGCGCTACGACGACACGGCACTGTTGATGGCGGAACTGCTCGAGCACGGCTACGACTCGCCCCGCGGTCGTGAGTCGCTGCGCACCGTCAACCGCATGCACGGCAGGTACGAGATCGACAATGCGGACATGCTGTACGTGCTGTGCACGTTCATCTACGAACCGCTGGACTGGATCGACCGGTACGGTTGGCGGCCGCTGAACCCGCACGAACGGCTCGCCTGCTTCCACTTCTACCGGCAGGTGGGCATCCGGATGGGGATCCGGGACATCCCCGATGACTTCCAGGCCCTGTACCGGTTCAAGACGGACTTCGAGCGCGAGCACTTCCGCTACACGGACGACAACCACGCGATCGGCGTGTACACCCGAGACCTGTTCTGCTCGTGGTTCCCCCGTCCGTTTCGACCCGCCGTCACGGTGGGAGTCAATGCGATGCTCGACCCGATGATGCTCTCCGCCTTCGGTTTCCGGTCCGCGCCTGCCTGGATGACGTCGGCGGGTCGGCGCGCGCTGCGGGGGCGGTCGCGGTTGGTGCGCCTGCTGCCCCCGCGTCGGAGGTCGAAGGCCACCCGAGATCGGCGCAACCGCACCTACCCGGGCTACCCGGTCGGCTACCGGCCCGGCGACCTCGGCGCGGACCGTGACTACGGGTGTCCCCGGGGCTGACCCCGTACTGAAACCGCACAATCGAACACCGGTGGCGCCGCGCGCGAGTCGCGCGGCGCTCCTGTGTTTTCGCACCCATGCGAGGTAGCGTCGAGCTCTGCAAACATTAGCGTCGGCAATGAAACCGATGCTTCTGCCGCGAGAGTGAGGGGGAGACTCATGACGCAAATGGATCCGCGGGATTCGGTGTTCCTGTACTCCGAGGGGGGAAACGTGAAGCAGGCCAACATGACGGCCTATGTCTTTGCGAACTCGGGCGACGGTCCGGGCCGGGACGAGATCGTCGAGTGGATCGCGGAGCGCGCCCCGAAACTCGACGTCCTCCGTCGGCGGCTGGTCCGCGTGCCGCTCGATCTCGGGTATCCGCACTGGGTCGAGAGTCCGACTTTCGACGTCGAGGAGCACATCCACTTCCATCACGGATCGGGGTGGGCGGAGCTCCGCATCCTGATCGCAGAGCTCATGCAACGGCCGATGGATCTGTCGAGGCCGCCGTGGGAACTGCACGTGGCCACGGGAGTCCGTGGAATCGCGGGGGTGCCGGGGTCGGCGACGGTCGTCGCCGTCCGGACCCACCACTGCGCCGCCGACGGCACCCTGAGCGCGGAGATCGCCAGGCACCTGTTCGGGGCCGGTACGGCGGCGTCCGTCGAACCGCGCAGTGTGGTCACGCCCCTGCCGTCCCGGGCTCGCCTGCTTGCCGTGTCGGTACTTGCGGTGCCGAGGTCCCTGTGGGACCTCGCCGGGGGCCTCCGGAGTGCCAGATCCGCGAAGCGACGGCTCCACGCCGAATATCGACGGGGGCAGTACCGGCCGCCGGTGGCCCGGCGCCCACGGACCCAGTTCAACCTGCCGCTCGGGCCCCGCCGGGTGTTCGACAGCATCACGCTCCCGCTGGGTGAACTTCGCGAAGTCAAGTCCGACCTCGGTGCGGTGACGATCAACGACCTCGCGATGGCCGTCATCGGTGGGGCGCTGCGGGCCTACCTTCCGGATGCCGGATCGCCGCCAGTCGGATCACTGGCGGCGGCGGTACCGGTGACCACGCGAGGGAAACTGGCGGGGACCTCCAGGAACCAGTTCGGTCTCATGACGGTGGACCTGCACACCGACATCGCGGATCCTGTCGCCCGAGTTCGTGCGATCCACGAATCGTCTGCAGCCGAGCGGGCGAGAGTGAATGGTCCGGAGGTCCGCGAGCTCGACGGACTGGCTCGCGCCGTTCCGTCGATCGTGCTCAAAGCTGTGCTGCGATGCGGTGCGGCCTGGCCGGACCGCCGGTCCGAGACGGTCGGCCTGGCGAACACCCTGATCTCCAACGTCCCGAAGGGGGCCGCGGACCTGAGGCTCTGCGATTCCACAGTTGCGGTGACGTACGGGCTGGTCCCGTTGATCGGTCGGGGAGGTCTCGCGCACCGGGTCGACAGCATCGGCGACGTTCTCACCATCAACATCACCGTGGATCCGGACCAGGTACCCGACGACGATCGGTACGCGGAGCTGCTGCGGAGATCGTTCGCGGACCTTCGTGATGCGGCGCAGGCGGCCGCCGAGGCGCGGGTGGGAAGTCGAGCCTGAGGTGGCCGGCGGCGGACCCGATCCGGGCCCGCCGGGTGGGCGCAGGGGGCGGCGGCACCCTCAGCCGAGCAGCACCGTGAGCATCACGGCCCGCATCTGCCCGCGTGAGCGTGCGTCGATGTCGAAGCGCATCAGCCGGCCGACATCGAGTGCCTGGCCGAGGGCGGCGTGCACCACGAACCGGGCCTCGACGGGCGAGAGCTCGGGGCGGACCGTGCCGAGCAGGTGGACCCACTCCTCGACGTGCAGTCGCTGCACGTTGCGCAGGTTCGTCCGCTCGCCGCTGGGCAGGTTGCCGATCTCGGCGAAGTACACCGAGAGCACCTCCGGGCGGGCGAACGCCAGGTCGATGTAGGCGGCGGAGAGGCGGCGCAACGCCTCCTCCGGACCGGTGGAGGCGCCGAGGGCCTCGTCCGTCGCCACGGCCAGGCGGTCGGCCGCTCGGTGGAATCCGGCCGCGAGCAGTTCCGCCTTGCTCGGGAAGTGCCGGTAGACGCTCGACGCGTTGATCCCGGCCGCGGCGCCGATCTCCTCGATGCTGGACTCGTGGTATCCCTGCGCGTGGAAGATCTTCATCGCCTCGCCGAGCAGGAGTTCGCGCTTGGAGGTCACCGCGAGCCCTCGGGCGGCCGGGTCCGGGGCGGTGGACTCGGCGGGCGGGGCCGCCGCGAGGTCGCAGTGCAGCACGTCCCACGCCGTCGCGAGCAGCAGCTTCTCGATCCGACGGTTCGCCAGCGCGGTGCGGTGCGCGGTGATGCTGCCGACGACGCTCAGGGCGGCGGCGGCCAGGATGGTGGTGTCGCGTCGGCTCAGGTCCGGGCGGAGCCGGCCGAGCGGCGTCGCGAGACGCTCGTTCAGTGCGCGAAAGTCCGCACGCATCAGTTCCCGGTCGGCGGGCTGCAGGTACCGGCCCTCCCAACGGTAGAGGCCGCCGGTCCGGCGGTGCTCGACGGTGGTCGTGATCAGGGCGCGAAGGATCCGGTCCAGTTGGTCCGCGGGCGCAGCCACCGGGTCGGCCGCGGCGTCGGCAGCGGCCCGCAACGAACCCACCGTGCTCAGCGCCGCCTGCAGCAGCAGTGCGTACTTGTTGGGGAAGTGACGGTAGAGGGCAGGGCCGGAAATGCCCACGGCCGCGGCAATCTCGTCGACACCGACCGCGTGGTAACCACGTTCGCTGAACGCCTGGGCGGCCGTCAGGGCGATCTGTGCCTTGCGGTCCTTCGGTCGCCGCCGCACCGCTGCGTCGGTCGGAACCGGCCGGCTCCGGGTTGTCTGGGCCATAGCCGTCTCCTGACTTCGATGCACAGACCATATCCGAGTGTCCGCGGAACTCCGGCCGAATGCGAATCTCGCCACCGCACGTCTCGGTGGACTGTCTGTGTCATCGGGTACACGCAAACTGTTGATCTACAACGGTGTTCACTCGCCGCGGCCTGTCGGATCCGGACTGGAAGTTAACGTAGATTTGCGCTTCCTGGCGACATGCGGTCCGGCGTGCGACGGCTCGCTGCCGCGCCGTGCGGGCGATTACCTGCGTGGGTCCGCACGCCGCCCGGGCATCGGTGCACTGCCGGTGGTGTCGGGTGAGCCGGAGTGTCACGTTGCTCGCCTGCGTGTGGGATCCGTCGTCGGACGCGTGATCGCGCCGTCGGGGCCGATGCAGGCGCCAGCCGTTCGGGTCAATCTCGACGTTCCGGTCCCGTGCCGAATCTGGTGCGAATTTCTGTTAACAAAATTGCCCCGCGTGGCGTTCGGAATTGCCATACTGTGCGCGCCCCACGAAGTGCGACCGCCGTGCCGACCACATCATCGTGACAGGGAAGGACCTACAGGATGTCATCTAGCGACAATCTCCTCGCGCAACCGCTCCGGGCCCGTCGGAACAATTGGAACAACCAGGTCGCGACCCATGCCCTCATGCGACCGGACGAGGTGGCACTCCGCTTCCAGGGGGCGAGTACCACCTGGTCCGGGCTGCACGAGAGGTCGGAGTCCTTCGCCGACGCGCTGGCCCGGCGTGGTGTCGGGTACGGGGACCGGGTGCTTCTGGTCATGCTCAACCGCCCGGAGTTCCTCGAGGCCGTGCTCGCGGTCAATGCGCTCGGCGCGATCGCGGTGCCCGTGAACTTCCGTCTGACCCCGCCGGAGATGGCCTTCATCGTCGGCGACAGCGGCGCCACCGCGGTGGTCACCGATGTCCCGCTCGCCCCACTGGTCGCCGCGGTCCGTCGGCAGGTGCCGGAGCTCGCCACCTGCGTCGTGGTCGGGCAGGCGGGCGACGGCGGCGCGCTCGGCTACGAGGACCTGCTCGACGAACCCGGTGAGGCGCACGCTCCGGTCGACCTGCCGGACGACCTCGCGGCACTGATCATGTACACCTCCGGCACCACCGGCAGGCCCAAGGGGGCGGTGCTCTCGCACGCGAACCTGCAGGCGCAGGCGCTCACCTGCATCCGGGCCCTGCGGATGGACCGCGGCGACGACGTCGGGTTCTGTGCCTCGCCGATGTTCCACATCGCCGCCCTCGGCAGCATGGCGCCGTCGCTCGTGCTCGGGGTCCGCACCGTCATTCATCCGCTCGGTGCGTTCGACCCGGTCGAACTGCTCGACGTGTGGGAGGTCGAGCGGGTCACCACCGCGTTCCTGGTTCCCGTCCAGTGGCAGGCCGTGTGCGCGGAACCTGCTGTGCGTCAACGAGACCTCGCGCTCCGGGTGATCAGTTGGGGTGCCGCTCCCGCATCCGACGTGGTGCTGCGCGCGATGTCCGAGACCTTTCCCGAGGCGATGAACGTCGCCGTGTTCGGGCAGACCGAGATGTCGCCGATCACCTGCGTGCTCGACGGTGAGGACGCGCTGCGCAAGCTGGGCTCGGTCGGCCGGGTGATCCCGACGATCCAGGCGCGGGTCGTCGACGACGAGATGAACGACGTGCCGGTCGGGCAGGTCGGCGAGATCGTCTACCGGGGACCGACGATGATGCGCGGGTACTGGGGCAACGACGCGGCCACCGCCGACGCCTTCGCCGGCGGGTGGTTCCACTCCGGCGACCTGGTCCGCCAGGACGAGGAGGGTTTCGTCTTCGTCGTCGACCGGAAGAAGGACATGATCATCTCGGGCGGCGAGAACATCTACTGCGCCGAGGTGGAGAACGTGCTCTTCGGTCACCCGAAGGTGCTGGAGGCGGCGGTGATCGGCCGGTCGGACCCGAAGTGGGGCGAGGTCCCGGTGGCGGTCGTGGCGCTGCGGGAGGGGGAGCTCACCCTCGACGAGCTCGTGGCCTTCCTCGAGGACCGGCTCGCCCGGTACAAGCACCCCAAGGAACTGGTGATCGTGGACGCGTTGCCGCGCAATGCCAGCGGCAAGGTGGTCAAGGGGGATCTGCGCAGGAACGAGGGGGCGCTCGCGGCCAACGCGAGCTGACGCCGAACGGCTGCGGCCGTCGTGATGCCGGCCGGGTCGCACGCGCGTCTCGGTCGGCGTCACCTAGGTGGTTCGCAGCGCGAATTGCGGTTCACATAACGGTTGAACCGTGGCGCCCGTTGTGACACGCTGCACGGACGGGGAGGGTGGGAGATGCGAGGGGGATCGCGGAGATGACCTACGAACTGCCCACTGCCAAGGGGCCGGCGCGCGACGTCGCGACCCAGGGGGGCTACCTGATCGGGTTCTCGGTCCAGGCCCTGGTCGCATTGGTCCGCGCACTGCTGCGCCGCCGACTCTCGTTGAGCGAGACGGTGACCCAGATCCTGTTCATCGGCCGGGTCAGCACTGGTCCGTCCCTGCTGCTCATGATCCCGATCGGGGTGTTCATCGCGGTCTCGGTGGGCGAGCTCGCCGGCCGCATCGGGGCGGGCGGCTACTCGGGGGCGGTGGTCGCGTTCATCGTCGTCGGGCAGGCCGCCGCGCTGGTCTGTGCGCTGATGATGGCGGGCGTTGCCGGTTCGGCCATCTGCACCGACCTGGGGTCGAGGAAGATCCGTGAGGAGGTCGACGCGCTCGAGGTGATGGGCATCGACGTCGTCGAGCGCCTGGTGGCCCCGAGACTGGTTGCCGCGGTGGTGGTCTCGCTGGCCCTGTGCTCGATGGTGACCTTCGGCGGAGTCCTCGCCTGCTACCTCTATCACATCTACGTCCAGCATCTTCCGGCCGGAACCTTCATGGCCACGTTCAGTCAGTACGGCCGGATGTCGGACTTCGTCATGGCGCTCGTGAAGGCCGCGGTCTTCGGTCTCACCTCCACACTGGTGGCCACCTTCAAGGGCCTGCACACCAAGGGCGGCCCACGGGGTGTCGCGGACTCGGTCAACGAGGCGGTGGTGATCGCCTTTGCGCTGGTGTTCATCGTCAACGCCGTGATCTCCGCGTTGTACACGGTCATCGTCCCGGCAGTCGGGTCGTACTGATGGCGGTGGTCGACGCCGTGCACCGGCTGCAGCGCGCGGCGCGACCGGCACGGTCGGCGTACGGCGGCCTCGTCGACGTCGGCCGCCACGTCACCTTCTTCTACCGGACGCTCGCATCCGTCCCCTTCGCCCTGGTCAAGTACCGCAAGCACGTGCTCACTCAGATCAGTGAGATCAGCTTCGGGACCAACTCGCTGCTCTCGGGCGGCGGAACAATCGGCATCGTGTTCGCGATGTCCCTGGCCGCGGCGATGATGCTCGGGGTGGAGACGCAGCGCGGCCTGGAACTCGTCGGGATGACCACCATGTCCGGCATGCTGTCGGCGATCGCGAACACCCGCGAGCTCGCCCCCGTCGTCGTCGCAATCGCGCTGGCTGCCAAGGTCGGCACCGGATTCACCGCCCAGATCGGCGCCATGCGGATCTCGGACGAGATCGACGCGCTCGACGCGATGGCGATCCGGTCCATTCCGTTCCTGGCCGGCACCCGGGTCCTCGCGGCGATGGTGTGCGTCCTGCCCATCTTCATGATCGGCCTGCTCGCCAGCTACCTGTCGACGCGGCTGGTGATCGTGTTCTTCGGGGGCGCGTCGGCGGGCACCTACGACTACTTCTTCCACCTGGCACTCGCCCCGCAGGACCTGCTGTACTCCGCGCTCAAGGCCGTCGTGTTCGCGGCGGTGGTGTCCCTGGTGCACTGCTCCTACGGCTACTTCGCCGCCGGTGGGCCGGCCGGGGTCGGCCAGGCCGCGGGCCGGGCGCTGCGGACGGCGATCCTCGCGATCGGCGTGCTGGACGTGCTGATGACCTTTGCGCTGTGGGGCCTGGTCCCGCAGATCCCGGGAACGGGCTTCTAGAGATGGACCAGTTCACCGGTCGCAGCCGGGCGGCCCTCGCGCTGCGGGGGGTGCTCGCGGTGCTCGCCGTCACGGTGATCGGGACGGTGATGGTGATGCGCGGATCGGGTTCGCTGCACCGGGACCCGGAGGTCTCCGTGGCGATTCCCGCGACCGCCGGACTGATCAGTGGCGAGGCGCCCGTGCGCTACTCCGGTGTCAACGTCGGACGGATCTCCGGAATCGACTCGGGAACCACGTCGTCGACCGTTCGCCTGCAGATCGACGCGGACTCGATCTCGCTCATCCCGGCCACGGTGCTGGCCCGGGTGGTTCCGCGGACGTTCTTCGGAGACATCTACATCCAACTCGTCGACGACCCGACCGCGACCGGCTCGTCGAGCCTGTCGGACGGTGCCGAGATCGGGGTGGACACCGGGCCCGAGGCGGTCGCACTCTACGGCGTCTACACGAAGGTCATCGCGGTCCTCGACCACATGCAGCCGCAGAAGATGCAGGCCGCGCTCACCGAACTCGGCAAGGCCCTCGACGGGCGCGGCGAGACGGTCGGGCGGATCGTCGACCGGCTCGACTCCGCGTCCCGGATCCTGACCCCGCCGGCGCAGCAGTTCCTCGACGTCGCACCGGAGTTGAGGTCGGTGATGCGGGATCTCGACGCGGCGACCCCCGACGTGATCGCGACGCTGTCCGCGGCCACCTCGGTCTCGCAGGACCTGGTCGACCACCGCGACGGCGTCGCGGCCACCTTCGGGTCCGCGGCCGGATTCGCCTCCGTGGCAACCGCGTTCGCCGGCGAGCAGCGCGAGCGGATCACCACCGTGCTGAACTCCGCGGGAACGATCCTGGCGACGACCGCGGCCAACCCCGCCGGGCTGGTGGATACGTTGGCCAAGGCGAAATCGTTCGGGGCGGCCGGCGCCCGGGTGTTCTCCACCGGGAAGTTCGACATCACCACGGTCGCGACCTTCTCGGACCCGCTGCCCTACGACGCGTCGGACTGCCCGCGGTACGGCGCAGAGACGAGCGCGGGGTGCGTGGGCAGCGCGGCGGCGCCAGCCACGCCGGGCGAGAGCGGCGTGGTCGACGGGGCGCGAGAGGCGCCGGCGCTCAAGGTCCTGCAGGACCGGGTGCTCGGCGCGACGGCGCGGCCGGACGCGGCCCCGAACCCGGCGACCGTCGTCATGCTCGGTCCGCTGGTACGTGGGAACGAGGTGACGGTCCGGTGACGCTCGGGTGGGTACCGATCGCGAAGGCAGTGGGGTTCTGTGCGGTGGGCGGGGTGTGTGCGGTGCTCGTGGCGAACACGCTGTCCGTTCCGGTGCGCGGCGACACGGCGCGGTACTCGGTGGAGTTCACCGACGTCGAGGGACTGGGCCCCGGCAACGCGGTAACGCTGGCCGGCGTCCGCGTCGGCCGGGTCGACGCCATCGCGTTCGCCGACGCGGGCGGCGGTACCAGCAAGGCGGTTGTCGACATCGAGGTCGAGGTCGGCTACCCGCTCGCGCGCGAGGTGACCGCCGCGGTCCGGTACGGCGACATGCTCGGCGCCCGGTACATCGCCCTCACACCCCCGCTCGACGGCACCGTCGGCGTCGCCCCGGCGGTCGACGAACCGGCGGGGACACTGCGGCCGGGGGAGGTCATCCCGCTCGCCCGGACCACGCCCCCGGTGGACTTGACCGCGCTCATGAACGGTTTCCGGCCGCTCTTCGACGCCCTGGACCCGGACCAGGTCAACAACCTCACGCGGACCTTCGCCATGACCTTCGACGGTCAGGGCGAGGCCGTCGCGACCCTGCTGACCCAGATCGGTGCGGTGAGTTCGGGCCTCGACGACCGGAAGGACGTGATGGCGCAGCTCGTGACGAACCTGGGCTCGTTGCTCGGCTCGGTCGACGCCCGGCAGCCCCAGCTCGAGGAGCTGATGGCCGGGCTGAGCGGGCTCAGCACCTCGATTGTGGGGAGCAACGACCAGTTCGTCGCGCTGCTGGGCGACGGCAACCAGGCGCTGGCCTCGCTGGCGGCGTCGATGGCCCGGTCCAACGGGGCATTCGGCCGGTCGGTGCGCGACCTGAAGTCGGTGACCGACAGCTGGGTGGCAGGCACCGCGGAGTTCAACGCCTTCGTCGCCAAGATGCCGGAGTTCGCCGACTCGATCAACCGGATCGGCGGCTACGGCGGGTTCGTCAACCTCTACCTCTGCAACTTCACGCTGAAGGCGGGCGAGATGGAAGCGAACATCTTCGGTCCCACCCATTCGCCGGTGTGCTCGTGAGGCGCCTGGCGGGTCGGGCCGCGAGCGGGAGGAGCTGAGATGTTCCTGGTCAAACTGACCGACGTCGGTGTGGGGATCTACCTGTTCCTGTTCCGGGGCGAGCGGCGCGCCGACAGCGCTACGCCGCTGGCGTTGGGCGCGCTGGGCATCGTGCTGCTGGTCGCCGGCCTCGCCGTGGCCGTCGGCGTCCCGAAGGTCTGGTACCAGATGCGGACCAGCCCCTACGTGGCCGAGCTCGACAACGCGAGTGGCCTGTCCGGCGGCGACCCGGTGTACGTCGCGGGGGTGCCCGCAGGCCGAGTCGAGGCCGTCGAGCTGGCCGCGGACCGCGTGCGGGTCGACTTCCGGCTCGACGACCGGCAGCCGCTCGGCAACCAGAGCACCGCCACCGTCCGGCTGAAGACGGTGCTGGGCAAGCGTTACCTGGAGGTGGTGCCCGCCGGCGTCGACGACGGCGCGAACCTCATTCCGCTCGCTCGGACCACCGTGCCCTACAGCCTCGACGACGTCAGCCGTGATGCCAAGGCGGCAGCCCAGGGCGTCGACACCGAGGCGATGAAGGCGATGTTGTCGTCACTGCAGCAGGTGATGCCGGGCGACTCGGAGCAACTCGGCCGGACGCTGGCGGGGCTGAGCGGGGCGTCCGCGGCCTTCGCACGCAACGGCGAGCAGGTGGACAGTCTGCTCGCGGTGTCGCGGTCGATATCGGACCTGGTTGTCCGCCAGGGTGACTCGCTGGCAACGACACTGTCGAACGCGCAGACGCTGGTCGAGATCCTGGCCGTGCGCAAGCGGGCCCTGACGGAGCTGGTGGACAACCTCAGCTACGTCCTCGCCACCGCCTCCACGTCCCTGTCCGAGCACGACGCCGAGTTCGACCAGCTGATCGTGAACCTGACCGAGGTCACCGGCACCCTGAAGGCCAACGCCGACAACGTCGACCGGATCATGAAGCGGCTGCCGCCGGCGTTGCGCTCGGCGACCGACGCGACCGGCAACGGACCGTGGACCGACGTCACTGCGCCGTCCGCGGTCATCCCGGACAACATGCTGTGTGCCATCGGGGTCATGCAGGGGTGCCGATGAACACCGGTGCCGGAACCGAGACCACCGCCACCCGGACCGGGTCCGGCGGCAGGCGGTGGTCGAGGGTCGCGACCGCGCTCGTCCTCGTGGCGGCCGTCGCGTCCGCCGGCTGGTTCGTCTTCGGCCGAACCGATGCCGCCAAGACCGTCACCGCCGACTTCAGTTACGCCAACGGCATCTTCGTCGGCAGCACTGTCACCGTCCTCGGGGTCCCGGTCGGAACGGTCACCGCCGTGGTGCCCCGCGGCACGACGGTGCGCGTGACGATGTCCATGCCCGACGACGTCCCCCTACCCGCCGACGCCAATGCGTACGTGCTCAACCCGTCCGTCATCAGCGATCGGCACGTCGAACTCGGCCCCACCTACCGCGGCGGCCCGCGGCTCGAGGACGGCGCGCAGATCCCGACCGACCGCACCCACGCCCCGATCGACTTCGACGGGTTGATGGGCGCCGTCAGCACCCTCACCGACGCGCTCGGCGGCGAGGACGGGCAGATCGGTGACCTGGTCGCAGACGCGGCCGACGGCTGGCGGGGCCGGGGCGAGCAGTTCAACACGGCGATCACGAACCTCAGTGCCGCAACGGGTGTGGTCGGCGCGCGCGCCGAGGACCTCGGTGCCCTCGTGGAGAACCTGAACACGTTGATGGCCGCGCTCGACGCCCGGCAGGTGAGCCTGGACAGCCTCGTCTCGGGCCTCGGTGAGCTCGGCGACGAGTGGTCGGCCCGGCAGATCGACATCGGCGCCCCGCTGCAGGACCTGCGCGTCGTCCTGGACCGGATGAACACGTTCATGACCGGCCACGGCGACGACGTCGGGGAGGTCGCGGGCAACGTGGCCGCGCTCGGCGACGTGCTGGCGGCCAACCAGTCGGGTCTCGCGGAGTTCATGGACGTCGTCCCACTGTTGATGCAGAACCTGTCCCGGTCCGTCGGCGACGACGAACGGGGCCGGATCCGGCTCAATGTCTCCACCGCGCTGACCCAGTTCGCGGTCGCCGAGCCGCTGTGCCGGCAGTACCCGATGCCGCTGTGCACCGGCGCCGGGCTGACCAACCCGATCTCCTTCCCGGTCAGCGCATCCGATCCGCTCGGCATCGTCTCGGCGATCACCGGCGGCGACCTCCCACCGAAGGGGAACTGATGAGCAGGCGATCGCCCACGCCCACGCGGTGGCGCCGACTGGCGGCCGCCGGGACCGGGTGCCTGCTGCTCGCCGGCTGCGGGGTCGGCATGCAGGACCTGCCGCTGGGGCGGTCCGCGGACGGCCCGGCGTACGAGGTGACCCTGCAGCTGACGAACGCAGGCGGACTGCTGATCGGCGCGGACGTGCGCAACGGCCAGCAGGTGATCGGCCGGGTGGCGAACCTGGCGACCGGCACGTTCGGCGCGAACGTCCGGCTGAGTCTGGCCGCAGCCGCCGCGCTGCCCGACAACGTCGACGCGTCGGTGGAGCTGCCGTCCGCGCTGGGCAGTCCCTTCGTCCGGCTCGTCGTCCCCGCCCGGCCGTCCGCGCGGATCCTGCAAGACGGGGACGTGATCTCGGTGTCCCACACCGAGATCGGGCCCCAGATCGAGAGCGCGCTGGCGACACTGGGCGCCGTCCTCAGTGGCAGCGGGATCAGCCAGCTGCAGACCGTCGTGGTCGAACTCGACAAGGCGTTCGGCGGACGGTCCGGCGAGATACGCGGGCTGACGGCCACGACGATCTCCCTGCTCGGGACGGCCACGGCGAACCAGCAGGACTTCGAGGACGCACTCGACCTCGCGGCGCGGGTGTCCGGGCAGCTGGCCGCGCAGCAGGGCGTCGTCGACGGCTACCTCGACGCGCTGCCGGGGGCCGTGCGGGTGCTCGGTGAGCAGCGGGATGCGATCGCCGCGCTGCTCGACTCGAGCGCACAGCTCGCGGCCAGTGCCAACGCGATCCTGGCGGACTCGCCGCAGGGCCTTGACGCGCTCGTGCGGGACGCGTCCACCGTCCTCGGTTCGCTCGCCTCGTTCAACTCCGAGATCGGCTCGACGCTGACCGCCATGAACACCTTCCTGGGCAACTTCGGCCGGGCGGTGAAGGGCGACTACCTGGTGTTCAACGGCGCGCTCGACGTCCCCGGCGTGATCGACACACTCCTGACCGGGGGCGCGCTGCCTGCCGGCCCGGCCACGCAGCCGCCGGGCACCCTGCAGGCCCTGCTCACCGGAGGTCCGCGATGAGGCGCCTGACGCTGGTCCAGCTGATCCTGTTCGCGATCACCTCGGCGATCGTGATCCCGTTCGGCATCGACTACGTGCTCGGTCCGCAGGCGTTCGGCACCCCGATCCGGGTGCACGCCCGGATGGCGGACGCCCTCGGCGTGACGGTAGGCACCAGCGTCACCTATCGCGGCGTCATGGTCGGCCGGGTGGCGGGCGTCTCGCTCGACCCGGAAAGCCGTGGGGCCCGGGTCGAGTTCGACCTGGACCCGGGAACCGAGATTCCGCGCGACAGCATCGCAAAGATCGGGATGGGTACCGCCGCCGGCATTCAGAACGTGGACATCTTCCCCAACACCGGTGACGGGCCCTTCCTCGCCACCGGCGACGAACTCGCGGTGCCGCAGGACCGGCAGCCGGTGCAGATGGGTGAGCTGATGCTGCGGGCGAACCGCCTGCTCGAGGGCATCGACCCGCAGGCGGTCAGCGACATCGGGACCGAGCTCGGGGCGTCGTTCGACGGGCTCGGGCCCAGCCTGGCGAGCCTGATCGACAACGGCGACGCGCTGTCCGCGCAGCTCGACGACCAGGCCCCGATGCTGCGGTCACTGCTGGAGCGGACCGCGGACCTGGTGGATTCGATGGCAGGGGAGTCGGACTCGCTGGTGCGCGGCATGGGCGCGGCCCGGAACTTCACCGAGCAGCTCGACTCCAACGCGCCGGTGCTGGTGTACCTGACCGACACCGCCCCGCCTGCGCTGCGCAACGCGCGGCAACTCTTCGACCGCTACCACGACACCTTCGGGGCCGTGCTGGCGAATCTGGTCACGGTGGCCCCGGTGATCGCCGACCGCAGCGACGCGCTGGCCGCCGGACTCGTCGCGCTGCCCGACGGCCTCGGCAAGCTCGAGTCGATCGTCAAGGGCAACCGTGCGGACTTCTCCCTCGTCGCCACCCAGGGCCCGGTGTGCAACTACGACACGGTGCGCCGGGCGCTCGGCGACCTGACGCCCGTCGAGCCGAACCTCACCTACTACTGCCCGCCGGGTGCGGACCTGTCCACCCGCGGCGCCCGCAATGCGCCCCGCCCGAACGACCTCGGGCTGGCGACCGCGACCACGCCGGGCAGCGAGATCGGTCCGCCGGTCGTCGACGACCCGATCCTCGTCCCGACCGGGGTCGAGGCACTCAGTCACTGGAAACAGCTCTTGGAGGATCTCGGAAATGGCAAGTGAGCACACCGACCCCGCCACGACCAGCGTGATGGAGGCGATCCCGGCCGGCGGCCACCCGACGGCGGCCACCCCCGACCAGCCCGCGCTCGCGGGGCGAACCGCGGCGGCGTCGCGGCGGCCCCGAACGCTGGTGACCCTGCTGCTGGCAGGCGCGCTGGTCGCGGCCGCGGTCGCGTTGGTCTTCCAGGCGACGGCGGCCCGCCACACCGACGCCCTGCGTACCGAGGCCGTCACCGTCGCGCGCGACTACTCGGTGGCGTTGTCCTCGTTCGACTTCCAGACCCTGGATGCCAACCGGGACAAGGTGGTCGCGATGTCCACCCCGGCGTTCGCGGGCAAGTACAACGAGATGGTCGACGCACTGCGCCAGATCGTCACCGAGGGCAAGGGACAGGCGACCGCGACGGCCGAGCACGTCGGCATCGAGAGCCTCGACGACTCGGCGGCGGCGGTGCTGGTGTTCGTGGACCAGCAGGCGAAGAACGTCCTCGCGCCGGAGGGCAACTCCCAGAAGTACCGAATGGTGGTCAGCCTCGTGCGCGACGGTGACCGCTGGCTGGTCGACAACGTCGACACCAAGTAGGGCGACACCGCCGAAAGTCGATACGAATGGAGGACAGCAGCGATGGACACCGAGCCGACGCTCACCACCGCGTACACCCGGATCGAGATCGGCTCGCGGGTCCGGCGCCGCGACCGCGGGGAGGTGCTGATCACCGACGCCCTCGACTTCTGGGCCTTCGCGGGCGGCGCCGCCAACGTCATCATGCAGTTGGGGTGGCCCGGGGTCGCGTACGGCGTGATGGAGAGCAGGGTCGAGTCCGGCAGCCTGGTCCGGCATCCCTGGAAGCGCGCCCGCACCACCTTCCAGTACCTGACGGTCGCCATCCTCGGCAGCGACGAGGAACGCCGCGCCTACCGGCAGGCGGTCAACGGCGTGCACCGGCACGTGCGCTCGGACGAGAACAGCCCCGTCGAGTACAACGCCTTCGACCGTGAGCTGCAGATGTACGTCGCGGCGTGCCTCTACGTCGGGTTCGAGGACAGCCACCAGTTGCTGCACGGCAGGCTGACCGAGGTGCAGGCCGAGGCGTTCTACCGGTCGTCGTCCACGCTCGGCACCACCCTGCAGGTCACCGAGGACATGTGGCCGCCCACCCGCGCCGACTTCGACCGCTACTGGAACCTGGCCTGCGAGCGGGTGACCATCGACGAACGGACCCGTCAGTACCTCGACGACCTGGTGCACCTGCGGATGATCGGCTGGCCGCTGCGGGCCGTCTTCGGGAACCTGCTGCGGTTCCTGACGGCGGGATTCCTGCCGCCCCTGTTCCGCGACCTGCTCGGCATCGAGTGGACCGAGACCGATCGCCGACGGTTCGAGAACCTCTTCGTTGTCGTCTCGTTCGTCAACCGGTTCCTGCCGCGGTTCGTCCGGCACGGTGCCAACCGGGTGTTGTTGTGGGATGTGCGCCGGCGAATGGGGGCAGGCGCGAACCCGGTGTGAGGCGGTTCGACCGCCCCTGACCGTGCCGATCGGCAGTCAACTTACCGACGAGTAACCGGCCGGGAGGGCGGCGGAGACGATGCGCACAAAACTTGTCGCGCCGCGGGTGAACTGATAACAACTACGGGTGCTCCGCCGCGGTGTGGTGTGCCGTCGCCCCGACCGCATGTGACATGATTCCGGGCGGTTGACTCGCGCGCCGGACCACGGTCGCCCGCCAGGAGCGGGTGGCCGATTGCCGACGTTCGTCTGTGATCGCCGACATAATGTCGGCGACGCGGGACTCCCGACGTGATCGTGGCGGTTCCCAGAGGAGGCGTGAGCTAACGAAGGGTGCCGCCGGAGCGATGACAACAGTGGATCTGCAGGAAACTGTCGTGCCCTGAGCGGGACCACTACGAGACACAGCGACGGAACTTCGTCGAGATGGGGGAGCGAAACCTTGGACACCCTGGGTGCAGTCGGATCTGGTGGAGTTCCGGAGGAGGCGTCGCAGGCTCCTGCATCGCACACCTCCGGACAGTTTCCACTGTCGTCCGCTCAGCGGGGAATGTGGTTCGCTCAGCAGGCCGCGGGAGACGTCCCGCTGACCATCGCCCAGTACATCGAGGTCGAGGGTCTCCTCGACATCGACATCCTGACGGAGACGAACCGGATCGCAGGCAAGGAGTTCGGTTCCGCCTACCTCCGACTGGTCCCCGCGGACGGGCTGCCCGAGCAGGTCGTCGACCGCTCGATCGACGACCACGTCCGGTTCCTGGACTTCTCCGACCGGGACGACCCGGTCGCCGCCGCGCAGGCCTGGATGCGTCAGGACTACGGATCGCCGCTCGACCTGTTCGAGGACCGGCTGATCGTCTCCACCGTGCTCAAGCTCAGCGAGTCCCACAGCTACTGGTACTGCCGGATCCACCACATCGCGCTCGACGGCTTCGGCGCGATGGCCATCGTCAATCGCGCCGCCGAGCTGTACACGGCCGTCGTGCAGGGCCGGGACATCGAGCCCGGGCACGCCGAGGACCTGGTCAAGATCTACAACAACGAGCTGGCCTACCGAAGCTCGCCCCGGTTCCAGCGGGACCGGGAGTACTGGGCCGAGCGGGTCGCGGACCTGCCCGCCCCGCTCAGCCTCAGCGGACGTACCGCTCCGGTGGACTCGCACGCGACGGTGGCGGGCGAGCCGGTCCCGGACGCCACCTCGGAGCTGCTCGCGGCCACCGCGGACAGCAGCGTCGCCGGCGAGACCCCCGCCATCGTGGCGGCCTTCGCCGCCTATCTGGCCGGCATGACCGGCAGCAACGACGTGGTGCTCAGCCTGCCTGTCTCCGCGCGCGCCACCGCGGTGCTGCGCCGTTCCGGCGGCATGGTCTCCAACGTCGTCCCGCTGCGGCTGCGGATCGGCGCCGACACCACCGTCGACCAGCTGGTCGCGGCGGCGAACCTGGAGCTGACCGGTGCCCTGCGCCGGCAGATGTACCGGCACGAGGACATGCGTCGCGATGCCGGCACCGTCACCGGCGAGCGGGGCTTCTTCGGCCCGTCGATCAACATCATGATGTTCCACCGGGAACTGCGGCTCGGCGACTTCACCGGCCGGTTCCAGGTGCTCAGCACGGGTCCGGTCGAGGACCTGGCCGTCAACCTGTACCCCAGCGTGGCGGGCAAGAGCATCCAGATCGACTTCGAGGGCAATCCCAACCTGTACTCGGACGCCGATCTGGGCGGCTACCACCGCCGGTTCCTGAGCTTCCTCGAGCGGTTCCTGTCCGCGGACCGGGACACCCCGATCAGCCGCCTGGACCTCCTCGAGCAGGGCGAGGAGCAGTGGCTGCGGACGGTCGGGACCGGTGCGTCCGAGCCCTTCGCCGTCGACGTCACCGACCGTTGGGATTCGACGGTCGCCGCTGATCCCGGCGCGGTCGCGGTGGTCGCGGGCGGGCGCAGCGTCGACCGCGGCGAGCTCGATCGTCGGGCGAACCAGCTGGCACGCGAGATGATCGCGGAGGGTGTGGGGGCCGACGACGTCGTCGCGCTGATCGTGCCGCGCTCGGTGGACTGGGTCGTGGGAATGCTGGCCGCCTGGAAGGCAGGCGCGGCGTACACCTATGTGGACCCCAGCCTGCCCGTCGAGCGGATGCAGTCGATCCTCGAGGACTGCGACGTCCGGTACGTGGTCGCCACCAGCGCCTGGTCCGAGGCCGCGAGCTACCGGGGTCGGATGGCCCTGCTCGACGACCCGGCCACCCAGGCCGAGCTCGCCGGGCGCGACGCCTCGACGCCTGCGAACCGGTGGCACGAGGACTGCGCGGGATCGCGGATCGCGTACGTGATCTCGACGTCGGGTTCGACCGGCCGGCCGAAGCCGACCCTGGTCCCGATGCACGGCGTCGCGAACAACGTCGAGTGGTACCGGGGCCAGGTCGCGTTGGCACCGGGTCAGGGGCTGCTGATCGCGGGTTCCCCGAGCTTCGACGCGACCCAGAAGAACGTCTGGGTCGCGCTGTCCGAGGGCTGGTCGATCCACCTCGCGGCCGATCCGTTCGATCCGGTTGAGATCATCGACATCGTCGGCGACGGCCGGGTCCGGGTCGCGAACATGGCCCCGAGCCTGTTCAACGTGCTGCTCGACCACGATTCCCGGGGCGTCCTGCCCGGGCTCGACGGTGTGTTCCTCGGCGGCGAGGCCATGCGTCCGGAGCGTCTCGGCGCGCTGGCCGCGGCCGGCACCCGGTTGGTCAACCACTACGGGCCCACCGAGGTCACCGACATGGTGACCTTCCACCCGTTGGATCTCGCCGGGCGCACCTACCCGGACGGTCGGATCCCGATCGGCGGTCCCGTTCAGAGCTTCGAACTGTACGTCCTCGACCAGCACCTGCGGCTGGTCCCGCCCGGCGTCAGCGGCGAACTCTACGTCGGTGGCGTCGGTGTCGCGCGCGGCTACGGCGGCCGGTTCGCGCTCACCTCGTCGACCTTCCTGGCCAATCCGTTCCGGTCCGACGGGGCCCGGATGTACCGCACCGGCGACGTCGTGTGGTGGAACCCGAACGGCGAGTTGGAGTTCCAGGGCCGCAGTGACTTCCAGGTCAAGATCCGTGGCCTGCGCATCGAACTTGGCGAGGTCGAGGCAGCCATCCTGGCGAACCCGGACGTCGTGGCGACCACGGTGCTCGTGCACGAGAGCGACCTGGGCGAGCGACTGATCGGGTACGCGGTGGCGGCGCCCGGCGCCGAGATCGACGTCGCGGACCTGATCGCGGGCGTCGCCGGGCTGGTGCCGAGCTACATGGTGCCCGCGACGGTCATCGTGCTCGACGAACTGCCGCTGACCATGAATGGGAAGATCGACCGCAAGGCCCTGCCGGAGCCGGACTTCAAGGCCCGGAACCAGGCCTACGTCGCGCCGGTCACCGAGCTCGAGAAGGCCATCGCGACCGTGTACTGCGACGTGCTCGGCCTCGGCGAGGTCAGCATCGAGGACAGTTTCTTCGCGCTCGGCGGCGACAGCATCATGTCGATCCAGCTGGTGTCCCGGTCGAAGGAGGCGGGTGTCGCCTTCACCACCCGCGACGTGTTCGACTGCAAGACCGTCGCCAGGCTGGCCGAACTGGTCGGCCAGCGGGCCCTGAGCGACGACGTGGCGTCGGTGCTCGAGGAACTGCCCGGCGCAGGCATCGGCGAGCTGCCCCTGCTGCCCGTCGGCCACTGGATGCTGGGTCAGGGCGCGTTCGACCGTCGGTCCCAGGCGATCCTGCTCAACCTGGCCGCGGACGTGTCCGAGGACGTCCTCGGCGGCGCACTCCAGACCGTCCTCGACCACCACGACGCACTGCGTTCGCGGCTCTCCACGGCCGCCGACGGCGACTGGACCTTCGAGGTCCGCGAGGTCGGCTCCGTGCGGGCCGCCGACGTGCTCTCCCG
This sequence comes from Rhodococcus kronopolitis, assembly GCF_042654025.1. Classification (NCBI taxonomy): domain Bacteria; kingdom Bacillati; phylum Actinomycetota; class Actinomycetes; order Mycobacteriales; family Nocardiaceae; genus Rhodococcus; species Rhodococcus kronopolitis. The sequence goes on along the minus strand of NZ_JBHSFO010000006.1, from coordinate 99,480 downwards.
GGTCGCCGTCACCGCCGAACCGGGCACCGCGGACTTCGAGGTCGCCGTCGCGGAGCAGCTCGACGCGGCCGCCGACCGACTCGATCCGGCCGCGGGCCTGCTGGTTGCGGCGACGGCGCTGACCGCGCCGTCCGGCGCTGCCCGGCTGCTGCTGGTGATCCACCACCTCGCGATCGACGGGGTGTCGTGGCGGGTGCTGCTGCCGGACCTCGCGATCGCGGCCACCGGGCTCGCCATCGGTCAGCCCGCGCGGCTCGAGCCGGTCGGCACCTCGGTGCGCCGGTGGGCGAACGCCCTGCGTGACGAGGCCCGGAGTGATTCGCGGACAAGCGAATTCGACCACTGGCAGCGCACCCTCGAGGGCACGGACCCGGTCCTGGGTGCCCGCGCCTTCGACCCGGCGCGGGACACCTCCGCGACCGCACGGACGCTGCGCGTCGACATCTCGCCCGAGGTCACCCACGCGGTGCTCACCAGCGTCCCCCGCGCGTTCCGCGGTGGGGTCAACGACGGACTGCTGGCGGCACTGCTGCTCGCGGTGACCCGCTGGCGTCGCGACCGCGGGGTCGACGCGTCCTCGGTGCTGCTGGCGCTCGAGAGCCACGGCCGCGACGACGACGTGATCGTCGGGGCGGACCTGTCCCGCACGGTCGGCTGGTTCACCAACATCTTCCCGGTGCGGCTGGAACTCGGCGGCCTCGACGTCGACGACGCCCTCGACGGCGGCCCGGCGGCGGGATCGGTGGTCAAGGCCGTCAAGGAGCAGCTGCTGGCGGTTCCGGACGGTGGCCTCGGCTACGGGCTGCTCCGGCACCTGCGCGAGGACACCGGCAGCAGGCTTGCCGAGTTCGCGGCGCCGCAGATCATGTTCAACTACCTCGGCCGCACCGCCGCCGCGCTGGGCGGGGACCTGGCGGGTGCGCCGTGGACGCCGGACGACTCCGTCGGCATCGGCGGCTTCCTGTCCGCGCACGACGCCGACGCGGCGCTCTCGGCCACCGTCGAGGTCAACGCCGGCATCGAGGGCGAGGGCGCAGGCGCCCACCTCGCGGCGTCGTTCACCTATGCGTCCGAGCTGCTCACCGAGGACGAGGCCGAGCACCTCGCGCACTGGTGGGCCCGCGCGCTCGAGGCCGTCGCGACCTACGCCGCCGACGAGACGGCCGGCGGACTCACCCCGTCGGACCTGGACCTGGTCGCGCTGTCGCAGAAGCAGATCGAGCGGCTCGAACAGCGCTACCCGGCGCTGGTCGACGTGTGGCCGCCCGCGCCGCTGCAGCACGGCATGTACTTCCACTCGCTGCTCGCCGAGGACGTCGACGTCTACACCGCGCAGATCGTGCTCGAACTGGGCGGCGAGGTGGATCCGGACCGGATGCGCACGGCGGGGCAGGCCCTGGTCGCCAGGAACGACGTCTTCCGCACCGTCTTCGTGCAGGAGGAGGACGGCGGCGAGGTGCTGCAGGTCCTGCTCGACGACGTGACGCTGCCGTGGACGCAGACCGACCTGTCGGTGCTCGACGCCGACGTCCGGTCCGCCGAGCTGGACCGGCTGATGCGGGCGGACCGGACCACCCGGTTCGACCTCACCGCCGCGCCGCTGACCCGGTTCCACCTGATCCGTACGGACCCGGACCGGTGGATCCTCACGGTCACCAACCACCACATCCTGGCGGACGGCTGGTCGACGCCGCTGATCGTGCGGGACCTGCTCACCCTGTACGCCGCAGGCGGATCCGCGGACATGTTGCCGCGGGTGCGCACCTACAAGGACTTCCTGTCCTGGCTCGCGGCGCAGGACGCCGAGGCCAGCCGTGCGCAGTGGCACAGTGTCCTGGCCGACGTCGAGGAGCCGACCATGCTGGCCGCCCGTGCGGCGGCGGAGTCGGCGGTCGCCGCGTCCGAGGACGTCTCGGTGGTGCTCGACGACGATCTCGACGGCCGGTTGAAGCGCCTCGCGCGCGGGCTCGAGGTCACCACCAACACACTCCTGCAGGCCGCGTGGGGTCTGGTGCTCGCACAGCTCACCGCCCGTGACGACGTGCTCTTCGGCGCCACCGTGTCGGGTCGGCCTGCGGAGCTGGCCGACGTCGAGTCGATGGTCGGCCTGTTCATCAACACCGTCCCGGTCCGGGTGAGCGTGGACCCCACCGAGTCCGTGGCGCAGCTGCTGACCCGGGTCCAGCGGGAGCAGGCGCAGCTGCTCGGCCACCAGTACGTGGGCCTGAGCGAGATCATCACCGCCGAGGGCAAGGGCAACCTGTTCGACACCCTGTTGGTGCTCGAGTCGTACCCGGTGGACCGGCAGGGCGTCACCGACGAGTCGGACATCGCCGGGCTGCGGCTGCTCGACGTCGACGTGCAGGACGGATCGCACTATCCGCTGGCCGTCGTCGGAATCCTCGGCGGCACACTGGAACTGAACTTCAAGTACATGTCGTCGGCGTTCTCGCGGACGGACGTCGAGGGATTTGCCCGCCGACTGCTGACGGTGCTGGAGGCCTTCGCCGACGACAGCGTCGCGGCGGTCGGCGGGATCGACCTGCTCGACGCCGCAGAGCACGAGCGCCTGGTTCCGGTGCGCGGCGCGGCCGGCGCCGACGGCGTCGCGCTGCCCGAGCTGATGGCCGCCGCGGTCGCGGTGGACCCGGCCGCTCCCGCGCTGGTGGCCGGCGCGACGGAACTGAGCTACGCCGAACTCGACGAGCGGTCCAACCGGGTCGCGCGGGCGCTGATCGCCGCGGGCGTCGGCCCGGAGGTCTTCGTGGCGCTGGCGCTGCCGCGTTCGGTGGAGTCGGTGCTGGGCGTGTGGTCGGTGACCAAGGCCGGCGGCGCCTTCCTGCCGATCGACCCGGCCTACCCGGCCGACCGCATCGCGCACATGGTCTCCGACTCCGGGGTGCGGTTCGGCCTGACGGTCGCCGAGCACCGCGGCGGCCTGCCCGACTCGGTGGAATGGGTGGTCCTCGACGACCCGGACTTCGAGGCGCGGTGTGCCCAACTGGGCGCAGGCGCGATCGTCGACGCGGACCGGCTCGCGCCGCTGCGCACCGAGCACATCGCCTACGTCATCTACACCTCCGGTTCGACGGGGTTGCCGAAGGGCGTGGTGGTGACCCACGCCGGCCTGGAGAACTTCGCGACCGAGCAGCGTGAGCGCTACTCGGTGACGAGTTCGTCTCGCACCCTGCACTTCTCGTCGCCGAGCTTCGATGCCTCGGTGCTCGAACTGCTGCTCGCGGTGGGCGCGGGCGCCACCATGGTGATCGCCCCGACGGAGGTCTACGGCGGCGAGGAACTGCACGGCCTGCTCGCGTCGCAGCGGGTGACGCACGCGTTCGTGACCCCGGCGGCCCTGGCCACGGTGGACCCGGAGGGTCTGGACGAGGTCACCGCCGTGATCGTCGGCGGCGACGCCTGCGGACCGGAACTGGTCTCGCGGTGGGCGCCCGGCCGGGAGATGTTCAACGCCTACGGTCCCTCCGAGGGCACCGTCGCGACCAACATCAGCAGCGCGCTGGTGCCGGGCGCCGCGGTGACCGTCGGCGGCCCGATCCGCGGCGTCGGCGCGGTGGTCCTGGACTCCCGGCTGCGGCCGGTGCCGGTCGGCGTCGCCGGCGAGCTGTACGTGTCCGGTCCGGCGGTGGCCCGCGGCTACCACGGGCGCTCGGCACTCACCTCCGAGCGCTTCGTCGCCGACCCGCACGGTGGCCCCGGCGCCCGGATGTACCGGACCGGTGACGTGGTCCGCTGGGTGGAGGCTCCCGCCGGTCTCGAGGTCGAGTACGTGGGCCGCAGCGACTTCCAGGTGAAGGTCCGCGGTTTCCGGATCGAGCTCGGCGAGATCGACGCCGCCCTCGACGCACACCCGGCGGTGGACTTCGCGGTGACCGTCGGCCGACCCGGTCCGACGGGCGAGATGCTGCTGGCGTCGTACGTGGTGCCGGTGGCCGGGCAGTCCGTCGAGGTGGCCGCGCTCAAGGAGTTCGTCGGCCGGAGCCTGCCCACCCACATGGTGCCGTCGGCGATCGTGCTGCTGGACGCGCTGCCGCTCACGGTCAACGGCAAGCTGGACCGTAAGGCGTTGCCGGAGCCGGACTTCGGTGCCGACGGCGGATACGTGGCGCCGCGCACCCCGGTGGAGGAGGCCGTCGCGGCCGTCTTCGGCGAGGTGCTCGGGACCGACTCCGTCTCCGCCACCGACTCGTTCTTCGCGCTGGGCGGCAACTCGCTCTCCGCGACGCGGGTGGTGGCCCGGGTCAACTCTGCGCTCGGTTCCGCGCTCGGGGTGCGTGACCTGTTCGAGGCCCCGACGGTCTCGGAACTGGCCACTCGCGCCGTCAGCGAGGAGGGCCGCGCACCGCGGCCCGCGCTGGTGGCGGGGGAGCGTCCGGAGCGGTTGCCGCTCTCGCTCGCGCAGCAGCGGATGTGGCTGATCAACCAGCTCGACACCGACTCCCCGTCCTACAACATCGTGATTGCCGTGCGGCTGTACGGCTCGCTCGACCGCGACGCCCTCGCGGCGGCGGTCGGGGACGTGCTGGCCCGGCACGAGTCGGTCCGCACCGTCTACCCGGCGGACGAGGGCGTCCCGCGCCAGCTGGTGCTGCCGGTCTCGTCGGTGCCGGTGGACCTGGAGCCGGTGGCGGTCGGCGAGGCCGGACTCACCGCGGGGCTCGTGGCGTTCGTCTCGCGCGGCTTCGACGTCAGCACGGCGCCGCCGCTGCGGACCCGGTTGTTCCAGGTGGACGAGCAGGAGTTCGTGCTCGCCCTGGTGGTTCACCACATCAGCGCCGACGGTGTGTCGATGGGGCCGCTGGCGCGCGACGTCATGGTTGCCTACGGCGAGCGGGTCAGCGGTGGCGCACCGTCCTGGTCGCCGCTGCCGGTGCAGTACGCCGACTACGCGCTGTGGCAGCGAGCGGTGCTGGGTGCGGAGGACGACCCCACCTCGCTCGCCGCCCGGCAGCTGACCTTCTGGGAGGGCACCCTGCGCGGGATGCCCGCCCTGATCGAGCTCCCCACCGACCGGCCGCGGCCCGCGCGGCAGTCGATGCAGGGCGGCGACGTGCAGGTCTCGCTCGGCACCGACCTGGTGGCCCGCATGCACGAGGTGGCCAGGCGCAACGACGCGACGCTGTTCATGATCACGCACGCCGTGTTGGCGGTGCTGCTCGCCAGGCTGACCGGCGGCGACGACGTCGCGATCGCCACGCCGGTGGCGGGGCGCGGCGAGGCGGAGCTCGACGACATGGTCGGTATGTTCGTCAACACCCTGGTGCTGCGCACCGAGGTGGATCCGGGCGCGAGCTTCGCTCAGGTGCTGAGGCAGGTCAAGAAGACCGACCTCGAGGCCTACGCCCACGCGGACGTGCCGTTCGACAGTGTGGTGGAGCGGCTGAACCCGGCGCGTTCGTCCGCCTACTCGCCGCTGGCCCAGGTGATGCTCTCGTTCGAGAACACCGGTAGGCCGACTCTGGAGCTGCCCGACCTCACCGCGTCGGAGTACGACAGCGGCCTGGTCATGGCGAAGCTGGACCTGCAGCTCACCATCGTCGAGCTGCGCGACTCCGACGGCAGGGTCAGTGACCTGGACGCGTCCTTCCGGTACGCCACGGACCTGTTCGACGAGAAGACCGCCGCGGGCTTCGCCGACCGGTTCGTCCGGATCGTCGAGGCCGTCACCGAGGATCCCGAGTCCGTGGTGGGTGACATCGACATCTGGAGCGCCGTCACGCCGGAGGTGCCGGAGTCGGATGGACTCACGGTCGACGACCTGCCCGGTCTGGTGTCCGCCGCGGCGGCGGCGGCCCCGGCGGCCGTCGCCCTCGATTACGAGGGCACCACGGTCACGTGGGCGGAGCTCGACGCGCGTCTGGCCATGATGACGGCCTCGTTGGCGGAGCGGATGACCGTCGAGGAGATCGTCACCACCACGCTGACCAGCCTGGTGCCGATGATCGTGCTGGCCGTCACGGGGACCGGTTCGGAGGACGGGTTCGGGGCGATCCTGGACACGCTGGTCACGGACGCCGCGAGGACGGTCGACGCCGGTTCCGACGATCCACTGGTGCACATGGCCACCGGTAGCTGAAATTCCGGCGGCGGCGGGCGTGTCGGGGAGATGACGTATGTTCGGAGCGCGCCAATTTGTCCCGCCGCGGCCCGTCAGGTCGTCATGCGGTATTGAACTCAAACCAGCTTGAAAGCTCTCGGAGGACACTGTTGTCTGTTGCGAATCTGCCTCGTGTGATCACCGCTCTCGCGAAGGCGGAGCCGGACATGGTCGTCGTATCGGTCGACGGGACAGCAGTCACCTACCGGGAGCTCGACGAGCGTCTGCAGTTGCTTGCCGGTCCGCTGGCCGAGCGCGGGATGGACGCCGAGGCGATCGTGTCTGTGGTCCTGACCGGGCTGGTGCCGATGGTGGTGGCCGCCGAGGGCGGGATCGGCGCGGTCCTGGCCAAGATCGGGGCTGATGCGTCCGACGCCGGGCTGGGAGACGACGACGCGCAGGCCGAGGGGCCCGGCGACCAGGGGTGGCCGCTTGAATCCGCGGTGACCAGCTGGCAGCACTGGGTCGATCGGGATCCTGCCGCGGTCGCGGTGGCCGCGGACGGGGCCACGACCAGCCGTGGTGAACTGAACCGTCGGGCGAATCAGCTCGCGCGGGAACTCGCCGCCCGCGGAATCGGGCCGGACGACGTGGTCGCGCTGGTGGTTCCGCGGTCCGTCGAGTGGATCGTGGGCATGCTGGCGGCCTGGAAGATCGGGGCCGCGTACTCGCCCCTCGACGAGCAGTGGGCGCTCGAGCGGACGGCCGGTCTGCTCGAGGCGAGTGGTGCGCGGGCGGTCGTGACGACGAGCGGCTGGGTCCATCGGGAACACTCGCCGGTCGAGGTGACAGTCCTCGACGACCCCGAGACCTCGGCCCGCCTGGCGTCGCACGACACCGCGGACCTCCCCGACGTGTGGGGCGAGGCCGGTGCGGGGGACCGGCTGGCATACGTGATCTCCACCTCCGGTTCGACCGGTCGGCCCAAGCCGACCATGGTCGCGATGCGTGGCGTCTCGAACACCTTCCAGTGGTACCGCAGCGTGCTGGCCGCGGCCGAGGGCGCCGGTGTGCTCGTTGCCAGCTCACCGCTGTTCGACCTGACGCAGAAGAACGTCTGGGCCACGCTCACCTCGGGCGGCGTCCTCGACCTGGCCGATGACCAGTTCGACCCGCAGGCGATCCTGCGACGGATCGGCGCCGGGGCGATCCAGGTGGCGAACATGGCGCCCAGTGCCTTCGAGGTGCTCGTCGACCTCGACACCGACGGGGTGCTGGCGAAGCTCGACGTGGTGGCGCTCGGCGGCGAGCAGGTGCGCCCGGCGGCCTTCGCGGGCCTGGTCGGCGGCACGACCCGGGTACTCAACAGCTACGGGCCCACCGAGGCCTCGGACGTGACCACGTTCTACGAACTCGACCTCTCCCGCCCCGACGCCGAGCAGCTGCCGATCCCGGTCGGCAGCCCGGTGCCCGGGGTCGAGCACCACGTGCTCGACCGCCGGTTGCGTCCGGTGCCGCAGGGCATCACCGGTGAGCTGTACATCGGCGGCTTCGCGGTCGGGCGCGGCTACGGCGGCATGACCGCACTGACCGCCTCCCGCTTCGTCGCGAGTCCGCTCGGAACCCCGGGTTCGCGGCTGTACCGGACCGGGGACGTGGTCCGCGAGCGCAGCGACGGCGAGCTCCTGTTCGTCGGCCGCAGCGACTTCCAGGTCAAGATCCGGGGCCTGCGGGTCGAGCTCGGCGAGATCGAGGCCGCGCTGGTCGCCTGCCCGGACGTGCTGCAGTCGATCGTCGTGGTGCAGGAACGACACGGCAACCAGCGCCTGGTCGGATTCGTCACGGCCGCGGCCGGGGCGACCGTCGACCCGGACGCGTTGCGCGCGGACCTGGGTGCCGCCCTGCCGTCGTACATGGTGCCCGACGCGGTGCTCGTGCTCGACCAGATGCCGCTCAACGCCAGCGGCAAGATCGATCGGAAGGCTCTGCCGGAGGCGAGTTTCGAGCACGCCGACGACAACTTCAGGGAACCGTCGACCACGTTCGAGAAGCTCGTCGCCGAGACCTTCGCCGAGATCCTCGGGACCGAGCGGGTGGGTGCGGACGACTCCTTCTTCGACATCGGCGGCAACTCCCTGTCGGCCGCGCGGGTGGTCGCCCGGATCAACGCCGGCGTGGGCTCGGACCTGAGCCTGCGAGAGGTGTTTGACGCGCCGACCGTGGCCGAGATCGCCCGGCTGGCGGAGGCGAGCGCATCCGGCGGCGGCGCGCGTCGCCCGGCGCTGGTGGCAGGCCCGCGGCCGGACCGGATTCCGCTCTCGCTGCAGCAGGCGCGGATGTGGTTCGTCAACCAGTTCGACACGGATTCACCCGCGTACAACCTCCCGCTGGGCATCCGGCTGGTCGGTCGTCTCGACGCCGCGGCACTGGCCGCGGCGGTGACGAGCGTGCTCGAGCGCCACGAGACGCTGCGCACGGTCTTCCCGGACGACGGCGCCGGTCCCCACCAGGTCGTGCTGCCGGTCGACGACCTGGAACTGGACCTGACCGCGGTCGCGGTCGCCGACGAGGGCGACCTGATGCGGCAGCTGGCCGCGCGCGCGTCGCAGGGCTTCGACGTGGCCACCGAGGTGCCGGTGCGGCCGGTGCTGTTCGCGCTCGGCGAGACCGAGCACGTGCTGCTGTTCCTGGTGCACCACATCGCCTCCGACGGCGCGTCCCTGGCGCCGCTCGCCCGCGACGTCGTCGTCGCGTACTCCGCCCTCGCACAGGGCGCAGGCCCCGAGTGGGCCCCGCTCGCGGTTCAGTACGCCGACTACTCGATGTGGCAGCGGGAACTGCTGGGCAGTGCGGACGATCCGGAGTCGTTGCTCGCCCGCCAGGTCGACTACTGGGTCGACGCGCTCGCCGGCATCCCGGACGTGCTCGCGCTGCCGACGGACCGGCCGCGGCCCCCGGTGGTCTCCATGACCGGCGGACTGGTCGAGTTCGAGATCGACGCGGACCTGCACGAGCGTCTGCTCGGGTTGGCGCACGAGCACGGGGTCACCCTGTTCACCGCCGTGCACGCCGCCTTCGCGCTGCTGCTCTCGAAGATCTCCGGCACCGACGACATCGTCCTGGGCACCCCGACCGCGGGCCGTGGCGAGCGTGAGCTCGACGACCTCGTCGGGATGTTCGTCAACACGCTGGCACTGCGCACCGTGGTCGATCCGTCGGCGTCGTTCGCCGAGATGCTTCGCAGCACGAGAGAATCCGATCTCGGTGCGCTCGGGCACGCCGACGTCCCGTTCGAGCGTCTGGTGGAGATCCTGGCGCCCGAGCGCTCGACCTCGCACAGCCCGATCTTCCAGGTCGTGATCGCTCTGGAGAACACCGAGCCTGCGGTCCTCGAGCTGCCCGACCTGGTGGTCAGCGAGGTCGACCCCGGGGTGATCTTCGCGAAGTTCGACCTGCAGTTCTCGCTCGGCGAGAACTCGGACGGTTCGGGAATGACCGGCGGATTCGTCTACGCGACGGACCTGTTCGACGAGTCGACGATGCACACGATGGCGCAGCGTTTTGTGCGGCTGCTCGTCGCGGTGACCGCGGACCCGTCCGCGCCGGTCGGCGACGTCGAGGTCACCGACCCCGACGAGCGTCGCGCGCTCTCGCCCGTGCGAGGCGCGCCGTCCGCGGAGCCGACGACGCTGCCGGACCTGCTGACCTCGGGTACCGCCGACCGGTCCGCGCCGGCCCTGGTGTTCGGCGACCAGGTCATGTCCTACGGCGAACTGGACGACCGCTCGAACGCCCTTGCCCGAGTCCTGATCTCGCACGGTGCCGGTCCCGAGACCTTCGTCGCACTGTCGCTGGTGCGCTCGATCGAGTCGGCCGTCGCGGTGTGGGCGGTGGCGAAGTCGGGCGCGGCATTCGTGCCGATGGACCCGGCCTACCCGTCGGACCGGATCGAACACATGGCCTCCGACTCGGGGGCCGCACTCGGTCTGACGTTGTCCGGGTCGGCCGAGTCGTTGCCGTCCGGCGTGCAGTGGTTGGCGCTCGACGACGAGGGCTTCCGCGCGACGTGGGACGCGCAGTCCACGAGTGCGGTGTCGGACCTGGACCGGACGGCGCCGCTTCGGGTGCACAACCCGGCCTACATGGTCTACACCTCCGGATCCACTGGCCTGCCGAAGGGCGTGGTGGTCACCCACACCGGACTGGTCAACATCGTCGCCGAGCATCGCGAGAAGTTCGGCCTGCGCCCCGAGGCCCGGGTGCTGCACTTCGCGTCGCCGAGCTTCGACGGTGCCGTGTGGGAACTGCTGATGGCCTCGGGATCCGGTGCGGCCGCGGTCATCGTGGCGCCGGGGATCTACGGCGGCGACGAGCTCCGCGAGGTGCTGCTCGAGCAGCGGGTCACGCACGGGTACACCGGCCCGGCTGCCCTGAACACCGTCGACCTCTCGGGGATGACCGACCTGGAGTCGATCTCGGTGGCCGGCGAGGCCGTCTCACCGGAATTGGTCGCCAAGTGGGCACCGATCTACCCGTTCCGAAACCTGTACGGCCCCACCGAGACCAGCATGGTCGCTGCAATGTCGGATCCGATGGTCGCCGGCGATCCGGTCACCATCGGCGGTCCGCTGCGCGGCGTTTCGGCGTTGGTCCTCGACGGGCGTCTTCGCCCCGTTCCGCTGGGTGTCACGGGTGAGCTGTACCTCGCCGGTCCCGCGCTGGCACGCGGCTATCACGGGCGCTTCGACCTGACCGCCGACCGGTTCGTCGCCGATGTGGCAGGACCGGCAGGCTCGCGGATGTACCGCACCGGCGACCTGGTGCGCTGGCTGGACCGCTCGCCGCTCGGGGACCGGTCGCGGCTGGAGATCGAGTACGTGGGCCGCAGCGACTTCCAGCTGAAGGTCCGCGGCTTCCGGATCGAGCTCGGCGAGATCGACGGTGCCCTGGCCGCCCACGAGTCCGTCGACACCGCATTCACCATCGGCCGGGACGGCCCGTCCGGCGCCACGGTGCTGGTGTCCTACGTCGTTCCGGTCTCCGGTGCCACCGTCGGTGCCGGTGACCTGACCGAGTTCGTCTCCCGCACGCTGCCGTCGCACATGGTGCCGGCGGCGGTCGTGGTGGTCGACGCGCTTCCGCTGACCATCAACGGCAAGGTGGACCGAAAGGCCCTGCCGGAGCCGGACTTCGGATCGATCACCGAGTCGTACGTCGCGCCGTCCTCCGAGATGGAGGAGATCCTCGCCGGCCTGTTCGCCGAGGTGCTGGGCGTGGACCGGGTCAGCGTCGCCGACTCCTTCTTCGCATTGGGCGGCGACAGCATCGTCTCGATCCAGCTCGTCTCGCGCGCCAAGGCCGCCGGCGTGCTGATCAAGGCGCGGGACGTCTTCGAGCGCAAGTCCGTCGCCGGTCTCGCCCAGATCGCGACCCGTGCGTCCGACGGCGCGGCCGTCGTGCTGGCGGAACTGCCGGGCGGCGCGGTGGGCGAGATGCCCCTGCTGCCGGTGGCCCGCTGGGCACGAGACCTCGGCGCCGCCTCCCGGTTCTCACAGGCGGTCCTGCTGACGGCGCCGCTGGGCCTGGACCGCGCCGTGCTCGCGCGCACCCTGCAGGCCGTGCTGGACCAGCACGCGGCGCTGCGCGCGTCGCTGGTCGACGCGGGCGGAACGGAACTGCTCCGGACCGGTCCGGTCGGTTCTGTCCTTGCCGACCCGCTGCTCGAGCGCGTCGAGTTCGGCGCCGACGCACTGCCCGGCAGCGCGGGATTCGCCGCGCTGGCCTCCGCCGGACTGGACGCGGCCGCGGACCGGCTCGACCCCGCCGGCGGTGTGATGGTGCAGGTGGTGTGGTTCGACCCGGCTCCGGCACTTGGCGACGAGAACGGCCGCCTGCTGTTCGTGCTGCACCACCTCGCCGTGGACGGCGTGTCCTGGCGACTGCTGGTGCCCGGGCTCGCGGCCGCGTGGGGCCAGATTGTCGCGGGCGGGATCCCGACCTTCGAGCCGGAGGTCACCTCGCTGCGACGCTGGTCGCACGCCCTCGCCGACGACGCGGTCTCCGACGCCCGGAGGTCCGAACTCGGTTACTGGCGTGAGGTTCTCGCCCGTCCGGAACCGCCGATCGGTGCCCGCGCGCTCGACGCCACGTTGGACACCGCAGCCACCAGGGGAGAGGTCTGCCTCGAGCTGGACGCGGACATCACCGACGGACTGCTGAGCGCGGTGCCGGCGAGGTTCCGCGGCGGCGTGCAGGACGGACTGCTCGCCGGTCTCGCGATCGCGATCGCACAGTGGCGGCGCGGCCGGGGCGCGGCGGAGTCGTCCACGCTGATCACCCTCGAGGGTCACGGCCGCGAGGAGCAGGTGGCGCCCGGTGCCGACCTGTCGCAGACCGTCGGCTGGTTCACCAGCGTCTTCCCGGTCCGACTCGACGTCTCCGGGGTGGACCTCGACGACGCGCTCGCGGGTGGCGCGGCCGCCGGAGCCGCGGTCAAGGCAGTCAAGGAGCAGTTGCTCGAGGTGCCGGACAAGGGCGTCGGCTACGGGCAGTTGCGCTACCTGAACCCGGAGACCGGGCGCGAGCTCAGTTCCGGCTCGGCACCGCAGGTCGCGTTCAACTACCTCGGCCGACTCGGCGGCGCCGAGCTCACCGACGAGATCCGTGGGCTCGGCTGGATCCCGGTCACCGACGGCGGTCCGCTGGGCGGCGCCTCGGACGCGGGCATGGCGGCCGGATCCGCGCTCGAGGTCAACGCCTCGGTGCGTTCCGACGGCGTGTTGTCCGCGACCCTCGGCTTCGCCCGGGGCGTGTTCACCGAGGCCGACATCGAGGAGTTCGCCGGGCTCTGGCGCGCGGCGTTGACGGCGATCAGTGCGCACGCGCGGTCCGAGACGGCCGGCGGCCTCACGCCGACGGACCTGCCACTGGTGTCGATGTCGCAGCACCAGATCGAGGCGTTCGAGGCACGCTACCCCGGCCTCGAGGACCTGTGGTCGCTGTCCCCGCTGCAGCACGGCCTGCTGTTCCACGCGCTGCTGACCGAGGGCCTCGCCGACGTCGTGGACGTGTACACGGCGCAGTTCGTACTGGACTTCACCGGGTCGATGGATCCGGACCGGTTGCGTCGCGCCGCCGACCGACTGCTCGCCCGGCATCCGAACCTGCGTGCGGCGTTCGTCGTCGACGAGGAGATCGGCGCGGTCCAGGTCGTGTCCGGACTGGCGCCCGCGCCGCTGACCGTGCTCGACCTCGGTGGCCTCGACCCGCAGGCGCGGCAGGCCGAGCGCGGGCGGATCCTCGACGCCGACCGGATCGCCGGCTTCGACATGACGGCGCCGCCGTTGGTCCGACTCACCCTGCTCGACCTGGGGGAGGACCACTGGCAGTTGGTGTTCACCAACCACCACGTGATCCTCGACGGCTGGTCCACGCCGATCGTCGTGCGCGAGCTGATGACGCTGTACGCCCTCGACGGCGACGACTCCGCGATGCCCGCTCCGCGTGGGTACCGGGACTACCTGCTGTGGCTGGCCGGGCAGGATCGCGGTGAATCGCTGAGGGTGTGGCGCGAGGCGCTCGCCGGGGTCGACGATCCGACCCTGCTGGCCCCCGCCGTGCAGGGCTCGGGCCACTCGTCCGTGCCGGGCAAGGTCGAGGGCACGCTCACCGAGGAGGAGACCGCGGCGGCCGAGGCCCTCGCCGGCCGACTGGGTGTCACCCTGAACACGCTGGTACAGACTGCCTGGGCGGTCGTGCTGGGGATGCTCAGCGGCCGGGACACCGTGGTCTTCGGCGCGACCGTGTCGGGGCGTCCGTCCGACCTGTCCGGCGTGGAGTCGATGGCCGGGCTGTTCATCAACACGATCCCGGTGGCGGTGCGGGTCAAGCCCCTCGAATCCGTCGGCGAGCTGATCGCCCGGGTGCAGGCGGAGCAGGCGGCCCTGCTCGACCACCACTTCGTCGGTCTGACCGACATCAACAAGGCCGCCGGTGACGGCGCGGTCTTCGACACCGCGGTGATCTACGAGTCCTATCCCGTCGACACCTCCGGGGTCGGCGGCGACATCGACATCGCCGGCGTGCGGTTGGCAGGCGTGGAATCGGAAGCAGCGAGCCACTTCCCGCTCTCGATCGTGGCGGCCCCGGTTGACGGCCGGCTGCAGTTCGCCGCGGAGTTCCAGCACGAGGCCTTCGCCGAGGCAACCGTCGTCGGGCACCTGGAGCGGATGATCGCGGTGCTGCGCGGATTCGTCGAGCGGCCGGACGCCCGGGTGAGCACCCTGCAGCTGGTCACCGCCGCGGAGCAGGCACTGCTCGAGCGGTGGAACGAGACCGACCTGGCGCGCACCACCGAGACGCTGATCGAACGGATCCAGGCCCGTACCGCCGAGGACCCGGCCGCGCCCGCCGTCGTGTCGGCCGACGCCGTCGTCAGCCGCGGCGAGCTCGACCGCCGCGCGAACCAGCTCGCCCACGAGCTCCTCGCCCAGGGCGTCGGAGTGGACGACGTCGTCGCACTGGTGGTGCCGCGGTCGGTGAACTGGGTGGTCGGCATGCTGGCCAGCTGGAAGGTCGGCGCCGCGTACCTGCCGGTGGACCCGTCGGCACCGGCCGACCGAGTCCGGGCGATCCTCGAGGACTGTGACGTGCGCGCGGTGGTCACCACCGTCGCGGCGACCGCCGTGGACGGCTACCAGGGGACAGTTCTGCGCCTCGACGACCCGCAGACGTCGGCACGGTTGGCCGAGCGCGACGCCACGTCGCCGCGGAACCGGTGGCTGGACGCCGGCGCGGGCGATCGACTGGCCTACGTGATCACCACGTCCGGGTCGACGGGCCGGCCCAAGCCGACCCTGGTCCCGATGGCAGGCGTCCTCAACACTGCCGAGTGGTACCGCGGCGAGATCCTGCTGGAGCCGGGCGACGGTGCGCTGGTGGCGAACTCGCCGGTCTTCGACCAGACCCAGAAGAACGTCTGGGTCACGCTGTCCGCGGGCGGCGTGCTGCACCTGGCAGGCGACCCGTTCGACCCCGTCGAGATCCTGGAGATCATCGAGCGCGGGCGCGTCGTGAACGCGAACCTGGCGCCGAGCGCCTTCGGCATCCTGCTGGACGCGGACGAGCGTGGCGTGCTCACCGCGCTGCGCTCGCTGCACCTGGGAGGCGAGAGCTTCAACCCGGCGCGGCTGGCGCACCTGGAGGCCGCGGGCACCCGACTGCACAACAACTACGGCCCGACCGAGGCCACCGACATGATCACCGACCACCGGCTGCGCTCGGTCACGACCGGCTACCCGGACGGCCGGGTGCCGATCGGACCGGCGCTGCCGAACTACGAGCTGTACGTGCTCGACCAGCAGCTCCGACTGGTGCCGCCGGGGGTGCCCGGCGAGCTGTACATCGGCGGCGTCGGCGTCGCCCGCGGCTACGGCAACCGCTTCGAGCTGACCGCCGCCCGGTTCGTGGCGAACCCGTTCCGTGGTGACGGCGCACGGATGTACCAGTCCGGCGACGTGGTCAGCTGGAATGCGGACGGCGAGCTGGACTACGTGGGCCGCACCGACTTCCAGGTCAAGATCCGTGGCCTGCGGGTCGAGTTGGGCGAGATCGAGTCGGTGCTGTCGGCGGACCCGCGGATCGCCCAGGCCGCCGTGGTGGTCAAGACCACCGACAGCGGGATCGACAGGCTGGTCGCCTACCTGGTTCCCACCGGGGCGACCGAGGGACTCGAGGCCGCGGCAACCGCGGTGGCGGCCGCGGCACTGCCGGACTACATGGTGCCCTCCGCGGTCGTGGTCCTCGACGAGATCCCGCTGACCCCGAGCGGCAAGCTGGATCGAAAGGCACTGCCGGACCCCGAGTTCGGCACCTCGGACGAGCTGTACCGGGCGCCGGCGACGGTGGCCGAGGAGATCGTCGCCGCGGTGTACGGCGAGCTGCTCTCGGTGGACCGGGTCTCCGCCACCGACAGCTTCTTCGCGCTCGGTGGCGACTCGCTGGTGGCGACCCGCACCATCGCGCGGGTCAACGCCGGTACCGGGGCGTCGCTGCGACTGCGTGACCTGTTCGAGGCGCCGACGGTCGCCGAGCTGGCGGCCCGGATCGAGCGCGCCGGGACCGACGGAGCGGACCGACCGGCACTGTCGGTGCGCCCGCGTTCGGGACGGATCCCGCTCTCGCTCGCGCAGCAGCGCATGTGGTTCCTCAACCAGTACGACACCAGCTCGCCGGTCTACAACATTCCGATGGCGATCAGGCTGACCGGGGCGCTCGACACCGCGATCCTGCGCTCGGCGCTCGGCGACGTGCTCGCCCGGCACGAGTCGCTGCGGACGACGTTCCCCGACAGCGAGACCGGCCCGCACCAGGTGATCCTGCCGATCGACGACGTTGCGCTCGACGTGAGCGAGTCCGCCGTCGCGGAGGCCGACCTGGCCGCGGACCTGCTCGGATTCTTCTCCGAGGGCTTCGACGTGACCGCGGCGATTCCGCTGCGCGTCCGGCTGGTCGAGGTCTCGGCGGCCGGGTCGGGCGCCGGTGGCGCCGCCGACCACGTGCTGGCGATCTCGGTGCACCACATCTCGTCCGACGGTGCGTCCACCGCCCCGCTGGCCCGGGACCTGGTCACCGCGTACCTGGCGCGGGTCTCGGGTGACGCCCCGCGGTGGACCCCGCTCGAGGTCCAGTACGCCGACTACAGCATCTGGCAGCGCGAGGTGCTCGGCTCGCTCGACGACGCGGATTCGGTGGCAGCCAAGCAGATCGAGTTCTGGAAGTCCGCACTGGCGGGGCTGCCGGAGGTGCTCGAACTGCCCACCGACCGGCTGCGTCCCTCGCAGCAGTCCTTCGTGGCGGGCGGCGTGAACTTCCGTGTCGACGCACCGCTGCGGGCGAAGCTCGACGACCTCGCGCGGGCGCACGGGGCGACGCTGTTCATGGTCGTGCACGCCGCGCTGGCCGCGTTCCTGTCGCGGATCGGCAACTCCGACGACCTGGCGATCGCCACCCCGATTGCCGGCCGCGGCGAGCGTCAGCTCGACGACATGGTGGGCATGTTCGTCAACACCCTGGTGCTGCGCAGCGAGATCGACGCGGACGCGTCCTTCGTCGACCTGCTCGGGCACGTCCGGGAGACCGACCTGAACGCGTTCGGACACGCCGACGTGCCGTTCGAGCAGTTGGTCGAGGCGTTGAACCCCGCCCGCTCGCGTTCCCACGCGCCGTTCGCGCAGGTGCTGCTCGCCTTCCAGAACCTCGAGCAGGCGGAGATCGAGCTGCCCGGGCTGACGGTGCGCGCGCTCGAGTCCGGCCTGCTGGCGGCCAAGTACGACCTGCAGTTGATGCTGGTCGAGAGCGACCCCGCCGGAGGCGGATCGCTCGATGCCGAGTTCACCTACGCGGTGGACCTGTTCGACGAGTCCACGGTCGAGGCCTTCGCGACCTACTTCGTCCGGCTGCTCGAGTCCGCCGTCGCGGCGCCGACCAGCCCGGTCGGTGACCTGCGCATCCTCGTCGACGAGGACCTGGATCTGCTGGCGCCGGTGCCCGGCGCGCCGTCGGCCGAGCTGACGACGTTGCCCGCGCTGTTGACGGCGAACCTGACCGACCGGGACGCGCCTGCGCTGATCGCCGGTGACCGGGTTGTCTCGTACGGTGAGCTCGACGACCGGTCGAACGCGATGGCGCGCGTGCTGATCTCCCAGGGCGCCGGCCCGGAGTCGTTCGTGGCGCTGTCCCTGGCCCGCTCGGTCGAGTCGGTGCTCGCGGTATGGGCCGTGGCGAAGACCGGCAGCGCATTCGTGCCGATCGACCCCGTCTACCCGACCGAGCGTATCGAGCACATGGCGGCCGATTCCGGTGCGGCACTGGGGCTGACGACGACCGAGTCGAATGCTGCCCTCCCGTCCGGTGTCCGTTGGCTCGCGGTCGACGACGCGGACTTCCTGGCTCGGTGTGCCGAGGAGTCGACGGCGCCGGTCACCGACGCCGACAGGACTCGTCCGCTGCGCGTGCACAACCCCGCCTACATGGTCTACACGTCCGGATCCACCGGCCTGCCCAAGGGCGTCGTCATCACCCACACCGGCCTGGTGAACATCGCGGCCGAGCACCGTGACCGGTTCGGGCTCTCGCGGACCTCGCGGGTGCTGCACTTCGCGTCGCCGAGCTTCGACGGCGCGGTGTGGGAACTGCTCATGTCCTCGTACGCCGGTGCGGCGGGCGTGATCGTGCCGCCGGGAATCTACGGCGGCGACGAGCTGCGGGACGTGATGATCGAGCACCGGGTGACTCACGGGTACACCGGTCCGGCCGCGCTGAACACCGTCGACCCCGCGGGTCTGGTCGACCTGGAGTCGATCTCGGTGGCCGGCGAGGCCGTGTCGCCGGAGTTGGTGGCGAGGTGGGCCCCGACCTACCCGTTGCGAAACCTGTACGGCCCCACCGAGACCACAATGATCGCGACGATGACCGATCGGATGGTCGCGGGTGCGCCGGTCACCATCGGCGGGCCGCTCCGTGGCGTGGCAGCGGTGGTGCTCGACGCGCGTCTGCGTCCGGTCCCGTTCGGCGTCGCGGGTGAGCTCTATCTCGCGGGCCCGGCCCTGGCCCGCGGCTACCACGGTCGGTTCGACCTCACCGCGGACCGGTTTGTCGCCGACCCGTTCGGTGCGCCCGGCGGCCGGATGTACCGCACCGGCGACGTGGTTCGCTGGCTCGACCGCTCCGAGTCACTGGACAAGTCCCGGCTCGAGATCGAGTACGTGGGCCGCAGCGACTTCCAGCTCAAGGTGCGCGGATTCCGTGTCGAGCTGGGCGAGATCGACGGCGTGCTCGCGAGCCACGAGAGCGTCGAGTTCGCGGCGACCGTCGGCCACCGGACGGCGTCGGGTAACACCGTGCTGGTCGCGTACCTGCTGCCGGCCGAGGGACACGTCGTCGACCGGGCGGTGCTGGCCGAATACGCGGGCACCTCCATGCCCTCGCACATGGTTCCGTCGGCCTTCGTCACGCTGGACTCGATCCCGTTGACCCCCAACGGAAAGCTGAACCGCCGAGCGCTTCCGGAGCCGGTCTTCGAGACCGCGGAGTTCCGGGCCGCGCGGAACCCGGTCGAAGAGGTGATCTCCGGGATCTTCTCCGACCTGCTCGGGGTGGACCGGGTCTCGGTGGACGAGGACTTCTTCGACCTGGGCGGCAACTCGCTCGTCGCCACCCGTGTGGTCGCGCGGGTCAACGCCGCCCTCGGCGTGCGGATGGGCGTGCGTGAGCTCTTCGACGCGCCGACCGTGTCGGCCCTGGCCGTCCGGGCCGCCAACGCGGCCGGTGGTGACATCGACCGCCCGGAGCTGACGGCGCGGTCGCGGCCGGCCCGTATCCCGCTCTCGCTGGCGCAGAAGCGGATGTGGTTCCTCAACCAGTTCGACACCTCGTCGGCGGCCTACAACGTCCCGCTGGGCGTCCGGCTGACCGGCACCCTCGACGTCGGGGCGATGGAACAGTCGATGCGTGACGTGCTGGCACGGCACGAGTCGCTGCGCACCATCTACCCGTCCGGTCCCCAGGGGCCGGAGCAGCAGGTGCTCGACGTGCACTCGGCCCGGATCGAACTGGACCGATTCGTGGTCTCGGAGTCCGAACTGATGGCCCGCGCGGCCGAGTTCGGCGGCCGCGGCTTCGACGTGACGGACTCGATTCCGTTGCGTGCCGCCCTTTTCGAGCTCTCGGCAGACGAGCATGTGCTGTTGGTCGTGGTCCACCACATCAGTGCGGATGGTGCGTCGCTGGCGCCGCTGGCCCGCGATGTGATGCTCGCCTACGCCGCACGCAGCCAGGGTGAGGCGCCGCAGTGGGAGCCGCTGGCGGTGCAGTACGCCGACTTCGCGCTGTGGCAGCTCGAGGTCCTCGGCGCGGAGACGGATCAGGACTCCTCGATCTTCAAGCAGATCGAGTACTGGAAGACTGCGTTGGCGGCGCTGCCCGAGGTCCTGGAGCTGCCGACCGACCGGCCTCGGCCCGCGGTGCAGTCGAACCGGGGCGAGCAGCTCCACTTCGACGTCTCGGCAGAAGTGGCAGAGCAGGTCGACTCGCTGGCCAGGTCCACCGGATCGACTCCCTTCATGGTGACGCAGGCCGCGTTCGCGGTACTGCTGATGCGGCTGAGCGGGACCGAGGACATCGCTCTCGGAACCGCAGTCGCCGGCCGTGGCGAGGAGGCGCTCGACCCCATCGTCGGCATGTTCGTCAACACCCTGGTGTTGCGCAGCCAGGTGCTGCCGGGAGACTCCTTCGCCGCAGTCCTCGAGAAGGTGCGCGAGGCCGACCTGCAGGCGTTCTCACACGCGGACGTGCCCTTCGAGCGGCTCGTGGAGGTGCTCAACCCGACCCGGTCGACCGCACACTCTCCGCTGGTCCAGGTGTCGTTCGGGTTCGAGAACCTGGAGACGCCGGTGTTCGAGCTGGCCGGGTTGTCGGTCGCTGGTGTCGCGACAGAGCTGGGGGAGGTCAAGGACGACCTCGAGCTCTCGCTCTCGCCGCGGACTGACGAGGACGGCAACCGACTCGGGATGTCCGGCGTCTTCGGCTACTCGACCGCCCTGTTCGACCGCGAGTCCATCCGGCAGATGGCGACGCGGTTCGTGCGCGTGCTCAGCGCCGCGGTCGCCGACCCCGCGACCGTGGTCGGCGACATCGACCTGCTCGAGCCGAGCCAGCGTGCGGAGCTGCTGACGGACTTCAACGAGACCGCGGCGGAGGTCGAGGTCACCACCTTGGTGGATCTGCTCGACCGGTCGGTGGTTCGTTCGCCGGCCGCGCCGGCAATGACCTTCGAGGGCACCACCCTCAGCTTCGCCGAGTTCGATGCGAGGGTGAACCGTCTTGCCAGGCACCTGATCTCGGTGGGTGTCGGTCCGGAGTCACTGGTCGTGGTCGGCGCTCGCCGGTCCCTCGAGATGGTCGTCGGAATCTATGCGGTGCTGAAGGCGGGCGGCGCGTACGTGCCCGTCGATCCGGACCAGCCGGCCGACCGGTTGGAATTGGTGTTCGGCATTGCCGACCCGGTCTGCATTCTGACCACCTCATGGGACGGCGTCGGCTCGCCGTCCGGCGTCCCGGTCTTCGAGATCGACCGGCTCGACGTCGAGCATCTCGACGCCGGCCCGGTCACGGACGCCGAACGGTTGCGTCCGCTGCGGACCTCGAACCCGGCCTACGTGATCTTCACGTCCGGGTCCACCGGCCTGCCCAAGGGCGTCGCGGTCGGACACGCCGCTGTGGTCAGTCACATGGCGTGGATGCGGGACACCTATCGCTTCGGCGAGGGGGATGCCGCAATCCAGAAGACGCCGGTCGTCTTCGACGTGTCGGTGTGGGAGCTGTTCCTGCCATTCGTCGCCGGTGGCCACCTGGTGATCGCGAAGCCGGACGGACATCGGGACCCCGAGTACCTGCTGGAGCTGGCGAGGACCTGGCACGTCGCAGTTCTCGAGTTCGTGCCGTCGATGCTCGCGGTACTGCTGTCCGACCGGACCCTTGCCTTCCCGGACTCGTTGCGGGCGCTCATGCTCGGTGGCGAGGCCGTGCCGGTGGAGTTGGCACAGCGGGCCCGCCAGGTCACCAATGCCTGGGTCGACAACACCTACGGTCCGACCGAGGTCACGTTGACCGCCACCCTGCACCGTTGCGACGACGGTGAGGCCGGGAGTGTGCCGATCGGTCGCCCGGTGTGGAACACCCAGGCGTACGTTCTCGATTCGCGTCTGCACCCGGTCCAGCCCGGTGTTGCGGGTGAGCTGTATCTCGCGGGAGACCAGCTGGCCCGCGGATACCACGCGCGGGCCGACCTGACCGCGGAGCGCTTCGTCGCGAACCCGTTCGGCGGCACCGGGTTGCTCATGTACCGCACCGGTGACCTCGCGCGGTGGCGATTGAACGGTGAACTGGACTTCCTGGGACGCACCGACTTCCAGGTCAAGGTCCGGGGCTTGCGGATCGAGCTCGGCGAGATCGAGTCCGCGTTGCTCGCGTATCCGGGTGTGGACCAGGCGATCGTGCTGGCATCCGACACCGACCGGGGGCAGCGACTGGTGGCCTATCTGGTCGGGGCGAGTGAAATCGCCCTCGACGTCTCGGAGATCCGTGACTCGGTGGCGAAGGTGTTGGCCGGGTACATGGTTCCGGACGCCATCATGGTGCTCGACTCGATGCCGCTGACCATCAACGGCAAGCTCGATCGGCGGGCTCTGCCTGCGCCGCAGTTCGGCTCGGCGGAGCCGGCGTACGTCGCGCCTCGCACCCCCGAGGAGGAGAAGATCGCCGCGGTGTTCGCGGAAATCCTCGGTCTGGAGCGGGTCAGCGTCGAGGAGTCCTTCTTCGCACTCGGCGGCGACAGCATCATGTCGATTCAGCTGGTCACCCGGGTCAAGGCTGCGGGACTCGGCCTGACTGCGCGACAGGTCTTCCAGCACAAGACCGTCTCCGCCCTGGCGATGGTGGCGACCGGACTGTCCGACCTCGACGTGACCGAGTCGTTGCAGGAGCTGCCGGGTGGCGGTGTCGGTGAGATGCCGCTGCTGCCGATCATGCGGGACATGGCCGATCAGCCCGGCGGCCACAACCGCTTCTCGCAGTCGAACTTCGTCACGCTGCCCCTCGGAATCGACCGGGTCACGGTGGAGGCGACCATCCAGGCCGTTCTGGACCGGCACGACGCCCTTCGACTGCAGTGGCTGCCCGACGGTGCGGGACTTGTGGTTCCGGAGGCAGGCAGGGTTCGGGCGGGCGAGTTGGTCCGCCGGGTCGAGTTCACCGCGCAGCCGGGATCCGAGGATTTTGTCGCGCTGGTGCGCGGCGAGTTCGAGGCAGGCGCCGATCGCCTCGATCCGGCATCGGGCACGGTCGCCCAGTTCGTCTGGTTCGATCCCTGCGACGAGTTGGTCGATACCAACGGGCGACTGCTCGTCATCCTGCACCACCTTGCGGTGGACGGGGTGTCTTGGCGAGTCCTGCTGCCGGACTTCGCATCCGCATGGGGGCAGCTGATCTCGGGCGCGGAGCCCGAGTTGCCGCCCGTGGGCACCTCGCTGCGGCGGTGGGCGCACGGCCTCACGGAGGCCGCGAGCACCGACCACCGGGTGGCGGAACTGGAGTTCTGGCGTGGCGTACTGGACGGTGACGATCCGATCCTGGGATCGCGGCCGACCGACCCCGCAGTCGACGTGGCCGCGACCACCGACGGCGTGCGGGTGACGGTGTCCGCGGCGACCACGGATGCGCTGTTGACCGCTGTGCCGAGAGCCTTCGGTGGCGGGGTCAACGACGGGCTGCTTGCGGCGCTCGCGCTCGCGGTGACGCAGTGGCGGGCCGAGCGGGGGACCTCCGAAGCGACGACCCTGCTCGCGCTCGAGGGCCACGGCCGTGAGGAAGAGGCTCTTCCCGGTGCCGACCTGTCCCGGACCGTAGGCTGGTTCACCTCGCTGTTCCCGGTGCGGCTCGACCTCTCGGGTGTCGACGTGGTCGATGCCCTCGCCGGTGGTGCGGCGGCGGGCAGCGCGGTGAAACTGGTCAAGGAGCAGCTGCTGGGCATCCCCGACCGGGGTATCGGGTACGGAATGCTCCGGCACCTGAACGATGAGACCGCGGCCGAGCTGAGTGGCTTCGCCGCCCCGCAGATCGGCTTCAACTACCTGGGTCGGACGGGAGCGTTCGAGGTCACCGACGAGATGCGTGCGATGGGCTGGGTGCCCGTCTCGGACGGCGGCGAACTCGGATCCGCGCTCGACGACGACATGCCGGTGACGGCACTCGACATCAACGCGGTGGTCGAGAGTTCCGACGGCGTCGAGACTCTCTCCGCGGCATTCGACTTCCCGACCGGCGTGCTGTCGGCAGAGGAGGTCACCGAGCTGGCGCAGCTGTGGTGTCGGGCGCTGGACGCGATCGCCCGCCACGCCGTCGGCCCCGACGCCGGCGGGTTCACCCCGTCGGACCTGCCGCTGGTTTCGCTGACCCAGTCGCAGATCGAGCGGTACGAGGAGCGCTTCCCGACCCTGACCGACATCTGGTCGCTGTCCCCGCTGCAGTACGGCATGTACTTCCACGCCGTCCTGGCGGAGTCTTCGCTCGACGTCTACACAACACAGATGTCACTCGAACTCGGTGGCGTCGTCGATGCGCAGCGGCTGGGCCGGGCGGCGCAGGCGCTGATCGACCGGCATCCGAACTTCCGGACGGCGTTCGTGACCGACGACTCCGGTATCGCCGTGCAGGTGGTGCTGGAGGGTGTCGAGATGCCGGTGACCACGGTCGACCTGTCGGCCCTGGACCCCACGGAGCGCGCACGCGCGCGGCGACGGATCGTGGAGTCCGAGCGTGCGGCCAAGTTCGACCTCGGCGCGCCGCCGTTGATGCGGTTGGTGCTGATCACCCTCGCCGAGGGCGACTACGAGCTGGTGATGACCGACCACCACATCATCACCGACGGCTGGTCGACACCGCTGACCATCAAGGAACTGCTGGTGCTCTACGCCGCGGACGGTGACGTCAGTGTGCTGCCGCCGACCCGCTCGTACCGCGACTTCCTGGCCTGGCTCGCCGAGCAGGACCACGAGCTGTCCCGGGCGGCGTGGGTGGACTCGCTCGCCGGCGTTGAGGAACCGTCGCTACTGGTGTCGGGCGACCGCGGTCGCGAGCAGAGCAGCGACTCCGGGCAGTTCACGATCGTGATCGACGAGGACGAGACGGCCCGGCTGACGGAACGCTCGCGCGAACTCGGGGTGACCCCGAACACCTTCGTGCAGGCCGCGTGGGCGGTCGTTCTCGCCGCACTCACCGGCCGCGAGGACGCGGTCTTCGGCGCGACGGTCTCCGGACGTCCGCCGGAGATCCCCGGCGTCGAGTCGATGATCGGCCTGTTCATCAACACGGTGCCGGTTCGGATCCACCTGGACCCGAACGAGTCTGCTTCTGCCCTGCTCGCTCGCGTCCAGGGTGAGCAGGCGGACCTGCTCGACCACCACTACGTCGGATTGGCCGAGATCCAGCGGGCGGCGGGCGAGGCCGCGATGTTCGACACCCTCGCGGTCTTCGAGTCGTTCCCCGTCGACATGGCGGGCGCGACGTCCGCGACCGACATCGCAGGTATGCGGGTCACCGGCATGTCGGGCATCGATGCCGCGCACTACCCGGTCTCCCTGGTCGCGAGCCTGAACAACTCGCTGTACCTGAAGTTCGTGCACGCCACCGACCTGCTGGACGAGGGCGAGGTTCGTACCCTCGCCGACCGGTTCGTCCGGGTGCTGCAGACGCTGGTCTCCGAGGGGGAGACCCCGGTCGGCGACATCGAGATCGTGACCGAGGCGGAACGCGCCTCGCTGGCCCCCGTGTTCGGAGCGGCGGAGGTCGCGCCGACCACGCTGATCGAGTTGTTGTCGGCGGCCGCGGGTGATCGGGATGCCGTGGCGTTGATCCTCGGCGACGACACCCTCAGCTACGGCGAACTGGACGATCGCTCGAACGCGTTGGCGCGCATCCTGATCGCGAAGGGTCTCGGCCCGGAGTCGTTCGTCGCGCTTGCGCTGCCACGGTCGATCAACTCACAGGTCGCGCTGTGGGCGGTGGCCAAGACTGGTGCCGCGTTCGTGCCGATGGACCCGGCGTACCCGTCCGACCGGCTCGAGCACATGGTCACCGACTCGGGATCCGTGGTCGGCCTCACCGATGCCGCGAATGCGGCGGACATGCCGCGTTCGGTCGGCTGGCTGGTCCTCGACGACCCGAGTTTCCTCGAGTTCTGGGGCCGGCAGTCGACCGCGCCGGTCACCGATGCGGATCGGCTTGCCTCGGTGCAGGTCGAGAACACGGCCTACGTCATCTACACCTCGGGCTCGACCGGTCTGCCGAAGGGCGTCGTGGTGAGCCACGAGGGCCTGGCGAACTTCACGGCCGAGCAGCGTGAGCGCTACCGCGTGACCGCACAGTCTCGGGCGCTGCACTTTGCCTCGCCGAGCTTCGACGCGTCGATCCTCGAGTTGCTGCTCGCGGTAGGCGCGGGCGGCGCGTTGGTGATCGTGCCGCCGGGCGTGTACGGCGGCAGCGAACTGGCCGAGGTGATCGCCGCCGGCGGCGCCACCCACGCGTTCATCACCCCGGGCGCGCTGGCGACCCTGTCCCCGGTGGGCCTGGACAGCCTGGTGCACCTCGTCGCGGGCGGCGAGGCGGTACCGGACAACCTGGTCGGCGTCTGGGCGCCGGGCCGGAACTTCTACAACGGTTACGGTCCCACCGAGACGATCATCATGGTCGCCATCAGCGAGGCGCTGAGCGTCGGGGACCGGCTCACCATCGGCGGTCCGATCCGCGGCATGTCCGCGATGGTGCTGGACCGGCGGCTGCACCCGGTTCCGATGGGCGCTGCCGGTGAGCTGTACGTCGCCGGTGTCCAGATGGCCCGCGGTTACCACGGACGGCCCTCGTTGAGCGCGGATCGTTTCGTGGCAAACCCCTACGGGGACAGTGGTTCTCGCATGTACCGGACCGGCGACGTGGTGCGGTGGATCGAGACCGGGAACGGTCTCGAGATCGAGTACGTGGGCCGTAGTGACTTCCAGGTGAAGGTGCGTGGCTTCCGGATCGAGCTCGGTGAGATCGACGCGGCCCTGTCGGCGCACGAGTCGGTGGAGTTCGCGGTCACCGTCGGTCGTACCGGACCGTCCGGTGCGACGGTGCTGGCGTCCTACGTGGTGCCGGTGGCCGGGAGCACCGTGGACCCGGCCGTGCTGACCGAGTTCGTGGGTCGGACGTTGCCCTCGCACATGGTGCCGTCCGCAATCGTGGTGCTCGCCTCGATCCCGCTGACGGTGAACGGCAAGGTGGACCGAAAGGCGTTGCCCGAACCCGACTTCGGGTCCTCGGCGGCGTCCTACGTGGCTCCCGTCGGTCCGATCGAAGAGGCGCTCGCCGCGCTGTTCGCGGAGGTGCTCGGAGTCGACCGCGTGAGCGTGGCGGATTCGTTCTTCGCGCTGGGCGGCGACTCGATCGTCTCGATCCAGTTGGTGGCACGGGCCAAGGCGGCGGGTCTGGTGATCCGCACCCGTGACGTGTTCGAGCGTAAGACCGTGGCGGCGCTGGCCCAGGTCGCGACGCTGGTATCCGACGGGACGGGTCCGCAGGTCCTGGCCGAGTTGCCGGGCGGCGGCATCGGCGACCTTCCGCTGACCCCGATCATGCGCTGGATGACCGAACGCCCGGGTGGGCACAACCGGCTGCTGATGCCGGCGTACCTGGCGCTGCCGGAAGGCATCGACCGGGTCGGCCTGGTGGCGACGCTGGCCGCGGTCACCGAACGGCACGACATGCTTCGTGCCTCGATCCCCGAGGTCGAGGGCTCCCCGATTGCGCGGGTGGCGGAATCGGTGGACGTCGATGCGCTCGTCGACGTCGTCGAGTTCGACGCATCCGCACTCCCCGGTACACAGGGATTCGATGCGCTCGCGGCGCCGGCGCTGGAGGCGGCCGCGGCCGCACTGGACCTGGCGACCGGATCGGTGATCCGGTACGTCTGGCTCACGCCGGCGGCCGGTGTCGAGGGGACCGGTCGGCTCCTGCTCGTCGCGCACCACCTGGTGGTTGACGGCGTGTCCTGGCGCGTCCTCGTCGGTGACCTGGTGACGGCCTGGCAGGCTGTCGCGGCCGGGACCGAGCCGGTGCTGGCTGTGGTCGGTACCTCGATGCGTCGTTGGGCTCACGGGCTCGCGGAGGAGGCCGTGCGCCCCGAGCGGGAGGCCGAGGTGGACTACTGGCGTTCGGTGGCCGGTACCCCCGACCCGCTGCTAACTCGGCGGCCGCTGGACCCGAGCGTCGACCTCTTCACCGGGATCGGTGAGGTTCGGGTGGAACTGTCCGAGAGCACGACCGAGGCGCTGCTGACGGCGGTACCGGCTGCGGTGCGCGGCGGTGTCAACGACGGTCTGCTGACCGCGTTGGCGCTGGCCACCACGGCCTGGCGGCGTACCCGGTGCGGCGAGGAGTCGAACTCCACGCTGATCAAGCTCGAGGGCCACGGGCGCGAGGACGAGTTGCTGCCCGGCGCTGACCTCGCTCGTACGGTCGGCTGGTTCACCAGCATGTTCCCGATGCGTCTGGACCTGGACGGCGTCGACGTCGAGGAGGCGCTGGCCGGCGGCGAGGCCACCGGCCGGGCACTCAAGGCGGTCAAGGAGCAGTTGCTGGCCGTGCCGGACAAGGGCATGGGTTACGGGCTGCTGCGGTACCTGAACCCGCGCACGGCACCCGAGCTGACCGGGTACCCGCTGCCTCAGATCGGCTTCAACTACCTGGGCAAGATGGCCGGCGGCGACACCGACACGGGACAGGTGATCGGCTGGCTGCCCGCACCCGCGGGTGAGCTGTCGGCCACCGCAGCACCCGATGCGGACATGCCCGCTGCTGCGGCCGTCGACATCAACGCGGAGGTGACGGGCACCCGGTTGACGGCAACGTTCGCGTACCCGTCGAGCCTGCTCGGCGAGTCGGAGGTGTCGGAGTTCGCGGATCTGTGGGTCCGAGCCCTCGACGCGGTCGCGGGATGGGCAACGCCCACGAGTGGTCCGCGGGTGGCCGGCTTCACGCCGTCCGACCTGTCACTGGTCTCGGTGTCCCAGCGGGAGATCGACCGTCTGGAGAAGCGGTACCCGACGCTCGACGACGTCTGGTCGCTGACCTCGTTGCAGGAGGGCATGTTCTTCCACGCGGTGCTGGCGGAGAGTGCGACGTCGCTCGACGTGTACACCGCACAGCTGACCCTTGGGCTCGGCGGCGTGGTGGATGCAGACCGCCTGCGATCCGCCGCGCAGGCGCTGGTGGACCGGCACCCGAACCTGCGGGCCGGCTTCGTGCACGACGAGCACGGCAACGCCCTGCAGGTGGTCGTGGGCGACGCACCCGTGCCATTCCGCCGGGTGGACCTGACCGGACTGGACGCCCCGGCCGCGGCCGTCCGGCGCCAGGAACTCCTCGACGAGGACCGCAATGGGCGCTTCGACCTGTCGGCGCCGCCGCTGGTGCGGTTCAGCCTGATCGCGACGGCCGCCGACCGCTACGACCTGGTGGTCACCACGCACCACATCCTGGTGGACGGCTGGTCGATGCCGCTGATCCTCCGGGACCTGGTGGCGCTGTACGCCGCGCACGGCGACGGCTCCGCCTTCCCGCCGGCGCGCCCGTACCGCGACTTCCTGGCGTGGCTGTCCGATCGGGACGCCGACACCTCCCTGGAGGCGTGGGCGCACTCGCTCGACGGTGCCGAGGATCCGACGCTGCTGGCGCCGGAGGATCGGGGCCGCGAGCAGTCGGCCATGCCGGAGGTGGTGACGCTCGACCTCGACGCCACCCGCACCGGGGAGATCTCCGCGCTCGCGCGCGAGCTGGGGGTCACGGTCAACACCGTCGTCCAGGCGGCGTGGGGCCTGGTGCTCTCGCGTCTGGTCGGCCGGGACGACGTGGTGTTCGGTGCCACGGTGTCCGGCCGCCCCGCGGGCCTGGCCGGTGTGGAGTCGATGGTCGGCATGTTCATCAACACGCTGCCCGTCCGGGTCCGGCTCGACCGCGGCGAGTCCCTGGCCGAGCTGCTCGCCCGGGTGCAGGTCGAGCAGGCGGACCTGCTCGAGCACCAGTTCGTGGGTCTGCCGACGATCCAGCAGCGCGCCGGTTCCGCGGCGGTCTTCGACACCATCACGGTGTTCGAGTCCTACCCGGTCGACGCCTCCGCCGCAGGCGGCGACGGCGACATCGACGGCATGCGCCTGCTCGGGGTGGAGGGCGCGGACGCCAACACCTTCCCGCTCTCGCTCTACGTCGAGGTGGGCGACGGCATCCAGGTGGACGCCAAGTTCCTGCCGGACGTGTTCACCCGTGCGGAGATGCAGTCCGTGGTGGACCGGATCGATCGGGTGCTGGCCACCCTGGTGGCCGCGCCGAACAGCACGGTCGCCGAGCTCGAGGTGCTCTCGGAGTCCGAGCTGGGTCGGCTCGCGGAGCTGAACGCCACCGACCACGAGATTCCGGCGGCCACCCTGGCCGACCTGTTCGACGCCCAGGTACGCCGGACGCCGGACGCGGTCGCCCTGGTCTTCGAGGGCGAGGAGCTGACCTACGCGGAGTTCGACGCGCGGGTGAACCGGTTGGCCCGGCACCTGGTCGGCCTCGGTGTCGGTCCGGAGTCGATGGTCGGGTTGGGAGTCCGGCGGTCGCTGGAGCTGATGGTCGGCATGTACGCGATCGTCAAGGCCGGTGGCGCGTACGTGCCGATCGATCCGGATCATCCGGCGGACCGGACGGGTTACGTGCTGGAGACGGCGGATCCGGTGTGCGTGCTGACCACGTCGCGGGACCGGTTCGAGGTGGACCCGAGGTTCACCGTGCTCGAGATCGACACCCTCGACACCACCGGGTACGACTCGTCGCCGGTCACCGACGAGGACCGTCGCGCACCCCTGCGCCTGGACAACGCCGCCTACGTGATGTTCACGTCCGGATCGACGGGCAAGCCGAAGGGCGTCGAGCTGACGCATCGGGCGATCGTCAACCAGCTGGTGTGGAAGCAGTCCGAGTACGGTCTCGGCGTCGACGACGTGGTGCTGCAGCAGATCGCGATGACCTTCGACGTGTCGGTCTGGGAGTTCTTCTGGGGCCTGCAGAACGGTGCCCGGTTGGTGATCGCGAAGCCGGACGGTCACAAGGATCCGTCCTACCTGGTCAAGCTGATCGCCGAGCACTCGGTGACGACGGCGACGTTCGTGCCGTCACCGCTCGGGGTGTTCGTCGCGGTGGCGGAGGCCGAGTCGCTGCGGACGCTGCGGCGTGCCTTCGTGATCGGCGAGGCGTTGCCGCCCGAGACGGTGGCCCGGTGGTACCAGCTCACTCCGGCGGGTCTGCACAACATGTACGGGCCCACCGAGGCTGCGGTCTCGGTGACCAACTGGCACTCGCGCGCCGAGGACACCGTCACCACGCCGATCGGTCTGCCGCAGTGGAACGTGCAGGCGCACGTGCTGGACGCCGGGCTGCGCCCGACCCCGGCGGGTGTTGCCGGCGAGCTCTACATCGGTGGCCCGCAGCTTGCCCGCGGCTACCTGACCCGCCCGGACCTGACCTCGGATCGCTTCGTGGCCAACCCGTTCTCCGTCGACGGAGAACGGATGTACCGGACCGGTGACCTGGTGCGCCGGCGCGGCGACGGGGTGCTCGAGTACATCGGACGCACCGACTTCCAGGTGAAGCTGCGCGGTCAGCGTATCGAGCTCGAGGAGATCGAGTCGGCGGTCCGCGCGCACCCGGCGGTCCTGCAGACTGCGGTCCTGGTGGTCCAGGACGAGCGCACCGGCGACCAGCTGGTGGCGTACGTGGTGCCGGAGGACGGGCAGTCGGTGCACTCCGACGAGCTCAAGACGTTCGTGGGCGCCGCCCTGCCGGCCTACATGGTGCCGAACGCGATCGTCGTGCTCGACGAGTTCCCGCTCAACGCGAGCGGCAAGCTGGACCGCAAGCAGCTGCCGGTGCCCGAGTTCGGGGCCGCCGGCGAGTACCGGGAGCCTGCCAACGAGACCGAGGCCGCGGTGGCGGCGGTACTCGGGGAGGTGCTCGGCCTCGAGCGGGTGTCCGCGGACGCGTCGTTCTTCGACCTCGGCGGCAACTCGCTGACCGCGACCCGGGTGATGGCCCGGCTCACCGAGGAGCTCGGTGTCACGGTGCCGCTGCGGGCGGTGTTCCTGGACCCGACGCCTGCCGGGATCGCGGTGGCAGTCGAGGCCGAGCGGACCGGCACCGCGCCTGCCGCCGACATGTTCGACGTGCTGCTGCCGATCCGCACCGGCGGCGCCGCCACCCCGGTGTTCGCCGTGCACCCGGTGCTCGGGCTGTCCTGGGCGTACACCGGACTTGCCGCGGCGCTGGATCCGCAGGTCCCGGTCTACGGGCTGCAGTCACCGGCCGCCGCGGGTGAGACCGACCTGCCGGCCTCGCTCGAGGAGATCGCGGCGCGGTACGTCGCGGAGATCCGCGCCGTCCAGCCGTCCGGCCCCTACCGGCTGATCGGCTGGTCGCTCGGCGGCGTCATCGCGCACGCGATGGCGACCGCGTTGCAGGACGCGGGCGAACAGGTGGAGATGCTCGCGATGCTCGACAGCTTCGCCGGTGACGCGGCCGACGGCCTCGGTGACGACGCGGGCGTGACGGCGGACGAGATCCTCGGCGGGTTCGGCATCGCCGCGACCGCCGGCCTCGATCCCGCCGAGGCGAGCATCGAGGAGGTGCTGGAGTTGCTGCGCGAGTCCACGGGTGGGCCGCTGTCGACGGTGGACGAGGCGTGGCTGCGGCAGATGGTCGTGACCGCCACCAACTCGATGGAGCTGATGCGCCGGTACCGGCCGCGGGAGTTCGACGGCGACCTGCTGCTGTTCACCGCGGGGCAGGGTCGCGACGACGACACCGTTGCGGCGCGGTCCTGGTCGGGTGCGGTTTCCGGTGAGGTCCGGCACACCTCGGTGCCCACCACGCACTGGTCGATGCTCAGCCCGGAGGCGATCGTGGTGATCGCCCCCGTCGTCAGGGAACTGTTGGTCGGCACCGCCGGCTAGTGAAGAGTTCCCAGCGCACAGCGCTCTGGCCCGTCGGTATCGCACCGGCGGGCCAGAGTTCTGTGGCGCGCCGGAGGGGCCGCGCGGGCCCGTCGACACGCCGTGAATCGCGGAATTTCCACGGCGCGCGCAAGCCGGGACAAACGCTGCCCTCGGGTACGTTCATTGATGAATATGGACTGTTTGTGTCGGACCGCCGCGCCGGGGCTCGGGAGGCGGCCCGGCCGAGTGTGCGACGTTGGCGGAGCCCCTCGGAGGATCTTTTGTCTGCTGTGGACCTGACCCGATCGGTCGCCGCGCTCGCGGCGGCACGACCCGAGGTGACCGTAGTAGTGGTCGACGGGGCGTCCGTGACGTATCGCCAACTCGACGAGCGCATGCGGCTGCTCGCCGGTCCGCTGGCCGACCGAGGCATGGATTCGGACGCCGTGGTGTCCGTGGTCCTGACCGGCCTGGTGCCGATGGTGGTGGCGGCCGAGGGCGGCATCGGCGCCGTGCTGGACACCATTCGTGAGCACGCCGCGGAGCTGGCCGAACCGTACTCGGCCGAACCGGGCGACACGCTGGCGTCGCTGTTCGCCGAGCAGGTGGCCCGAACCCCCGACCGCCCCGCGCTCACCTTCGGCGGGGAGACCGTGACCTACGCGGAGTTCGACGCGCGGGCGAACCGGCTGGCCCGCCGACTGATCGCGGAGGGCGTCGGCCCGGAGTCCCTCGTCGCGGTGGCGATGCGGCGTTCGCTGGACCTGTTGGTCGGTATCCACGCGATCGTGAAGGCGGGCGGCGGATACGTTCCACTCGACCCCGACCAGCCCGCCGAGCGCATCGAGCACATCCTCGAGAGCGCGCGGCCGACGTGCGTACTGACCACCACCCGCGACGCAGTCGAGGTGCCCGGCGCGATCGTGTACCTCGACGCCACCGATCCGGCCGAGCACTCCTCGGCCCCGGTCACCGACGCCGACCGGATCGGGCGGCTGGACCCGGCGAACACCGCCTACGTGATCTTCACCTCCGGATCCACCGGGCGCCCCAAGGGCGTCGCGGTCACCCACGCGGCGATCGTGAACCGGCTGATCTGGATGCAGCGGGAGTACCCGCTGGGTGCGGACGACGTGGTGCTGCAGAAGACGCCCGCGACGTTCGACGTCTCGGTGTGGGAGCTGTTCTGGCCCCTGCAGACCGGTGCCCGCCTGGTCGTCGCGGAACCCGAGGGCCACCGCGACCCCGGCTACCTGGTCCGCGTCATGGCGGCGGAGTCGGTCACGACAGCCCACTTCGTGCCCTCGATGCTCGCGGTCTTCGCGTCGGAGCCGGCGGTCTCCGCGTGCACGTCGCTGCGGCAGCTCTTCGCCTCGGGTGAGGCACTGCCGGCGCACACGGCCGCCCAGGTCCGTGCGGTCCTGCCCCAGGTTCGCCTGCACAACCTGTACGGCCCCACCGAGGCGGCCGTGGACGTGACCTTCCACGAGGTGACCGAGGCGGACACCGCAGGCGTCCCGATCGGGGCCGCGGTGTCGAACACCGAGCTGTTCGTCCTCGACTCGCGGCTGCGCCGGGTTCCGCCCGGGGTCTCCGGTGAGCTGTACCTCGCGGGCGTGCAGCTGGCCCGAGGGTACGTCGGACGGCCGGACCTGACCGCCGACCGTTTCGTGGCGAGCCCGTTCGAGGCGGGGGACCGGATGTACCGCACCGGCGACCTGGTGCGGTGGAACTCCACGGGCGAGCTGGACTACCTCGGACGCAACGACTTCCAGGTCAAGCTTCGTGGCCTTCGGATCGAGCTGGGCGAGATCGAGACCGCGTTGCTCGGGCACCACGCGGTCTCGCAGGCTGCCGTGGTGGTCTGGGAGGACGTCCCCGGTGACCAGCACCTCGTCGCCTACGTGGTCGGGGCGGCGGGCGCCCGGGTCGACATCGCCGATGCGACGACGCTGATCCGTCGGTCGCTGCCGGACTACATGGTGCCCGAGGCGGTCGTCGAACTGGCCGAGCTGCCGATCACCGCGCACGGCAAGCTGGATCGTAAGTCGTTGCCCCGCCCCGAGTTCGGGACGACGGTGGACTACCGGGAGCCGGCCACCGAGGCGGAACGGACCGTCGCGGACCTGGTCGCCGAGATCCTCGGGCTGGAGCGGGTGGGCGCGGACGACTCCTTCTTCGACATCGGCGGCAACTCGCTGTCCGCCGCCCGGGTGGTGGCCCGGGTCAACTCCGCGTTCGGCGCGGACCTGGGCCTGCAGGCGGTGTTCGACGCCCCGACCGTGGCCGCCCTCGCCGCGCTGGCCGCCGGCCGGACGGGCACCGCGTCGGCCCGGCCGGCGCTGGTGGCGGGGGAACGACCGGCGGCGGTGCCGCTCTCGCTCGCCCAGTCCCGGATGTGGTTCGTCAACCAGTTCGACACCACGTCACCCGCCTACAACCTGCCCCTCGGGTTGCGGTTGAGCGGCCGGATCGACCCCGCCGCGTTGGCGGCCGCCGTGCTGAGCCTGCTCGAACGGCACGAGTCGCTGCGCACGGTGTTCCCTGACGACGGCTCCGGCCCGCGTCAGGTGGTGCGGGCGGTGGCCGAGCTCGAGCTGGACCTGGCGCCGGTTCAGGCCGCGGACGAGGTCGAGCTGGCCCGGCTGGTGACCGAGCGGGCCATCGTCGGCTTCGACGTCGCGGCCGAGATCCCGGTGCGGCCAACGCTGTTCGCGTTGAGCGAGACCGAGCACGTGCTGCTGTTCCTGGTCCATCACATCGCCGCCGACGGCGAGTCGATGGCGCCACTGGCCCGTGACGTGATGCTGGCCTACGTGGCGGCCGCCGCCGGTGAGGACCCGGACTGGGCGCCGCTGCCGGTGCAGTACGCGGACTTCGCGCTGTGGCAGCGGCAGGTGCTCGGGTCCGAGGAGGACCCCGAATCGCGGATCTCGCGGCAGATCAGGCACTGGATCGACGAGCTGGCGGACGCGCCCGAGGTGCTGCCGATGCCGACCGACCGACCGCGTCCGCCGGTGATGTCGATGGCAGGCGACCGGGTCGAGTTCGAGGTGGACGCCGCCCTGCACCGCGACCTCGCCGCACTGGCCCGCGCCCACGACGGCACCCTGTTCACCGCCGTCCACGCGGCCTTCGCCCTGCTGCTCTCGAAGCTCTCCGGCGTCGACGACGTGGTTCTCGGCACTCCCGTCGCGGGCCGGGGCGAGAGTGCACTCGACGACATGGTCGGCATGTTCGTCAACACCCTGGCGCTGCGGACCGTCGTGGACCCGGACGCCTCGTTCTCCGGGCTGCTCGAACAGGCCCGGCGCACCGACGTGGCGGCGCTGGGCAACGGCGACGTGCCGTTCGAGCGGTTGGTGGAGGTGCTCGCCCCGGAACGGTCCACCGCGCACACCCCGATCTTCCAGGTGGTGCTCTCGCTGGAGGCGCCCACCGCGACCGAGATCGCGCTGCCGGACCTGGCGGTCTCCGTCGTCGAGCCGGAGGTGACGTTCGCGAAGTTCGACCTGCAGCTCTCGCTGGCCGAGCGGCCGGACCACGCCGGGCTGACCGGCACGCTGGTCTTCGCCACCGACCTGTTCGACCGGACCACCGTCGTCGACCTGGGTGCCCGGTTCGTCGCGCTGCTCGGTGCGGTCGTGGCCGAGCCCGAGCGGCCGGTCGGCGGGATCGACGTCGTCACCGAGGCCGAGCGGGCCCGGCTGGTCCCAGTCCGCGGGGGCCCGGCCGAGCCCGCGGTCACCCTCGCCGGGTTGCTGGACGCCGCCGTCGCGGTGGACCCGTCGGCGATCGCGATCGTGCACGCCGGCCGCGAGATCTCGTACCGGGAACTGGACGAACGCTCGAACCGGTTGGCGAGGTTGCTGATCGAACGCGGTGTCCGGCCCGAGACCCCGGTCGCACTGGCCATGCCGCGCGGTGCGGAGTCGATCCTCGGCCTGTGGGCCGTCGCCCGGTCCGGCGGTGCCTTCGTGCCGATGGACCCGGCGTACCCGGCCGAGCGCCTCGGGCACATGGTCGCCGACTCGGGCGCGGCGCTCGGCCTGACGGTGGCCGACAGCGTCGCGGGCCTGCCGGCCGGGGTCGACTGGATCGTGCTGGACGCCGACACCGACCCGTCCGGCGGGTTCGCCGCCGGGCCGGTGCCTGCCCGCGCGCGGGCAGGCAACACCGCCTACGTCATCTACACCTCCGGCTCCACCGGCCTGCCCAAGGGCGTCGTCGTCCCGCACACCGGCCTGGCCAACTTCGCTGCCGTGATGCGGTCGGACTGGGGCGTCACCGCGGCATCGCGGGTGCTGCACGCGGCCTCGCCGAGCTTCGACGCCTCGCTGCTCGAGATGCTGCTGGCGCTGAGCGTCGGCGCCACCCAGGTGGTCATGCCCGCCGACGTCTACGGCGGCGCGGAGCTGGCCGAGCTGATGGCGGCGACCGGAGTCACCCATGCCTTCCTCACCCCGTCGGCCGCCGTCGCGCTGCCGGCCCAGGGCCTCGACGACCTGGCCGTGTTGATCCTGGGCGGCGAGGCGACCAGCCCGGACCTGGTCGAGCGCTGGGCCTCGCGGGTCCGGCTGCACAACGCGTACGGCCCGACCGAGATGACCGTCATGGTGACCACGACCGAGCTGCGGGCGGGGCGGCCGGTCGGCATCGGCGGTCCGGTCCGGTCCGTCGATGCCCTGGTCCTGGACCGGCGGCTGCGCCCGGTCCCGGTCGGCGTCGCCGGTGAGCTGTACGTCGCCTCCGCCGTGCACACCGCCCGCGGCTACCATCGCCGGACCGCGCTCACCGCGGACCGATTCGTGGCGAACCCGTACGGGGACAGCGGTTCTCGCATGTACCGGACCGGCGACGTGGTGCGCTGGGCCGAGCGCGCGGGGCAGCTCGAGCTCGAGTACGTGGGGCGCAGCGACTTCCAGGTGAAGGTACGTGGGTTCCGGATCGAGCTCGGCGAGATCGACGCCGCCCTGCGCGCGCACCCGGGCGTCGACTTCGCGCTGACCCTCGGCAGGCCGGGCCCGTCCGGAGCCACCGTGCTGGTCGCCTACGTGACCGCGGCCGAGCAGGACGGCGCCGCGCCGGTCGACACCGCCGCGGTGGCCGAGCACCTGCGCGAGTCGCTGCCCGGGCACATGGTGCCGTCCGCGATCGTCGTGCTCGACGAGCTCCCGCTGACCGTCGGCGGCAAGTTGGACCGCACCCGGCTGCCCGAGCCGGAGTTCGGCTCCGACCGTACCGACCACGTCGCCCCCGGCAGTGCGATGGAGGAGCTGCTGGCACAGCTGTACGCGGAGGTGCTCGGACTGGATCGAGTCGGTGTGCACGACTCGTTCTTCGCGCTCGGCGGCGACTCCATCGTCTCCATCCAGCTGGTGGCCCGGGCCAAGGCAGTGGGCGTGCACCTGCGCGCACGGGACGTGTTCGAACGCAAGACCGTGGCCGCGCTGGCCCAGGTGGCCGTGCACAGCGACGACGCGAACGGACCGGTCGTGCTCGCCGAGCTGCCCGGTGGCGGCGTCGGTGACCTGCCGCTGCTGCCGGTCGCTCGCTGGGCCGCCGAACACGGCGCCGACCGGCGCTTCTCTCAGGCAGTGCTGCTGACCGCCCCGGCCGGAGCCCGCCGTGACCAGCTCGTCGCCACCCTCGGCGCAGTCCTCGATCAGCACGACGCCCTCCGGGCCCGGCTGGTCCCTGGCGCCGCGGACGACCTGTCCGACGCGGTGCTGCGGGTCCGCGAACGGGGGACGGTCGCTGCCGACCCGCTGCTGACCCGCGTCGAGTTCGGCGGCGCCGCGCTGCCCGGCACCCCCGGCTTCGAGGTGCTGGCCGCCGCCGCCCTGGACGCGGCTGCGGACCGGTTGGACCCGGCCGCAGGCGTCATGGTGCAGGCGGTCTGGTTCGACGCCGCCGACGGCGTCGACGCCGGGGGCCGACTGCTGTTCGTGCTGCACCACCTCGTGGTGGACGGCGTCTCCTGGCGCCTGCTGGTGCCGGCGCTGGCCGCGGCCTGGGCGCAGGTCGGCTCGGGCGTCGAGCCCGCGGCAGGTGGCGAGATCACCTCGTTGCGCCGCTGGGCACACGCGCTGGCCGGCGAGTCGGCCTCCGCCGACCGGGTCGCGGAGCTCGACTTCTGGCGCGGTGTCGTCGCGGAGGCGGAACCGACCCTCGGCGCCCGCCCCCTCGACGGCGCGGTCGACACCGTCGGCACCCTGGACTCGGTCACCGTGGAGCTGCCGGTCGAGACCACCGAGGCGCTGCTCACCGCGGTGCCCTCGCGGTTCCGCGGGGGTGTGCAGGACGGCCTGCTGGCGGCGCTCGCGGTGGCGGTCTCGGCCTGGCGTCGTCGGCGCGGCCGGGACAGCGACTCCACGCTGGTGACACTCGAGGGCCATGGTCGCGAGGAGCAGGTGGTGCCCGGCGCGGACCTCTCTCGTACCGTCGGCTGGTTCACCAACGTGTACCCGGTGCGACTGGACCTGGTCGGCATCGACCTCGACGACGCCCTCTCGGGCGGCGCGGCGGCAGGCCGGGCCGTCAAGGCCGTCAAGGAACAGCTGCGGGCGGTGCCGGACAACGGCATGGGCTACGGCCTGCTGCGCTACCTGAACCCGGCGACCGCGGGCGCGTTGACCGGCGCGGCCGCACCGCAGATCAGCTTCAACTACCTGGGCCGCTTCGGGGCCGAGGACCTTCCCGAGGAGGTGCGTGCGCTCGGCTGGGTCCCCGTCACCGACGGGGGACGACTCGGCGGCGCCGCCGACCCGGCGATGGCCGCCACCGCGGCGCTGGACGTGAACTCGTCCGTCCCGGCCGGGGGCGGGCTGTCGACCACCTTCAGCTTCCCCCGCGGGCTGCTGACACGCGCCGAGGTCACCGAGCTGGTCGAGCTGTGGCGTCGGGCGGTGACGGCGATCGCCGAGCACGCCCGTGCCGAGGGATCGGGCGGGCTCACTCCGTCCGACGTGCCACTCGTCGCGCTCACCCAGGAGCAGATCGACGTCCTCGAGGTCCGTTACCCGGACCTCGAGGACCTGTGGTCGCTGTCCCCGCTGCAGCAGGGTCTGCTGTTCCACGCGCTGCTCACCGAGGGTGTGCCCGGTGCGGTGGACGTCTACACCGCGCAGTTCACCCTGAACTTCGCCGGTGCGCACGACGTGCCCCGGCTGCGGCGCGCGGCGGACCGGCTGCTGCGCCGGCACCCGAACCTGCGGGCCGGCTACGTCGTCGACGAGCACACCGGGCCGATCCAGGTGGTCACCGCCGGTGAGTCGACGCCGCTGACGGTGCACGACCTGTCCGGCCTCGACGCCGACGAGCGCGAACAGGCCCGGCTGCAGGTGCTCGCTGACGACCTGGCCGCCGGTTTCGACATGACCGCCCCGCCGCTGCTGCGGCTGACGGTGATCGTGCTCGGCGCGGGCGGCTGGCAGATGCTCGTCACCAACCACCACGTGGTCCTCGACGGCTGGTCCACCCCGCTCGTGGTGCGCGAGCTGATGACGCTGTACGCCCTCGACGGCGACGACACCGCGCTGCCGCGGACCCGGCCCTACCGTGACTACCTGCAGTGGCTCGCCGAGCAGGACCCGCAGGTCTCGCTCGACGCCTGGCGGGCGGCCCTGGACGGGGTGGACGAGCCGACGATGCTCGCCCCGGAGACCCGCTCGACCGCGCACGGCAGTGCACCGGGGAAGGTGGAGGTCGCGCTGACCGTCGAGCAGACCCGGCGCGCGCAGGCGCTCGCCGCCGAACTCGGCGTCACCCTGAACACCCTGGTCCAGACCGCCTGGGCGATCGTGCTGGGCATGCTGACCCGACGGGACACGGTGGTGTTCGGCGCCACCGTCTCGGGCCGCCCGGCCGCGCTCGACGGCGTCGAGCAGATGGCGGGCCTGTTCATCAACACCATCCCGGTCGCCGTGCGGATGCGGTCCGAGGAGACCGTGCGCTCCCTGCTCGAACTGGTGCAGGCGGAGCAGGCCGGCCTGCTCGACCACCACCACGTCGGGTTGACCGACATCCACCGGGTGGCCGGAGACGGCGCGGTGTTCGACACCGCCGTCATCTACGAGTCGTACCCCGTGGACACCAGCGGGGTCGGCGGGGACGTGGAGATCGCCGGGTCCCGGCTGCTGGGCGTCGACTCCGAGGCCGCCAGCCACTTCCCGCTCTCGATCATCGCCGCCGCCTCCGGAGACCGGCTGCACGCCGCGGTCGAGTTCCAGCGTGAGGCATTCGACGAGGCCACCGCGACCGGGCACCTGCATCGACTCCTCGACGTGCTCGCGCGCATGGT
Source organism: Rhodococcus kronopolitis (assembly GCF_042654025.1). Lineage (NCBI taxonomy): Bacteria > Bacillati > Actinomycetota > Actinomycetes > Mycobacteriales > Nocardiaceae > Rhodococcus > Rhodococcus kronopolitis. The sequence goes on along the minus strand of NZ_JBHSFO010000006.1, from coordinate 58,508 downwards.
CGACGCCCCGGACACGCCGCTCGCGGCCCTGGAGCTGGTGACCACGGCCGAGACGGACTGGCTGCTCGGGCGCAACCGGACCGAGCTGGCCCGCACGCCGCGCACCCTGCTCGAGCGGGCCGAGGAGATGGCCGCCACGGACCCCGACGCCCCGGCCGTGGTCGCCGGCGGTGTCACCGTCAGTCGGGCGGACCTCGACACGCGGGCCAATCGACTCGCGCACGAGCTGATCGCCCTCGGGATCGGCCCGGACGACGTGGTGGCCCTGGTGCTGCCCCGCTCCGCGGACTGGGTGGTCGGCATGCTGGCGGCCTGGAAGGCGGGCGCCGCCTACCTGCCCGTCGACCCGGCGGCCCCGGCGGACCGGATACGCGCGATCCTCGCGGACTGCGAGGCCGACGTGGTGGTCGCCGCTGCGCCGGTCGCGCACGACGGTCCGCAGTTGGTGCTCGGGTCCGCGGACTGCGAGGCACGGTTGGCGTCCCGTGCGGACAGCGCGCCGGTGAACCGCTGGGCGGAGCCGACGGCGGACCGGCGGTTGGCGTACGTGATCACCACGTCGGGCACCACCGGCAGGCCCAAGTCGACCCTGATGCCGATGGCCGGCGTCCACAACACCGCCGAGTGGTACCTGGGCGAACTCGACCTGCGCCCCGGCGATGCCATCCTGGTCGCGAACGCACCCGTCTTCGACCAGACCCAGAAGAACGTGTGGGCGGCGCTGGCCGCCGGTGCGGTCCTGCAGCTGGCGGCCGTCCCCTTCGATCCCGTCGAGATTCTCGGCGTCATTCGTGACGGCGGCGTCGTGAACGCCAACATGGCGCCGAGCGCGTTCCTGGCTCTTGTCGACGCCGACGCCGACGCCGACGCCGACACCGACGCCGTGCTCGGCGGCCTGCGCACCCTGCACCTCGGTGGCGAGGCCTTGAACCCGGTCCCGCTGGCACACCTGCAGCGCGCCGGGGTGCGGATCCACAACAACTACGGCCCCACCGAGGCCGCGGACACCTCCAACGACCATCGGCTCGGCGAGGCCGACTTCGGGCACACTGGCGCGCGGGTCCCGATCGGGCCGGCAGTGCCGAACTACCAGATGTACGTCCTGGACCAGCTGCTCCGGCTGCTGCCGCCGGGGGTGCCCGGCGAGCTGTACATCGGCGGACCACGGGTGCTGGCCCGCGGGTACGGCAACCGAATCGCACTGACCGCCTGCCGGTTCGTGGCCAACCCCTTCCGGGTCGGCGAACGGATGTACCAGACCGGTGACGTCGCCTACTGGAACGCCGACGGCGAGCTCGAGTACGTCGGCCGCACCGACTTCCAGGTCAAGATCCGCGGGCTGCGGGTCGAGCCAGGGGAGATCGAGGCCGTGCTGCTCGCGGACCCGCGAATCGCGGCCGCCGCCGTCACGGTCCGGACCAGCGGCGCGGGCGTGGACCGGCTGGTCGCCTACGTCACCGCCGCAGAGGTCGGAGCGGCCGGGATCGACGTCGTCGCGCGCGAGATCGCCGCGGCCGCGCTGCCGGACTACATGGTGCCCGCCGCGGTGGTCGCGATGGACGAGATCCCGCTGACCGCCAGCGGCAAACTCGACCGACAGGCCCTGCCGGACCCCGAGTTCGGCGGTTCCGAGGCGGAGTACGTCGGGCCGGCCACCGACGCCGAGCGCGCCGTTGCCGAGGTCTACTCCGAGTTGCTCGGTGTGCCGCGCGTCTCCGCGACCGACGGATTCTTCGAGCTCGGTGGCGACTCCCTGGTCGCGACCCGCGCCGTCGCCCGGGTGAACGCGGCCACCGGCGCCGCGCTGCGGCTGCGGGACCTGTTCGAGGCGCCGACGGTCGGCGAGCTGGCCGCCCTGGCGGAGCGGACGGCGGATGCCCCCGCGCGGGCCGCGCTGGTGGCCCGCCGACGCCCGGAGCGCATTCCGCTCTCGCTCGCACAGCAGCGGATGTGGTTCCTCAACCAGTTCGACACCGAGTCCGCGGTCTACAACGTGCCGATGGCGATCCGGCTGCGCGGCGAGCTCGACCTCGCCGCCATGCGTGACGCACTGGCCGACGTGCTCGGCAGGCACGAGTCGCTGCGCACCCGCTTCCCGGACAGTGACGACGGTCCGCACCAGGTGATTGTGCCGACCGCCCAGGTGGCGCTGGACGTGCCGGTCGAAGCGGTGGACGAGGCGCAGTGGGCTGCGCGCCTGACCGCCTTCGCATCGCAGGGATTCGACGTCACCATCGAGATTCCTTGGCGGGTGCGGATTTTCGAGATCGACCGCCGAGACCACGTGCTGGCGATCTCGACCCACCACATCTCCTCCGATGGTGCCTCGGTCGCGCCACTGGCCCGGGACCTGGTCACGGCCTACCTGGCGCGGGCGGCGCGGGCCGTCCCGAACTGGGCCCCGCTCGAGATCCAGTACGCGGACTTCAGCCTGTGGCAGCGGGAGGTCCTCGGTGACGAGTCCGACCCCGACTCCCCGCTCAACCGGCAGATCGAGTTCTGGCGCGGCCGCCTCGACGGCGTGCCCGAGGTGCTGGAGCTGCCCACCGACCGGCCCCGCCCGGCCACCCCGAGTTACCGCGGTGCCTCCGTCGATCTCGCCGTCGACGCAGACGTGCACCGGGGCCTGCGGGAACTGGCCCGAACCCACCGGGCCAGCCTCTTCATGGTCGTGCATGCCGCACTCGCGGTGTTGTTCGAGCGACTCACCGGTCAGGACGACGTGGCGATCGGCACCCCGATCGCCGGTCGCGGCGAGCGGGCGCTCGACGACCTGGTCGGCATGTTCGTCAACACCCTGGTACTGCGCACCCGGATCGACCCGGATGCGAGCTTCGCGGACCTGCTCGACCGGGTCCGGGCCGAGGACGTCGAGGCGTTCAGCCACGCTGACGTGCCGTTCGAGCGGCTCGTGGAGGCGCTCGACGTGCCGCGCTCGACCGCGCACTCGCCGTTGTTCCAGGTGGCGCTCTCGCTGGCCAACACCGAGCGGGCCGAGCTGAGCCTGCCTGGCCTCGACGTCGCCGAGCTGGCGGCGCCGCTGACGGTCGCCAAGTTCGACCTGCAGCTCAGCCTCGGCGAGCGACCCGACGTGGACGGGGCGGCGGCGGGTGTCACGGGCGTGCTCGACTACGCCACCGACCTTTTCGACGAGCCCACCGCGAGGTCCTTCGCCGACCGGTTCGTGCGGATCCTGACCGCCGTCGTCGCCGCGCCGGACACGCCGGTCGGCGAGCTCGACGTGCTGGCCGCCGACGAGCGGCACGCGCTCACCGCGCCCGCTCCGGTGGCGGTGGAGCCGCTGACCCTCGCCGAACTGCTTGCCGCGGGGGCGCGACTGGACCCGGCCGCCGACGCGGTGGTGCTCGGCGACGAGGTGTGGAGCTACCGCGAACTCGACGAGCGGTCGAACCGCCTGGCCCGGGAGCTGATCGCCCGCGGCGCCGGTCCCGAGACCGTCGTCGGCTTCGTGCTGCGCCGGTCCCTCGAGTCGGTGCTGGCGGTCTGGTCGATCGCCAAGACCGGCGCGGCCTACCTGCCGGTCGACCCGCGCTACCCGGTGGAGCGGATCGCCGAGATGGTCACGGACGCGCGCGCCGTGTCGGTGGTGACCGTCGCCGAGCACCTGGACCGGCTGCCTGCGGGCACGCCGACGGTGATCCTCGACGAGCCGGCGACCGCGACCGCCGTGGCCGGTCGGTCCGCCGACCCGATCGGGGCCGACGAGCTGACCGGCCCCGTGCACGTCGACCAGACCGCCTACGTCATCTTCACGTCGGGGTCGACGGGCCGGCCGAAGGGCGTGCTGGTGCCGCATCGCGGCCTGGCGATGTTCGTGTCCAACTTCGTCGCCCTGTACGGGGCCACCCACGAGTCACGGCTGCTGCACGTGTCCTCGCCGAACTTCGACGCCTCGGTCGGAGAGTTGTTCGCCGCGTTCAGCATTGGTGCTGCACTGGTGGTCGCCCCGGCCGACACCTTCGGTGGCGAGGAGCTGGCCGAGCTTCTTCGCGCACAGCGGGTGAGCGCGATGATCATGACACCGGCCGCGTTGGCGACGGTGGATCCCACCGGGCTCGACTGCGTGCGGACCGTCCTGGTCGGCGGCGACGTGTGCACGCCGGAGCTGATCGCCCGCTGGTCGCCGGGCCGGACCTTCCGCAACGCCTACGGACCCACTGAGGCCACCGTCGTCGTCTCCGCCACCCGGCCGCTGACGCCGGGTGAGTCGGTCAACATCGGTGCGCCGATCGCCGGAGTGACCGCACTGGTCCTCGACGCCCGGCTGCGGCCGGTGCCGGTCGGGGTGCTCGGGGAACTGTACGTGTCCGGTCCCGGCCTCGCCCGCGGCTACCACGCGCGGTTCGCGACCACGGCGGACCGGTTCGTGGCCAACCCCTTCGGGGCGGCCGGGGACCGGATGTACCGAACCGGGGACATCGTCCGGTTGACCGCGGTCGGCGACCTCGAGTACCTGGGCCGCAGCGACTTCCAGGTGAAGGTGCGCGGTCTGCGGGTCGAGCTCGGCGAGATCGACAACGTGCTCGGTGCCCTACCTGAGGTGGGCTTCGTCGCCACCGTCGCGCACACCCTGTCGAGCGGGACCTCGGTGCTGGTCGCCTACGTACTGCCTGCCGAGGGCCGCGAGCTGGACCGCGCGGTGCTTCTCGACCACGCCGCCGAGCGCCTGCCCGCGCACATGGTGCCCGCCACCGTCGTCGAACTGGACTCGATACCCTTGACGTCGAACGGCAAGTTCGACCGAAAGGGCCTGCCGGAGCCCGTCTTCGAGCAGTCGGGCGAGTTCGTCGCCCCGCGCACGCCCGTCGAGGAGATCATTGCCGGGGTGTTCGCCGACGTGCTCGGAGTCGAGCGGATCTCGGTGGCGCAGGACTTCTTCGACCTCGGCGGCAACTCGCTGGTCGCCACCCGGGTGGCCGCCCGGGTCGGCGCCGCCCTCGGCGTCCGGATCGGCGTCCGGCTGCTGTTCGACGCCCCGACCGTCGAGGCCCTCGCCGCCCGGGTGTCCACCCTCTCGGGCGGCGGCACGCGACCGCCGTTGACCGCCCGGCAGCGGGGTACCCGGGTGCCGCTGTCGCTGGCGCAGAAACGGATCTGGTTCCTCAACCAGTTCGACCCCGACTCCTCCGCCTACAACATCCCGCTCGGGGTGCGGCTGCGCGGTGCCCTGGACGTCGACGCGATGGAGCTGGCGCTGCTCGACGTGGTGACGCGGCACGAGTCGCTGCGCACGATGTACCCGTCGGACGGGGAGCCCTACCAGTCGGTGCTACCGGTCGACGCGGCGTCGCTCGACCTGGTCCGCGTCGACACGGACGAGGAGAACCTGACCGACGTGGCCGTCGATTTCGCCCGACGCGGCTTCGACGTGACCACGGAGCTGCCGGTGCGGGCCGCGCTGATGCGGACGGCCGCCGACAGTCACGTCCTGCTCGTGGTGGTGCACCACATCAGCTCCGACGGTGCCTCGTTGGCGCCGCTCGCCCGCGACGTGATGCTGGCCTACGTTGCGCGCAGCCAGGGCGAGGCGCCGCAGTGGGCCCCGCTGCCGGTGCAGTACGCGGACTTCGCGCTGTGGCAGCGGGACGCACTCGGTTCGGAGACCGATCCGGACTCGGTGATCGCCACCCAGGTCGCCCACTGGCGCGAGACCCTCGAGGGCCTGCCGGACCTGCTCGAGTTGCCCACCGACCGACCGCGGCCTGCCGTGCAGTCCACGGCGGGCGAACGGGTCGACTTCACGGTGCCCGCGGACCTGGTTGCCGCCACCGAGCGGCTGGCCCGCAGCACCGGCACCACCCCGTTCATGGTGATGCAGGCCGTCTACGCGGTCCTGTTGGCGCACCTGAGCGGGGCGTCCGACATCGCGATGGGCACCGCCGTCGCGGGCCGCGGCGAGGAGGAACTCGACCCACTCGTCGGCATGTTCGTCAACACCCTGGTACTGCGCACCCGGGTGGATCCGGGCGCAGGCTTCGCGGCCGTCCTCGAGGCTGTTCGTGAGGGCGACCTGCAGGCGTTCTCGCACGCCGACCTGCCGTTCGAGCGGCTGGTCGAGATCCTCGACCCGCCGCGGTCGACCGCACACGCCCCGCTGGTCCAGGTCTCCTTCGGCTTCGAGAACACGGAGAACCCGGTCTTCGAGCTGCCGGGGCTGACCGTCACCGCGCTGCCCACCGATCTCGGGCAGGCGAAGAACGACCTCGAGCTGGCCTTCGTCGAGCGCCTCGACCCCGAGGGCGCCCCGCGGTTCGAGGGCACCTTCCGGTACGCGACCGCGCTGTTCGACCGCTCGACCGTCGAGACCGTGGCGGCCCGGTTCCTGCGGACGTTGGCGGCGGTCACCGCGGACCCGGCACTGGTGGTCGGCGACCTCGACCTGCTGGAGGAGTCCGAGCGCCGCCGCATGCTGGTGGAGTTCAACCGGACCGAGATGCCGGTCGAGCCGACCACCCTGGTGGAGTTGCTGGACCGGTCGGCGGTTCGCAACCCGCACTCGCCGGCGATGACGTTCGAGGACGTCACGATCGACTACGCGAGCTTCGACGCGCGGGTGAACCGGCTGGCCCGGCACCTGATCGGGCTCGGGGTCGGCCCGGAGCAGCTGGTGGTCCTGGCGGCCCGCCGGTCGATGGACATGATGGTCGGGATGTACGCGGTCATGAAGGCCGGTGGCGCCTACGTGCCCGTCGACCCGGACCAGCCGGCCGACCGACTCGAGATGGTCCTCGGGATCGCCCGACCGGTGTGCGTGCTCACCACCTCCGGGGACTCGGTGGCGCTGCCCGCCGGGGTGCCGGTGCTCGAGATCGACCGCCTGGAGCTGTCCGGGCCGGGCGAGCCGGTCACCGATGCCGAGCGGCTGAGCCCGCTACGCCGCGCGAATCCGGCGTACGTGATCTTCACGTCCGGCTCGACGGGGGTGCCCAAGGGTGTGGCCGTGAGCCACGAGGCCGTCGTCAACCAGCTGAGCTGGTTCGTCGGCGAGTACGAGATGACCGCGGACGACGTGGTGATCCAGAAGACCCCGACAGTGTTCGACCCCTCGGTGTGGGAGTTGTTCGTACCGTTCGTCGTCGGTGGACACCTGGTGATCGCGAAGCCCGACGGACATCGCGACGCCGAGTACCTGACCGAGACGTCGCGTCGCTGGAACGCGACCGTGCTCGGATTCGTGCCGTCCATGCTGGCTGCCTTCCTGTCCGGGCCGGACCTGGCCTTCCCGCCGTCGGTGCGGGCGCTGCAACTGGCAGGCGAGGCACTGAGTCCGGAGCTGGCCGCCCGCACGATGGCCGCGTCGAACGTCCGCATCGACAACGCGTACGGCCCGACCGAGACGACGCTGACCTCGGTGCACCACTGGGCGACCGGCTCCGAGACGGCTGTCATGCCGATCGGTGTGCCGGTGTGGAACTCGCAGGCCTACGTCCTCGACGAGCGGCTGCACCCGGTGCTGCCGGGGGTCAGGGGAGAGCTGTACCTCGCGGGCGGCCAGGTGGCCCGCGGCTACCACGCCCGCGGCGTCCTGACGGCCGAGCGGTTCGTGGCCAACCCGTTCGGGGCGCCGGGCGCGGTCATGTACCGAACCGGCGACGTGGCGCGCTGGCGCACCGACGGCAACCTCGAGTACCTGGGCCGCACCGACTTCCAGGTCAAGATCCGCGGTCAGCGGATCGAGCTCGGCGAGATCGAGTCCGCCCTGCTGGACCACCCGGCCGTCCGGCAGTCCGTCGTGACTGCCGCCGACACGGACCATGGACTGCGCCTGGTCGCCTACGTGGTCGGTGACGATGTCGACACCGGCGACCTCCGCGCCGCGGTGGCAAAGGTGCTGCCCGGCTACATGGTTCCCGACGCCGTCGTCGTCCTGGAGGCCATGCCGGTCACCGGAAACGGCAAGCTCGACCGGCGCGCCCTGCCTGCGGCGGAGTTCGGCGGCGGGTCCGAGTACGTGGGCCCGAGCACCCCGGCGGAGGAGGCCCTCGCCGAGGTGTTCGCGCAGGTGCTCGGCGTGGACCGGGTCAGCGTGGACGAGTCGTTCTTCGCGCTCGGCGGCGACAGCATCATGTCGATCCAGCTGGTCTCGCGCGCCAAGTCCGCCGGCCTCTGGCTGACCGCGCGGCAGGTCTTCGAGCACCGGACGGTGGCCGCGCTGGCCGCCGTCGCCGGGGACGCGACGGGCCCCGAGACCGTGCTGGCCGAGCTCCCCGGCGGCGGTGTCGGCGATCTGCCTGCGACGCCGATCATGGCCGAGTTCGCCGAACGCGGCGGCCTGCTGCGCAGGTTCTCGCAGTCCAACATGGTGACGCTGCCGGTGGGCATCGACGCCGAGACCGTGACGGCGACCATTCAGGCGGTCCTGGACCGGCACGACGCGTTGCGCCTGCGCTGGCACGCCGACGGCTCCGGCCTCACAGTGCCTCCGGTCGGCGAGACGAGCGCGGCGGACCTGCTGCGCCGGGTCGAGTTCGGCGCCGATCCCGGTTCCGCGGCCTTCGCGACGCTGGTGCGGGAGGAGTTTGAGGCGGCCGCGGACCGTCTGGACGTGCGCACCGGAGTGACGGCCCAGTTCGTCTGGTTCGATCCGGAGAGCGGCGGCAACGGCCGGTTGCTGATCGTCGTGCACCACCTGGCCGTCGACGGAGTGTCCTGGCGGATCCTGCTCCCGGACCTCGCGGCCGCCTGGGGTCGGACGATCTCGGGCGCGCGTGCCGAACTGCCCGCGGTGGGCACGTCGGTGCGTCGGTGGGCCCACGGGCTGACCGAGGCCGCGAGCGTCCCTCGGCGGACGGCCGAGCTCGAGCACTGGCGGTCCGCGCTGGCCGGGCCCGACCCGGTACTCGGTTCCCGGCCGGTCGACCCCGAGGTCGACGTGGCCGAGACCACGCAGACGGTGCGGGTCGGTGTGTCCGCGCAGACCACGGAGGCGTTGCTCACCGCGGTCCCGGAGGCGTTCCGGGGCAACGTCAACGACGGGCTGCTGGCGGCCCTGGCGCTGGCCGTGGCCCGCTGGCGGGCCGACCGCGGGATCGATGCGTCGGCCGCCGTGATCGCGCTCGAGGGGCACGGTCGCGAGGAGGACACCGTCCCCGGTGCCGACCTCTCGCGCACCGTCGGCTGGTTCACCACCCTCTTCCCGGTCCGCCTCGACACCGCGGGGGTGGCTCTCGACGCTGCCTTCGCGGGCGGCGCGGACACCGCGCGAGCGGTCAAGGCGATCAAGGAACAGCTGCGGGCGGTGCCGGACAAGGGCATCGGGTACGGCCTGCTCCGCCGTCTCAACCCCGAGACCGCGGCCAAGCTGGCGGGCTACCCGCAGCCGCAGATCGGGTTCAACTACCTGGGTCGGGGCGGCTCGTTCGCGATCACCGACGAGATGCGGGCGGTGGGCTGGGTTCCGGCCGACGACGACATCGAGCTCGGGTCGGCGCTGGACCCGCGGATGCCGGTGACCGCGCTCGACGTCAACGCGGTCGTCGGGCGCGTGGACGGTGCCGAGCAGCTGACGGCGTCGTTCTCCTTCCCGCTCGGGGTGCTCACCGCCGCCGAGGTCACCGAGCTGGCCGAACTGTGGTGCGCCGCGCTCGACGCGGTGGCCCGGGCTGCTGCGGGACCCGAGGCCGGCGGACGCACCCCGTCCGACCTGCCGCTGGTGACGCTGGACCAGCGGCAGATCGAGGCCTACGAGGCGCGCTTCCCGACGTTGCGCGACGTCTGGCCGCTCTCGCCGCTGCAGTACGGCATGTACTTCCACGCGGGCCTCGCCGCGGAGATCGCGGTGGACGTCTACACCGCGCAGCTGGTGATGCAGCTGTCCGGGACTGTGGACCCGGCCCGCATGCGCCGCGCCGGGCAGGCGCTGGTGGACCGGCACGAGACGTTCCGGACCGCGTTCGTCACCGACGACTCGGGTGTGGCCGTCCAGGTGCTGTCGGAGCGGGTGGAGCTGCCGTTCACCGTGGTGGACCTGTCCGCACACCCGGCCGCCGAGCAGGCCGCCGAGCGCGCCCGCATCGCCGACGAGGACCGCACCCGCCCGTTCGACCTGTCGGCGCCGCCGCTCATGCGGTTCACGCTCGTCGATCTCGGCGAGGGGCGTCACGAGATGATCGTGATGACGCACCACATCGTCACCGACGGCTGGTCGACCCCGCTGATCCTCAAGGAACTGTTGTTCCTCTACGTCACCGACGGTGACGCGTCCGCGCTGCCCGCGGCCCGGTCCTACCGCACCTACCTGGCCTGGCTGGCCGACCGGGACCTCGAGGCGTCCCGACGGGTCTGGGTGGACACGCTGGCGGGGGTGGAGGGTCCGACCCTGCTGGTCTCGGGGGACCGGGGACGAACCCAGAGCTCCACCTCCGGTCGGCTCGAGCTGGACGTGCCGGCCGAGCTCACCGGGCGGATGACGGAGCTGGTCCGGTCCCTGGGCGTCACGCCGAACACCGTCGTCCAGGCCACCTGGGCGATCGTGCTGGCCACGCTCACCGGCCGCGACGACGTCGTCTTCGGCGCCACCGTCTCCGGCCGACCGCCGGAGATCGACGGCGTCGAGTCGATGATCGGCCTGTTCATCAACACCCTGCCGGTGCGGGTGACGGTGCGGCCGGACGAGTCGGCCGCGCAGCTGCTCGGCCGGATCCAGGGCGAGCAGGCGGACCTGCTCGACCACCACTTCGTAGGCCTGTCCGAGATCCAGAAGGCCGCAGGCGAGACCGCGATGTTCGACTCACTGGTGGTGTTCGAGTCGTTCCCGGTGGACCTGGCCGGTGCCACCACCGAGACGGACCTCGCGGGCATGCGCGTCTCAGGCGTCTCCGGCGTCGACGCCGCACACTATCCGCTCACCCTGACTGCCAGCCTGGGTCAGACGCTGCACCTGGAGTTCACGCACGTGCGTGAGCTGTTCGACGACGCGGCGGTCGGCGTTGTCGCCCAACGCTTCCTCCGGGTGTTCGAGATGCTGGTGGCCGAGCCGGCGACGGTGGTCGGCGGCGTCGAGGTCACCTCGGCGGACGAACGGGCGGCGCTGACGCCGGTCTCCGGCCCGCCGGGCGCAGAGCCGGTCACCCTGCCGGAGCTGCTCGCCGCCGCGGCGCAGGACCGGGACCGGGTGGCACTGGTCCACGGCAACCGGCAGCTGACCTACGGCGAGCTCGACGACCGCTCGAATGCACTGGCACGGCTGCTGATCGACCGCGGCGTCCGCGCCGAGTCGTTCGTGGCGCTGGCACTGCCGCGGTCCTTCGCCGCCCAGGTGGCGCTGTGGGCGGTCGCCAAGTCCGGCGGCGCGTTCGTGCCGATGGATCCGGCGTACCCGTTCGACCGGATCGAGCACATGGTGTCCGACTCCGGGGCGGTGATCGGTGTGACCGACGCCGACCACGTCGCAGCGCTGCCGTCGGGGATCGACTGGCTGGTGCTCGACGAGGCCGGCTGCGAGGCCGAGCTGGCATCGCGCTCGACCGCACCGGTCGCCGACACGGACCGGCTCGCGCCGGTGCTCGTGGAGAACGCCGCGTACATGATCTACACCTCCGGCTCGACGGGCCTGCCCAAGGGCGTCGTGGTCGGCCACGCCGGGCTGTCGAACTTCGCGGCCGAGCAGCGCGAGCGCTACTGCGTGACCGCGAGTTCGCGGGCGCTGCACTTCTCGTCGCCGAGCTTCGACGCGTCGATGCTCGAACTGCTGCTCGCGGTGGGCGCGGGGGCGGCTCTGGTGATCGTGCCGCCGGGCGTGTACGGCGGCGACGAACTGGCCGAGGTGATCACCTCCGGCGGCGCCACCCACGCGTTCATCACCCCGGGCGCGCTGGCGACCCTGTCCCCGTCGGGCCTGGACAGCCTGGCGCACCTCGTCGCGGGCGGCGAGGCGGTACCGGACAATCTCGTCGACGTCTGGGCGCCGGGCCGGAACTTCTACAACGGCTACGGTCCCACCGAGACGATCGTCATGGTCGCCATCAGCGAGCCGCTGACCACCGGGGACCGGCTCACCATCGGCGGTCCGATCCGCGGCATGTCCGCGGTGGTGCTGGACCGGCGGCTGCGGCCGGTGCCGGTCGGCGTCGCCGGTGAGCTGTATGTCGCCGGTGCGCAGATGGCCCGCGGCTACCACGGACGGCCCTCGTTGACCTCGGATCGTTTCGTGGCAAACCCGTACGGGGACAGTGGTTCCCGCATGTACCGGACCGGCGACGTGGTGCGGTGGATCGAGACCGGGAACGGCCTCGAGATCGAGTACGTGGGCCGGAGCGACTTCCAGGTGAAGGTGCGCGGCTTCCGCATCGAACTCGGCGAGATCGATGCGGCCCTGGCGGCGCACGAGACGGTGGACTACGCGGTCACCGTCGGTCGTACCGGACCGTCCGGGGCGACGGTGCTGGTGTCCTACGTGGTTCCCGTCCCCGGCGTCGAGGTGGACGTCGCGGCCGTGACCGAGTTTGCCGGTCGCACCCTGGCTTCGCACATGGTGCCGTCCACGATCGTGGTGATGGATTCGATTCCGTTGACGGTCAACGGCAAGGTCGACCGAAAGGCGTTGCCGGAACCGGACTTCGGCTCGGCGGCGGCCACCTACGTGGCCCCGGCCGACGCGGTGGAGGAGACGCTCGCCGCGCTGTTCGCCGAGGTGCTCGGCGTGGACCGGGTGAGCGTCGCGGACTCGTTCTTCGAGCTCGGCGGCGACTCCATCGTCTCCATCCAGCTGGTGGCGCGGGCCAAGGCCGCGGGCCTGCAGCTGCGCACCCGAGAGATCTTCGAGCACAAGACCGTCGGTGCGCTGGCCCGGGTGGCGGTGCCGGTCGGTGACGCCGCCGTCGAGGCGCTGGCGGAGCTGCCCGGTGGCGGCGTCGGCGACCTGCCGCTGACCCCGATCATGCGCTGGATGACCGAACGGCCCGGCGGGCACAACCGGCTGCTGATGCCGGCCTACCTGGCGTTGCCTGCCGGCATCGACCGGACCGGTCTGGTCGCGACCCTGGCCGCGGTCTACGAGCGGCACGACATGCTGCGGGCCTCGATCCCCGCGGTCGAGGGTGATCCGGTGCTGCGGGTCGTCCCCACCGCGGACGTCGATGCGCTGGTCACCCGTGTCGAGTTCGACGCGGCGGCGCTGCCCGGTACCGAGGCGTTCGACGCGCTGGCAGGCCCGGCGCTCGAGGCCGCGGCGGCGGAGCTGGACCTGACAACCGGTGCGGTTGCCCGGTACGTGTGGTTCGACCCGGCGCCCGGCACCGAGGCCACCGGCCGGCTGCTGCTCGTCGTGCACCACCTGGTGGTCGACGGTGTCTCCTGGCGGCTGCTCGTCGGGGACCTGTTCACCGCCTGGCAGGCCGTCGCCGTCGGCGCGGCGCCGGAGCTCGCCCCGGTCGGCACCTCCATGCGGCGCTGGGCGCACGCCCTCGCGGAGGAGGCGGCCCGCCCCGAACGGGAGGCCGAGCTGGAATTCTGGCGCGGCGTCGTAGCGGCGGACGACCCACTGCTCACCTCGCGGGCGCTGGACCCGGAGATCGACCTGTTCGCGGACGTCGCCGAGGTCTTCGTCACGTTGACCGAGGCGACGACGGAGGCGCTGCTGACGGCCGTGCCGACCGCGGTGCACGGCGTCGTCAACGACGGACTGCTGGCCGCGCTGGCGCTGGCCGTCACGGCGTGGCGGGCCCGTCGGGGCGTCGACGGGTCGTCGGCCCTGATCAAGCTGGAGGGCCACGGTCGCGAGGAAGATCTCGTCGCGGGCTCCGACCTGTCCCGCACGGTCGGCTGGTTCACCAGCATGTTCCCGCTGCGCCTGGACCTGGACGGCATCGACGTCGAGTCCGCGTTGGCAGGCGGCGACGCCACCGGCCGGGCGCTCAAGGCCGTCAAGGAGCAGCTGCTGGCGGTGCCGGACAAGGGCATCGGCTACGGCCTGCTGCGCTACCTGAACCCGGGTACCGCTCCGGAGCTGACCGGGCATTCGTTGCCGCAGATCGGTTTCAACTACCTGGGCCGGATGGGTGGCGGCGAGAACGCCGTGACCGGCGCGCCGATCGGCTGGCTGCCCGCACCCGCGGGTGAGCTGACGGTCTCGGCGGCGCCGGATCCGGACTTGCCTGCGGCCGCGGCGATCGACATCAACGCCGAGGTCAACGGCGCCGTGCTGACGGCACGGTTCGCCTACCCGGCGGGCCTGCTCAGTGAGGCCGAGGTGGCCGAGTTCGCGGGACTGTGGACCCGGGCCGCCGACGCACTGGCCCGATGGGCGACACCGGAATCGGGGCCGCGGACCCCGGCGTTCACGCCGTCCGACCTGCCGCTGGTCTCGGTGTCCCAGCGGGAGATCGACGTCCTCGAGCAGCGGTACCCGACGCTCGAGGACGTGTGGTCGCTGACCTCACTGCAGGAGGGCATGTTCTTCCACGCGGTGCTGGCGGAGAGCTCGACCAGCCTGGACGTCTACACCTCGCAGGTGGTGGTCGGGCTCGGCGGCACCGTCGACGCAAACCGGATGCGGGTGGCGGCCCAGGCGCTGGTGGACCGGCACCCGAACCTGCGGGCCGGCTTCGTCCACGACGAGGACGGCAACCCGCTGCAGGTGGTCGTGGGCAACGCGCCGATCACCTTCCGCGCGGTCGACCTGACCGGGCTGGACGAGGCGGAGCGCCGGAGCCGGTGCCTGGAGTTGCGCGATCAGGACCGCAACGGCCGGTTCGACCTGTCCGCGCCGCCGCTGGTGCGGTTCAGCCTGATCACGACGGCCGATGACCGGCACGACCTGGTCGTCACGACCCACCACATCCTGGTGGACGGCTGGTCGATGCCGCTGATCTTCCGGGACCTGGTGGCGCTGTACGCAACCCGCGGTGAGGCCTCGGCGTTCCCGCCGGTGCGTCCGTACCGGGCGTTCCTGGCGTGGCTGTCCGAACGGGACGCCGAGGCCTCGCTGCAGGCATGGCGGACCTCGCTCGCCGGCACGCAGGACCCGACGCTGCTGGCGCCGGAGGACCGCGGTCGCGAGCAGTCGGCCATGCCGCGGGTGCTGACCCTCGACCTCGACGCCGAGCGCAACACCCGGATCGAGGCCCTGGCCAAGCGGCTCGGGGTCACGGTCAACACCGTCGTGCAGACGGCGTGGGGCCTGGTGCTCTCGCGGCTGGTCGGCCGGGACGACGTGGTGTTCGGCGCCACGGTGTCCGGCCGCCCGGCCGCGCTCGAGGGCGTCGAGTCGATGGTCGGCATGTTCATCAACACGCTGCCCGTCCGGGTCCGCCTGGACCGGGGGGAGACCCTGCGGGACCTGCTCACCCGGGTGCAACTCGAGCAGTCCGACCTGCTCGAGCACCACCACGTCGGGCTGCCGACGATCCAGCAGGCGGCAGGCGCCGGCGCGGTCTTCGACACCATCACGGTGTTCGAGTCCTACCCGGTCGACACCTCCGCGGCAGGCGACGGCGGCGACATCGACGGCATGCGCCTGCTCGGGGTCCAGGGCGTGGACGCCAACACCTTCCCGCTCTCGCTCTACATCGAGCAGGGCGAGGGCATGCAGATCCAGGCCAAGTACCTGCCGGACGTGTTCGCCGAGGCCCAGATGCGTTCCGTGGTGGACCGTCTCGACCGGGTGCTCGCGCGGCTGGTGCAGGCCCCGGACAGCACGGTCGCCGAGCTCGAGGTGCTCTCGGAGTCCGAGCTGGGTCGGCTCGCGGAGCTGAATGCCACCGGTCACGAGATTCCGGCGGCCACCCTGGCCGACCTGTTCGACGCACAGGTGCGGCGGACGCCGGACGCGGTGGCCCTGGTGTTCGAGGGCGAGGAGCTGACCTACGCGGAGTTCGATGAGCGGGTGAACCGGTTGGCCCGGCACCTGGTCGGCCTCGGTGTCGGTCCGGAGTCGATGGTCGGGTTGGGCGTTCGGCGGTCCCTGGAGCTGATGGTCGGCATGTACGCGATCGTCAAGGCCGGCGGCGCGTACGTGCCGATCGACCCGGACCATCCGGCGGACCGCACGGCGTACGTGCTGGAGACGGCGGATCCGGTGTGTGTGCTGACGACGTCGCGGGACCGGTTCACGGTGGACCCGCGATTCGAGTTGGTCGAGATCGATCGCCTGGACACCTCCGGCTTCTCCGACGCCCCTGTCGCCGAGGCGGACCGTCTGTCCCCGCTGCGCCTCGGCAACGCGGCCTACGTGATGTTCACCTCGGGCTCGACCGGCAGGCCGAAGGGGGTGGTGGTCACCCACCGGGCGATCGTGAACCAGCTGGTGTGGAAGCAGTCCGAGTACGGCCTCGGCGTCGACGACGTGGTGCTGCAGCAGATCGCGATGACCTTCGACGTGTCGGTCTGGGAGTTCTTCTGGGGTCTGCAGAACGGCGCCCGGTTGGTGATCGCGAAGCCGGACGGTCACAAGGACCCGTCCTACCTGGCCGCGATGATCGCCGAGCACGGCGTCACCACCGCGACCTTCGTGCCGTCACCGCTCGGGGTGTTCGTCGCGGTTGCCGACGCGGCCGCGCTGCGCAGCGTGCGCCGCGCGTTCGTGATCGGGGAGGCGTTGCCGCCGGTGACGGCCGCCCGCTGGCGTCAGCTCACTCCGGCGGGTCTGCACAACATGTACGGGCCCACGGAGGCCGCGGTGTCCGCCACCAACTGGGAGGCCCGCCCGGAGGACACGGTCACCACGCCGATCGGTCTGCCGCAGTGGAACGTGCAGGCGCACGTGCTGGACGTCGGTCTGCGCCCGACTCCGGCCGGGGTGTCCGGGGAGCTGTTCCTGGCCGGGCCGCAGCTGGCCCGTGGCTACCTGACCCGGCCGGGAATCACCGCGGACCGGTTCGTGGCCAACCCGTTCGGGGAGCCCGGTTCGCTGATGTACCGGACCGGTGACCTGGTGCGCAGACGCGGCGACGGGGTGCTCGAGTACATCGGGCGCACCGACTTCCAGGTGAAGCTGCGCGGCCAGCGGATCGAGCTCGAGGAGATCGAGTCGGCGGTCCTGGCGCACCCGGCGGTGCGGCAGGCAGCGGTCCTGGTGGTGCAGGACGAGCGCACCGGGGACCAACTGGTCGCCTACCTGATCGTCGACGACGGCCACCGCGTCGACGGCGAGGAACTCAAGCGGTTCGTCGCCGCCAGCCTGCCGGGGTACATGGTGCCGAACGCGGTCGTCGTGCTCGACGAGTTCCCGCTCAACGCGAGCGGCAAGCTGGACCGCAAGCAGCTGCCGGTGCCGGAGTTCGGGGACTCCGGTGAGTACCGGGCCCCGACCACGGCGACGGAGATCGCGGTGGCCGAGGTGCTGGCCGAGGTGCTCGGGCTCGAGCGGGTGTCCGTGGACGCGTCGTTCTTCGACCTCGGCGGCAACTCGCTCTCGGCGACCCGGGTGATGGCCCGGCTCACCGAGGAGCTCGGTGTCACGGTGCCGCTGCGGGCGGTGTTCCTGGACCCGACGCCGGCCGGGATCGCGGCGGCCGTGGAGGCCGAGCGGACCGGCACCGCGCCTGCCGCCGACATGTTCGACGTGCTGCTGCCGATCCGCCCGGCGGCCGGGACGCCTGCCGGCAGCGTGCCGGTCTTCGCCGTGCACCCGGTGCTCGGGTTGTCGTGGGCGTACTCGGGACTCGCCACCGCTCTCGGCGGCCGGGTGCCGGTCTACGGCCTGCAGACGCCGGCCGCGTCGGGGGACACCGCCGCGCCGTCCTCGATCGAGGAGATCGCGGCCCGCTATGTCGCCGAGATCCGCGCCGTCCAGCCGGACGGACCGTACCGGCTGATCGGTTGGTCGCTCGGCGGCGTCATCGCGCACGCGATGGCCGCGCACCTGCAGGACGAGGGACAGCGCGTGGACCTGCTGGCCATGCTGGACAGCTTCGCGGGTGAGGCGGCGGACGAGCTCGGGGTCGGCGCCGTCGGCGCGGAGGAGATCCTCGGCGGGTTCGGGCTGAAACCGGTGGAGGGGCTGGACCCGCAGACCGCCGGCATCGACGACCTGCTCGCGCTGCTGCGTGGCGCAGGCGACAGCCCGCTCGCAGCGGTGTCCGAGGAGTGGTTGAGGTCGATGGTGGCCGCGGCCGTCGTCTCGACGGAGCTGATGCGGGCGTACGTGCCCAAGTCGGTCGACGCAGACCTGCTGCTGTTCACGGCGGCCCGAGACCGGTCCGACGACACCGTGGGCCCGCAGTCGTGGGTGGGCGCGGTGACAGGGAGGATCGTGCACACCCCGGTGCCTGCCACGCACTGGTCGATGCTCGGTCCGGAGGCGCTGACGGTGATCGGCCCGACGCTCCGGGAGTGGCTCGGCTAGCAGTCGTCCGGTGCGGTCGACTGCGACGACGGACCCGGAGCGGCGAACACCCCCGGATCGCCGTGGAAGCGGCGATCCGGGGGTGTCGAGGGTGCCCGGCATCGAGCGTGGCGGACGCGAGTCCGCCGGGGCTAGATCGGCGTGCCTGCGGCGCGCTTGTAGCCGTTGATCGCGGGCCAGGCAAAGATTGCGATCGCACCGAGCGACCACAGTGTGGTCTTGATCAGTGGTTCGGCGACCGGACCGCCGAGGCTCAGGCCACGCATCGCGTCGATCGCGGTGGACATCGGCTGATTCTCCACGAATCCCTGCAGCCAGGTCGGGTAGGCCGCGGTCGGCACGAAGCCGGAATTGAAGAACATCAGCAGGGTGCAGATCAGGGACAGCAGCTCCACCAGCGGCACCTTGGCGAAGTTCACCGACAGTGCGGTCACCATCGTCGCGAAGCCGATACCCATCACCAGCGGGACCAGCATCAGCAGCACACCCGCCACCACCCCCTGGTTGAAACGGAAACCGAGGAGCACGCCGACCAGCATGATCAGCACGGTGGTCAACAAGATCCGGATGGCCTCGAAGACCAGTCGGCTGATCAGGCCCGCGGCCCGGTGGGTGGGCAGGATCCAGAACCTGCTCAGCAGGCCCTTGCGCCACTCCGCCTTGAGCTGCATGCCGCTGGCCATCGACCCGAACATCGCGCCGACCAGGGCGAGCATCGGGGCGTACCCGTAGACGCTGTTGACGCCCGTCGCCCTGGTGACCGAGATCCCCAGGACCGCCCAGAACATGACGAGCATGATCGCCGGGTAGACGATCGCCTGCAGCATCGTGAACGGGTCCTTGGCCGACCGGAGCAGTAGTCGTCCGGTCTGGAGCTTGCTGTGGGTGAGCAGCGCCTTCCAGGAGGTCTCGGGATAGACCTCGGTGGGCGTCGGGAACACGAGCGTGGATGCGTCGGGATCCGTGACGGGAAGGGGCGCGGAGCGCAGGTCGGTCATCCTCGCCTCACGCTCGCCCAGATCGTCAGCGGACCGAACACGAGGGCCAACCCCACACACCACAGCAAGGCAGGAGTCAGCATGTGCATGGTGATCGTGCCGTCGGCGATGTTCCGCATGGAGATCGCGAACTGGGAGATCGGCTGATTGCGGACGAACGCCTGAGACCAGCTCGGGAACTGTGCGACCGGCACGAAGCCGGCCGAGAACATGCCGAGGATCAGCTGGGGCAGTGTCAGCGCCTGACTCGTCATCTCGGGGCTCTTGCTCAGGGTGCCGATCAGGTCGCCCATCAGCGACAGCGCCATCGCGATCGCCAGCGACATCCCGAGGAACAGCAGGGTGTTCTGGGTACCACCGCTGAATCGGAATCCGATCATGTATCCGTACACCAGCGCCGCGATCAACGAGATGGTGCAGTGCACGAGTGCCGCGGTCATCCTGGACATCAGCGGAACGCCCGCCATGATCGGCATCGTCTGGAACCGGTCGTTCATGCCGTTCGAGGCCTCGTAGGCAGCCCGTCCGGCCGCCGAGATGGCGGTGAACGCCATCGCCTGCAGCACGATGATCGGCATCACGAACTGTGCGTAGTCGATGCCCTGGAACTGCATCACCAACCGCAGCGGCAGGTAGAAGCCGATGGTGAAGATGGCGGGAGCCAGGACCGCGATGAGGAACTGCCCGCTGGTCCACATGGTGTGCAGGCTGCGGCCGGACAGCGCCAGCCACTGCTGCGTGCCCGACAGCGTGGGGCGACGGTGGCGCCCACTACGGGCCATCGTCTTGGCCCGGGGCTCCGGGGGCTTCCCGTCGCTGGAGGTTCTCGCGGTCTTGGTGCCGGCGGTGATCGCGGTCACGACGCCTCGTCCTTCGTCACGTGAGCCTGTCCGGTCAGCGCCAGGAAGACGTCGTCGAGCGAGGGCCGGCGCAGCGCGATGTCGGCCAGCGGGATCCGTGCCATGTCGAGTCGACGCAGCGCCTCGGCCAGGGTCTGGGCGCCGTACTGCGCCGGGATGGACAGCCGGTCGTGGCCGGTCTCGGAGATGTAGTCCGGGTGGCACAGGCTGCTGAGCACGCCGTACACCCGAGGCAGGTCCTCGAGCCTCATCGGCACGACCTCGCAGAAGCTACCGCCGGTCCGTTCCTTGAGCTGGTCCGCGGTGCCCTCGGCGATCACGGTTCCCTTGTCGATGACGACGATGTTGTCGCTCAGGACATCGGCTTCCTCGAGGTACTGCGTGGTGAGCAGGATGGTGATGCCCTCGTCCTTGAGGTTCTGCACCAGGGTCCACACGCTCTGCCGGCTGCGGGGGTCCAGGCCGGTGGTCGGCTCGTCGAGGAAGACCACCTCCGGGCGCACGACAAGTCCGCAGGCGATGTCGACGCGGCGCCGCATGCCGCCGGAAAATCCGGCAACCTTGCGCTCCGCGGCGTAGACCAAGTCGAACTGGACCAGCAACTCCTGGGCGCGAGCCTTGGCGGTCTGCCGGTTCAGGCCCATCAGTCGGCCGAAGAGGATCAGGTTCTCGCGGGCGTTGAGCGACTCGTCGAGCGCGGCGTACTGCCCGGTCATCATGATCGACCGGCGCACTGCGGCGCCCTGCGTGGCGACGTCGTGGCCGGCGACCAGCGCGCGCCCCGAGTCGGGTCGCAGCAGGGTGGAGAGCACGTTGACCGTGGTCGTCTTTCCCGCGCCGTTCGGCCCGAGGATGCCGAGCACGGTGCCGCGCGGCACCTCGAAGCTGACGCCCTGGAGCGCTTTCACGTCACCGAAGGACTTGCGGATTCCTTCGACCAGGACCGCAGAGTGGGGTGAAGACATGCACGCGAGTATGTCACGGGTATCTGTGTGCCGAGGGTGTCCGGGCATTGAACCGGCAAGTTCGCCTGGTGGGGAACAGCACCGTAACGCGGCGGTCTCGACTCTCGATGAGCCGCGGACGAGCGGGACGGACCGGTGTGACCCGACTCGTCCGTAGTCGCCGTAAGTTAACGGAACATCGCATGGGTGGGCCGACCGCCACTGCGAGTTTTGCCAGTTGAAACAGCAGGTTGAGCAATCACGCGCGTCTCGCGGTGAACAGTGACGTGCTGTGGTTTCATGAATTCATGAGCCGTCGCGCCGCACACATCGAGGATCTTGCCGGCGAGGCCGTCATGCTCGCGGCGGGCGGCCGGGCGATCCTCCTGCAGATCGCCAACGAGGGCGTCGGGCACGGCGTCGCGGACCACAGCGACTTTGCCTACCGCTCGGTCGACCGGCTGCGGACCACGATGACCTACATCTATGCGGTGGTCTACGGGACGGACGCCGAGCGCGCGGCGGTGGTGCGGATGGTGAACAAGGCGCATGTGAAGGTTCGTGCGGAGAACTACAACGCCTTCGACCCCGCTCTGCAGCTGTGGGTGGCGGCGACGCTCTACGAGAGTGCCGTGAGCCTCTACGAGCGGGTGTTCGGCCCGCTCGACGACGCCGATGCGGACGAGTTGTACCGGGAGTACGCGGTGCTCGGCACCGCGCTGCAGGTACCGCCGGGGATGTGGCCGCGCGACCGGGTCGCCTTCGCCGGCTATTGGAAGGAACAACTCGACCGCGTCGAGGTGGATGCGAAGGTGCGGGCGACCTCCCGGGACCTGTTCCATCCGGCGGCGGCGCCGATGCTCATCCGCGCGAACCTGCCTGCGTACCGCTGGCTCACCACCGGGTTGCTGCCGGCGCAACTGCGCGAGCAGTTCGAGTTGCCGTGGACCGCACGGGACCAGCGCCGGTTCGATCGGGTGATGACACTGATCTCGTGGGTGTACCCGCGGATACCCTCCGCGGTGCGGCACGCGCCCCGGACCGTCTACCTGTGGGACATGCGACGTCGGCTGCGGACCCGCGGCGGCATCGAGGCCTGACCGCGGGTGCCGGCCGGACTCAGGCGGGCGTCAGCCAGATGGTGATGTCGGCGTGCACCACCTCGGTACCGGACTTGTCGTAGATCGCAACCGGCACGGTGAGCTCGGTGCCCGAGGTGATCTCCTCGAAACGGGGCAGTGCCGACAACGACGCGACCGCGCGCAGCCCGGACTCGGCCTTGGCGAGGTACCGGGTGTTCATCGCCTTCGGGATCCAGCGGTGCGTGGTGGGGACGGTCGCCTCGGCGAGCATGCCCATGGCGGCCTCGGCGAGGTTGCAGGCCGCGATCGCGTGAAAGGTGCCGATGTGGTTGTGCACGCCCCACCATTTCGGGGCGCGGACCTCGCAGCGGCCGGGTTCGAGCGCGGTCACGCGCGGGAGGACGGTGGCGAAGTAGGGCACCCGCACACACATGCCGAGTGAGAACAGGGCCGGGCGCAATGCATTGTCGGGCAGCTTCAGCCAGCTGCGGTAGGTGGCGCTGGGGGAGGGTGTCTGGATGGCCATGACAGAACCTTACTCCCGAGTAAGGTTCTGTGACCGAGATCGCGTCAGTGCTGGAGTTGAACTAGTTGCCGGTCTGCGGCATACTGTTCAGGTTGCCTTGACCCGGGACGTGCTCTCATACGGCCTGCGTCGGGCGAAAGAGGGTTCTGTGCCCGGTCCGCCTGGAGTGAAAGCTCCGGACGCCAGGTCAGGGCCAGTGCAGGACGGAAGCAGTTACACCCAGTGCCCATTACGGGCGCATCCGGTGCACGTAAGTCCAGTCCGATCGGTGCGAGAGCGCGGATCGGGGGACGAGCGGGAGGGCGACACGCCCGACCGCGTGGGCCGGAGATCCATGACAGATGAACAGCGGCAGCGGATCGGTTTCTTTTCGATCGCCAACGTTCGGACACTCATGGCCTGGGCACGAACTGTGCAGACGAGGTAGCCCCAGCAGGGTCTACGTGAATGAAGTAGCCCCCAGGGTCTACAAGGGCCTATTCGGCAAGGAAGAGGACACAAGCGTGGCGGGACAGAAGATCCGCATCAGGCTCAAGGCCTACGACCATGAGGCGATCGACGCGTCAGCGCGCAAGATCGTCGAGACGGTGACCCGTACCGGGGCCCGTGTCGTTGGACCGGTGCCGTTGCCGACCGAAAAGAATGTGTACTGCGTCATCCGCTCGCCGCACAAGTACAAGGACTCGCGCGAGCACTTCGAGATGCGTACCCACAAGCGGCTGATTGACATCCTCGACCCGACGCCCAAGACAGTCGACGCGCTCATGCGCATCGATCTGCCGGCCAGCGTTGATGTCAACATCCAGTGAGCGCGGCGGAGACAAAAACAATGACTGAGAACAAGATCAAGGGACTCCTGGGCACGAAGCTCGGCATGACCCAGGTCTTCGACGAGAACAACCGGGTCGTCCCGGTGACCGTCGTGAAGGCTGGGCCCAATGTCGTCACCCAGATCCGTACCGAAGAGCGTGACGGCTACAGCGCCGTGCAGCTCGCTTTCGGCGCCATCGACCCGCGCAAGGTGAACAAGCCGACTTCCGGCCAGTTCGCCAAGGCCGGCGTCACCCCGCGTCGCCACGTCGTCGAGCTCCGCGTTGCGGACGCCTCGGAGTACGAGGTCGGCCAGGAGCTGACGGCCGAGCTGCTGTTCGAGGACGGCGGCTTCGTCGACGTCACCGGCACCAGCAAGGGCAAGGGCTACGCCGGTGTCATGAAGCGTCACGGCTTCAAGGGTCAGGGCGCCTCGCACGGCACCCAGGCCGTGCACCGTCGCCCCGGTTCCATCGGTGGCTGTGCCACCCCCGGCCGTGTCTTCAAGGGCATGCGCATGGCGGGTCGCATGGGTAACGACCGCATCACGACGCAGAACCTCTCGGTCCACAAGGTGGACGCCGAGAACGGTCTGCTGCTCATCAAGGGTGCGATCCCGGGCCGCAAGGGTGGCCTCGTGATCGTCAAGACCGCAGTGAAGGGTGGTGCGTCCGCATGACCGAGACCGCAACCAAGCTGACCCTCGACGTCCGTACCGCCGACGGCGGCACCAACGGGACCGTCGACCTTCCCGCCGAGCTCTTCGACGTGACGGCCAACATCGCGCTCATGCACCAGGTTGTCGTCGCGCAGCTCGCTGCGGCACGTCAGGGCACGCACTCCACCAAGACCCGTGGCGATGTCCGCGGTGGTGGCAAGAAGCCGTACCGCCAGAAGGGCACCGGCCGCGCACGCCAGGGCTCGACTCGCGCACCGCAGTTCGTCGGCGGTGGCACGGTCCACGGCCCGAAGCCGCGTGACTACAGCCAGCGGACCCCCAAGAAGATGATCGCCGCTGCTCTGCGCGGTGCACTCTCCGACCGGGCGCGCAACGAGCGCATTCACGTGATCACCGAGCTCGTCGCCGGGCAGTCGCCGTCCACCAAGGGCGCGAAGAAGTTCCTCGGCGAGATCTCCGATCGCAAGAAGGTCCTGCTCGTCGTCGGTCGTGAGGACATCGCGGCATGGAAGAGCGTGCAGAACCTGGAAGGCGTGCACCCCATTGCACCCGACCAGCTCAACACGTACGACGTGCTCAACAGCGATGACGTCGTGTTCAGTGTCGAGGCACTCAACACGTACATCCACGGGCCGGCCGAGTCCGCCCAGGCAGACAAGGAGGAGAGCAAGTGAGCACCATCGCTGACCCCCGCGATATCTTGCTGGCTCCGGTCATCTCCGAGAAGTCCTACGGACTGATCGAGGAGGGTACCTACACCTTCCTGGTGCACCCGGACTCGAACAAGACGCAGATCAAGATTGCCGTCGAGAAGGTCTTCGGCGTCAAGGTGACCAGCGTCAACACCGCCAACCGTCAGGGCAAGCGTAAGCGGACGAAGTTCGGTTTCGGCAAGCGCAAGGACACCAAGCGCGCGCTCGTGACCCTCTCGGCCGACAGCAAGCCCATCGAGATCTTCGGAGGCCCGGTCGCGTAAGCGTCTGGGACTTGACGAGATATAGAGGACGAGAAGACTCATGGGAATCCGTAAGTACAAGCCGACTACCCCGGGCCGTCGTGGCTCGAGCGTCTCGGACTTCGCCGAGATCACTCGGTCGACGCCCGAGAAGTCGCTTATCCGCCCGCTGCACGGTCGCGGTGGACGTAACGCACACGGTCGTATCACCACCCGTCACAAGGGTGGCGGGCACAAGCGTGCGTACCGTCTGATCGACTTCCGTCGCAACGACAAGGACGGCGTGCCGGCCAAGGTCGCTCACATCGAGTACGACCCCAACCGCACCGCCAACATTGCCCTGCTGCACTACGCCGACGGCGAGAAGCGCTACATTCTCGCGCCGAAGGACCTCAAGCAGGGTGCGAAGGTCGAGTCCGGTGTCGGAGCCGACATCAAGCCGGGCAACAACCTGCCGCTGCGCAACATCCCGACCGGTACCACCATCCACGGTGTGGAGCTGCGTCCGGGCGGCGGTGCCAAGATGGCCCGCTCCGCAGGCGCCAGCATCCAGCTGCTGGGCAAGGAAGGCACCTACGCCACGCTGCGTATGCCGTCCGGTGAGATCCGTCGCGTCGACATCCGCTGCCGCGCCTCCATCGGCGAGGTCGGCAATGCCGAGCAGTCGAACATCAACTGGGGCAAGGCCGGCCGTATGCGCTGGAAGGGCAAGCGCCCGACCGTCCGTGGTGTCGTGATGAACCCGGTCGACCACCCGCACGGTGGTGGCGAGGGCAAGACCTCCGGTGGTCGCCACCCGGTCAGCCCGTGGGGACAGGCCGAGGGCCGTACCCGCAAGCCGAACAAGCCGAGCGACAAGCTCATCGTCCGTCGCCGCCGTTCCGGCAAGAACAAGCGCTAGTCAAGGAGGGAGTGAAGGATGCCACGCAGCCTTAAGAAGGGCCCGTTCGTCGATGACCACCTCCTTGCGAAGGTGGACGTCCAGAACGAGAAGGGAACCAAGCAGGTCATCAAGACCTGGTCACGTCGTTCCACGATCATTCCGGATTTCATCGGGCACACGTTCGCTGTGCACGACGGCCGCAAGCACGTCCCCGTGTTCGTCTCCGACTCGATGGTCGGACACAAGCTCGGAGAGTTCGCACCGACCCGCACGTTCAAGGGTCACATCAAGGATGATCGGAAGGCGAAGAGGCGATGAGTAACACCGAAACCGCCAACCCGACCGCCAAGGCGATCGCGCGCCACGTGCGCGTGACCCCCATGAAGGCGCGTCGTGTTGTGGACATGGTTCGCGGGCGCTCGGTCGAGGACGCGCTGAACATCCTGCGGTTCGCACCGCAGGCCGCCAGCGAGCCGGTTGCCAAGGTGATCGCCAGCGCAGCTGCGAACGCCGAGAACAACCAGAACCTGGACCCGAGCACGCTCGTCGTCGCGACGGCGTTCGTGGACGAGGGCGCAACCCTCAAGCGGTTCCAGCCGCGGGCACAGGGACGTGCGTTCCGTATCCGCAAGCGGACCAGTCACATCACCGTGATCGTGGAGAGCCTGCCCAAGGCCGGCGCCTCGACCCGCAATCGCCGGAAGGGAAGTGCTCAGTAGTGGGCCAGAAAATCAACCCGCACGGCTTCCGCCTCGGCATCACCACCGACTGGAAGTCTCGCTGGTACGCAGACAAGCAGTACGCGGAGTACGTCAAGGAAGATGTCGCCATCCGCAAGCTCCTCGCCACGGGCATGGAGCGGGCCGGCATCGCGAAGGTGGAGATCGAGCGCACCCGTGACCGGGTTCGCGTCGACATCCACACCGCTCGTCCGGGCATCGTCATCGGCCGCCGCGGCGCCGAGGCCGATCGCATCCGCGCCGAGCTGGAGAAGCTGACCGGCAAGCAGGTTCAGCTGAACATCCTCGAGGTCAAGAACGCCGAGGCCGAGGCCCAGCTCGTGGCCCAGGGTGTCGCCGAGCAGCTGTCGAACCGTGTCGCGTTCCGTCGCGCCATGCGTAAGGCAATCCAGTCTGCGATGCGTCAGCCCAACGTCAAGGGCATCCGGGTCCAGTGCTCGGGTCGTCTCGGCGGCGCCGAGATGTCCCGCTCGGAGTTCTACCGCGAGGGTCGGGTTCCGCTGCACACGCTGCGTGCGGACATCGACTACGGGCTGTACGAGGCCAAGACCACCTTCGGCCGTATCGGCGTGAAGGTCTGGATCTACAAGGGCGACATCGTCGGCGGCAAGCGTGAGCTGACCGCAGGCGCAGCCCCGGCCGGCGACCGCCCGCGTCGCGAGCGCCCCACGCGCCCGCGTCGTTCCGGTGCCTCGGGCACCACCGCGACCAGCACCGAGGCCGGCCGCGCCGCTACCGCGACCGCTGAGGCTCCGGTTTCCACCGACACGAATCAGGAGGGCTGACGCAATGTTGATCCCCCGTCGGGTCAAGCACCGCAAGCAGCACCACCCGAGCCGTACCGGTGCCGCCAAGGGTGGTACCCAGGTGACCTTCGGTGACTACGGCATCCAGGCTCTCGAGCCCGCCTACATCACAAACCGTCAGATCGAGTCCGCTCGTATCGCAATGACGCGCCACATCAAGCGTGGCGGCAAGATCTGGATCAACATCTTCCCGGATCGCCCGCTCACGAAGAAGCCTGCCGAGACCCGAATGGGTTCCGGTAAGGGTTCGCCCGAGTGGTGGATTGCGAATGTCAAGCCGGGCCGCGTCATGTTCGAGATGACGTACCCCAACGAGGAGATTGCTCGCGAGGCCCTGACCCGCGCGATGCACAAGCTCCCGTGCAAGTGCCGGATCGTCACGAGGGAGGAGCAGTTCTGATGGCTACTGGAACCCCAGCCGCAGAGCTCCGCGAGCTCACGGAAGAGGAGCTGGTCACCCGGCTCCGCGAGTCTAAGGAAGAGCTGTTCAACCTGCGCTTCCAGATGGCGACCGGTCAGTTGGACAACAACCGTCGTCTGCGGACCGTTCGCCACGAGATCGCGCGTGTCTACACCGTCATGCGTGAGCGTGAGCTCGGTCTCGCCGCCGGACCCGATGCGGGTGACGCGGCATGAGTGAGAACCAGAAGGACAGCGCAGTGAGTGAAGAGCGCGGCATGCGCAAGACCCGCATCGGCTACGTGGTCTCCGACAAGATGGAGAAGACCATCGTGGTCGAGCTCGAAGACCGGGTCAAGCACCCGCTCTACGGCAAGATCATCCGCCGTACGACCAAGGTCAAGGCGCACGATGAGAACGGTCTCGCCGGCGTCGGCGACCGCGTCCAGCTGATGGAGACCCGACCGCTGTCGGCGACCAAGCGCTGGCGTCTGGTCGAGGTGCTGGAGAAGGCCAAGTAGGAAAGCATCACCGTGCAGCGGCCCGTTCCCCATCGGGGGCGGGCCGCTGTCGTGTCAGAGCAGCGTGTGCCGGCGACGGTGCACGGTCGGCTCTCGGGTGGGGGAGTGCTGGGTCGATTTGGCATCGGCCCAGCAGTTCCCTACACTAGAGCGGTTGCCTTTGTCCCCGCATGTCCGCATGCGGTCGGACGGGGCGGCAGACCGTGCGCATCGGGTCGGTATCCGCTGCGTAAGAAAATCCAGGTCTTAGGAGAGATCAGTGATTCAGCAGGAGTCGCGACTGCGTGTCGCCGACAACACGGGTGCCAAGGAGATTCTCTGCATCCGCGTTCTCGGCGGATCGTCTCGTCGCTACGCCGGGATCGGCGACATCATCGTCGGAACCGTCAAGGACGCCATCCCCGGTGGCAACATCAAGAAGGGCGAGATCGTCAAGGCGGTCATCGTTCGCACCACCAAGGAGCGTCGCCGTCCGGACGGTTCGTACATCAAGTTTGACGAGAACGCTGCCGTTCTCATCAAGCCTGATCACGATCCCCGCGGTACCCGCATCTTCGGCCCCGTCGGCCGCGAGCTGCGCGACAAGAAGTTCATGAAGATCGTCTCGCTCGCCCCGGAGGTGCTGTGATGAAGGTGCACAAGGGTGACACCGTTCTGGTCATTGCCGGCAAGGACAAGGGCGCGAAGGGCAAGGTCATTCAGGCCTTCCCCGCGACCGAGAAGCTCCTCGTCGAAGGCGTGAACCGGATCAAGAAGCACACCGCGGTCTCCGCGAACGAGCGTGGCGCCTCCGTCGGCGGCATCGTCACGCAGGAGGCCCCGATTCACGTGTCGAACGTGCAGGTCGTGGACTCGGACGGCAACGCCACTCGCGTGGGTTACCGGACCGATGACAACGGCAAGCGGGTTCGGATCTCCCGTAAGAACGGGAAGGACATCTGAGATGACTAGCACTGAGAACAAGATTCAGCCGCGTCTGAAGCTCCGTTACCGCGCCGAGATCAAGGACGCGCTGAACACGGAGTTCAACTACGCGAACGTCATGCAGATCCCCGGCGTGGTGAAGGTTGTCGTCAACATGGGTGTCGGCGACGCCGCCCGTGACGCGAAGCTCATCAACGGTGCGGTCAACGACCTCCAGCTGATCACCGGCCAGAAGCCGGAGATCCGCAAGGCCCGCAAGTCCATCGCGCAGTTCAAGCTGCGTGAGGGCATGCCCATCGGCGCGCGCGTCACCCTCCGTGGCGATCGCATGTGGGAGTTCCTGGACCGCCTCGTGTCCGTCGCGCTGCCCCGCATCAGGGACTTCCGCGGCCTGTCCGGCACCCAGTTCGACGGTAACGGCAACTACACCTTCGGTCTCAACGAGCAGTCGATGTTCCACGAGATCGACATCGACAAGATCGATCGCCCGCGCGGTATGGACATCACCGTCGTGACCACCGCCACCAACAACGACGAAGGCCGTGCCCTGCTCAAGCACCTCGGCTTCCCGTTCAAGGAGAACTGAGCCATGGCGAAGAAGGCACTGGTCAACAAGGCCAACAAGAAGCCCAAGTTCGCGGTGCGCGGCTACACCCGCTGCCAGCGTTGCGGCCGTCCCCACTCGGTGTTCCGCAAGTTCGGCCTCTGCCGAATCTGCCTGCGCGAGATGGCCCACGCCGGCGAGCTGCCGGGCGTTCGCAAGAGCTCCTGGTAACACCAGACTTCTGGCCCGCGTCCCGTAGGCCAGTTCATTAGGAAAACCCCTTCGCGGTAGGCCCACGGCCGGCCGTCGCCGGCGACCGAGAGGTCGCCGGCGACGGATCGGTGTTGTATGGGAACCGCTGCGAGAAAGGTACAGGTCAACCAATGACCATGACAGACCCGATTGCAGACTTCTTGACGCGTCTGCGCAACGCCAACACGGCGTTCCACGATGAGGTGAAGCTTCCCCACTCGAAGATCAAGGCGAACATCGCCGAGATCCTCAAGCGCGAGGGCTACATCTCCGATTTCCGTACCGAGGACGCGGCCGTGGGCAAGACGCTCATCGTCGACCTGAAGTACGGCCCGAGCCGTGAGCGCAGCCTTGCCGGCGTGCGTCGCGTCTCCAAGCCCGGTCTCCGGGTTTACGCGAAGTCCACCAACCTGCCCAAGGTTCTGGGCGGCCTCGGCGTGGCGATCATCTCCACGTCCACCGGCCTGCTCACCGATCGCCAGGCGGCCAAGCAGGGAGTAGGCGGGGAAGTCCTCGCCTACGTCTGGTAAGGGAGGCCACCACAATGTCGCGTATTGGAAAGATTCCGGTCACCGTCCCCGCGGGCGTTGACGTCACCATCGACGGCCAGGACATCACGGTGAAGGGCCCCAAGGGCACCCTCTCGCTGACTGTCTCCGAGCCGATTGCCATCGCCAAGGGCGAGGACGGCGCGGTGCTGGTCACCCGTCCCGACGACGAGCGTCGCAGCCGTGCGCTGCACGGCCTCTCGCGCACCCTGGTCGCGAACCTCATCACCGGTGTCACCGAGGGTTACACCACCAAGATGGAGATTCACGGCGTCGGTTACCGCGTCGCGCTCAAGGGCCAGGACCTCGAGTTCGCCCTGGGCTACAGCCACCCCGTGCCGATCGTGGCGCCGGAAGGCATCTCGTTCGTGGTCGAGTCGCCCACCCGTTTCTCGG
Source organism: Rhodococcus kronopolitis (assembly GCF_042654025.1). NCBI lineage: Bacteria > Bacillati > Actinomycetota > Actinomycetes > Mycobacteriales > Nocardiaceae > Rhodococcus > Rhodococcus kronopolitis. The sequence continues at coordinate 27,337 of NZ_JBHSFO010000006.1, read as the reverse complement.
TGTCCGGCATCGACAAGCAGCAGGTCGGCCAGATCTCGGCCAACATCCGTCGTCTGCGTCGTCCGGACCCGTACAAGGGCAAGGGCGTTCGCTACGAGGGTGAGCAGATCCGCCGCAAGGTCGGAAAGACGGGTAAGTGATATGAGCCAGACTGCAAACCAGAAGGCCAAGCGGATTCCGCTCGGCAAGGATGCGTCCACCACGCGTCGTCTCGCGAAGACGCGTCGTCACTTCCGTCTTCGCAAGAAGATCTCCGGCACCCCCGAGCGTCCGCGCCTGGTCGTGAACCGGTCTTCTCGCCACATCCACGTTCAGCTCGTGGACGACCTGGCCGGCCGCACGTTGGCCGCCGCGTCGACCATCGAGCCGGACCTGCGTGGCGTCGAGGGCGACAAGAAGGCCCAGAGCGCGAAGGTCGGTCAGCTGATCGCCGAGCGCGCGAAGGCCGCCGGCGTCGATGCAGTGGTCTTCGACCACGGCGGACACGGCTACCACGGTCGTATCGCGGCGCTCGCGGATGCCGCTCGCGAAGGCGGGTTGAAGTTCTGATGACCAACATTTCGAATGGAAGGACAGTCTGATGCCGGGACGTCAGAGGCGTGACGGCGGCAGCGGACCCGCCGGACAGAATGGACCCAACACCGGGGACAACCGCGGTGGCGGCGACCGTCGTGGCGGCGGTCGTGACGACCGTCGTGGCCAGGCTGCCGAGAAGTCGCAGTTCATCGAGCGCGTTGTCACGATCAACCGCGTCTCGAAGGTCGTCAAGGGTGGTCGTCGCTTCAGCTTCACCGCCCTGGTGATCGTGGGCGACGGTGCCGGACTCGTCGGTGTCGGCTACGGCAAGGCCAAGGAAGTTCCCGCGGCCATCCAGAAGGGTGTCGAGGAGGCTCGCAAGAGCTTCTTCCGCGTCCCGATGATCGGCTCGACCATCACCCACCCGATCCAGGGTGAGGCGGCGGCCGGTGTCGTCATGCTCCGTCCGGCCAGCCCGGGTACCGGTGTCATTGCCGGTGGCGCGGTGCGTGCCGTGCTGGAGTGCGCGGGTATCGCGGACATCCTGTCGAAGTCGCTCGGTAGCGACAATGCGATCAACGTCGTGCACGCGACCGTTGCCGCGCTCAAGGGTCTGCAGCGTCCCGAGGAAGTTGCGGCTCGCCGCGGCCTGACCCTCGAAGAGGTTGCCCCCGCCGGCATGCTGCGTGCACGCGCACAGGCTGCTGGGAGTGTGAAGTAATGGCAGATCTCAAGGTCACCCAGATCAAGAGCACCATCGGGACCAAGCAGAACCAGAAGAACTCTCTGCGCACGCTCGGTCTCAAGGGCATCCGTCAGACCGTCGTCCGTGAGGACAACGCGCAGAACCGCGGTCTGATCAACGTGGTGCGCCACCTCGTAACCGTTGAGGAGGTCTAACCATGACCATCAAACTGCATCACCTGCGCCCGGCCCCGGGCTCCAAGTCCACCAAGATCCGCGTTGGTCGCGGTGAGGGTGGCAAGCGTGGCAAGACCGCTGGTCGCGGTACCAAGGGCACCAAGGCACGTAACACCGTGCGCGTGGGCTTCGAGGGTGGACAGATGCCGCTGCACATGCGTCTGCCCAAGCTGAAGGGCTTCAAGAACCCCTTCCGCACCGAGTACCAGGTCGTGAACGTCGGCGACATCGCCCGGCTGTTCCCGAACGGTGGCACGATCGGCGTCCAGGATCTCGTCGAGGCCGGTGCGGTTCGCCGCAACCAGCTCGTCAAGGTTCTCGGCGACGGCGAGCTCACGGTCGCCGTGCAGGTGACGGTGAACAAGTTCACCGGCGCCGCCAAGGAGAAGATCACCGCTGCGGGTGGAACCACCACCGAGCTGTAAATCTGCTCTGTAGAACAACAACCGATGGCCGTAGCAATGTCCGCGTGGACACCGCTGCGGCCATCGGTGTTCTGTATAGTTCGTGTTTCGGGTCATGGCCTGCCAGTCGGCGCATGCGACGACAATGCCCGTCCGTCGAGGCACGCCAATTCGGCGATGCCGGGCTGCCTGCCCCGCCCTCACTGCTAGTGTTCTAGAGTTCAACTCGCCCGTCGAGCAAATCGCTCGCGACACCCCGTCGTGCCCAGGAGGATCTTTGCTTTCCGCCTTTGTCTCGGCCTTCAGGACGCCCGACCTGAGGCGGAAGATCCTCTTCACTCTCGGCCTGATTGCCCTGTACCGACTCGGCGCGACGTTGCCGTCGCCCGGTGTGAACTACCAGAACGTCTCGCAGTGCATCGACCAGATCTCCGGTGGTGAAACGGCGGGCATCTACTCGCTGATCAACCTGTTCTCCGGTGGCGCACTGCTGCAGCTGTCGATCTTCGCGATCGGCATCATGCCGTACATCACGGCGAGCATCATCGTGCAGTTGCTGACGGTGGTCATCCCGAGGTTCGAGGAACTCCGCAAGGAGGGCGAGTCGGGCCAGGTCAAGATGACCCAGTACACCCGCTACCTCTCGATCGCGCTCGCGATCCTCCAGTCGACCGGCATCGTCGCCCTCGCGGCGCGCGGTCAGCTGTTGCAGGGTTGCCAGCAGGAGATCATCGACGACCAGTCGATCTTCGGCCTGGTCATCATCGTGCTGGTCATGACCGCCGGCGCCGCCCTGGTGATGTGGTTCGGCGAGCTGATCACCGAGCGCGGCGTGGGCAACGGCATGTCGCTGCTGATCTTCTCGGGTATCGCATCGCGACTGCCCTCCGAGGGTGGCGCCATCCTCGACAGCCGCGGCGGCCTCGTCTTCGCCCTCGTGCTGGTGGCGGTCCTCGTACTGATCGCGGGCGTGGTGTTCGTCGAGCAGGGTCAGCGCCGCATCCCCGTGCAGTACGCCAAGCGCATGGTCGGTCGGAAGATGTACGGCGGCTCGTCGACGTACCTGCCGCTCAAGGTCAACCAGGCCGGCGTCATCCCGGTGATCTTCGCGTCCTCGCTGCTGTACCTGCCGAACCTGATCGCGCAGCTCACCGGTTCGAGCTCCGCCACGGATCCCAGCTGGTGGCAGCGGCTCATCAACGAGTACCTGGTGAACCCGTCGAACCCGGTCTACATCCTCATCTACTTCCTGCTGATCGTCTTCTTCACCTACTTCTACGTCGCGATCACCTTCAACCCCGAAGAGCGCGCGGACGAGATGAAGAAGTACGGCGGCTTCATCCCCGGCATTCGCCCGGGTCGTCCGACTGCGGACTACCTGAACTACGTGCTCAGCCGCATCACGCTGCCGGGCGCGATCTATCTCGGTCTCATCGCAGTGCTGCCGAACCTCTTCCTCTCCCAGGGGGCGTCGGGTAGCAGCATCTTCGGTGGTGCGGCGGTCCTGATTCTGGTCAGTGTCGGCCTCGACACCGTCAAGCAGATCGAGAGCCAACTCATGCAGCGCAACTACGAAGGGTTCCTCAAGTGAGACTTGTCCTCCTTGGTCCTCCCGGTGCCGGTAAGGGCACTCAGGCCGCCATCCTGTCGGAGAAGCTCGGCGTTCCGGCCATCTCGACGGGCGATCTGTTCCGCGCGAACATCGGTCAGCAGACCGCCCTCGGGCTCGAGGCGAAGAAGTACATGGACGCCGGCGACCTGGTCCCCAGCGAGATCACCAACAACATGGTCAAGGCGCGCGTCGCCGAGCCGGACGCGGTCAACGGGTTCCTTCTCGACGGTTTCCCGCGGACGGTGGACCAGGCTCTGGCTCTCGAGGACATCCTCGCCGGTCTGGGCGTCAAGCTCGACGGCGTGCTGGCCTTCGAGGTCGCCGACGACGTCGTGGTCGAGCGGATGCTCGGTCGTGGTCGTGCCGACGACACCGAGGACGTCATCCGCAACCGGATGCGGGTCTATCGTGAGGAGACCGCACCGCTGCTCGACCACTACGCCGACAGTGTCGTCACGGTCGATGCAGTCGGCGAGGTCGACGACGTCAACGCCCGCGCGCTCGCCGCGCTGGGCAAGTAGCCCGTTCGTCCGCAACCAGCAAGACAAGCAACAGGTAAGAGGTAGGTCGTGGGTTTCCGCCGCAAGAAGGTCGTCCCGTTCCGCACCGCCGGGGAACTCGACGCCATGGCGGCGGCGGGAGCCATCGTCGGTGCGACCCTGGTCGCGGTTCGGGCGGCCGCCAAGCCCGGCGTGAGCACGCTGGACCTGGACCGGATCGCCGAGCAGACCATCCGGGATGCCGGCGCGGTGCCGTCGTTCCTCGGTTACCACGGCTTCACCGGTTCGATCTGCTCTTCGGTCAACGACCGGGTGGTGCACGGGATCCCCTCCGCGGAGGACGTCCTCGTGGAGGGCGACCTGATCTCGATCGACTGCGGGGCCATTCTCGACGGCTGGCACGGCGACTCGGCATGGACCTTCGCGGTGGGGGAGTACCTCGCCGCGGATCGCGACCTCAGCGAGGCGACCCGGCTGTCGATGGATGCCGGAATCGCGGCAATGCTGCCGGGCAACCGGCTGACCGACGTCTCGCACGCGATCGAACTCGGAACCCGGGCAGCGGAGAAGGCACACGGCCGCAGCTACGGGATCGTGGACGGCTACGGCGGACACGGGATCGGCCGCGAGATGCACATGGACCCGTTCCTCGCGAACGAGGGAAAGCCGGGCAAGGGCCCCGAGCTGGTGGTCGGGTCGGTGCTGGCCATCGAGCCGATGCTCACCCTCGGCACCACCGACACCGAGGTGCTCGACGACGACTGGACCGTCGTGACCACCGACGGGTCCCGGGCGGCGCACTGGGAGCACACCGTTGCGGTGACCGAGGACGGACCGCGAATCCTCACGCTGCGCCCCGAGTAGCGCGGTAAGCCAGAAAGACAGGCACCCACGGCCGTTCCCGGTCCGTGGGTGCCTGTCTTCGTGGGTCGGCCCGTGTGGGCGACCGGCCGGCGGGCCGGGTCACATTTGTCCTGGTGGGCGAACTCCGGTAGGGTAGTCCAGTGGTGCGTCTTGCGTGCCGGTCGTCTGGGTGCCTGCGTTCACGCGTGGTGCGCACGGGAAGCCGGGTTCATCAGCGCATGGGTGCCACCGTAACGGAGATCGATGCCCACACCAACGGATCGCGGAGGATATGGCTAAGAAAGACGGAGCCATCGAGGTCGAGGGCCGCGTGGTCGAGCCGCTGCCCAATGCAATGTTTCGCATTGAGCTCGAGAACGGCCACAAGGTGCTCGCGCACATCAGCGGCAAGATGCGTCAGCACTACATTCGCATCCTGCCGGAGGACCGTGTTGTCGTAGAGCTGTCGCCCTACGACCTCTCTCGCGGCCGGATCGTTTACCGGTACAAGTAACGAAGCCTCCCCGGGACCACACCTGGCCCGGGGAGAATTATGTCCACCTGCGGTGGGCGACACACAGGAGATTAGACAGACGTGAAGGTTCAGCCGAGCGTCAAGAAGATCTGCGAGAAGTGCAAGGTGATCCGTCGTAACGGCCGGGTCATGGTGATCTGCGAGAACCTGCGTCACAAGCAGCGTCAGGGCTAACCAAACCTGCACGACTTGCGATCGGCTTGCCCGACGCAACTGACAAGAAGACCTCCCAGCACCAGCCGGCGCAACGGCCAACGGGTTTCGGCCCCGAGGCAGGCATCGGTCAACCCCCGGTACGGAGGCCGGGGCCCCACCTGAGTTTGTTGAAAGACGCTCTGAGCGATCAGAGGACACAGGGGACGGGCTGGGAGCAGACCTCCGCACACCGATAGGAAATGCCTCATGGCACGTCTCTCAGGTGTTGATCTTCCTCGCGAGAAGCGCATGGAGATCGCACTGACTTACATCTACGGCGTCGGCCGTACCCGCTCCAAGGAGATCCTCGCTGCGACCGGGGTCAACCCGGACATGCGCAGCAAGGATCTGGGTGACGAGGACCTGGCCAAGCTCCGCGAGTACATCGAGGAGTCGCTGAAGGTCGAGGGTGACCTTCGTCGCGAGGTCCAGGCGGACATCCGTCGCAAGATCGAGATCGGCTGCTACCAGGGCCTGCGCCACCGTCGTGGTCTGCCCGTGCGTGGTCAGCGCACCAAGACCAACGCGCGCACCCGCAAGGGCCCGAAGCGCACCATTGCCGGCAAGAAGAAGGCGAAGTAATGCCCCCCAAGTCTCGTAGCACCGGTCCCAAGAAGACCCAGAAGGCGCGTCGCAGGGACAAGAAGAACGTCCCGCACGGTGCAGCTCACATCAAGAGCACCTTCAACAACACGATCGTGTCCATCACGGACCCGGCCGGCAATGTCATCTCGTGGGCGTCCTCGGGACACGTGGGCTTCAAGGGCTCGCGTAAGTCCACCCCGTTCGCCGCGCAGCTGGCCGCCGAGAGCGCTGCCCGCAAGGCGCAGGAGCACGGCGTGAAGAAGGTCGACGTCTTCGTCAAGGGCCCCGGCTCGGGACGCGAGACCGCGATCCGTTCGCTGCAGGCCGCTGGCCTCGAGGTCGGCACCATCTCCGATGTCACCCCTCAGCCGCACAACGGCTGCCGTCCGCCCAAGCGGCGTCGGGTCTAGCGGGAAGGAAAGGTTTAGAAAATGGCACGTTATACCGGCCCCATCACCCGCAAGTCGCGTCGTCTGCGCGTCGACCTCGTTGGAGGCGACCAGGCGTTCGAGCGTCGTCCGTACCCGCCCGGACAGCACGGCCGCGCGCGGATCAAGGAGAGCGAGTACCTGCTCCAGCTGCAGGAGAAGCAGAAGGCTCGCTTCACCTACGGCGTCATGGAGAAGCAGTTCGTCCGCTACTACAAGGAAGCGGTGCGTCGCCCGGGTAAGACCGGCGAGAACCTGCTGCGCATCCTCGAGACCCGTCTCGACAACGTCGTGTACCGCGCCGGTCTGGCCCGTACCCGTCGTCAGGCTCGTCAGCTCGTGAACCACGGTCACCTTCTCGTGAACAACAAGAAGGTCGACATCCCCAGCTACCGCGTCTCCCAGTACGACATCATCGATGTCAAGGAGAAGTCGCTGAGCACGCTGCCGTTCCAGGTTGCGCGCGAGACCGTGGGCGACCGTCAGGTCCCCGCGTGGCTGCAGGTTGTTCCCGGCCGTCTTCGTATCCTGGTCCACCAGGAGCCGGAGCGGGCGCAGATCGTTGTTCCGCTGCAGGAACAGCTGATCGTGGAGCTGTACTCGAAGTAATGCCTTCCATTCGTGCGCCTTTCCGGTGGCTACGGCCACCGGGGAGGCGCACGAGTACCGAGGCACCCATCCATCGCGGCGTCAAATAGCGGACGCCCGTACAGGAGGAACACGAATGCTCATTTCTCAGCGACCCACGTTGACCGAAGAGGTCATCGCTGACAACCGCTCGAAGTTCGTCATCGAGCCCCTTGAGCCCGGCTTCGGGTACACCCTCGGCAACTCGCTTCGCCGCACCCTGCTGTCGTCGATCCCCGGCGCTGCTGTCACCAGCATCCGTATCGACGGCGTTCTCCACGAGTTCACCACGGTCCCCGGCGTGAAGGAAGATGTCACCGACATCATCCTGAACCTCAAGGGCCTCGTCGTGAGCTCCGAAGAGGACGAGCCGGTCACCATGTACGTCCGCAAGCAGGGCCCCGGCGCTGTGACCGCAGGCGACATCGTGCCCCCGGCCGGCGTCACGGTGAACAACCCGGATCTGCACATCGCCACCCTGAACGACAAGGGAAAGCTGGAGATCGAGCTCGTCGTCGAGCGCGGTCGCGGCTATGTCCCCGCCGTCCAGAACAAGGCGTCCGGCGCCGAGATCGGCCGTATCCCGGTCGACTCGATCTACTCGCCCGTGCTCAAGGTCACCTACAAGGTGGAGGCCACCCGCGTCGAACAGCGCACCGACTTCGATCGGCTCGTGCTGGACGTGGAAACCAAGAACTCCATCACCGCGCGGGACGCGCTCGCCTCGGCGGGCAAGACCCTGGTTGAGCTCTTCGGCCTCGCCCGTGAGCTGAACGTCGAAGCAGAAGGCATCGAGATCGGACCCTCGCCCGCCGAGGCCGATCACATCGCTTCCTTCGGACTGCCGATCGAGGACCTGGACCTGACGGTCCGTTCCTACAACTGCCTCAAGCGCGAGGGTGTTCACACCGTCGGCGAGCTGGTTGGTCGCACCGAGTCCGATCTGCTGGACATCCGCAACTTCGGTCAGAAGTCCATCGACGAGGTGAAGGTCAAGCTGCATTCGCTCGGCCTGGCACTGAAGGACAGCCCGGCTTCGTTCGATCCCAGCACCGTTGCCGGCTACGACGCCGCCACCGGGACGTGGAGCGACACGGATGCGGGCTCGTTCAACGACGCCGACGGCAACGACCAGGATTACGCCGAGACCGAACAGCTGTAGACCAGCTCTTTAGGTTCTTCACTAGGAGATTTTCATGCCCAAGCCCAAGAAGGGTGCCCGCTTCGGCGGGTCGGCTTCCCACCAGAAGGCGATCTACGCCAACCTGGCCACCGCGCTCTTCGAGCACGGTCGAATCACCACCACCGAGGCCAAGGCCAAGGCCGTCCGGCCCTACGCCGAGAAGCTCATCACGCACGCGAAGGCCGGCACGCTGGCTCACCGTCGTGAGGTGCTGAAGGTCATCCGCAACAAGGATGTCGTGCACACCCTGTTCGCGGAGATCGGTCCGTTCTACGCGGAGCGCAACGGTGGCTACACCCGCATCACCAAGACGATGCCCCGCAAGGGTGACAACGCGCCGATGGCGGTCATCGAGCTCGTCAAGGAGCAGACCGTCACCTCCGAGGCCGATCGCGCACGTCGCGTGAAGGCTTCGCAGCCGGCTGCGGTCGTCGAGGCCGAGGTCGAGACCCCCGTGGTCGAGGCCGAGGTCGTCGAGGCCGACGAGGCCAAGAAGGACTAACGCTGAACGCGTCAGAACCCTCGATCGAACCCGCCGCCCCGTTCCGGGACGGCGGGTTCGTTCGCTTTCGCCTCGACATCACCTACGACGGCACCGACTTCTCCGGCTGGGCCCGCCAGCCGGGACTCCGGACTGTGTGCGGGGTGCTCGAGGAGTCGTTGTCGACCATCCTGCGGGAGCCCGTAACGCTGACCGTTGCCGGTCGCACCGACGCGGGCGTGCATGCCAGCGGTCAGGTCGCGCACCTGGACGTGCCGGTGGCCGTCGCACCCGAGGAGCCGGCGCGCCTGGTGCGCCGGCTTGCCCGCTTCCTGCCGCCCGACGTGCGGGTCAAGGCCGTCACCGTGGTGCCTGCCGATTTCGACGCGCGATTCTCGGCGATCCGTCGGCACTACGAGTACCGGATCACCACCGCGCGGTACGGCGCCGAGCCGTTGCGGGCCCGGGACACCGTCTCGGTGCCCAAGGAACTGGACCTCGACGCGATGCGCGCGGCGTCCCGGGGGCTGCTCGGCCTGCACGACTTCGCGGCCTTCTGCCGTCGCAAGGAGAACGCGACGACGGTCCGCGAGTTGCAGCGCTTCGACTGGTCGCGCGAGGGCGACATCGTGACGGCCTTCGTCAGCGCGGACGCCTTCTGCTGGTCGATGGTGCGCAGCCTGGTCGGTGCGATGATCGCGGTTGGGGAGGGCCGTCGTACGCCGGAGTGGACGATCGCCCTGCTTCAGGAGCGGTCCCGGTCCAGCTCGGTGCTGGTCGCACCCGCGCACGGGCTTTCCCTGGTCGCCGTCGACTACCCGCCGAACGAGGAGCTCGCCGCGCGCAATGCCGCCACCCGCGAGGTGCGGACGGTGCCGGGTGGGTGCTGCGGGGACTGAGTCCCGCGCCGTCTGATCCGCCGAGCGTGCCGTTGTCGGAGCGTCGCCCTACTGCTGGCGACGCGAGGTGCACACTCGGCGGACCGTCCGGTCTAGCCGGCCAGCGACCGGGCGATCACCAGGCGCTGAATCTGGTTGGTGCCCTCGAAGATCTGGGTGATCTTGGCTTCGCGCATGTACCGCTCGACGGGGAAGTCCTGGGTGTAGCCGTAGCCGCCGAAGACCTGGACCGCGTCGGTGGTGACCTTCATGGCGGCGTCGGTGGCGACCAGCTTGGCCACGCTCGCCTGGCGCGAGTACGGCAGTCCGGCGTCGCGCCGCCGGGCCGCGTCGAGGTAGGTCGCGCGTGCGGAGTCGACGGCCGCGGCCATGTCGGCGAGCAGGAAGCCGAGCCCCTGGTGGTCGATGATCCGCTTGCCGAAGGCCTTGCGTTCCTTGGCATATGCGACGGCGTCGTCGAGCGCGCCCTGCGCTAGCCCGACCGCGACGGCGGCGATGCCGAGCCGGCCGGAGTCGAGCGCGCTGAACGCGATGGACAGGCCCTGGCCGGTCTGGCCGATCAGCCGGTCTCGATCCACGAAGGCGTCGTCGTAGTGCGCCGAGGTGGTGGGCACGGCGCGCAGGCCCATCTTCTCCTCGGGCTTGCCGAAGCTCAGGCCCTCGGTCGCGGAATCGACCAGGAAACAGGAGATTCCCCGGGGACCGTCGTCGCTGGTGCGGGCGAACAGCGTGTAGAAGTCCGCGCGCCCGCCGTTGGTGATCCAGGCCTTCGCGCCGTTGATGCGGAATCCGCCGTCGACGGCGATGGCCTTGCAGCTGAGGGCGGCGGCATCGGAGCCGGCCTGCGGCTCGGAGAGGCTGTAGGCACCGATCGTGTTGCCGCCGAGCATCTCCGGCAGCCATCTGGCCTGCTGCTCGGCGGTGCCGTGGGTGGCGAGCGCGAAGCAGGACAGGCTGTGCACGCTGGTGGCCACGGCCACCGCCGCCCAGCGGGCGGCCAACTCCTCGAGTACCTGGAGGTACACCTCGTACGGCTGACCACCACCGCCGAACTCCTCGGGGTAGGGCAGGCTGAGCAGTCCCGCGCGGCCGAGTGCGGGGAACACCCCGTCGGGGAAGGTCTCCGACTTCTCGTGCGCGTCGACCTGGGGTGCCAGCACCTTGTCCGCGAGGTCGCGGGTCAGGTCGATCAGGTCGTGCGCTTCCTGGCTGGGGAGCAGTCGTTCGACGGGCATGGAGTTCTCCTCGGCTCAATATCGGTACTGAAATCGATACTGCAGTACTGTTATGGGTATGGCAACCCATGTTCGCGGTGCTGCCCGCCGGGCGCAACTTCTCGACCAACTCAGTGCCCTGTTCCTGGCGGAGGGCTTCGCGCACCTCACCCTCGATGAACTGGCCACCCGGCTGCGGTGCTCGAAGTCCACCCTCTACGGGCTCGCGGAGAGCAAGGAGCAACTCGTGCGCGCCGCAGCGATCCACTTCTTCCGCGGTGCCACCGACCAGGTCGAGGGCCGGCTGGCCGGAGAGGCCGGCGCGCGTGACCGGATCCGGACCTACCTGGAGGCGGTCGGCGAACAGTTGCGTCCGGCGTCGAGACGATTCATGGACGACGTGGCCGCGAATGCGACGGTGCGCGAGGTCTACGAGGTCAACACAGCGTTCGCCGCACGCCGTGTGCAGGAACTGATCACCGAGGGGGTGCGGTCCGGTGAGTTCCGGGACGTGCACGCGGCGTTCGTCGCCGAGGTGGCCTCCTCGACGATGGTGCGGATCCAGCGCAGGCAGGTGTCGGCGGCGACCGGACTCGATGACGCGCAGGCCTACGGCGAACTGGCTGCCCTGCTCACCCACGGCCTGACGCCCTGACTCGCGGCCACCGGCCGGGCGCGGAAGATGGGCCGGGAGACCGATCCAGTTATCGCTTGGCTAAGGTGGGGTATTGCTCGCGCAATTCGAGCCGGTGCGCGTCGTCGCGCCGGAACCCGGGAGGAAATTTCATGTCGCACTTCGTGATGCGCAGGACGGTGGCCGTGGTCGGTGCCGCCGCGGTGGTGGCTCTCGGTCTCGGGGCCGGCGGTGGGTCCGCGGTCGCGGCTCCCGCATCGGCGACGGTGTCGAGCGACAACGTCAAGGTCACCAAGAGCGTCACGCCGGGATCCGTCGGGCGCGGCGCGACGGTGACGTACACGTCGGTCTTCGAGGTCACCAACGCCACGGACCGGCGCCTGAACAAGATCACCGACGTGCACCCGGCCGGGTTCGAGTACGTGCCGGGAAGCGCCAAGGTCACCGCGTCGGGACTGTTCACGGGTCCGTCGACGACCCCGGTGACGCCGGAGCTGGACGACGCCGGCAACAGGCTGTCGGTCTCGGGTACCTGGCTGCTGACCGATCGCCCGACCGCCTGGGACAAGGATGTGACGTTCGAGGTCACCTACCGGGTCCCGGACGCTGCCGCGGCCGGCACGTTCGACAGCGGCCTCGCGTTCGACGTGGCCACCTGGAACGCCAGCCAGGTGTTCAACCCGATGGGTGTCAACGTCAGTGTCGAGTCCCGGGACATCGCCACCGCCACCGTGCTCAGTGGGCCCGGCGCGGCGACGGTGGGAACCGCGGTGAGCCTGCAGGCCACGGTTGCGCCTGCCCCCGGTGGCGGCACCGTGCAGTTCACGGACGGCGGCACCGCGATCGGTGATCCGGTCACGGTGGTCGACGGCAGGGCAACGCTCACGCACACCTTCGACAGCGTCGGCGATCACGAGATCACTGCCGAGTTCTCGGGTTCGGACCGGCACTCCGCGTCGACGTCGAAGGCGCTGACCACCACGGTGTCGCTCACCGACGAGGGGACCGGCGGCGGGACCGGCGGCGGGACCGGATCCGCCGGTTCGCTCGGTTCGCTCTTCGCTTCCTGAGTCCGCCAACGCGCTCGCTCGACGGGTCCCCGCCACACCGTGGCGGGGACCCGTCCTGCTCTGGACCCGGCGGACCCGGGGACGGAGCGGTCGCGTGGTTCGATGGGGTGTGGCAACGGAACCGATTCGGCTGGAAGTGATCATCGGCAGTGTGCGGGAGGGCAGGTTCGCTCCCGTCGTCGCCGAGTGGTTCCTTCGCCGCGCCCGAGAGCGTCCGGAGTTCGCCACCACGGTCACCGACCTCGCCGACGTCGCGCTGCCCGCCGACCTCTCGCGCACGGCGGAGTCGGATCGGTTCCGGGACCGGATCGGTGCCGCCGAGGCGTTCGTCGTGGTGACGCCCGAGTACAACCACGGATATCCGGCGGCGCTCAAGCACGCCATCGACAGCGCCAAGGAGCAGTGGCGGGCCAAGCCGGTCGGATTCGTCTCGTACGGCGGGCTGTCCGGTGGCCTGCGGGCAACCGAGCAGTTGCGTCAGGTGGTGGCCGAGGTGCACATGGTTTCGGTCCGGCAGACGGTGAGCTTTCACCAGGCGCGCAAGCGGTTCGGCCCGGACGGGGAGAGTGACGACGGTGCCGCGATCGACGGCTCGGCTCGGCTCCTCGGTCAGCTCGCCTGGTGGGCCGAGGCGCTACGGTCGGCTCGGTCCGAGCGCGCGTACCCGGGCTGACCGGACCGAGACTCGGTCCGAGTTCGCCCGAGGAACGCGGATTCCGGCGGTACGGTGACCAGTGTCAACTCGGCCCGGGTCTGCCTCGTCCGCAACACAATTCGATCGCCGCACGACCCGGGTTGGACGACGGTGACGTCCGGCTGGTCGCGGCCGGGTGGCCCGGGCCGGTCCAGCAGCAGGATCGAGGTGACGCCCGGCCCGAGGTCGGCGGCCGGGACGCCGTCGAACAGCACCGCGTCGAATCGCGGGTCGATCCGCTGCTCATGGGTCAACCGCAGTCGGTCCGGCGCGGCCACGATGTCCACCAGCGGCTCCCAGTCCTGCGGGCGTGCGGAGCGGACCAGTACCCGCGCGCCGGTGGCGACCGCGCGCAGGACCAGCTGCCGGGCCAGGTAGGGCTCGCCGAGGACATCGACCGAGCCGATCTCGGCGCCGACGATCCGGGTTGCCAGCGCTCGGCCGTCGGCGTCGGACCCGATCAACTGCCCGCATCCGGCGGCGGGTAGCCCCAGTGCGTCGAGCCGGGACAGGTCGAATTCCTCGAAGTCCGTCAGGACGTCGAGGTGGCCGGGGGCGGCAGGCAGCGCCGACGCGAGTGCGTCGCGGTGCCGGCCCGACATCGACACCAGACCGGGCAGGTCGAGCCGTACCGGGCGGGTCGCGGTGGTGAACCGGCACGACGCGCCGATCCGCACGCTCGCCGGATCTGTCGTGGGTCGGAGCCGAAGTGCGACAGTGGTGCCCAGGCTCGGCTGTGCCCACAGGGCGGCAAGGAGTTCCGCGGTCAGTGCCCGCGGGTCGATCGAGTACCCGGTGTTGAAGGCACCCGGCAGTGGCGAGTGTGTCCACGCGCGGACGCCCGGCTCCGGCCGCGATCCGTGGCCGACCTGCAGTGCGGCGGAGTTGATCTCGGCGGCATCGAGGACCCGTGCCGGGCAGCCCGCGGCGGCGAGTGAGCGGATCGTCCGCTCGGCGATCACCGACATTGCTCGCGCGGCGCCGGCCGGGCCACCACCGCGCCGGGTGACCGCCTCCGCCTCGGCGGACGGGTCGAACCGCAGGACCAGCCACACCGTACGCAGCGCCGTGGCCGGCAGCGGCCCGATCAACTGGCCGTAGACGTCGGCGGCGGGGCTGCCCGCCGCGGTCCGGCGGCCGTGGCTGACGACGTCGATTCCGCTGAGCCGCAGGTCGTGGTGGCTCAGCGCCGCCGCGATCACGGACATCGGCAGCCGGTGGCCGGCCCCGACGGACTGCCTGGTCGGCTCGGTCACGGCGCCGACACCGGGCGTCACCTCGATGACCGCCAACAGTGCTGTGGTGCCGTCACGGGCGGTGTCGAGGTCCCAGCGGAGCCCGATCGAAGGTGCGTCGTCCTGCCGGAAGTCGTTGACGATCAACGGTATTGCGCGCGGCGGGGTGCGATAGTCCCAGGCTGCGGCAACCCAGGCGAGCAGGCAGCGTCCGCGTACCGGAGTCAGCCCCACCGCGGTGACCGCGGCGGCCACCAGTAGCCCTTGCCACCAGGTCAGCCCCGTCAGGGCGCCGACCACCGCCCCGCCCGCCGCCAGCAGCTGTGCGCACACCAGTGTGCGGGCCGATACTCGCGGCTGTACCCGCCGACTCCGCCCCCGTCGTCGAAACACGCCCATCCCCCGTTCCCCTCCGGGCATCCCCATGCGCCGGTCCCCACGACCGGCGCATTTACCCCTGCTCCGGCCGACGGTCACTGTACTGTGTGCGACGCGTCAATGTGGGCCGTCGCGGGGGAGGGACCATGGCTGCACAGCCGACCACACGCGTCCAGGTGAGCGGATACCGCTTCCTGGTACGCCGGATGGAACATGCGCTGGTGCGCAGGGACGTGCGAATGCTGCACGATCCGATGCGTAGCCAGTCGAGGGCGATGACGGTGGGGGCCGTCGTCGCGGTAGTGGGCCTGGCCGCGTGTGCCGCGCTGGCACTGGTCCGGCCGCAGGACCGGATCGGTGATGCCCCGATTGTCGTGGGCAAGGACTCCGGCGCGATGTTCGTCGCGCTCGGCGACACCCTGCACCCGGCGCTCAACCTGGCATCGGCTCGGCTGATCTCGGGTAGTTCGGCGGCCCCGGTGACGGTTAAAGAGTCCGAGCTGGGCAGCCGGCCGCGCGGGGCCCTGGTGGGCATTCCCGGTGCGCCGTCGGCGCTTCCGGACGGGGAACTCTCGTCCTGGTCGGTGTGCGACACCCTCGACGCCGGTGGCAACCGGGTGGTGAGCACCGCGGTACTCGGCGTTGACCCCGTACTCGGTGAGCAGGCGGCCGCACTCACGGACTCGCAGGCGCTGTTGGCGCGCGGAAGCGGTGGCGTCTTCCTGGTCCGGGCCGGAACGCGGAGCCGGGTCGACCTCGACGACCACGCGGTCTCGCTGGCCTTCGGGCTCGACGGCGTCGAACCGCGGCCGGTCAGCGCCGGGCTGCTCGCGGCCATCCCGGAGGCGCCGGCACTGACGCCGCCACAGATTGACGGCAGGGGAGAACTTCCGTCGTACTCGCTGGGGGGCAAGACCGTCGGCTCGGTGGTGCAGGTTCGAGGCGCGGGGGAGACCGCGTTCTACGTCCTGCTCCGCGGTGGCCTGCAGCGCGTCGGTCAGGCCACCGCAGACCTGATCCGGTACTCGGATTCGCAGGGCGATGCGGCCACCGACACCGTCACGCCGGATCTGGTGTCGCGGTTGCCGCGGTCCGAGGATCTCGCGGTGTCCAGCTTTCCCTTGGAGGCACCGGAAATCGTGGGGTCCGCAGGCAGTCCGGTCAGCTGCCTGTCCTGGAAGCCGGTTCCGGGTGCCGAAGAGGCGCCGGGTGGGTTGCGCGCGTCGATCAGTGTGATCGCAGGCAACGCGCTTCCGCTCCCGGACGGGGCCCGCCCCGTCGTTCTCGCCCAGGCCGACGGCACGGGCGAGAACGCCGACTCCGCCTACCTCCGCCCGGGCAGCGGCGGACTGGTCCACTCCACCGGTGTCACGCCGACGAGCGAACGGTCCGGAGCATTGTTCTTCGTCGCGGACACCGGCGTGCGGTTCGGCATCGAGAATGCCGAGGCGGCAAAGGCTCTCGGATTCTCCGCTCCCGGGTCCCCGGCCCCGTGGCAGATCCTCTCACTGCTTGCATCTGGACCGACCCTGGCGCGGCAGGCGGCATTCCTGGCCCACGACGGTGTGGCGCCGGACGATCATCCGGTGGCGGTGTCGGACCCCGCTCGCTGACGGATCCGGCGCAGCGGGAACGACGCAAGCAGGCCGACGCCCAGCGCCGAGCCGACCGCGATCGCCCCGAAGAGCGCGGTGGTACGGGGGCGCGGGTCCTGCGGGGCGACGGCTCCGGTGATGGCCAGTTCCCGTGACGACGGATCGGGACCGATTGGGGCCGAAGCGGTCTCGGCGGTCACTGCGGCCAGCGGGTCGACGACCCCATGGCCGACGTACGGGTTCCAGCCGTCGGCCGGCCGGTGGGCGGTCGCCTCGATCCGGTCCATCACCTGGCGGGCGGTGAGCTGTGGGTGACGCGCCCGGACCAGTGCGACGGTCCCCGCGACGTACGGTGCGGCGAAGCTGGTGCCCTGCACGGTGCCGCCGTTCCTGCCGTCGGTGACGTCGGACGCCCGCGTCCGTCGCGGATCCAGCGAGGTGATGCCGGTGCCGGGCGCTGCGACGTCCACCCATGGCCCCGGCACTGTGAACGGGGACGAGCGTCCGTCCGGGTCGACCGACCCGACGGTGAGCACCTGGTCGTCGTACCAGGCGGGGGTGGCCACGGTGACGACCGAGTCCCACGGATTCGCATGTGGTTCAGCGGGGTTCGGCGGCGGATTCGAGTTCCGGCAGGAATCCGAATCGAGATTCCCCGCCGCGGCGACCAGCACGACGTCCTTGACCCGCGATGCGTAGTCCACTGCGGCGCCCAGAGTGCCACCGTCGTCGGTACCCGCGGGCAGGCAGGCGACCTCGGAGATGTTGACAACGCTCGCGCCGAGGTCCGCGGCCCGGCGGATGGCACGCGCGAGGGTGCCGACATCGCCGGCGCCTCGCGCATTTCGTCCCTCGGCGCTCCGGCCGCCACGCACCTCCCGGTAGATGTTGCTGGACTGTCGAATTGTCAGGATGCGGGCATCCGGCGCGACCCCGGCGAACCCGGTGGAGTCGTCGCGGGCTGCGGCGATGATCCCGGCGACCAGGGTGCCGTGCGCATCGCAGTCCTCGGTACCGTCGCCGGCGGAGACGTAGTCACCGCCGGCGACCAGTCCGGGAAGCCGCTGATGCCGCGCGACCCCGGTGTCGACGACGGCGACCAACTGTCCACGCCCGGTTGTCAACGGCCACACCGACTCCAGGTCCAGTGTCCGCTGCGGGGCAGGAACCGGTGCCGGGTCGCTGACCGGCGAGGTCTCCGTACAGGGGTCGCGAAGCTCGGTGGCCAGCGGTACCGGCGGGACGTTCGGTGGCAGCCGGGACGGGTCGACGCTGGGCGGCAGCACCGCGGCTGCGATGCCGGACCCGATCAGTCCCGCGGTGGCGGTGCCCGGACCGAGCATGACGAACCCCGCCAGCACGACCGCGACCGGAGCTCGGCGGGTCCGCGCGGTCACAGCCCGCGCATCGTGGCGAAGAGGCCGGACACCCAGCAGGCCAACGGCACCACCGCGGCGATCGCCGCGTAGTCGAGGACCTCGACCCCGCGGCGCTGGACCGGCGAGAAGGAGTGCGCGGGTGCGAGCATGCCGAGGGTGAGCGAGGCACCCGCGCCCAGCACGGCGAGCGCGAACACGGCGACCGGTGGTGCGGTGCCGGCCGCGGCGGTACCGGTGAGGGCCAGCGCGAGCAGCAGGGCGCCGCCGCCGATCAGGGCGGTGGCCGGACCCAGGCTCGAGTGGCCGCGACCACGCAGCATCAGCACTGCTGCGCAGGTCGCCGCGAACGCCGTTCCGGGCCAGTAGATGCCGTCCCCGGAGAAGGCGCGTGCGGCGACCAGCGCACCGGCGACCGTGGTCAGGCTCATCGCGGCTACCAGTCCCGTGAGGTACCGGCGGGCCCGTCGGGTGCGGACCTCGAGATCCACGAACGCGGCCGGTACCCCGCCCGGGGCCGGATCCGCGAACTCCGCGGATTCCAGCGGCGCACCGGGCGAGGGGACCGGCGGCAGCGGCAGCGTTGCCAACAGGATCGACAGTCGTGGGGCGGCCGCCAGGCCGGCCAGCGCCGTTGCCGCGAGCACCGCCCCGATTGCGTGAGGTGGCTGCTCGGTCAGGGTGGCGGTGCCCGCCGCCGCGCCCAACAGGGTTGCGGCGGCAGCGGTGCCGGTGCACAGTGCCAGGCCAACCCCGCTGGCTCGGAGCGCGAGGACCGCGAAGGCCGCGCAGGTCGCGGCGCCGAGGAAGAGGTGGGCGGCACCGAGGCCGCCGGGAACCAGCAGGGCCCCGCCCGCAGCGGACATCGGCAGGGCACATCCGACGAGTGCCACGGCGGCCGCGTGATCCCGGTAGACCCGACTGAACACCGCCCCGGCGGTGGCCGCCAGGACGGCCACCGCGAGCGCGGTCAGGGCTCCGAGGATGCCGTCACCGTCGCTGCGGGCGACGAGGAGTGCGGCTGACCCGGTGCCGGTCGCGGCAGCGGCGACCACCGTGCCCATGGCGCGCGCGGAAGCCGCATCCCAGCGTCGGTAGCGTTCGGCGTCCACGGCCGCGACGTTGTGCATGAGGTCGTCGAACAGCGGGGGCGGTGCACTGCGCGCCGCGGCCGCCAGGAGCAGCATTTCGCCGTCGCGAACGCCATGTTCGGCCAGGGTCGCCGTCGCGGCCAGCGGCTCCTGGCCGATTCGGGACAGCGCCCATCGGGTGACCCCGGAGTCGTCGGCAGATTCGTCGAAAGTAGCTGCACTGTAATGAATTGTGGAGTTGTTGTGTTGGTCGAGCAGGTCGACGATCCCGGGAACGAGCATCGCCACCGGCACCTCGGTCGGCACTGCGAGATCGACCTGAGTGTGTTCGGTGCGAACCGTCAACCGGCACAGCTCGGCATTTCCGTCGGCATTTCCGCCGGTCGACGCGACGGCCGGCGAACCGGTCGAGTCAAGACTGTTCATCCTGGTCTGTCCCCCCTGGCACGCGGGTCCCCACCCGCGGTGCCCCCGCGTGGGAACACGCACGCACTCTACGACACCGGAGATTCTCGGGAATGCGGCTTTGTCGGAATTGAAATCCGCTAGCCTTCGACGTCGACGCATCGGCCCGGGGGGCGGGACGGACGTCGGCACAACGCGAAGATCATGGGGGTGGACGCGCGTGAGCACTGTGCGCTTCGTACGCAAGGCTCGGCGGGAGGAGCCGCGCACGCCGGGCGGCGAGCTCAGTCTGCAGCCGCCGCCGGAGGTGCCGAAGACGGTGCCGGGGAACCTGCTGACCAAGATGCTGCCGCTGGTGATGGTGGTCGCGATGCTCGGCATGGTGGCGCTGATGTTCACCTCGGGGATGGCGGCGAATCCGATGTCGCTGCTGTTCCCGGTGATGATGGTCGTCTCGATGCTGGGCATGCTCGGTGGCGGTCGTGGCGGCGGCAGCAGTCGGGCGGCGGAGATCGACGAGGACCGCAAGGACTACCTGCGGTACCTCGACCAACTGCGCGGCGAGGTCTACGACACCGGTGACCGGCAGCGTCGCGCGCTGGAGTGGAATCACCCGGATCCGCACCTGCTGTGGACGCTCGCCGGCACCGACCGGATGTGGGAACGACGGGGTACCGACCCCGACTACTGCCACGTGCGGGTGGGGACCGGCAGTCAGCGGTTGGCGACCAGGCTGATCGCGCCCGAGACCGGTCCGGTCGAAGACCTCGAGCCGGTCGCGGCCATCGCGCTGCGGAGGTTCGTCCGCACCCATTCGGTGGTACCCGAACTGCCCACCTCGGTGTCGCTACGTGGGTTTGCGGCGATCGGTGTGGGCGGTTCCCGGTCCGTCGCGCGCGACCTGGTGAGGTCGATGCTGTTGCAGCTGTGCACTTTCCACTCGCCAGAGCAGGTTCGGGTCGCGATTCTCTGCGGTCCCGACACGGCTGCAGAGTGGGAGTGGACCAAGTGGCTCCCGCACACGGCGAACCCGGACGTGGTCGACGGTGTCGGGGTCGGTCGCATGGTCTTCGGTTCGCTGGCCGAGCTCGACATCACCCTGCAGCCGCTGCTGGCGCTGCGGCCGGGGTACTCGCGTGGCGCGCCGGCGGTCGCGACTCTCGCCCAGGTCGTCGTCGTGCTCGATGGCGGGATCGTCGACCACGACAGTCGACTGGCCGACGGACTCGAGTCGGTCACCGTGGTGGACCTGGCCGGCATCGTGTCGTCGCTGGCTGCGACCCGTGGCATCGAACTCGTCGTCGAGGACGGATCGGTCGGCGCCCGAACCGGGTCCGGTGTCGAGACGTTTGCGGTCCCCGACGGGCTCAGCGTCGCGCAGGCGGAGACGGCCGCCCGTCGGCTGTCTCCGTTCCGGGCCACCGCCCAGCAGGGGAACGAGTCCGACACCGCGGACGGCCCGCCCGTTGCGCGCTGGCAGCACCTGCTCGGTATCGCCGACGTGGCGGAATTCGACCCGCGGTCGGCGTGGGCGCCGCGGTCGGCTCGGGACCGGCTGCGGGTGCCGATCGGTGTAGGTGCGGACGGATCGACGGTGGAGATCGACCTCAAGGAGGCGGCGGAGAACGGGATGGGCCCGCACGGCCTGTGCATCGGCGCCACCGGTTCCGGCAAGTCCGAGTTCCTGCGCACCCTGGTACTGGGCCTGATTGCCACCCACTCGCCGGAGGCCCTGAACCTGGTGTTGGTCGACTTCAAGGGAGGGGCCACCTTCCTCGGGCTCGAGCAGGCACCGCACGTCGCGACGGTGATCACCAACCTGTCCGAGGAACTGGCGTTGGTTGACCGGATGCGGGACGCGTTGGCGGGTGAGATGAACCGCCGCCAGGAGCTGCTCCGTTCGGCGGGCAATTTCACCAACGTCTCCGACTACGAGAAGGCCCGGTATGCAGGCGCCGACCTGACGCCGCTGCCCGCGTTGTTCATCGTCGTCGACGAGTTCTCCGAGCTACTCAGCCAGCAACCCGAGTTCGCGGACCTGTTCGTCGCGATCGGCAGGCTGGGGCGATCACTGCACATGCACCTGTTGCTGGCCAGTCAGCGGCTCGACGAGGGGAAGCTCCGCGGCCTGGACAGTCATCTCTCGTACCGGATCGGGCTCAAGACCTTCTCCGCCAACGAGTCCCGCGTTGTACTGGGGGTGCCCGACGCCTACCACCTGCCGGCCGCGCCGGGAGCGGGCTATCTCAAGTGCGACTCCTCGGAGATCGTGCGCTTTTCGGCGGCGTACGTGTCGGGTCCGTGCGCGGTCGGCGCCTCGGGCGCACCGATCCGGAGTCGGTCGGCCGCGGTGGACGCGCTGCCGCTGCTGTTCAGTGCGGCACCGGTACCGTTGTCGCACAGGGATATCGGTCACGGGACACCGCCTCCGTCGCCGAGGGTCGACGAGGAGTCCGGGCGCAGCGTGCTCGAGGCCGTTGTCGACCGAGTGCGTGGGCACGGGCCTGCGGCGCACCAGGTGTGGCTGCCGCCGCTGACGGATCCGCCGACGTTGGACCAGCTGCTGCCGATCCCGTCCGTGGCGGCGTCGAGATTCGGGTTCGGTGACCTACGGGCATCGATCGGCGTGGTCGACAGACCCTATGACCAGTGCCGCGCGCCGCTCGTGGTCGACCTGTCCGGCTCGCAGGGCAACGTCGCCGTTGTCGGTGGGCCGCAGTCCGGCAAGTCCACCGCGCTGCGCACGCTGATCATGTCGATGGCCCTGACGCACTCGCCACGGCAGGTGCAGTTCTACTGCCTGGACTTCGGCGGCGGCACGCTGACGGGGCTGGCAGGTCTGCCGCACGTCGGCTCGGTTGCCAATCGGCTCGACGTCGACCGGGTGCGGCGCACGGTTGCGGAGATGAGCACCGTGCTGCGGCAACGCGAGCGGCGGTTTCGTGAACTCGGCATCGACTCGATGGCCGAGTTCCGGAGGCTGCGGGAGGCCGGTGGGTCGAGTGCCGTCGGCGTCGGCAAGGACGACTTCGGTGACGTGTTCTTGGTGATCGACGGCTGGCCGGGCATCCGGCAGGACTTCGAACCGCTGGAGGCGACGATTGGCGCGATCGCCGGTCAGGGCCTGTCGTTCGGTGTGCACGTCGTGGTCACCGCGTCACGCTGGGGCGAGATCCGGCCGGCGCTCAAGGACCAGTTGGGGACCAGGATCGAACTGAGGCTCGGCGACCCGTCGGACTCGGACATGGGGAGGGCCAAGGCGTCCCGGGTGCCGGACGGCAGGCCGGGCCGGGGCATGACCCGCGAGGGCCTGCACTTGCTGACCGCACTGCCCCGGATGGACGGAGTGGCGACCAGCGCTGACCTGGTCGTCGGCGTCGTCGATGCGGTGGCGCGAGTGGTCGCCGCGTGGCCCGGTGCCGGTGCCCCACCCGTCCGGATGTTGCCGGCCAGGTGCGGACGCCCCGAAGTGCTTGCGGCGCTGCCGCAGTGGCCGCCGACTGGGCGGGACCAGCCGTGGCTGCGGATCCCGATCGGCATCGACGAGGCAGAACTGGCCCCGGCTTCCGTCGACCTCACCGACCAGTCGCACCTGCTGGTGTTCGGCGACGGTTCCTGCGGCAAGACCACGCTGTTGCGGGGGATCTGTTCGGGTCTCGTCGAATCGAACACCGCGGCTCAGGCGAAGATCGTCCTCGCCGACTACCGGCGAACCATGCTCGGTGTCGTCGAGGGCGACCACCTCGCGGGGTACGCGGCGTCGTCGACAGCACTGACCCCGATGATCGCCGAGCTTGCCGGGATCCTCGCCGGCCGGATGCCGGGCCCGGAGATCACTCCCCAGCAGATGCGTGACCGGACCTGGTGGAGCGGGCCGGAGATCTACGTCGTGGTGGACGACTACGACCTCGTTGCCACGGCCAGCGGCAACCCGCTGGCCCCGCTGCTGGACTATCTGCCGCACGCGCGTGACATCGGGCTGCATCTGGTCCTGGCGCGTCGGACCGCGGGGGCGGCCCGCGCCCTGTACGAGCCGGTGCTTGCGAGGGTCCGGGAGCTGGTACCCGTCGGTCTGGTGATGGACGGCAGCCGGGACGAGGGCGCGTTGATCGGTGCCGTCCGCGCAAGCGAGATGCCCGCGGGCCGTGGCACGCTCATCACCCGGGCCGGGTCCTCGCTGATCCAGGTTGCGTGGCTGGACGCGCTGTGAGGGCACACCGACTGCTGGGGGTGCACCTGACCGAATCCACGGTGTGGGCACGCTGCGGTGATGTTGAGTTCAACTGTCCAGCAACCGTATTCGTTGTCGAGTCGGGTATGGCGTTCGGCGAAGCGCCGCGCGGCCTCGGGCCCGCGTCCTACGAGCGGCACCCGGTGAGGTACATCGACGACCGACTTCTTGCCGTCGGCCGCGAGATGCTGGAGATGGCGGAGGTGCTCGTGGGTCTGCTTGCGCACGCGGCGGCCGGGTCCGGGTGCGCCGAGGTCGTGGACGTGGTGGTTCTCACGCACCCGGCGAACTGGGGCCGGCTCCGTCGGGACAGCCTCGCCGCAGCCGGTCGATCAGTCGGCCGCGAGGTCGTCCTGGTTCCGCTGCCGGAGGCGGTCCGCCGGGCGGTCGGTACCGGCGACGACACAGAGGTCGCGGTGCTCGACGTTGGGCGCCTGACGTCGACGCTGACCATCGGTGGATCCGCGGACTGCATCCACCTCGGTGAATGGGGATCGGCGGACATCGCCGGCCGCGCGGACGCGGGTCCGGCGGTCCGCGGATCTGAGGGCGATTCAGCGGCGCCGCTGCGCGAGGCATGCCAGGCATGGCCGCCGTGGGTGCTGGTGACCGGTGAACTGTCCACGCACGATCGACAGGTGCTGCGCAAGGCCCTGGATTCCGCGGGCAGCCCGGCCACCGTCGTGCGCGCGGTCACTGGTTCGCAGGTGGTGGCGGGTGCGCTGGCGTTGGCCCGGGAGCGGCGGCCCACGACCCCGCCGGAATCACCGTCGCCGGGTGCCGCCGAGTTCGTTCCCCCGAGACGTCGGTGGCTGCGGATCGGGGCGGGTGTGTCGGTAGGTTCGGCGCTCGTGGCACTCGCCGCCGCGGCGGTCGTCGTGGGGTTGAGTCCGGAGTCGCCGCATCCAGAGACGCCGTCGCCGTCGCCGTCGCCGTCGCCGCCGTTGTCGGTGCCGGCGGCCGTCGGTGTTGCGGTGCCCGAGCCCGTCGAGCGGTCGAACACGGGCCGGGTGGCCGTCCCGGTGCCGCCGGGGTGGGGCGAGCGCGCCGAGGGGCGTCGCGAGGATCGGCTCGAGTTCGTTCGCGACGACGGTGCCCCGGCACGGATCCTGGTGGTGCAGAAGGAACTCGAGCCGGGGGCTGACCTCGATGCCGTCGCCGATGCGTTGCGGCGGCGGATTGCGCAGCGGCCCGGCATCTTTCGGGATTTTGGCCTAGAGGAGTCAGGTGGGCGAGAGCTGCTGACCTATCGCGAGGTCCCCGATCCGGACTCGGAGGTGCGCTGGCGGGTTCTTGTCGTCGACGGGTTGCAGGTCAGCATCGGATGCCAGACGACGATCGATCGATGGCCGGACCTCGTCGAGCCGTGTGAGCAGGTGATTCGTTCGGTGGCGGTGACGGTCGACCGGCCGTGACGGCGGGTGCACGAAGTAGTCGGGGCCTCGGCGGAACCGAACCGCACTCGCACCGCGTCCAACCCTGTGTAGGCGCGGTCCGAGCCAGGTCCACCCGGACCCGAACCCCTTGGACACGGGACGAGAAGTGAGGAGTGGGGCATGAGCGGTCAGATGAGGACCACGACGGAAACGATGGAGTCCGCGTCGCGGCACGTCGGTGATGTGAACGTGGACATCCAGGCGCAGCTGTCGTCGCTGCAGGGCAGGCTCGCTGCGGTCAACGGTGCCTGGGAGGGCGCGGCGAAGGTCGCCTTCGACAACCTGATGGCTCGTTGGGATTCCAGCGCCAAGCGGCTCAACGAGTCGCTGCTTGCGATCAGCGAGAACATCCGGGCCAACGGCGTCGCATACGCGGCGGCGCAGGACGACCACACCAGCGCTATCAGCGGCGCCGGCGGCGGCCTGAACATCTGAGTCCGCGCCCTTGGGCGCAGGCCAACTTCGATTCACATTGTGTAGGGGGAGACATGAGCGGAACCATGCGTTACACGTTCGGGGCCATCGACGGCGCCCGGGCGGACATCGCCGCAAGCAGCGGCAACATCAACGGCAAGTTGGCGGACCTCAAGAGCTACCTCGCACCGTTGGTCGCCGAGTGGGAGGGGACGGCATCGGAGGCCTATCAGGCCCAGCAGGCCAAGTGGGACACCGCGGCGAACGACTTGAACATGGTGCTCGAGGCGATCGGCCGCGCGGTTGGTGCCGGCAACGACGACATGAACGCGACCAACAACAGCGCGGCGGCCAGCTGGAGCTGACACGCGACGCGGAGTCCGCGTACATCAACGGGTAAGCCCCCGGTGGAGGAGAGCCGCCGGGGGCTTACCCGGGTCGGCACCCGCCGCCGACCGGTACTCCCGACGCGGTTCTCAACGCCGGAAGGTCAGCAACGGCACGTGCAGTTCCGCCGAGGTGAGCGAGCCGTGGTGTCCGATCAACCTGGACTGCAGCGGCTCCGCGGCGGTCCGGATCAGCGCCCCGGTGTCTCGGGCCAGCGCGATCACGTCACCGATTCGGCGGTGGGCCGCAGGGGTCACGACCGGGCCGAACCACCCGTTGGCGATCGCATCCGCGCGGGTGAGCACTTCGTAGTCCTCGCCGAACCGGTCCCGCCAGCGGGCCGCAACGCCGGCCGCGGCACCGTCGTCGGTGTAGACGTGGCGGGCCCGCGGCTCGCCGCCGATCAGCCGGACACCGTCGTGCAGTTCGGGGAGGGCGTCGAGGTCGACGGGCGACCGCACGTCCACCATGCCGTGGTCGGCGGTCACGATCAGCGCCGCGTCGGCGGGGAGTCGATCCGCGAGCTGTCGGACCAGCAGGTCCACCTGCGCGAGCTCGAGCGCCCAGGCCTCCGAGCAGGCGCCGCGCGCGTGCCCGGTCAGGTCGAGTTCGCCGTGATAGGCGTAGACGAGAGTGCGCTCCGCCGCGCGCAACGCGGTGGCCGCACCGTCGACCAGATCGCCCATCGAGAAGCTCGGCACAAAGGTGCCACCTCGCAGCACGGCGCGGGTCAGGCCCGACTCGTACTGGTACGGCGGGCCCACCCGGGTCACGGTGATGCCGTGTTGTGCTGCCCGCTCGAATGCGGTGGGGGTGGGCTGGAACTGCTCGGGGACGAGTTCCTGGAGCAGGTCGACGCGGGGGCCGGCGCCGTGCAGTCGCCATTTGAGCGGATTCATCAGGCGGTCCTGGCCCTCGGCCGCGATCAGGTAGCCGACCACCCCGTGCTCGCCGGACGGCAGTCCGGTGCCGATCGAGGAGAGGCTCGTCGAGGTGGTGGTGGGGAAGCCGGCAGTCAGGTGCCGGCCGGCCGACTGGGACAGGAACGGTGCCTGGCGGGGGTGTGCCGCAAGGAGTTCTGCGCCGAGCCCGTCCACGAGGAGGACACAGACCCGGGAGATGCCGTCCAGGTCGAGACCGATTCGGTCGGTCTCGCCGGGAACGTCCAGGTACGCGAGTGCGGAGGGGATCAGGTCTGCCAACGAGGCCTGCCCGTACCGAGGTGCGAGGAGCATGGTGACCACGATATCTGCGGATCTGGTCGGCATGTTGGCTTCCACGGGCAGTGGCGACGTCCTGACCAGGCGATTTGCCTATCCGTTCACGGTCACGTAACTTTTGTCGAGTCAGAGCGACACGGACACCGACCCGGACCGAGAGGCACGGGACACGAGGTTGGACGTAAGAGCCTGGTAAATCCGAAGTCACACCATCATGTATGGTTGTGC